>CACYHR010000001.1 GCA_902774265.1 uncultured Eubacteriales bacterium
ACACCTATATTTTACCATAAATCGGTGAGGAGTTGTTTTATTTGCAAGTAAACGAAACGCAGTATTTTCAAGGTGTTCTGCGTTTCGCAATTAATTAATATTGAAGATGTATGAAGGGAGGCAAACTATGTTCATACTCGTAAAAGAAAAAAGGGATAAAGGAGACGACGTAGTACTGAGCAGGGTCCTGAACAGGGAAGAACTTAAAAAAGTTACAACTTTTATCGCGCAGCGATCAGTAGTAGGCAGAGAACGGGAAGAATATTCAAGGATACGCAATATCATCCAGAATAATGATAAACTGTCAGCTGAGGATGTATCTTATATTGTTGATGCAATTAAAGAAACGAAAGTAGTTTATGTTGATAAAGTATTATCCGGTGCTGTACAGAAACTGGAAGCAAAAAAGCTTTGAATGATAAGACCCGGGAAGTTCGTAAGGAGGATGAATGATGCAAGAGAGAAGATCAGGCTGCGCGCCGCTGACTTTATTACTGATGGTGATGGCGCTCACTGCGTTTTATACAACAGTAACGATAGGAATGTTTGATACCATCAGGTCTGCGGGAACAACGACAACTGCGGAAGCAGTAAAAGTATCCGGAACCATATTGTACAACAATGCCGATGCTGTCAAAGTCACATATGATTTCAATGGCAAGACATATAAAGGAAAGATACTTGCAGAAAAAGGAAGCGTTAAATAGGGTGACAAACTGACAGTGTATTGCAGCAAGAAGACGCCGCGCGCATGCTGCACGGATGATATGATCGCGATCGAATCCCGCACGGTCAGGATATACTATATGATCTTCGGCATATTGCTGGTGCTGCGGATAATAGTTGGGATCACGTCCAGAGCCCGTTCACACAGATCTGAAAAAATGATGGAAAGCTTCAATGACAGCGCGGATCCTGTCTGGAACGACTTCTTCCAGTCGTTTCTGCAGTCTTTGCAGTTTAAGAACGTTGCGATGCTTAGCTCGGCGCTCAGAGAACGCGAAAGGGCGCTTGATATGGTCAGAGGACACCGCGACTATGAAAGTCTGGCTTATCACAACCTTCAGGTGCTGAAGTTCATGCATTGCTGCGATGGTATCGGAGCATATGCAGACGGCAAAAAAAGTCTGGAGTATAAGACTGAGTACAGAGAGCTCTCAGACAGAAAGGAGCCGGTGCTTCGCTACAGCAGCTATGAAGAGTCACTTATATATACGGCAATGCTGGCAAAGAGCCACGATGAAGCGAGAGAGCTACTGAAAGAAGTGGTGGAGCGTAATAAAGTCAGGACAGCGGTAAAACAGGCTAAGGAAATGCTGGAATCTATGGAGAAAACTCCAAGGTGGTTTGATTTCCAGAGAGGATGCACATCGGTGTTTTACTCACGACATTCAGCTGCGGAAGATAAGGGCGATTATTCCCCTGCATGCGCTATGTTACAGTTGATGCTGTCACGGGCTGATGATAGAGGATACAATCTGACAGAGGAGGAATACGTTGATATGCTCGACGATTACCTGGTGGTGGCGCTGAAGTATTTCACGCTCCGCACAAACGTGCTAATACAGAATGGCGGTGCTCCTGAGGGAGAGCTGCTATTCATAGTTAAAAATCCGCTTAGAATGCTTATAGATTTCCTTCCGGATTGTGAGGAAAAACGCTTCAAAGAAGTGTTCAAGAGCGTTCTAGAAGAGTATGAGACATACGATCAGCAGTTCAGCATGTTCGTCTCTGAATACGGGCAGGCCCGCAAGGCGCTGGACATGTAGACTATGGAACAGACCATATCAGTTTATAGATACAGGAAGAAAAGGCGGCATATATATGTTTGGATTTGGTAAAAAGGTTCCGTTGGATGATATGATATCCGAAGCTGAATCAAGAAGGAAAAGTATGCTGGAAGGACTGGAAGAAGGAGAGATGAAGCACTGTATCGTTTACAAAGACGGTCGCTGGGAAGTGCAGTTCCTGCTCGGGGCTACGGACAGGCTGAAAAGAGCACTGTCTGCGATGCAGAAGAAACCAATTGAGTTTGTTATGATGACTGCTGATATGGATTATGGAACCATACCACTGGCCTTGTTCAGATTCAATGGTGATAAAAGTCTTTCATATTCCTGTATCGTATCTGCTGATAGATATGGCTCCAAAGGATCAGTCTTTGAAAGCATCGACTTTTTTAAGCTTCTTATGGAGCAGAAAACGGTCCAGATAATACTTGTCAGTGATGGCAGGGAACAGAATATGATAGAACTTAACAATCCTTTCGTTGACAGACCATACGAGATGGCTAAGATGAGATCTTCAGTCAGATCTTCGATATTAAAGGGCGATGTTGCGTATTTCCAGGCTAAAGTAAAATTTGATCAGTATCTGAAATCACAGACATACAGAATCGATGATCCAGATCTCAATACATATGAAAAAATCGGACAGCTGGCTTGGGGGACATATGAGCAGAACAAGCGCTGACAGTGACGTGCTTCGTGCCTGTATTATACATCCAGGGTGGGCTTAGGGTCCGCCTTTTTTGATTAAGCATAATTATGATAAGATAACTTTAAAAGACTGTTGCCGGAGGTTGTTTTAATATGAGCATATTAGGATCAGATACTGGCGGATACGTATTCATATTCCGTTTTTACCTGCTTGAAAAGCGCTTCTTTTTCTTCATTGGTTATTGGTTTGAAATAATCATATCCGGAAGCTTGTAAAGACTGTATTTCTCTTTCCATTGCGTCTTCAAGATATTCAGTTCTGTATCCTAACGGCTCGAGATTTGTGGTTTTTTTTCGCAGTCAAATCTGCCATGTGACCAGCCTCGAGCCTTCAGGGCCGGGGTCGTTATACGCGTTCTTTAACAGCGCTTCTGCAATCATTCTTAGGTTATCATCTTTCAGATCCAGCGGTTCATAATTATCGGTCTTTTCATTATTCCTTAAGATCGTCGGTATCTTAAAGCCATACTTATTGAACGCAGTTGTATATTTGTAGATATACTCTTCCTCGTTCATGCTGTGCTTTAGGATAGCCTGGATGGAACTCATTCTGAGTTTTAATCCGCCCTTAAGCACTGTCTCCTTCAGATGTATGGCGATGATAGGCAGCTTAGCAACAAGAGCATAATAGATTTCGTCTCTGCAGTTTTGAGATCCTACAGAATCAGGGGTGATAAAAACCACAAAAAGAGAGCAGTTCTCAAGAGCATTTGCGATCTCGTCCTCCCATTCGTTGCCGGGAGAGATTCCCTCGTCGTACCAGATGTTATAGCCCTGTTTGTTCCACCTGTTGATCTCAGCGAAAACGATGTCAGCATCATTATGGGCATAGCTGACAAAAATGTATGGTTCATCTCCGCGATATGCCGGAAAGGGAATTCTGCCGATTCCCGGTATCAGCTTGCTGTTGGATGAATTGATTTCCATAGTTGTGTCCCCCGATCTAAAAAAGGTGAGTTTATCATATCAGAAATGACTGGAATTTTGACATGGTCTTATTATTGACGGGAGAATATGTATGTGGCAGAATATTATCATAATTATGATAATATTCCAAAGGAGGGTGACATGATGCAGATAAGACCTGTTTCAGATCTCAGAAACAATTTTAAAGAGATTGAAAAAACGGTAAAAGAAGGATCTCCGGTGTACCTGACAAAAAATGGATACGGATCAATGGTAGTTCTTAGTATCGAGGCTTATTCCAGACTTACCGATCCGGTAGAAGCAGCGCTTGATTATGCAGACTATGTTGCAAGATCGGATCCAAAGCGTATGACTCATGAAGAAGTATTTGGAGGAATAAGGGAGAACCTCAATGCAAAAAAGCACTTATGAATTACGATATCTCCCGCTGTTTTACGAGGATCTGAATGATAAGGTGCTGTACATAGCCGTTGAAAAGCAGAATCCAAAAGCGGCAGCTGATCTTGTTGATAAAGTTGAGAAAGCCATATTGGACAGGCTTCCGTTCGCCGAATCGTTTGAACCATATAAGTCCAGGTTTGATTTCTTTACTTCAGGCAGAACAAAACTGAGATAGTATAACTTTACGTGTAATTATTGGAAAGCTATCAATACACGAAGGCCGTCAGTTGGTTACAGTTACTTCAGTATAAGAAGAGAAAGGATTGAAATGAAAGTGCCAAAAGGAAACAGAGTATTAGCAATAGCTATTATGCTGATGATGGTGTTGTTTGTGTTTGCGGCCTGCTCAATCGGAGGCGGCAGTGATTCAGGGAGCGACACATCGGATGCGGCGCAGGATAATGCGACGGTTTCGGTGGATTCGCTCAAGACCCTTGGAGAAGCTTTTGAACTGGAAACTGAGGAGGATCAGTGGTCTGTCGGTGAGGGCAAAGTCATATATGCGTTCAAATACGACGGTACATATTACAGAGTTCAGGCGAGCATATCCGAAGAAGACCAGCAGTCTTACATTGATATAGATTTCAATGATGAGGATTATGAAGAGCAGCAGCATAAAATAATCGACCCGCTTGAGATCGAAGCTGTCGATGACCTGAGCGAAAAGATATTGAGCCAGGAAGAACTTGACGCTGTTGCAGGCAAGACCGGCAAGGAACTTGTCGATGAAGGCTGGACATACCAGGGCAGCTATTCTCTGGACGAAATGGTAGTCTGGATGGGTTACGATTCATTCGAATACAGCGTGAAATTTGAAGGCCATATTGACGAGCCGAATGATGACAGCTTTGATATCGAAGCAGCCACAAAAGATTTGAAAGCCATATCCGCAGAATTCAGCGGCATGGGCGACACAACAAGCATAGAGTAAATGATCCGGGGGTGGACCGGGGGACGGTTCTCCGGCCAATTCCGGACAAGTAAAAACGAGCCGGGGGCGGTTTCAGGTTTCACTTTTACAAAACACAGTGAAACGTGGAACCGTTTTTTGGCAGACTAAACGCTGCTCTTCTTCCACTTGCCGGAATAGTAGAAGACTATTCCTATGAAAAAAGGCGTGAATCCGGCAAGGGCGTCTCCCAGCCAGAAGCCGTAATGCTTCATGCCGAGTTCAAGGCCGAAGAGCAGGGAAAGTCCTATCCTCATGACTATGCCGTCCAGTATGGCAGTCGCAAAATTGACTTTGTAATAGCCGCTTCCGTTGATCAGTGCGTTCATTCCGGATCGGGCGGTACTAAACAGGTCTGGATTTTTTAGGATCATACAATATTAAATCTAGAAAAGAAAACAATTAAATTTGAGTTTTTATTTAAAATTTTATTTGTTGCATGGTAATTTTAGTTTTATTGTAAAAACTAAAATTTTGTGGTAATATCTAAAATATTAAAGGAGGGAAACTCAAATGACAGGCGAGGAACTCAAAGATCTTCTTAAAACTATACAAAGAACAAAATGCGAAACTCAGACTTTGGAGCTAAAAAGTGCAAATGTAGATTGCCCCAAAAAACTATTTGATACATTATCCAGTTTTTCCAACCAGGATGATGGCGGTGTTATTGTTTTTGGTATCAATGAAGAATTTGGTTATAAAGAGTGCGGAGTATACGATCCGCACGATCTTCAGAAAAAAGTGAATGAACAGTGCCTCCAAATGGAACCAGTAGTACGGCCATTGCTGACAGTTGTTGAAAAAGATGAAAAATTCTTTGTTTCAGCAGAGATACCAGGAATCGATATAGTAGAAAGGCCTTGCTTTTATCGCGGTAAAGGGCGCTTAAAGGGATCCTATACACGTATTGGCGATAGTGATGAGCCAATGACAGAGTACGAAGTATATAGCTGTGAGGCTTTTAGAAGAAAGTATCAAGATGATATCAGACCGGTACATAGAGCACCCCTGCGTTTATTGGATCAGCAAAAGCTGGGTGAGTATATAGACAAGCTTAAAGCCGGTAAACCTCATTTATCAGTGATAGATGAAGAAACTATATATGAGCTGATGAGCATCAAACGTAATGATGAGATAACGCTCATGGCGGTACTGCTCTTCAGTCCATACCCTCAGGCATATTTTCCGCAATTATGCATAACTGCAGTTGTTGTTCCGGGAACAGAGCTAGGCGTTGAAGGCACTGCCGGAGAGCGATTCTTAGATAATCAAAGAATAGAGGGGTCTATCCCTGAAATGCTGGATGCTGCAATCGCTTTTGTACGGAGAAATATGAGAACGAAAACCATTGTGAATCCGGAAACTGGAAAGAGAGAGGACAGAACAGATTATCCAATTACTGCTGTAAGGGAAGCTGTACTGAATTCTTTGGTACATCGCGATTATAGCATTCATACCGAGGGGATGCCGATCCAGATCATTATGTTTGATGACAGGATAGAAATACGCAATCCAGGTGGAATTTATGGAAGAATAAAGGTTGATCAACTGGGCAAAGTCCAGCCGGATACAAGGAATCCCGTACTTGCAACAGCGTTAGAGGTTTTAGGGGCAACCGAAAATCGTTACTCCGGAATTCCTACGATTAGGAAGGAACTCAAGAAAAATGGATTACCTGAGCCTTTGTTCGAGGACCAGAGGGGGCAGTTTTCTGTAACCTTCTTCAATACCAGTGATAACCATCCTGCTAAGGCTGAGCTTGATGATAAAGCCAGCGGCTTGATCGAATTCTGCAGAACTCCACGAACTAGACAGGAAATAGCGGATTATCTTGGCTTGAGCTCAATATCATATGCTATCAAGGACTATGTGATGCCTTTGGTAGATAATGGATTGATAAAACTCAGTATACCTGATAGACCAAGGAGCCCAAAGCAGCTATATTTTAGTGAGTAAAATCGTATCATTTACGTAAAAAAGTTCGTTTTTATAGAAGCAAATAAAAGTACTCACGCGAGAACACAATGAAAAAGAGAGGCCTGTGTTATGAATTGGGATGCAATAACAGCAATTGGGACTATTTCAGCAGCATGTGTTTTATGTAGATATGCGCGATGGATTGTCAGAGATCAATATACAACCGGGCTCTGTGGATAGAGTATATTTTGGTAGGAAGGAAACAGAATGAAAGCAGCTTTATATCAGGGACAGGGACAGATAGAACTTACGACACTGCCGGATCCGGAATGCACACCGGAAGGCGCAGTGCTTCAGAATGTATACGCCAGCATCTGTGGTACTGACGTTGCAGTTTATAAGCACGGGACCGGTCTCGGACATAAGATAACAATAGGCGGCGAATTCGGACACGAAGCATTCTGCCGCATCAAGGAAACGGGCAGCAAAGTAACAGACTTAAAACCGGGGGACAGAGTCTATCCTTACCCGAGAGCGGTTACAGGCGATCCGCGCAGAGCCGGTACCATTGGAGGCTTTTCTGAATATATCAATGCTCCTGTTGCGAGAGAAGGCGTAGAAGTTTATAAGGTGAGCAACAAAATCACCGACCGTGAGGCTGCGCTGATAGAACCTTTTACAGTAGGGTGCAGGGCGGCAAGAAGATCCGCACCTGAGCAGGGAGAAAATGCGATAGTTTTCGGCGCAGGAACAATTGGAATCGGTGCCGCAATCGCACTGAAGCATTTCGGCTGCGAGAAGGTGATGATATGTGACCTCGCTGATTTGAGGTTGTCCATTGCAGAGAAGCTGGGATTCGCAGTATGTAATAACGGTACAGAAGACCTTGCTTCATCTGCAGAGTCATATTTCGGTACTGCATTTGGTTACAAGGGGCCAACTGCTGATGTGGATATAATGATAGATGCCGCAGGCGCAGACCCTATAATAGATTACTACCTGGAGCATGGTAAGGTTGATTCATGCATGGTCATGGTAGCCGTCGGAACCAATGTCAGACCTGTAGATGTGCTCGGAATGACATTCGGCCAGTTGGCACTGATCGGGAGCGGCGGGTATACACCTGACGATGTAAGAGATGTGATGTCCATCATGGAAAGCGGGGAATGGGATATAGAGAGCCTTATAACCCACGAATATCCATGGGAGCAGTTGGAAGAGGCCATACAGATGGCAGGCAGAACAGATGAGGCACTAAATGTGCTTATCAGATACTGAATTCAGGACCGTCATGGACAAGAATGACAACGGGAGCATAATCGTTGATTTTCGCACCCTGCAGGTCAGGAAGGTTCAGAACAGAGAAGATCGTTACCAATAAAGGCTTCGGTCTTTTTGTTTATAAAAAAAGAAATGCTTTCAGAGCATGTTGCATCACAGTTTGGCAGTACCAAGTTGATGTCACAAAACACTGTAAAATATAGTACAATCAGCTAAAGAGGGCGAAGAACAGATCAGCCCTGATATAAGCTTATTGCTGACAACGCGGGATTTTTCCCGGGGAAGAAGGACAAAATGAAACTGACCGGATACAGGAGGATGATCATCCTCGTGCTCGCATTCGTCATCACTGCACTCGCTCCATTGCAGGCTGCTGCGGCACCTAAGAAAGAGTATGTCGGAGATCTTTATCTCGCATACGGCAAGGATGCTGACTCGGCAAAGCAGGCTCTTAAAGATAAGGGCTTCACTCCTATAGAGGGTAACTTCAATGACGGCGGAGACACGTACGCCATGCTCGGATATAAGACGACAAACGATATACGTTATGCGATCACCGATATTGCCGTCATGAACATGCGCGGCAACTACAGCGTAGAGGATTATCAGAATATGCTCAAGGAGAAAAAGTCCGAGATCGCTGGATTCCTCGAGGAGTTCATGGTAGTCATCAAGGAATACCGTGCTAATTATGAAGCCGGCAAGACGAAAGCAATCTATGTCCACGACCTTCTTAACAAATACACAGACGATGATACCGGTATGAAGCTCGGAGATCTCTTCCTTGCAGATACTCTGCAGGACAAGGTCGGCATACAGAAGAGCATCACGGCTGAGAACAAAGATAATCTTCCTGACCTCATCACGATACTGCTGCAGGGTAATTCTGAGGTGGTCAAGTCGGTCGAGCTGCTTCTTTCGATGGCAACTGATCCATCGGATGATACATGGCTGGACAGGTTCTCGAATCTGACATTTGATGACCTGCTCGACAACGTGGCAGAGACTCAGCCTAAGCTCAACACAGAGGCAAAACAACTGCAGTATCTCGACAATATCTACGGCGGGATCGCAGAGATCATAGCAGCAGATATGGTATCGATCAGAGATCAGCTTGCAGCATATGAGGAGTCAGGCCTGCAGCTCGATACTGCAACAGAAGAGGATATAAAGAAAGCCTTCGGCGATCCTGAAGCTCTTGAAGACGAAGAGGCAATTGAGGCTGCAGCTGCAATAAATAACTGGTTGTCTGCAGGCAGCATATACGAAAACCTCAAAGCATATGAAGGCGGCAGATTCGGCAAGGGCGAACTCCTCGATTTCTTCATGGAGGAGACTGATCCTGATGATGCAGAACGACTCTATCCTATAGTCGCATCTCTTTCAGAAGGACAGTGGTACGGTCTTCCGTTCGTGTCGTTTGATATGCATCTCAGAAATGCTTTCGCGGATGAAAAAACCTGGAAGAACCAGGCAGACTCAGCCGGAACAGCTATAGACGGATTGGAAGAATTGTCGGTTTACGCCAATATAGACAGAGGCATTTATAAAGATGACGGTACTGTTGCCCTTACCGACAATGCGGTACGTGAGAAGAACATTGCTGACGGCACTTCAGGCACATATAAAGACGCCATGGATGCATTATCCATATCTACAGTCATAAGCTGGACAGCTTTTTCGATCAGCACTGTTGTGGCTCTCTCGGTCAGGTGGAAATGGCTGGCAGAAGTAGATTATTATTATTATTTGAAAGATGTCTTGAAGAATGTCGATCCTGATGAATACGACGTATGTCTTGCCGAGGCCAGGGTCGCCGGAATGGAACGCAGAAATGGCGCAAACTTTGCCACTCGCGCATCAAAACTCATTAAATATACAACTTTTGCGACAATAGCGATAGGACTAATAGCAGCCACGCTGACCATCATCGATATCCTTCGCGACAAGAGTGTTGAACAACTCCCTATCCCTAAGTATCTGGTGGACAACCGTACAGACTCAGAGGGGAACAGCTTTAGCATCAACTACAAGGCGGTCGAATGCAACCGGGAGGAATTCTTCGGGAGCGGATATAAGCGGCAGACCGGAACTTCTGCAGACCTAATGGCGGACGAGGGTAAGCAATGGCTTGCGTTGTATGTATCGAGAAATTCACTGGCGGGCAATCCTGTACTCGCAGATTTCGCAGTTCAGAATAAACCAGAAGCGCCGGCAGGTCTTACAGGCAACCTGCATATTGTCTGTGAAATGGGAGCGGTCAATGTGGCAAGCGGCGCCTTCAGGAATTATTCCACATTTACACAGACGATCAATCTGATATCGGAAAGGAAGCTGTACATGTTCTACGGGGTCTCTGATACACCTAAGACATATGACGAATCCTCAGGCAACATGACTGCGACTGACCTTAGCAGCGGCAGAGAAGCATTATTCGGATTCGGCGGCATGGCGATCGGCGCCATACTCGGTGCATTACTTGCATCGGTGCTGCGGAGAAAGAAAGAATCAGAGACAGAAGCTGCCTGAGAATTGCGCTTATATAACAGACATTAAGCTCCGAACCGGTGCGAACATAATTCTGCCTTTGCTATTTTGCATTGGAAGAGCGTAAAATATGCCCGGTTATGATAGAATACAACTAATGTAGTTGACTCTAAACAAATGAGTTCAATAGGTTTATCCTACGGCGGCCATAACAGCCGCAAATAATAGAGGAGAAACAGTTTATGAAGAAGAAAAGACTATTAGGCATCCTGTTCGGCCTTGCGCTTGTGTTGGCGATAATGCCAACACAGGGGATGACCGTGCCGGTGTATGCGGACAGTGATACTGATCATACCGAACATTGGAGTGGGAATCAGACTATAACCGACAGTAGATCGATTGAAAACGGTGTTACACTTGAGCAGAGTGTTACATTGACGATTGCCGAAGGAAAGAAGCTGACTGTCAATGGGTCAATTTTTACAAAAAGTTCAGAAAATTTTACACTGACTGTCGAAGGGCAGGGAACGCTGGTCGTCAACGGTTCATTGGGAAATGCAGGAATCGTCGGAAGTATTGTAGTCAATGACGGCGTAGTCGAAATAACCGGTGGAAGTGGAAATATCGGCGCTGATAGCGCTAATGGAGGTGCCGTCGGTGGCAACGGCTATTCCGGCGTAAATGGATATGTAACAGTCAATGGAGGGACGGTCACCATCACCGGTGGCAGCGGTGGCAACGGCGGTAACGGCGGAAACGGCGGTGCTGGTATTATGAATAGCCTGACTGTGAACGGCGGCAAGGTCAACGTGAACGGCGGCGATGGAGGCAAGGGTGGCAGCGGCAGCACAAGCGGCAGCAACGGAAATCCCGGTCAGGCGGTTGGGGCAGATCTTTCCTGTAAAAGTCCTCTGATATTTGCAGAAAGCGAAAACGGTATTGGTTGGACCACTGTTGATAAAAAGGAATCAGAAAATCTGCATTCCCAAATGCAGTATATTAAGAGTGCGGTTGGATATCCGCTCTGGGTTGGTGGTGTGCATGTGAACAGCGCGAACATGGATAACGTGCTGGGTGATACAGACAGCGAAAAAGCTACGGTGAAATTTGCTCCCGCGAATAGCAGCGCAAATCCTCCAACCTCGGCCACGCTGACACTGAATAATGCTCAAATAACAGGAAAATATAATAGCAATAATAGTAGTTACAACATATATTCAAAAGACATCGATCTAACGACTGTACTGAAAGGCGAAAACAGCATCGGTGACCCGAATGATCCTGTGGACTTTGCTGTTCGGATCGAGGGAGATAAGAGCGCCGGCAATCTGACCATAAAAGGCTCAGAGGAAACACAAGCTTCAGACAGCTTAACTGTTAATGGTAATAGAAGAGCGATAATGATACAAGGCGGAGACTTATCCGTAACGGACGGTGCGGAGATTGAAGCAACTGCAAACAGTGCTGGAAGCGAACAAGCAATATATGTAATGGCTGGTAATGTTGGTGGCAGTAATGTTGGTGGCAGTAATGTTGGCGGTAATATAACAATTTCCGGCAGCAAAGTCACAGCTACCGGCGACGCGGGAGGACTTATCACTTCAGGTTCTAATAGCCCTAATAGCGGAAATATAGTAATGACAGACTCCGATGTTACTGCAATAACAGAAGGCAGCCAGAATGTTGATGCTATATCAGCAAATGGAAATGTAACAATCAGCGGAGGAACAGTAAATGCCACGGTCAAAATAGCAAATTATGCCACAGACAATACTAACTGTGATGCCATCTACGCTGAAAAAGAAATCTCGGTTACCGGAGGAACAGTAAATGCCACCGTAGAGAATTGTGTTGAAAAATGCGATGCTATTACAGCAAAAGGCAATGTAACAATCAGTGGGGGAACTGTGAATGCCACAGTCAAAACAGCAGAGGGTGCCACAGTCATTAATGATTGTGATGCCATCTACGCTGAAGGCGTGTGGGAAAACGAGAAGTATGTTAGCGATGGCAAAATTAACATTACCGGAGGAACTGTAACTGCTACAGTTAATGGTGGCTCGAAAAATTGTGATGCCATCTATGCTGAGGGTGAGGTTAATATAAGTGGACCGAAGACCAAGGTTACCGCAACAACTAGCAATGAAAAGGCGATACGTGGCAATAACGTATCTATAACAAATGGTACAGATGTCACCGTTATTTCAGATGATGTAGGCATAAATGCTTATGGTGGAAATTTAACTATTAACAACAGCATTGTCAACGCAAATACTAATGGTGAAGCGATATGTGCAGTGAAGAAGGATGCTGGTGGTGATATTAGCATTAGCAATAGTACCGTCACGGCTAAGGGCAGTGATGCATTAAGTGGGTATGAAGTCGAATTGAATAATTCCACAGTGACCGCAGAAGGAAAAACCTGTGCAATAAGAGCATACGATAAAATTGATATAGTAGACAGTAAAATGGATAGTACGGAAGGTCAAATCTACACAGATGAGGTGCTGACAATTCGGGACTCCAGAGTAATAGCTAGTTATGTAGCCAATACTTTGTATGGAGTTAAGGGTATCAATATCGAAGAAACCGAAAACGGAGATACATATGTTGAGGCGACTATAAAAAAAGAATCGGGACAGGACGGAGATAATGATAACCCTGACATTGCTATCCGTTCTGATGCGTACCTTACAATCACAGGATCTCTCGCTATCACTGAACCTGAAGGCGGAAAAATCGGTGACCTCGAAAAACAAAATGGATATGTTACGATTTTAAACAGTGAAAATAAACCTTCGTCTCACGTGATTATTACAACGCCTGATCCTTCCGGCGGCGGGAATGTACCTTACGTCGATTCTGTTCAGCGGGTCGTAAATAAGATCAAGGCTCTGCCTGATCCGGAAAGAGTTACGTTAAATGACGAGAAGGCTGTCAATGAGGCGAACAAGGCATTCAACGATCTGACTGATGCTCAGAAGGGTGATAGCAGGCTCACTCCGGAGCTCAAGAGTAAGCTGGAAGACTGCGTGAATGCTCTTGATAAAGCCAGGAAGGATAAAGAAGATCAGGAAGCTGCTGATAAGGTGTCCGGTATGATAGATGCTCTTCCGGATGATCCGGAGAAAGCCGGCAAAGATGATGCTCAGGCTGCGTACGGTGCATACATGGCATTAACGGATGCACAGAAGGCTCTTCTTTCGGATGATGCAAAACAGAAGGTGGCTGCATACAAATATTTCTATGAGGTCAAGTATGCAGAAGCACAGAAAGTGAAGATGTCTTCCGCTAAGGCTAAGAAGGGCGGAAAGGCCGTTGTTAAGTGGAAGAAGAATAAAGCTGCAGACGGCTATAGACTGTACTACAAGGCTAAAGGCGTTAAGGCTAAGTATGTAAACATAAAGAGCTCTAAGACCGTCAAGACGACTGTTAAGAAGCTTAAGGACGGTAAAGTTTACAGCTTCAAGGTGCGTTCGTACACTAAGGTCAATGACCCGTCAACAGGGAAAGCGAAGAAAGTATACGGCAAGTGGTCGAAGGCTAAGAAGGTAAGAGCGAAGAAGTAAAACATGCTGAGAAATGCGGGCGGTTGTAAGATCGCCCGTTTGATATTTTAAAAGGGAGGGGGATCGTTTATTATAATATACACTATGTGGTATCCTCCGCATCTTTCTTTTGCGAAAAGAAAATCTGTTACAATTCAACACGTAGTATAACACAATTGTAAAAAATTGTTGATGTCTTACTCTGAGGGCCTGAATTGCATATCATAATCATAATAAGCTATAATATTTCACATCAAAATGTGACAGCGGCTCGTCACCTGCTGCACTTCAGAAAGGTTCAGAAAGGAATTCGGATATGAAAAGTCGATACAGAACTGGTAAACTGCTTGCCTTACTGTTAGCTCTTGCGCTGTCTGCGGCATGCGCTGTTCCTGCAGTAACGGTTGAATCATTTGCGTACGCAGGCAGTACAGACAGTACGGGCAGCAAAGCTGCATCGTCCGGGGGCTCTCAGTGGTACGATTCCATTCCTGAGATGCTTGCCGCGGGCGAATATGAAGAGGGGGTCGTGATTGCGGGCATAGATATGTCCAAAGCAAAGAAAGCCGATGATCCGTCTACGGCACTTGAGGAGAAGAAGCTCAGATCCGGTACTGAAGAGATAATGTCAGTGGATACCGGGAATGTAAGCGAAGCTGAAAGTGAAGAGGCGTCCGGGCAGTTATTCGGATCGTGGTTCAGCCGTTTCAGGAGTGAACTGAGCAGCGGCAGTGATGAAAGCGATCAAAACGAAGGCGATCAAAACGATGAAGAAGTCTGCATCACTTCGGTCAGACGGAGCGGTATGTCGACCGAAAAGATACTCAGACTGCTCGCGGATGATGACAGCGTCGTTTTTGCAGAACCGAATTACATAAAAAAGACGGAACCTGACAATGGCGATGCAGAGGCAGCTGCCGGCGCGGCAGCTGAGCACGCAGCAAAGATCGCCGAAGAGACCGAAGGGATCGATGTCAGTGAGACCGAAGATGAAGATTATTCTGCACCAAAGAACATCGGCGAATATGCCTGTGACGCAAGCGGTCTGCAGTGGAGCTCGGACGAAAATTCCACTTTGCACGCGGCAAACAAAAAAACCGATGTCTCAATGAAGGTCCCGGGGTGGCCTGCCGGTTCCAATATGGATCATGAAATAGTCACTGCAGTAGTTGACATGCCGGTGGACTTCAGCAATCCGGACCTCAAAGACAGAGCATATACATTCTCCCCTGAACTCAGGGCAAAGCTGGGATGCGATGAGCACGGGTATAATGCGACCGTTGGTTCGAAGGACGGAAAACTGTACTATTTCCCGGGCGCTGATCATGGCACGCATGTTGCCGGAATAATCGGAGCATCGTGGGACGGCAAAGGCATAAGCGGAGTCGCTTCTGATGTACGCTTTGTGTCAGTGCAGATCAGTAATGAAGGCTACACCTCGCTGATCGATATACTCAGAGGCTATAATTTCATTAAGGACGCTGTTGTAAACGGAGTTCCCATCCGTATAGCGAACAACTCCTGGGGGCTCGAGCAGACGAGCAAAGCCCTTGATGCTGCGGTCAGAGAAGCAGGCAAATACGGTGTTCTGAGCTTTTTTGCAGCCGGAAACGAGAATGTGGATCTGAATTCATCGGTCTATATCAATGGGTCTCTGGCTGATAATCCGTATGCGGTCGTTGTTGCATCGACGACACCTGCGGGCGATCTCGCAGATTCAAGCAGTTACGGCAAGGGCGTAGTCGATCTCGGTGCGCCCGGCGCAGGTATACTGTCCTGCATTCGTCCGGACAGCTCACAGTACATACCGGCACTGACAGAGAATAATAAAGTATATGAAAACTTCGAGGATAAGGGCGCGGGAACTCCGGAATCTGCCGCCGTAAAAGTCTGCCAGGTCGGATACATCAATCATGTGGACGAATATGGTTATAAGGAAAAGATTCCGGATCCGGATAAGACGATACCCGGAACGGAGGGCATCGTGGTTTCCGGAAGTAAAGAAATGGGTTTCGAGGGCAGGAATGTTCTTAAGATCAAAATAGATAAATCAAAGCTCGGCGGAGGCGGGGGGAACACTCTCGCGCTCAGAATGGATTTCGGCGATGTATCGGACTGCGGTATCTCGGCCGGCGATATGCTTGGATTCTCATACGGAGGAAAAGATGAGTTAGAGCCTGTCAGAATTGTTGATACCGCAAGCGGAGCAGATCCGCATCCGGAACTGTTTAAAAGCAGCAACCGTAATTGCTGGAATACTTATTCATACCTTCCTGACGAAAAGATCGATACCAAAAACCTGTCATTCATACTTGAAATAGTTGCCAATACAAATGACGAGATATATCTTGATACATTCGGGATCGGTAATGAACTGCAGCCATACGGGATCAAGAGCGGGACATCGATGGCAACGCCTGCAGTATCGGGGTCTGCTGCAGTGATCGCTTCAGGACACTACAGCGAACTTAACGGAATGAGTGCCTCTGACTCGGCTCAAAAGCTGGCTGATCTTGTTCGCGCAAGCGTCAGACCGATGGGATCTCTCAAAGATATGACAAGCACAGGCGGCATCATTGATCTGTCTGTGGATGCGGAAAGATCAAATTCGACGGAACAGTCGGGACCGGTAATAAAGGACATAAGCGTCAGCGGCGGTGAGGTCAGACTTACGGGTAATAATTTCGGCGATGTGCAGGGTAAGGCAGCTGTCAGGAAATATGTGTCCGGATCGAATTCGGCTGTAAAGGCGGAGATCGCATCCTGGACCGACAGTGAAGCCGTGCTTACCCTCGATAAAGACTTCAGCGGGATCATAGAAGCGGTACTGACCGCATCAAACGGCAAAAAAGATACGATAGTCAGCTTCGTCAGCAAGAGCGGCAATTTATTCGAAAAAGATCATCATATAGGCAGCGGGACGGGCGAGCCGTTTGAGTTCGATGAACCTGTCGCTGCAGATGACATGGATAAGCTGGGAGACTTTGAGACCTCGGGAATCCTCGAATCAGGCGGCGGCAGACTTTATTACATGCCGCAGGTCGCAAAAGTGGAAAAAGTACCGGCGTACAGAAGTCTGTACTGCTATGATCCGGGACAGGATGCATGGACAGCATGCCCTGCTTATCCTGCGTGGATCAGAGACGCGTCAGGCGCATGGCTTGACGGCAAACTGTATGTCAAAGGCACGCTTTGCGATGTTGATCAAAGCGGGACCATTCCTTACATTGATACGGAAAAATACAATCCTGATGCGGTAGTCGTATATTCATATACACCGGGTGAAAACAGCTGGAATGAATGCTCTGCAGCAGATGTATCCGAAGAGCATACGCTTTTTGCTGCAGGCGGCAGAATGATGCTTGCGGGAGTAACCGGAGAGGAGTATTACTACATTGCCGACGATAAGTATCCGACTGTGCGTGAATACGATCCGCAAAGCGGAGCAGGGGAAGCACTGGGATACTCTCCGTTCAGTGAGGAAAATCCCAAAGCGGCATATGCAGGCGGACGCATATACATTTTCGAAAACGAGTACTGGAACAGAGCGTATGTACTCGATAAAAACATGTGTGCTGACAGAGGTAATCTGATCGATCTGCCTGAATTCAGCTTTGGTGAAAACAACAGGCGAGACGAGGAAGATTGTGTACTGGCAGAATATGATTATTCTGTAGTGTCATGCGGAGATACTCTTATACTGACCGGACCGGCAGCAAAGTACAGTTCATCGGACACATTTATGCTGAAAAAAGGCGAAAAAGCATTCAGACCTTGCAGCAGACGCATCTCCGATGCCGAAGTATTCATGCCGGCTGCGGCTGAATTGGACGGCAGACTGTATGTGATTGGCTCATCGATCTTTGAACCGGACAAGCGTGTATTCAGATCGACTGAGGTCAGCGGCCTGAAACCGATCAAAGAGAGAGTCGTAAAAGGACGTGTATGCAGCTGCGACGGACAGAAATATATAGTCACTGCGCTGCCTTCAAAAAAATCGCAGGGCGAAGTCGCATTAAAGGAAGCAAAAGATGTTAAGGATGTGACAGTTCCGGCAGTTGTCAGACTCCCGGACGGCAAGACATACAAGGTTACTTCCGTGAGAAAATCAGCATTCCGCGGACATGCTGCCCGGACTGTAACAATAGGCAAAAATGTCAGGAAAATAAGCAAAAACGCATTTGAAAACCCAAATGCCGTAAAAATGATAGTACGGACAAAGCACCTTACTAAGAAATCGGTCAAAGGATCTCTGAAGAGCTCTGCGGTAAAGACTGTTCAGGTCAAAGTCGGAAGTAAAGCGCAGAACAGGAAATACGTCAGGAAATATAAAAAGATATTCACAAAGAAGAATGCCGGTAAGAAGGTTACGGTAAAGAGCTGAGCGGCATTATGACAGCAGTGTGACATGGACGAAACCGTGTCACACTTTTTTTCCATTACCGGCCGGATAGTTCATATATACGGATAGTTAGATATGGTATGTCAGACGCAATTCGTGGTACAATGTTAGCAAGTCGTTTCGCGGATGATATGAATTCAAGCAGTCAGTGCTGAAATGAGCGCAGATCTGGAGACTGAGAGATATGAGATTAATTAGAAGAATGCGTTCCGATATGAGGACAAATGTGATCGGCGGCCTTAATGTGCTGCTGCTCCTTTTTTCGATTGTTGTCTGCGTTATCGGTGTCTACAGCATGACTGTTGCTTTCATGGAAGAGTATTCCAATGTCACGCACCATATGGCTGATGAATCGACGACCTTTGTTAAAGGAGATCATATAGACGATTATCTGGAAGGGAAAAGGATGAATGAATATGCTTTTTCCAAGAAACTGCTCGATACAGCATGCCATAAGCTGAATGTTTCACTGATATATGTCATCGATGTGGATACCGATGATTACGAAAGCTTCGTTTCGGTCTTTAACTGCGTCAATAACAGCGTTGACAATTCCAAATATACTGAATGGAAGATCGGAAGCGTACATGATGTTTCGACTGACGAATACAAAGACATGTACAGAAGACTATATGAAAAGCAAAGCAGATTCGAGACTGTTTTCCGTTTGCATCCGGATGATGGATCTCACCCTCACCTCACAACGCTGGTTCCCGTGATGGATAATAATGAAGCGGTTTGTTCCGTTCTCTGCATTCAGAGACCTTTAAGGGAAATGACTGATGCTTTCAAGCCGTACTTTTCATTCATTATACTGAACGTTGTCATCTCGATGTTGCTGATCAGCTTTTTAGCGTCAAAATTCCTGACAAACTCAATTCTTTCTCCTGTAGAAAAAGTTTCAAAGGAGGCGTCCCGTTTTGCGAGAGAACATACGAGGGGAGAGCCTCTCGGCGAAATCAGCAGACATAACGAGATTCTTGAACTTTCACGCTCTATCGATGCAATGGAAGCAGATATGGTGAAATATCTCGATGATATAGTTACCATAACTGCTGAGAGGGAGAGAGTAGCTTCGGAGCTGATTATAGCGGCTGAGATACAGAACGATGCATTGCCGGACACATTCCCGGCATTCCCTGACAGGAAGGAATTTGATATTTATGCATCGATGGATCCGGCCAGAGAGGTCGGAGGTGATTTTTACAATTTCTTCTTGATCGATCCCGATCATCTGGCTCTCGTAATGGCAGATGTGTCCGGCAAGGGTATACCGGGTGCTCTGTTTATGATGGAATCCAACCTGGTAATAAAAGGAAGGATGGAGCCGGGAGATAAACCTTCGGAGATACTGGCAGAGACAAACGACTACCTGAGCAAAAACAATCGTGCGGATATGTTCGTTACAGTATGGCTGGGGATTCTGGAGATTTCCACAGGACATCTGTATTACGCAAATGCAGGTCATGAATACCCTGCAATCTGCCGCAAAGGCGGCGAATTTGAACTTATGATAGATAAGCATGATTTTGTACTCGGCGGCATGGAGGGAATGAAATACACGGATCATGAACTGTATCTGCGTAAAGGAGACAAGCTGTTCTTATATACGGACGGCGTGCCTGAAGCAACCGACAAAGACAATAAAATGTTCGGAACGGACAGAATGCTCGACGCGCTCAACAGCGATCCTGAGGCAGATCCTGAGCAGATACTCGAAAATGTTCGCAGTCATGTAGACGGCTTTGTCAAAGATGCAGAGCAGTTCGACGATCTGACTATGCTTTGCATACGATACAATGGTCCGGACGCACAATAAAAAAATAAAACATGGAGACAGGGGGACCGGCGGCATACTCCTGTCTTCTGTCATGTTGAAGGCGGAACAGATTATGGATAATAAAAGAAAAGGCATCACAATGGCGGCCGTTATCGGCAGCATACTGCTCGTGGCGATACTTGTCGTCAGCACGATATGGATAGGGCGCAGCGCCAGAGACGATACGGAAAAAGCCGTACATTCTGTCAGCCTGCTGTATCTGGACGAGCTGGCGGGCAGACGCGAACAGGTCGTAGAGGACAATATCAACGGCAAGATCGATTCTATAGAAACAGCGCTTGGTCTGATGACGGAAGAGGATCTGAGCGACAGCGAACATCTGCAGGCTTTTCAGGACAAGATGAAGAAGCTTTTCCATCTGGAGCGCTTCGCTTTTGTCGGTGATGACGACATTATATATACCGCGAACGGACCGATGAATGATAAAAATCAGTATCATTTTGATTTTGAGAGCCTCAAAGGCCCTGAGATAAAAGTCGAGAACCTGGACAAGGCGGACAAAAAAGTCATAATCGCAATGCCTGCCGACATTGAATATGGCGACACGAAGCTGACAGCCTGCTTTATGCAGATCGATATGGAGGAAATGCTCGCCGGTGTCTCAATGAATGCACAGGAGGACGGCTCGACATTCTGTAATATTTATACAACAGACGGCATCGCCCTCAGCAACACGGTCCTCGGCGGACTTGCTGTTGAAGACAATCTCCTCGACGCGATGAAGAATGCGGACTTTGATCCGGGCTACTCATACGAGCAATTTGTAAAGGATTTCAGCGAGGGTAAACGAAACGTTACCAGCTTTACATACAGCGGAATACATGAAACTCTCAGCTTTGTGCCTGTAAAGGGTACAAACTGGCAGCTGACATATCTGATACGCGAGAGCGTGATAAGTGACAAAATAAGCGCGATATCCGACGGCATCATTCGAAGGAGTGTCATTCAGTCTGTACTGACCATGGCGGTCATGCTGCTGCTCTTTGCCTTTATCTACAGCCAGAGCCGCAAAAATGCAAAACTGGCGCTCGAAAAGGAAACAGCGGAAACGGAGAACAGGGTCAAACAGGAGGAAATGGAGCAGCGGATACGCCTGCAGGATGAGCTGCTCAGCAAGGAAAAACAGCAGGAAGAACAGACCCGAATGATCACGGCTCTTGCCTCCGATTACTGGAGTGTCTATTATCTGGATCTGGATAACGATACCGGCGTCTGCTATCAGGCACATGAGGATATCGAGCATGGCCTCGGCGTAGGGGAACGTTTCAGGTTCATGGAAGCGGCAACTGCGTATGCTGAAGAATATATAACAGATGAATACAGAGATGAATTTCTTGAATTCATTCAGCCGGACAATATAAAGAGCGGACTGAAGGAGCGCAGGGTCATTTCGTATCGCTACCTGGTGCATCGTAACGGAAAGGACATGTGGGAGGAGGTGCGCTTTGCCGGCGTACGTCACCCGGAAGACAGAGACGACAAAATGGTGCATATCGTCGGCGCCTGCTTTGTTGATGTGGATCTTGAAACCCGTAAGGCAATGGAACAGAGTGAGGCTCTGCAGGCTGCGCTTGCAACAGCGGAGGCCGCGAACAAGGCCAAGACGGCATTTCTGTCCAATATGAGTCATGAGATACGCACGCCGATGAATGCCATCATCGGCCTTGACAGTATAGCACTGACCGATCCGGATGTTCCGGAAAAAACCAGAGAACACCTCGAAAAAATAGGCGCATCCGCTCACCATCTGCTCGGAATCATCAATGACATACTTGATATGTCCCGCATAGAATCGGGCCGAATGACTGTCAGAAATGAGGAGTTCTCATTCTCGAGGATGCTCGAACAGGTCAATACGATAATCAGCGGACAGTGCAGAGCCAAGGGGCTGCATTACGAGTGCCGCACTAAAGGCCGGATAGATGAGTATTACATAGGCGATGATATGAAGATCCGCCAGGTGCTCATCAATATCCTCGGCAATGCCGTCAAGTTCACATCTGAAGGCGGAACAGTTACATTCACAATAGAAGACGCTGCGAGAATGAACGGCAAGGCTACACTGAAATTTATTATTTCGGATACCGGCATAGGTATGAGCAAAGAATATCTGCCGAAGCTCTTCGAAGCCTTTTCACAGGAGGATTCATCGACCACCAGCAAATACGGAAGCACCGGTCTCGGAATGCCTATCACAAAGAATATGGTAGACCTGATGAACGGTCGCATAGATATCGACAGTGAGAAAGGCGTCGGTACGACATTTACCGTTACCCTTACGCTGGGAGAGGCTGAACGCGTTCCTGCAAAAGACCTGGATGAACTGCGTCCTCACGAGATGAGTGTACTGGTCGTAGACGATGACCGCATTGCATGCGAACACGCAAAGCTCGTTCTCGAACAGGTAGGCATCAGCTGTGAGACTGTGCTGTCCGGCAAAGAAGCCGTTGAAATGGTCAAGGTGCGTCATGCCCGCAGGGAGGATTACCATCTGATCATCGTGGACTGGAAGATGCCTGAAATGGACGGCGTTGAAACAACCAGACAGATACGTGAAATAGTCGGAGACCATACGCCTATAATAATCCTGACATCATATAACTGGGACGATATCGAGCACAGTGCGCGTGAAGCAGGCGTTGATACATTTGCCGCGAAGCCTCTCTTTGCAGGAACGGTCATGGACGAGTTCAGAGAGGCGTTCAAGAATAAAAATGCCAAGCTCGCTAATAAGACGGCAGACCTGACAGGCCGCCGCGTACTGCTCGCAGAGGATGTACCGGTGAATGCCGAGATAATCAAGATGATACTCAGCATGCGCGAGATGAATGTCGATCATGCGGAAAACGGCAGGATAGCCGTAGATATGTATGCCGCCCATGAACCGGGCTACTATGACGCCGTACTCATGGATATGCGCATGCCTGAAATGGACGGTCTTGAAGCGACCAGGATAATACGTGATATGGGAAGGGAGGATTCCAGGACATTACCGATGATCGCGCTGACTGCTAATGCATTCGACGAGGACGTACAACGCAGCATGCAGGCTGGACTCAATGCTCACCTGACCAAACCGGTGGAGCCTGCCGTCCTGCTCGAAACACTTGAGAACCTTATCCGGCCGTAATTTTACGGAAACAGCCGGAAATAAAAAAGAAGCGGCGCATCTGCATGAAAAGATCATGCGAATGCGCCGGTGTCTGTTATTGCTGCTCGCTGCGTTCCGGCCGCAGATTATCCGGATTGTCGAGAAATTCCTTAATGTATGGAAGTGCCGCGCCGATATTTATATTGTGCGACGGCATTTTGCTTATCTTAATGTAACCGTCCTCTTCTTCAAACGGGCATATCCTGCGGATATTATCATATAAAATTTTTATATCCTCTTCGGTAAAGTACGGCGCCAGATGGCCTCCGAGTATGTAATCTATATCGTTGACAAGATGTATGCCGTCTATCATGATGGCAAGATTTTTGAGATATTCCTGCCATTTTGCCTTTTCGGGTTCGCTGCCGCTTCGCACGGCATCAAAGAATTCATCGGCTTCTCTGCCGTCGAGGAGAGCCTTCATCGAAAGGACGGTCTCAAAACAGCCTTTCTTGCCGCAGTAGCATTGTTTGCCGTTCGGATCTATCTGTATGTGCTCGAATGTAGCAGAATGTCCGCTTCTCCCCCTGAAAACATTGCGGTTTACTATCATAGCGCCTCCGAGATGTTCGCTCATTGACAGATAAACTGCACTGTTAAGCTCAGGTGACGCCCACAGCTCTGAGAGAGCGGCGCCCTCAGGATCGTGTATAAATGTGCAGCGGTAATTCAGATGTTCGGTAAATTTATCGATAGTGACTCCCGTACAGTTCATGATCTTGCCGTATATTATGGTGTTTCCGTCCGGAGATACAAGGCCCTGCATGGCGATACCGACGCCGAGTATGCGTTCATCGGAAACATCAAGCGAATCGATCACTTCTTTGATGCAGCTGCATGCTTTACTGTAATACTCATCTGTGTTTATAAAAGTCTCATTCCATACTGTCCGGCTCAGCTTACGGCCGTAGAGATCTACAGGAATCACCTTGATGTGATGCCCGGTCAGCTCGACGCCAATAGCGATGCGGTAATCGGCCGCAATAGAATAGGCAGCGGCCTTGCGCCCGATCTGATCTGAATCCTGCTGACCATCCTTGAAGATCAGCCCGTCTTCTTCCAGCTCCGCTACATTTGTCGCAATAGTAGGTCTGCTCAGCCTCAGAGCAGCCGCTATATCGTTCTGTGAAACCTTACCGTGTTTATATATGTAATCGTATATCTGCTTGCGATTGTTATTTTTGATCTCTACAGGGGTTATTTTTTTTCTGGCCATTTTTCTTTACCGATCCTGATTTGATTACTGCATTGATTGAGAGTAAACGCCCCGCAGCCGCGGCTTATGCCGGCCGGTCTGTCCGGCTGTTTTACGATGCCCGCAACGATCATTTGAGCTTGCCGGAGCTTTACTCATTTTGCTCCCGGTTGAACACCCATGATTGAACAGGAATTAGAGATATTATACGCTATTTGAGAAATTTTGCAAAATGATTTTACAAAATTTCGTTTTTTCTATTGACAAATACTATAGTAATACGCATTATTAATTTGTAAATACATTTTACAAAATTATTTACAAAAATCAATTATAATAATGAAGTTTAACAAAGCGATTAAGCAAAGGAGCCGGACATGGGTATCGTAGAAAGAATGAGACTCGATGGAAAAAAGGGTTTTGTAACAGGCGCAGCAAGAGGGATAGGTAAGTGCACAGCAATGGCATTTGCCGAAGCTGGAGCAGACGTAGCTATCGTAGATATGGATCTTGAGACAGCAGAGCAGACAGCTGCAGAGATCGCTGAAGCAACAGGACGCAGAACCATAGCAATCAAGTGCGATGTAACTGATGAGGCACAGGTTCAGGCTATGGTCGATGAGGTCGTAAAAGAACTGGGCGGACTCGATTTCTGTCACGCCAACGCAGGCATCTGCATCAACGCAGCTGCAGACGAGATGACTTATGCACAGTGGAAAAAGAACATTGACGTAAACCTCAACAGCGTATTCCTTACAGACACTATCGCAGGCAAATACATGCTGGCAAACGGCGGCGGATCGATCATCAACACCGCATCAATGTCAGCTCACATCGTAAACGTGCCGCAGCCACAGTGCGCATACAACGCATCCAAGGCAGGCGTTATCCAGCTGACAAAATCTCTCGCAATCGAATGGGCAAAGAGAGGCGTCAGAGTAAACAGCATCAGCCCTGGATACATCGGCACAGACCTTACACTTTCATCGCCGACACTGCAGCCGCTGATCGAACAGTGGAACGCAATGGCACCGACCGGAAGACTCGGCAAGCCGGAAGAACTCGAGTCGATCTGCGTATACCTCGCAGGTGATACATCAACATTTACCACCGGAGCAGACTTCACAATAGACGGAGCATTCACCTGCTTCTGATACCGGAGCTTCCCGAAAGGCGAAACATCTTTCACAGCTAATCGCCGCTCCGAAGAGCGTTGATTAAATAAAACCCCCTATATTTCCAGATTATGAAAGGAGACATCAAATGAAAAAGCGTATACTTGCGATTCTGTGCATTTCAGCACTGATGCTCACACTGTTTACAGGCTGCGTAAACAAGGGTGATGAAGGTTCTTCAGACAGCGGTGAGACAACTGAAGCAACTGAAACTACAGACACAGCTGAAGCTGAAGGTATCCAGGCAAGTCCTGAATTCTACTCAAAGGCAGATCTGTCCGTACTCAAGGGCAAGAAGATCGGTATCACTATTCAGTCACTCCAGAATGCTTACTGGGCAGGCGTTATGACAGCCCTTCAGGAGGTTCTCGAAGAGAACGGCGCAAACGTAACTATCGTAGCATGTGACGACAGCTCGGCTACACAGATCGGACAGATCGAGAACTTCGTTTCTTCAAAGTGCGATCTCATCATGGTACACCCATCCGATGCAGCAGCTGTAGAGGATACATGTAAGGAAGCACGCGATGCAGGAATCAAGGTAATGTGCTGTGATGACCCTATGAAAAACACAGACGGCAACTGGGTACTCAACAACACTGACCTCGGTATCGCCATCGGCGAGCTCTGCGGAGACTTCATCAACGAAAACTATGACGAAAACAACAAGGCTCAGGTAACAGTTATCGGATATCCTCAGACAACCATCCTCCTCGAGAGAGAAGAGGGAATCATGCAGGGTCTTGAGAACGTAGCAAGCGGCAAATACGAAGTCGTAGCTAACCAGGCAGCTATCGACGCCAACGCTGCACAGACAGCTATGGAGACCATCCTCCAGAAGAACCCTGACTGCAAGGTCGTTACAGGAATCGGCGCAGGCGCTATGATCGGTGCTGACGAAGCTCTCCAGATCCACACAGGCGGAAACATCCCTGAAGACATGGGCGTATTCACAACAGACGTAACAAAGCAGCAGCTTGAGCAGCTCGCAGACAAGACATATCCTGCTAAGGGAATCATCGGATTCGAGGGTTCTGACGAAGACACAGCAGCATCATGTGCAGCTATGTTCGCATTCATCCTCTCAGATCAGCTTGAACAGCAGAACGTATTCCGCGGATTCGCACCAATCACAGCAGATAACGTTGCAGAAATCAGCGCAGGTATGAAATAAAATAAACCATTTTCTTCCTATCCAAACCATAGAGAACAGCCCCCCTCGCGGGGGCGTTCTCGCAGCAATCAACGGAGGTAATTGTATGAGTGAAGATTATGTTCTGGAACTTGAACATATCCGGAAAGAATATCCCGGCGTAGTTGCGCTCAAAGACGTAACTCTGCAGCTCAGGAGAGGTGAGGTGCTGGGCCTTATAGGTGAGAATGGCGCGGGCAAATCGACTCTTATCAAATGCTGCTCCGGCGCTGTAATACCTACATCCGGAAAAATCAGGATCAACGGCAAAGAGTTTGACCGTATGACACCGCAGCTCGCTGCAGAGAACGGTATCGCAATCATTTATCAGGAATTCAATAACGTAGGAGAACTGTCCGCAGCAGAGAATCTCTTCCTCGGAAGACCGATCCGTAAAGGAATGGTAATAGACAGGAAGGCAATGGAAGAGGAGGCTGCAAAGGCCTTCGCACAGCTGCAGATCAAAATAGATCCGAGAGAACTGGTCAAGAATCTCTCTGTAGGATATCAGCAGATGATAGAGATCGCAAAGGCCATACAGCAGAACGCGCAGGTACTTATCATGGATGAGCCGAGTGCGCCGCTGACTACCAACGAAGTAGAGAACATGTTCAAGGTAGTGGAGCTGCTGCGTGAAAAAGGCGTATCTATCATTTATATTTCGCACAGACTTGAAGAGATATTCAGGCTGTCAGACCGCATCGAGGTCATCAGAGACGGTGAATACGTCGACACTCTTATCACTCCTAAGGCGACAGTCGATCAGCTGATAAGGATGATGGTAGGAAGAGAGATGACACAGCAGTTCCCTCCAAGGAAACCATGCATAGATACGAGCAAGGTCGTACTCGAGCTTCAGAATGTATATGGCAACGGTGACGAGGATATGAGCCTCAAGATCCATGCCGGTGAAGTGCTCGGACTCGGTGGACTGGTCGGAGCCGGACGTACCGAGCTTGCGGAGGTAATCTTCGGAGCCAAGGCCAAGACGGCGGGAAAAATCTTCCTGAACGGACAGGAGATCAATCCTAAATCGCCTAGAGAAGCTATCGATCTCGGTATCGCTCTGGTACCGGAGGACCGTAAGCGTCACGGCGCTCTGCTGACCAACTCTATCAAGAACAACATCAATATGCCGATATATGAGCGTATTTCCAAAGCGAGTGTAATCGACGGCAAGACAGAGATGGCTACTGCCGAAAAATACCGTGAAGAGATACAGATCAAATGTCCGGGAGTCCATCAGCTGGTCAAGAACCTTTCCGGCGGAAACCAGCAAAAGGTTATACTCGGCAAATGGCTGGCGGCTGATTCTCAGCTGATCATATTCGACGAGCCGACAAGAGGTATAGACGTCGGCGCCAAGTTTGAGATATACAAACTGATCAACGATCTGGTCGAATCAGGAAGAAGTGTTCTGATGATCTCATCCGAGATGGAGGAACTGATAGGAATGTCCGACCGCATCATCGTTCTTGCCGAACATCAGATGACGGGAGAATTACAGAAGGAAGAGTTCAACGCAGATACTATCATGACTCTTGCTTCGGCTATAGTGGACCAGGCAGATAACTCAGGCGATAAGGAGGCATCCTGATATGAAGAATCTTAAGGGAAACAGTTTAATCAAATCGAATGCGATCTGGATCGTATTCATCATTGAGGTGATCATATTCGCTATAGCAAGCGGAGGGACCTTCGTCACAGGCAGCAATATCGTAAATATTGCCAGACAGGTCTCATACTACGGGATCGCTTCCATAGGAATGACATTCGTAATCCTGATCGCGGGAATCGACCTTTCGATCGGTTCGATAATCACACTGGTAAACGTTATATGTGCATTCATGATGGTAAATGCCGGAATGAATATGTGGGTCGCAGTACTGCTTTCCATCGCTGTTGCCACACTGATCGGTGTGCTGAACGGCGCAATGGTAGCATCAGTAGGAATCCCTGCACTCATCGCAACATTCGCAACTCAGACGATCTTTGAGGGCGTTGCATATCTGATCTCGGGCGGACGTCCTATAGCAGGCTTCGATTCCAACTTCGGACTCTTCGGACGCTGGTCCATCGGACCTATTCCGATCTGCGCGATCATCATGATTTTATGCTTCGCGATAGGCAGCTTTATCCTCAACAAAACATATTTCGGCCGTTACTTCTATGCTATCGGCGGTAACGAAGAGGCAGCAGAACTCTCCGGTATCAGAGTAAACAGAGTAAAATATCTGATCTACGCTCTTTCGGGTCTGTTCGCAGGACTCGTTCTCCTGTCCCGCTCCGGATCTGCTCAGAGCACAGTAGGTAAAGGACTTGAATTCGACGTAATCACCTGCGTAGTACTCGGCGGAGTATCCGTAAACGGCGGTATCGGCCGCATGTCCGGTGTAGTTGCCGGCGTACTCATCATCGGATCCCTGACAAACGGAATGATCCTGATGGACGTAAGTGAATACACACAGATGGTAGTCAAGGGTATTGTACTTGCAATAGCCGTAGGTATCGACTGCATCTCAAAGAAGCGTAACGCGCTTTAATATAAAAATATGCCCCCATCCCCATGAATCGGGGGTGAGGGCATGTTGTTTACCAAGATCAGAAATCAGAGGTGGATAGAATGATGGATGCAAAACAAATGATAATTCAGGGCAGGACTGCACTCGGAATCGAATTCGGATCAACAAGAATAAAGGGCGTACTGGTCGATTATGACGGCAATGTTCTTGCCTCCGGCTCACATGAGTGGGAGAACTCTTTTATAGACGGCGTATGGACATATGATCTTGCAGATGCTGAGGCAGGACTGAGATCCTGTTACTCTTCGCTGAGAGCGGAAACAGAAACAAAATACGGCGTGACTCCGGAGACCTTCGGCGCTATCGGAGTCAGTGCCATGATGCACGGATATATCGCGCTGGATAAAAACGACAGGCAGCTCGCGAGATTCCAGACATGGAGAAATACCAACACTACAGAGGCGGCGGATGAGCTTACCGAACTCTTCGGTTTCAACATCCCGCTCAGATGGTCTGCAGCTCATCTGTATCAGAGACTGCTCGACGGAGAGGAGCATGTCAGAGAAGTTGCATCGGTATTCACACTTGCGGCATACATGCATTACAGGCTCACCGGCTGCAAGGTCATAGGCGTCGGCGACGCATCGGGAATGTTCCCTATAGATTCGGATAAGATCGACTATGATGCAAAAATGGCCGATGAATTTGACAGACTGACGGCGGAGAAGGGCTGCCCGATGAAGATAAGAGATATACTTCCGGCTGTACTGACAGCGGGAGATGATGCGGGAACTCTTACAGAAGAAGGCGCCCGCATGATAGATGAAACAGGAACGCTCAGGGCAGGCATAGCTATGTGTCCGCCGGAGGGCGACGCCGGCACAGGCATGACCGCCACCAACTCGGTAGCTCCGAGGACAGGTAATCTGTCTGCCGGAACAAGTACCTTCGCGATGGTAGTTCTCGAGAAACAGCTTTCGAAGGTGTACAGAGAGATCGATATGGTAACGACCCCTACGGGCTTCCCTTGCGCGATGTCGCACGCCAACAACGGAACGACAGACCTCAACGCATGGGTAGGTATCTTTGGCGAATTCTGCAGACTGATGGGGATCGAAGCAGACATGGGCACACTGTTCAGCAAACTCTACACCCACTCCCTGACAGGAGATGCTGACTGCGGCGGCGTAATGGCCTATGGATACTATTCCGGAGAGAACATCACCTTCATCAATGAAGGAAGACCTCTGCTCATACGCACTCCGGACAGCAGATTCAACCTGGCCAACTTTATGAAGGCCAACCTCTATACATCACTTGGTGCTGTAAGGATGGGAATGGACATCCTGCTTAAGGATGAGAATGTGCCTCTCGACCGCATCATGGGACATGGCGGACTCTTCAAGACTCCGGGAGTCATGCAGAGATACCTCGCTGCAGCAGTAAACACCCCGGTAGCTGTAATGGAAACGGCATCCGAAGGCGGAGCCTGGGGTATTGCACTGCTTGCCGCATATCTTGCAGACGGCAAGCGCGACGGCAAACTCGAAGACTATCTGGATAAGCGCGTATTCAAAGATCTCGTGGGAGCCGCAGTCGAACCTGATCCTCAGGAAGTCGAAGGCTATGAAACATTTACACAGCGCTATATAGCAGCTCTTGAAGTTGAAAAATCGGCGATAGACGCTGTCCGCTGGTGATCGTGATGATGGACCTTGCAAACGTTGATAAAAAGCTGATGGCGTTTTTCAGAGAACTGAGTCCGAGGGAGCGCAGGCTCATGCTGGACGAGCTGAAGCGTACGGGCGAAATAGACGAAGCGACAGGAGAATTCTGCGACAGATTATATGAGATCCGCTATTCGGATCCGAAGGACCCGCAGCACAGGGTGGACAACTGGCTGTGGAAGATAGTTTACCTTCCGGGACTCTATAAGAAAAAAGGACTGCTCAAAAGAGCGGTATCAAATGAATACAAAAGCGCGGTCAGGGACCTGAATCTTGAGGATATCGATTCTCTGGATGATAACGAAAAGCTCTGCCTGTATCTTGAATTCAGAAATGCGGCAAAGAGATATCTCTCTACATGCGAAGGCGCCAATTATGCCAGCCGGCTGATGGGATTCAGGAAAGCCACTCCCGAAGAAAAGAAAGAGAAGGCGTGCGAGGACATATGGATGTCATCGAGAGGCCTCGTCCGGGCCTACGAAAAAATTAACGGAGGATCCGGAGAGGGGGACAGGCTCGAGCTCTGGTGCCGGGCGCTGCGAGACGAACTCTTCCAGTATGATCCCGCTGCGAAATTCCATTATGAAGAGCTGGAGAACAGACAGACAAAATAAGTGTTAAAGAAGTGAGGTGCACGCTATGAATGCAACAATGATACAGCAATTAATGACCGAACCTAAAAATATAACCTTCCGCAATGTCCCCGTGCCAAAGCCGGGCCCGGACCAGGTGCTGGTCAGCATCAAAAAAGTCGGAATCTGCGGAAGCGATATCCATGTATTCCACGGTACACACCCTTATACCTCATATCCTGTAACACAGGGACATGAGGTCGCAGGCGAGATAATTGAACTCGGCGAATACGTCAAGGATCTCAGCGTAGGGCAGAGAGTCACGATAGAGCCTCAGGTGTTCTGCGGAAGATGTTATCCATGCCTTCACGGCAAATACAATCTCTGTGAAAATCTCAAGGTAATGGGATTCCAGACGACCGGAACAGCGAGTGAATATTTTGCGGTAGACGCATCCAAGGTAACTCCTATCCCTGACGAACTGACATATTCACAGGGAGCCATGATAGAGCCTCTCGCAGTTACAGTACATGCGGCCAGGAGATTCGAAGACCTGAAGGGTGCTAATGTCGTAGTCCTCGGCTGCGGACCAATCGGCATACTCCTGATCCAGTCTCTGAAGGCGCTCGGAGCAGCATGCGTCTTCGCGACAGATATTTCCGATACAAGACTTAAGCTGGCTAAGGAACTCGGCGCTGATTATGCAGTCAACACAATGAAGCAGGACTACGCAGAGGAACTCATCAAAGCGTTCGGTCCTGACAAGGCTGATGTTATATATGAATGCGCAGGCTCTGATATAACAATGGATCAGGCTATACAGAACGCGCGCAAGGGCAGCGTCATCATTCTTGTAGCTGTATTCGGCAAGAGAGCAAATGTCGATCTGGCTAAACTCAATGATTCCGAGCTTGACCTCAATACATCGATGATGTACCGCCACGAGGACTTCGTCGACGCGATCAGACTGGTCGCAGAGGGAAAAGTCAGACTGGAACCGCTGCAGAGCGCCAGATTCGCATTTGAGGATTATCAGAAAGCATACGATTATATTGACAATAACCGCGAAACAAGCATGAAAGTCCTGATCGATGTCGATCCGACAGTGGAATAACAGTGACTTGTCAAGGAGTAGTATTATATGAAACTGACTTATAATGGCCTTAAGGATAAAGGAGCCTGGGAAAAAGCCGGAATAAGCCTTCCGGGATATGATCCGCGCGAAGTAGCAGAACGCAGTGCTGTTTCGCCGGTGTGGGTGCATTTCGGCATAGGCAATATTTTCAGAATATTTATAGGCGGCATATGTGATGCTCTGCTCGAAGCAGCTGAGACCGACAGAGGGATAATCTGCGCCGAGACCTTCGACTATGATGTCGTAGACAAAATATACAGACCGCATGACAACCTCGCTCTAGCTGTAACTCTCCATGCGGACGGGAGGCAGGACAGGAAGGTCATCGCTTCTCTTACCGAAGCGATCAAAGCCGGACCGGAGCATCAGCAGGACAGACTGCGCGAGATATTTAAAGATCCCGGCCTGCAGTTGGTATCGTTCACCATCACTGAGAAAGGCTATGCGCTGAGAAGACCGGACGGGGAATATCTGCCATACATAGCTGCGGATATGGAGAACGGACCGGAAAAAGCATGCGGCGCTATGGGTATTGTCACTGCTCTCCTGTATGAAAGATATCTCGCCGGAGGCAGCCCGCTGGCTCTCGTATCGATGGACAATGTCTCGGGAAACGGTGATAAACTCCGCTCTGCAGTAAACGAGACAGCAACAGTATGGACAGAAAAAGGATTTACCGAAAAGGGATTTGTCGACTATGTCAGCGATATATCGAGAGTAAGCTTCCCGCTTACCATGATAGACAAGATCACACCGAGACCGGGAGAAGAGGTGCGAAGACAGCTCGCGGAGCTCGGCGTTGAGGACATGGACATAGTGGTGACCTCGAAGAAGACATACATCGCGCCGTTTGTCAATGCAGAGGCTCCTGGATACCTGGTCATAGAGGACTCATTCCCGAATGGAAGACCGCCGCTCGAAAAAGCCGGCGTTTATATGACTGAAAGGGAGACTGTAATAAAATCAGAACGGATGAAAGTCACTGCCTGCCTCAATCCGGTACACACAGCCGTTTGCACATACGCATGCATGCTCGGATATGAGATGTTTGCTGACGGAATCAAAGACACTGACCTATATGAGCTGGCAAGACAGATATCCTACGGAGAAGGCCTGCCTGCAGCAGAGGATCCCGGCATCATTTCTCCGAAAGAGTTCCTCGATGAACTGATGACTGAGAGATTCGTCAATTCATATCTCGGTGATACCAGCGCCAGGATAGCAGTCGATATCTCCCAGATGGCAGGCATCAGATTCGGAGAAACCATCAGAGCGTATGTTGCAAAGGAAGGCAGCGCAGCATCACTGAACGCCATCCCTCTTGCGATAGCAGGCTGGCTGAGATATCTGATGGCGCTTGACGATAACGGTGATCCAATGGAACTGTCACCTGACCCGATGCTCGAAAGCCTCACAGGACAGCTTGCCGGGGCCACATTCGGACAGCCCGACAGCCTGGGCGGGATTGGAAGCCCGGACAACAAGCTCAGACCGATCCTTTCCAATGAACGTATCTTCGGAAGCGATCTCTATAAAGCCGGGATCGGGGAAAAGATCGAAACAATGACAGCATCCATGCTCGAAGGAAAAGGCGCAGTAAGAAAGGCCCTCAGACAATACCTGAGCAAATGACAATCGTTAAGCAATAAAAAAATCCGGCAATGGGCAACTGCCGGATGCATGATAGGGGGTAGGGAAATACCCGGAAAGGACCGATACCTGTAAGCCCCGCTCAATCGACAGAGCGGCAGCCGCGGGCATTGGTCCTTTTTGCGTACGCTGAGCCTGACATATAATTAAAATATGTTTAAAAAGTGTTCCGATAATGCTCTACTTGTTGAAAAATCCACAATTCGGCCGTATAATTAGCCTTGTATAGGTGCGCAGTGCCTCCTTTTATCGTTCGGAATTTTGAAAAGTGCATACGGAAAGGGAGAACCTGTGCCGCAGAAATTTCTGAAAACCGGAAAAAGACATATTTATCAAAACAGAGGTCAAATAATGGCTGTTTTAGAGAGTTCAAATAAAAAACCTACAGGCGGCAAAAGGCCAAAACGTCTGGGAGACCTGCTTATAGCAGCAGGCCTTATCACAGAAGAGCAGCTTGAAGAAGGTCTTCGCCTGCAAAAAGGTTCGGGCAAACGTCTCGGAACCGTACTGCAGGACGAGGGATTCATCACAGAGCTCGAAATGATCGAGGCTCTGCAGATGCAGCTTGGTATCGAGTATATAGATCTCACCAAGATCAATATCCCTACAGAGCTGGCTCAGGTCGTGCCGCAGAATATAGCTAAACAATATCAGGTCGTTCCTGTCAGAATAATCAGAGACGAGCTTTATCTTGCGATGAGCGATCCGCTCAACTTCTACGCGATAGAGGAAGTCCGTAAGGTAGTCCGCCGCAAGGTCGTACCTATGATCGCGACCGCGTCTGCCATCGAACGTTCCATACAGATACTCTACGGAAACGAGGGCGCTGCCAAGGCCATCGAGGAAATGAAGCGTGAAGCTGCAATGTCCGGCGACGATGACGACGGCACACAGGAAGCGTCTTTCTCATCAACGATAGTCGGCGGAGAGGACAGCGCAAACCAGGCGCCGGCCATCAGGCTCGTAAACTCCATCATCGAGCGTGCGGTAACAGAGCGTTCCAGCGATATCCACATCGAGCCGAGAGAAGAAGAACTTTCTGTCCGTATGCGTATAGACGGACTTCTGAGAGACATACTGACCGTACCGCGCGAACTGCAGTCGGCTGTGCTTTCGCGTTTCAAGGTAATGGCAAACCTCGACATCACAGAGAGGCGTGTACCGCAGGACGGACGTTTCAACGTCAAAGTCAGAGACAAGGACATCGACCTCCGTGTATCCACACTGCCTACAGTATACGGCGAAAAGATTGTTTGCCGTCTGCTCGATAAATCGGGCGGTAACCTCGACCACTCGGCCATCGGACTCAGTGAAGAGGACTCAAAGAAATACGACAAGCTGATCAAGATCAAGAACGGAGTAATCCTGATCGTAGGACCTACGGGAAGCGGTAAGTCAACGACCATGTATTCCATGATCAACGACCTCAACAGACGTGAAGTCAACCTGATAACACTCGAAGATCCTGTCGAGTACAACGTCGACGGAGTCAATCAGGTACAGATAAACGAAAAAACGGGCATGACATTCGCGAAGGGCCTCAGAGCCATACTGCGTCAGGACCCGGACATCATCTGCGTCGGAGAGATCCGTGACGGCGAGACCGCCGAGATCGCGATGAGATCCGCTATCACAGGTCACGTCGTACTTTCGACCATACATACCAGTGACGCTCTCGGAACCATAGAGCGACTTATAGACATGGGCGTGGAGCCTTACCTCGTAGCCAGCGCTCTCAAGGGCGTATTCTCACAGAGACTGGTGCGCCGTATCTGCCCTGACTGCAAACAGGCATATCATCCGGATGAAGAGGAACAGGACGAACTGGGACTGCCATATGATCCTGAGCGCGTATTCTACCGCGGCAAGGGCTGCCCTAAGTGTTTCGACACCGGGTACAGAGGCAGAATAGGCGTCTTCGAAATATTCCCGCTCGACATCAAGGTCCGCCGAATGATCGCGGCCAACGCCGGCAGAGAAGCCATCGAAAAACTGCTCACCGATCCGGCCCGCGGATTCGTATCACTCAAGGAAAACGCGATACGCCTCGTTTACGATGGAGTCACCACCGTCGACGAAGTACTGCGTGTAGTATATGAAGACATTTAATATAGCCGTCAGTCGCTGAGTGCCGGCTGCTGCAAAGCCTCCCGCGCAGGCATTTTGAGCCTGATGAACAAGGGATAATGAAAAAAGATAAGGAGACTGGAAAATGCTGACAATTGAAGAACTCGTACTGAAGGCAAGAGAAGACGGCGCTTCGGATATCCATCTGATCTACGACCTACCGCCGAAATACCGTAAGGACGGCCAGCTGCAGGATATGACCGACGAGGCGTTAACCGATGAGGACTGCTTCGCATATGCCAGATCGCTTGCAGGAACAGAAGACGCTTATCAGGTTTACGAAGACACAGGCGAGCTGGACGCCGCTGCTACATTTGCCGGCAACCGCTGCCGTATCCATATATTCCGCCAGCAGGGACTGCCTTCGGTGGCGCTGAGACTGCTCTCCGACAAGATCCCTAAACTGGAAACACTGGGACTGCCGCCTGCGGCTTTGGATCTGCCTAAGCACCACAAGGGAATCATCCTTGTTACCGGTGAGACGGGTTCCGGTAAATCTACAAGCCTGGCGGCGATGCTCGACTACATCAATCACAACAAGAGATGCCACATCGTCACACTTGAAGACCCGGTCGAGTATATCTATACACCGGACCTCGCGGCTATCAACCAGCGTGAGGTAGGAAAAGACACAATGAGTTTTGCTTCGGGCCTCCGCGCATCTCTCCGTGAGGACCCTAACGTTATACTCATCGGCGAAATGAGAGACAGGGAGACCATCGAGACAGCCATCACAGCGGCTGAGACAGGTCACCTTGTATTCGGAACACTGCACACCGGCAGCGCTTCGGACGCTGTAGACCGTATCGTGCAGGTATTCCCTGAGGGCATGCAGACACAGATCCGTCTGCAGCTGTCGATGGTACTGCAGGCCGTCATCACACAGCAGCTGTTGCCTAAGAAGACCGGCGGCAGAGTGCTGGCTGTAGAAATGATGATAGTCACAGACGCCATCAGGAACCTTATCAGAAACGGAAATACACCGCAGATCGTCAACGCCATCGCGACAAGCGCGGCGATTGGCGGACAGACAATGGACCAGGCTCTCGTAAGGCTGGTCAGGGGCGGACAGATCACACGCGACACCGCAATGCAGTACGCCCACGACGCCGACTACGTAAAGAAGAACGCATAAGATAACTCAATAAATAATTACGGGCACTGATCAAGCATGTTGCACGTATACTCAGTTAGATGTAACGGCTCAGTTATCGGATTGCGCAAATTAATATAAATACTTTTATAGACAGGAATTGTGATATATGGATACTTTTAAATATTCTGCGATGTCCCGCGATGGTAAGCGGGTAAGCGGAGTTATCGAGGGATTCAATCAGATGGACGCGGCCTCCAAACTAAAGGAGACCTATCCTATAGTGCTCAAAGTTGAGCCGGCGGAGGATAAGGGAAAAGTAGCTAATTTCTTGTCCGGTGATATCGGTGGCGCCAAGCTCAACGAAAAGGCATTCACTCTGATGTGCAGCCAGTTCGCTGTAATCCTCAAAGCAGGTATCCCTATCGCGAGGACTGTACGTCTTATCGGCGCGAAGATGACAGATAAGACGCTTAAGAAAATACTGACACAGGTAGCTGATGATGTAGAATCCGGTCGTTCGCTATCGCTCAGCTTTTCCGAGAGAGGAAAAAAGATCATACCTCTGACATTCCTCGAGACTATACACGCGGGCGAGGAAGCCGGTAATCTTGACACGGCCTTTGAATCCGCGAGCGAACACTACAAGAAACAGATGAAGCTCAAGGGCAAGGTTCGTGGGGCTATGATATACCCGACCTTCGTAATGCTGCTCGCTGTAGCGGTAGTAATAGTACTTATGGTCAAGGTAGTCCCGACCTTCACTGCGATATTTGAGGAACAGGGTAATCAACTTCCGACTATTACAAGATCACTGATAGCGCTTTCCCAGTTTTTCAGGAACAATTGGTATATACTGGTAGTTATAGGCCTGATGGTATTCGTCGGATTTAAACTTTACGGGAACACAGAATCGGGCCGAATGCAGCTGGCCATATGGGCGTTGAAACTGCCGGTGCTCGGGGAAATAAACATACTGAGTGCATCCAGTCAGTTCGCCAACACCATGGCGATGATGCTGGGAGCAGGTCTGCCGCTCACCAAGGCAGTAACGATCACGGCAAGGACACTCAGCAATTATTATATAAGCACAGAGGTCGGCAAGATATCATCTGAACTCGAGGTAGGACATACTTTGGGCAAGACACTAAGAGAATCAGGATGTCTGCCTGATATACTGATAGATATGACGGCGGTCGGAGAGGAATCCGGAGAACTCGAATCCACATTGGGGATGACGGCAGATTATTATGATAACGAGCTGGAACAAGCAACGCAGAGGGCACTGGCCAAACTCGAGCCGGCAACCCTTGTATTCATGGGAGCGGTAGCAGGATACATAGTAATCGCTATCTATGTAGCTATGTTCTCGATGTACAACGGAATGTAAGAAATCTGATTAATGAAAAAATGACCGGGATTGATATTAAAAGAAAACTGAATAGCAGATCAGGCGGAGCAAACCGCTTGGTGGTTATATTAGCGGTAATCGTATTGATCCTGCTTGTTGTGATATCGATACCGGCGTGGAAAGCATTCCAATACAGATCCGAATATCTGGCTTGTGAGCAGGCTATGAAATCGGCAAATGACGGACTCATTATCGAATACCTTGGCACATATGAGGAGGGGGATACAAAAGCAGCCCGTAAAGCACTGGATCAGATAATGGTTGCAAGACCGGATATATGCCCGAAACACGGCAATATATTCCTCGTTAAGGGGGCTGACGGTGTTTATACTACAGTGTGCGGACTGCATGACAAGGATGTAAGAGAGCGTACACGTTTAAACTCGACATACTGTCTGCGGAAGCTGAGAGAGTCGCGTAAGAAGCTTATAGACAAGGGAAACGAGGATCCGGGCGATATAGTGATCACCAATAATGGCGAGCCGCTGACAATCACCCGTGTAAAAAAAGAAGAAATGATTCACCGCGGCACTAAGACAACCAATGGTTACGAAGGTGTTGTAGCATTCTACGGGGTCAAGGGCGATTTTGATTTTTCAGCCAAGGCTAAGGCGAAAAAGAGTAAGAAAAAAGTCAAAGATGGTGATGTTTGCTATTTCGTCTATGCCGATGAGGATTATTGCGCTATCTGGAGGATGCAGGACAACTGGACCGGTGACGCGTACGATGGCTAGGCGTAACGTTAAAGTGCCGGTTATGAGTGGACTGATTCTCAGTGAAGTTAGATAAATAAAGGAAATAGTCAATAAATGATAAGCATATATGAATTCGGACCTCTGCTAATATATTTCGTAGTACTGGCGGCGGTATTCGGCGCATGCATGGGTTCATTCTTGAACTGTGCGGCATGGCGCTCTGTACACGGGGAATCCGTACTAAAAGGACGCAGTCACTGCACGACATGCGGGCATGAACTCGGATTTGTCGATCTGATCCCAGTATTTGGCTGGCTGATACGAAAAGGACGCTGCCATTACTGTGGCGAAAAGATCCCGGCAAGGTATCCGCTGACGGAGCTGGTATTCGCGGCACTCACAGTGCTGTGTCTGCTGAGATTCGATCTTACGATAGAGTGTCTGCGTAATTACATATTCATTTGTGTGCTGTTCGTGCTGACGCTGACAGATATAGATGATATGATCATCCCGGATGGCTGTCATATAATTGCTGCGATTACATGGATTGTAACAGCACCGTTTATATATGACGGATGGGGACAGGCACTTTCACATGTAGCTGCCGGGCTGATATTCGGAGGAGGATTGCTTGCAGTCTCACTGATAATGGATAAGATGATGGGCCGCGATACCATGGGCGGAGGCGATATCAAGCTGTTCGGTGTGGTTGGACTTTATCTCGGAATAATAGGAACTTTGTTCTGTATGATAATAGCTTGCATAGCAGGGCTTTTGTTCAGCGTAATACGCAGAGGAAGAGGCAGAGCAGCAACAGAAAAGGATCACGAAGTCGGCGACTCTGAATCTGCATATGACGAAGACGAAGTGCCCGAAAAAGCATTTCCGTTTGGACCGTGGATCGCAATTGCCGCAGCATTTATGCTGCTGTACGGGGAACCGATAATAAACTGGTATCTGGGCCTGATGGGTTAATGGATTGATGCAATAAATTGTGAATCTTAATCTGAATTAATAATGAGAGACTCGCATATAACTATATAATTGCCAATAATGATAAATGGAGTAATGTAATGGCACTATTTGGGAAGAAGAAAACAATACTCGGAGTTGACATAGGACATGATCAGCTTAAACTGGCACTGGTCGATGACGGTGTAGTGATTGCAGCTGCATCTGCAGCGATGCCTGAAAACCTGCTCAGAGATGGTGAACTGACATCGCTGGACACTATGTCGGATCTTATAAAGCAGACCATGAAGGAGAATAATATCAAGGCCAATCATGCTGCACTGGTGCTGCCTAATGAGTCTGTATATGTCAAGAATGTATCTGTGCCGATGATGACTACGGACCAGCTGGCATACAACCTGCCATTTGAATTCAACGATTATATTACCGGCGAGGTATCTGACTATATATTCGATTATGCTGTGCTTCCAAAGGAAGATAACGGAGAAGAGGATGATCAGGCAGGTGAAAAGCAGGCTGATGCGGATCCTTTCCTTCAGGAGGAAGAGGAACCAATAGAGAGTCTTGAACTGATGGCGGTCGGAGCTCCCAACTCTATCATAACAGAATCCCAGAGTATGCTCAGGAAGGCAGGGCTCAGAATGGTCAAAACTGCACCTGCGTTATGTACATATATATCACTGATCCGCAAGCAGAAGGATACTCTGATGCAGGAATATGAAGAATTCGGCATACTGGATCTCGGATATAACTCGATCAGGATGTATATGTATAAAGGTGACCGGCATGTTGCGACCCGTGTCCTGGAGATAGGTCTCAGATCACTTGACAGTGTAATCGCCGATATATACGGAGTAGAGGTACATCTGGCGCATACATATCTGATGGCTAACTTTGACAAATGTCTCGAAAAAGAAGAGTGTATGAACAGTTTTGAGAATATAGCTGTCGAGCTGATGCGTGCGATGAATTTCTACAGATTCAGTAATCCGGACAGCACCATGACCGATATGTGGCTGTGCGGAGGCGGTGCAGTAATCAGACCGCTTACAGATGCTATAGGTGAGATGCTGGATATGAGACTTCATACAGCTTCCGAACTGGTGATAGGTGGAGACGATATACCTGAATGCAACAGCTTCGTGCAGGCTATAGGCATCACAATGGACTGATGCGGCGAGTATTTCACTGAACTGATCGCCGATTATCAATGGGAGGACATATAAGTGGCTCTTTTCAAAAAGCAATCAATGATAAAAATTAATAAGCCCGAAAAAGAGAAGAAGGAAAAGGTTCCTAAGGCTCCTCGTGCTCCAAAAAAGGCCGGAGATAATCCGCTGTCTAAGGACCTCAAGGATATTAAGTTCAGCGATCTGAAGGACGCTGTACAAAACGCTTCTCTGACACGTGGCAAGCTTCCGACCAAGACATCGATAAACCTGATGCCAAAGGATGACAATGCAATCGATATGCGCAGGATGATTCCTCTTATTGTTCTGATTGTCTTAGTGGCAGTGTTGGTGGGGAAATTCTTTGTCGTAGATAAGCTGGTTGAGATGTCTCAGGCACAGTCACATGTTGCAGAGATGCAGGCTGAATTGAATGAGGCTTATGCCACTATTGAGCAAATGGGCAATGTAGAAGAACAGTATGCTCATTATACATATTCCGGTATGACAGAAGAGGAGTTGAATCTTGTTGACCGTACTGATGTAATGAAACTGGCACAGGCTGCTATCAACACAGGTGTTAAGCTGCAGAGCTGGTCAGTCACAGGAAACATGATGACCATGCAGGTAAGAGCCGGGACTCTGCAAAAGCTGAATCAGACCGCACAGGCTCTAGAAAAGAAAAAAATTGTAGAACGCTGTGTTATAAATACAGCCAATAAGAGCACAGTGCGTATTGCACTTGATAAAGAAGGTAAATATGTAACAGCAACATACATCCTTTATCTGCAAAATCCTGACACTGTAGATATAGCCGAGGAACAGGCCAAACTGGAGGAGGGTGCAGAGTAATGAAGATAATGAGCAGAAACTTTACCAGAGTAGAAAAAATATTGCTGGTATTATTCTCAATCATAATAATCGGTTTGCTGTATTATAAGTTTATATATGTAACAGTTAATGAATCGATTTTTGCATCAAATACTGAAGCCCAATCTCTTCAGACAGAGCTGGATACAGCTAAAGCCAGGGCGGAAGAAATAACTAAAATGGAGGCGGAACTAGAGGATATAAAGCATCAGCCTAATGTCAGCCGCATGCCTAGCTATAACAACAGCAAGGTTGAGACAGCATTTCTGAACACAGTATTGGCGGGAATACCTGACTATTCGATCACATTTGCCAATGTCACCAGAAACGGTGATCAGATCAGGCGAAGCTTTACTCTGCAGTTCAGATGCAAAAACTTTAAGACTGCGCAAAGGATAATGAGAGATATCAATGCTTGCGAATACAGATGCCAGATAGGAGATGTAAACTGCAGTATAGCTGATAATGGAGAGTGCAGCATGGCTATGACAGCTACATTCTTTGAAACCATGGTTGGAGGAACGCCGGACTCTGCATTGCCAAAGGATGAGGCAGCAACTAACGAAGACGATGGCGTCGATCCTCTGCTGAAATGATGAAAAGCAATTTTTGCGTCAATAATTTGTCAATTTACCCGCAACAAAACCGCAATAATTAATAAAATATTGCGAAATGTATTGAAAAATCAGGGTATATAGTTTAAAATCTAATTGTAAGTTTCGTTCGGGCGTTCAGACGGCCGAGTGAGTGTCCGAATGTGCTATAATTCTACATGTAGAAAAGGAGAAAAATTATGGAGAGAAAGAACAATAAGAAAGGTTTCACACTGGCTGAACTGCTCATCGTAGTAGCAATCATCGCAGTACTTGTAGCTATCGCTATTCCTATCTTCACAAGTCAGCTTGAGAAGTCCAGAGAGGCTACAGACCTTGCTAACATCAGATCTGGTTATGCTGAAGTAGTAACAGCTTATTTAACAGGCGATACTAGTGCTTCTGTTGAAGTTCCTCTGAAGCAGACTAAGGATAGTTGGCAGACTTTTAATGGCGATGACAGCAAAGTTTATGTAGGCTCAGAAATCAATTCTAAGAGCACAAGCTCGGGAAGTTCATCAACTACTGGTCAAGCACAAGTTAAGGGTACTCCTAAGAAGGGTGGAAAAGCTGTTATTACTATTGATGATAAGGAAGGTACAGTAACAATAGAATGTAAATAATAATAGCATTGTATTGGGAGTTTTTTTAATAATTAATATGCAATATAATAAAGGCTTCGTCTTATTGGCGAAGCCTTTATATATATCGTAGTACGCAGAATTATGAGTTATGATAAATCATTATTGAAAAGAGAAATTCGTATTGCTAAATTCAAACCAATAAAAAATTATGCGAAACTACACATTATAAATATTAATTCTGAGCGGATAGCAATGCTCTGCATATCAGTTTATATTGCTGCTCCTCTTTTAATGTCTATTATTGCTACTATCCATCACAATATAGATTACACTACTGTAACATACGAAAATATGTTCAGGAAATGTATTCAACCAGTGACAACTGTAACGGGCATTACAGCAATCATTGTGTATTGTTTTTATTATTTTGCTACTAGCAATAATATATTGATATCCATAAAAAAGAGTATTAATAATAATAAAACTTATATAGTTTTTGTTCTGGTGACACTATTCATGGTTGCATCGTATAAATATAATGGAGCTAATTACTTCACCATATTTGGAGCTGCAAATCTTGGGGAATCTTTTTATATTAAGGTGAAATATTTTGTTCTACTTCTACCTGTTGGAATGATCATCGCTGATGAGAAAATAAAAAGAGGATTGCTTCGTTCATTAATGATTGTAAGCGATTTCATGGTACCGGTAGCTTTCTTTCTGTGGAAAACACAACTTACATCACATTATTTTACTGACTGGCAGCCAGCATTCACATGCATATTTACGAATATCAATTATTACGGTTATTTCCTTTCGATAGTAACCTCTTTGTCTGCAGCAATGTTTGTGATAGAGAGGGAAACTATATGGAAGAGGGCAGCACTGTTCTCACTTGTGCTAAACACAGTTGCATTGTCTTTTGACAATACGATGGGCGCGTGGATCGGATGTCTATTCGCGTGCATATTTAACATTATAGTTTTTCACATGCGTGACGGACATGGAAATAAAGCTGCAATTTTTGCTTTTGAAATATTTGTTATAACTTTGATATTAACAGGTATTTTTAATGGATTCATGATAAATAACATCAAAATGTTACTGACAGATATTGGTTTGATTGCATTCGACCCTATGTCTGAAGAAGCGATGGCAGCTGGTTCAGGAAGATGGATATTGTGGGTAAATTCCATGAAGTTGATAAAGGAAAACCCACTATTTGGTATTGGACATGAGGGAATTATAGCAAATAGATTATATGAAGTCATAGGTTTAAATAGACCTCATAACGAGTATATTGAATATGCGTTGTTTTACGGAATACCTGCAGGTGTATTGTATTTTACAGGCTGTTTCAGCGTGTATATGAGAGCCTTGAAAGAAAAGGCGAAACTGGATGATTTGACCATGGTCGCACTTGTTTCAGCATTCGGTTATCTTGTCGGAGCCTTTTTCGGGTTGACATTATACTGTACTACCCCATATTTGTTTATCATGTTAGGGTTGGGATATGTGCATTTAGAGAAATCATAATGTCTGATATTTCCCACCTGCCTTGCTTACAAAGAAGAGCGGAACCGAATGAAGTCATGTACAGCCCGGCAGCCAATGCCGGCTATTTTTCTATAATTAAGTTTGTTATTGCCGGCGTGTCGCTTTCCAAAGCTTATCTCACGGAAAAGCAACTTATCATTGTTGCTGACAAAGAATACCGTGAGCATAACATTAGGAAGATTGTAGTGCTCGGGCATTTTACTGATATATTTGTCCACTTTAGAGGATCTCATTAGACGGAAAGGAGCATTTGCATCCGGAACCCGTACTCTGAATATACAAAAGAGAATAAGGCAAAGAACATCTTCAATAAGCTTGCGCTTCAATCCGTCTCCACGTTTTCGCCTATAGCCAATAATGGCATCATATTCCATACGCTGATTCCAGAAGTCTTGAAATTCCGATGCTTTTGTCTGACCATCAGAATCTGTCTGGAAGATATAATCACTGCCATTCCTTATAGCATATCTGTAACCAAACAGCAGTGTATCACCGTGCCCTCCGTTTTCTTTGTGGAGCACGGTAAGTAATGGTCTGCTAACAGAGTATCCGTTGAGCAATCGGTATGTGTCATCTGTGCTGCCGTCATCAATAATAACGAGACGGCTGTCATTGGAATGTATACCTTCGATGACAGGATACCATTCGTTGATCAGTTCATCAATATTGGCTTGTTCGTTGTATGCAGGAATAATAATGTATAATGAATCTTTCACGGCTCTTCTCCAGGAAAATTCTGGTCAATCCTATCTATGATGTCTTTTGCCGTTAAATCGCCTCTCTTGTATGCTTCAAGCATATCATCGGTAATTGTGAATACGACTCCATCATCCTCATATGATTCATCTGAAACCTTTCCATAGTAATTCTGTTTATCATCCTTTTTCAGGGAATAGACTGAGAATTGGTCTGAATCACCAGCATTATAATAATCAGATAGTATCGGATCAAGTACAGTTAAAAGAGATTTACGTTTATAATACTTGTCTATGATTATTATAGCAGGTTTTTCATGACTCAGTTGATGTGTATATTCTTTCCAGAATTCAGAGTCTGCGCTGATCTCTTCAGGTTCAAGATGCTGAGCCTGAACATAAGGATACCTTGTAGCTGAAAGTCGATCGGTAGCAACATAATAGCCCATTCTGGCTGGAGAAATGATTGCGATGCTGTCATCTTCTGAAGAATTGTTCAAAATATACGTACACAATTTAGATTCCTCTTGAATTTGGGCATCGGAGTAACGCCAGTGATTATCGCAGGATGCCTTTTCGTAGAGGCATCCATAAACAAAAACACTAATTGTGATAATTAAAGGAATAATATAACGCTTTCCGCATAATAGATCGTCATAATACTGGCTGCAAAAACCGACTGTTATCAAAACTGTTCCTGGGAAAAGGATAAGGTCGTAGTGAATATATGGGTTGCCGGTATAAGAACAATACAACAGACATATAACAAATGACAAAAAGCCATAGGATATTAATGAGTTTCTGGATCTTAATGAACTACCAGTTCGTAAGATGATTATCAGATGAGTAACAATGCAAATCGGGACAAGAAGTATAGCGGGTTTAAGAATCATCTTTACATATGCTTCAATCTGATCGCCTGAAGAAGCATGAAATGAACGATATGTTAAGTTGAAACCGAAATAATCCCTGATCATAGCCGTTAAAGCATCATGACATAGTAGCCATATGATAGCAGGTGCAGATGCGAGGATGATACCTGATATGCATCCTAAAAGTGCTCTCCGACAAAATGATAAGTTGCCTGTAATCAGTTCTTTGAGAAATATTGTCGCACACAATACCAAGATGGGCAGAATCATAGTGAATTTTAGCCAAATGATAATGCCTAATATCACTCCGATAATAATACATTCCTTTAAATGCAGATCATTCTTGATAAAATAATTAGCAAGTACGTTGATGCCAAAGAAAAGAAATGTCAGAGAAAAAAAGTCAGGGGTATTTCCCAGAAAGTAATGGACGCCTATGCCGGATATCATGGTGATGAGTATCAGAATAGAAATCGGCTGATCGCAGAATTTGCGGGAAAATCGATAGATAAGCAGTCCGTTTATGAACATAAAGGTATAATCGATGACCCAGATTCCAATTTTAGGGCTGATCCTGTAACCTAGTGCGTTGATAAAATATAGGTAAAGACCTTTGTGATCAAATGCATCTACATAAGGCACCTTGCCAGCCAATATCAAATGACCGATATATTGATATACAGCAGAATCACTAAAATCCACCCTCTGACCAGCAGGGAAATGTATACTCTGCATAGTAAAGATAAATGCCAGAGTAGAAATTAGAAGTATTACAGTAATTTGATTCTTTGCAGTTTTCATTTCAAAAGGCCAAATGTAATTAGTTGTTGGGAATAGCGTTGGTTGATTGTCCCTATCCGATAAGATATAGTATATATAAAGAATGTAATTTGTGAAAGGGTTCTTTCGGTAATATGTATTATGTAATGGGAAAGAGCACTATTAGAATGTGTAATGAGTAAAAAACTAATCGAGCAAATAACATACAGTATTTATAAGTATAAAGAACCTATTCTCTACCTTTTTTTCGGAGGATTGACTTTTCTGCTCAATGTGGTTTTATTCTGGCTGATGGCGGTGCGCCTTGGGTGGGAGCCATTATCTGCAAATATAGTGATATGGATCATATGTGTGGCATTTGCCTATGTTACAAACAGGAGATGGGTGTTCGAGAGTCGGTCGGCAGGGCTAAAAGATATAATCAGAGAGGCAATGATGTTTGCTGTGGGCAGGCTCGCTACTCTTGCGGCGGAGGAACTAATACTTTGGATTGGAATAGACCTGTTGAATATCAATAGCATGGTGATCAAGTTATTATCGCAGATAATTGTTATTGTGGGCAATTATGCAATTAGTAAATGGATAGTATTCAAGGAAAGTAGTGCGCGTTGATAATGTAAGATTGTCTTGACTCGGTATCATATGACGCTAAGTCTGTGCTGTATTCTCGTTAAAATACAATTGCTCGTATAGTATTATGGCAATTCATTATTCATCATCAGATTGAGATGATGTTCAGGTGTATCAAAGGATTAAAGGGGGATAATGAAAAAATGATTAATGTGAAAGTAAATGAAAAACATCACAATCGAGGATTCACTCTTGCTGAGTTACTGATTGTAGTAGCGATAATTGCTGTGCTGGTGGCTATCGCTATTCCTATTTTCACCAACCAACTCGAAAAATCAAGAGAGGCAACCGACTTGGCCAATTGTCGAACAGCATATGGAGAGTTGATACACGATTATCTTGCCAATGGCACTGGATCATATGTTGTTGTGAGATGCACTCAGACGAAAGAAGGATGGAACTATACGGAACCAGTCATTGGATCTATTGTTGCAAGTTCTAATGGAAAAAAATTGAAATGTGAGGGAGATATAGAGATTATTGATGGTTTTGTTTCGAACTATATGGAAAATTATGGGTATTATTCTGGCGGAAACAGACAGGTTGGCAAAGACGCAGATATTTATTTATACGTTGATGATGATGGAGTTATTTCTGTTTCAATAGATGATAGTGCAAAACCAATATATAATTATTCTGACCTACCAGATCTTACTCCGGGTGGTGGTAAAACGAAAGATATGAATAAAGTGTATGTTAAAGGTGAGAACGAATTTACCTATTCGGAGGAGAAGCCTGTGATAAAGGATAAAAATGGGAATACTATAGAACCATCAGGTGATAATATATATTTATACGCTGGCAAGTATTATTATACGAGCGGGGGAGATAAAGATTGGTATTATAATGATGGTAGTGGATGGGTTTTAATTAGACGTGATTGATCATCATTAAAAACCGTGCTGCCCGGGAATGCTCTGTATATTTTTTGACAGTATACAGAGCAGTTCTGTGACATTCAACTTAAGCTATATTAAGACAGCCCGAGACGGCATTAACAATTGTAGGATCGTCAAGCAGAAAATAACAGAATAAATATACAAAAAACATTTTTTGAATGATATTCAACAATAGAATAATGGAATTCTGCAATAAATTCATGAATGAGTTGAAATGCCGTGCTTCCCATTGTTTTCATGGGATTGACGGATTTACATCGGCAGCTATAATGTAAAACAAGTCAGGAAAGCAGTGAGTTAGCGGCTGGCTCGACCGAAGATGTTTTTACCACATTCCTACCGCCGAGGAGGTGATGCGCATGGTAGAGACTGTTCGAAGGGAGGGCCGGAGATTGTAAGAGTTACCATAACGTTCGACCGACGGGTTGTTCGTGTAACAATCACCATTAAAAAAGCCGCCTGCGCACGTAACTAGGCGGCGACTAGCAAACAGTCGAGTTAGTTGCTGACGAGCAACGCTCTTCCTGACACCATTATATGCAGACGCATTGAGGTTTGCAAGTGTGATTTTAAAATCGAGGATCATTGAAATGTTTGATTCATCAACAGATGAGAAGTATAAAGTAAGATTAATTCGTCCTTGAATACCATAGCCATACCGTTTCTATTACCTTGCGGGAACGGGGATTCTGACTTAAAATGAACATTAGTTATGATAAGACCGAACGAAAGGAATTCCTGATGTTGAATGTGTTTTTTGGTGACATGCCGGAGGCGGTATACAACACGGCAGTGTTTTTCAAGAATGACTACGAAGATGAGTGGATCATTGATCCTGTTGTGAAAGAGATGATCCGGGATGTGGATCGTTCAGAAGTCATAGACAGCGGTATTATCGACAGTCCTGTACTGGGAAAGATTCCACCTTTGGGGCTGTCAGGCGGAGTGAAGACGCTCATCCTGGTAAAATTTGAACCGGAGAAGGTTTTCAATGCGTCGACATGCGGCGATAACTGCGCAAAGTGGCTGCTGAATATTGCAGAAGAGGAAGACCGGACGGTGAACCTGCGGCATATTATGGATTTTGGCGATAGTGCCTTCGAAATCAGGATCCTTAACAATGGAGCGGTGGTTCATAATATGACGGAGCTCGTAGATATCGCGATTGATTATATCTGAGGAGAGAGTGAATGAAAGGCATCCACAAAGTGCAGATACAGAATAAACGTATCCGGTACGAGTTCGAACTCAGAAGAAACCTGACGGTCATCCGTGGTGACAGCGCCACCGGAAAGACCACTCTTATTGATATGGTTCAGGAGTATATCAACAATGGAGCGGACAGTTCCATACGGTTGATCTGTGATAAGGCATGCTTTGTCCTGGAAGGAGCGACCTGGAAAGGCCAGCTCTCTGAAATGCACGATAGTATCGTATTCATCGACGAGGGGAATTCGTTTGTTTATACGCGTGAGTTCTCTCGTGAGATCCAGAAAACAGATAATTACTATGTTATCGCAAGTCGTGAGGGACTTCCGGCTCTGCCATACAGTGTGACTGAGATTTACGGCATCCGCACCAGCGGGAAGTATGGCGGCCTGAAGCAGCATTACCATGAGTTCTATCGGATATATGGGGAAGGGAGCATGGGAAAAGAGATCCATCCGCATACGGTGGTGACGGAGGATGCCAACGCAGGATACCGGTTTTTCGACGGAATTTGCTCAGAAAGTGAAATCGTCTGTGTTTCTGCGGAAGGAAAAGCTAAGGTTCTGCAAAAAGCCAGGGAGCACAGCGCAGATGGCAGTGTTCTCCTGATTGCAGACGGAGCAGCATTTGGGGCGGAGATTGACCGTGTGATGAAATTCCTGAGGACGCATAAGGATGTCAGCCTGTATCTGCCGGAGTCGTTTGAATGGCTGATTCTTTCTGCGAATCCGATGAAAGATCCTGAGGTCCAAAGCATTCTGGAGGAGCCATCTGAATATATTGACTCGAAGGATTATTTCAGCTGGGAGCGATTCTTCACAAGACTGCTGACGGATCGTACGCAAGGTACATGGCTGCAGTACTCAAAGAGCAGTATCAATCCGGCCTACTTGAAGGGAACTGTTCGGGATGCGATACTGGCAGAAATGCCGACCATTCATTTAATGAATCAGAGTATGGAATGATATGGATAAAGAAAGATGCCGAAATTGTATCGAATTAATACAATTTCGGCATTCTCGTTAAAATGTATCGTGACCAAAGACGTTTTTATTACATCCCTACCGCCGAGAAGGTGATGGCCATGGTAACGATAAGCATTAAAAGCCGCCTACGCACGTTACTAGGCGGCGCCCCCCATTGGCCGAGTTGGTTGCTGACGAGCAACGCTCTTCCTGACACAATTTTATGCAAACTCACTGAGTTTTGCAAGATTATTTTGGAAATGAGTCAACGAACCGATCCTAAAAATATCAGTAAAAACTTCATGCTATCAGTGTCTGCTCCTGTGGTCTTTCCAGATGTCGACTCCACGCTGGAATGCGGCGAGTTTGTCGAGTTTTTTCTCGTATAACTCTTTGATTTTTGGTATGCGAATATGACGCTCTGTAACATCCTGCTCATATAGGGAGAAATCCATTACAGCCTTGTCGATATCGACGAGGTTTCTGTTCCGGACATATTGAAGCAGGCGTACCTCCGGGGCAATAAAAGAATGGGTTTTTATTTCATTCAGCCTGATATGTGATAGTTCGTCATATGGAATGTTGTAAAACATTGAATTGCCGGAATCGTATATTGGGGCAAATCCAAGTATCTTCAGAGTATCCGGGTTGCGCATTACAGCGATGTTATTCATATGCCTGTCCGTGTTCGTTATCAGATAGTCAGTCATGATCTGATAGTCGATGAAATCGTCAAACTCCTGCTCATCCATTCCGAGCCCCAGACAGACAGTTTTAAACGGATGATAAAATGATTCATTATATCTGGTCTTGATGGTCTGGAGCAATTCCCACGCGCTGATACATTCGATTTCTTCGCTGCAAAAATCATAGGACATACAGCCGAGCCCCTCGATGTTGCCGTCAATCTGCATACGAACAGGATAATATGATGTAAAATGCCTGAATCCCTGTTGTTCATGGAGCCTTGCGGCAAATAATTCATTTAAACTCTGCTGGTATGAATCCCCATAGTTTCCCTTGATAAGGTACCTGCGACCGTCTCCGGCAATGCACCATTTCTTTTGCAGTTCGCCTTGAGATGTCGCGCAGTTGAACCGTGTCATACGTCTTAAATCAATAACGTGATCTTTGTTTATAGTTAAATCACCGAATGTGTCGACAAAATCATTTGTAAACAGATTAACGTCGGACCACTTTATAATTTCATCGCGAGGCCTTATCCAGTAACAATCTGAGAGGCTGAGGGCGAGGTTATTTACAAGTGCACTGTTCGTAGAACTGTAGCCAAGTCGTTGGAGCGCAGTTTTTGCGCCATGCCTTGTTTTCGGGATTGCTCTGTCGTTCCACCATTCGTGGAATCGCATATTGTTCATCTGTCCACCGAGAGGGAAGTGCTCCATTGCAGTTTCGTTTCGTCTCACTCTGGAGATAGATCCATCATCGCTGATTTCCATTAGGCATACAGGGATGTCTTTGTGCATCAAGTAGTATTCTCTGTTTATTGCAGCCATTTCTGTTCCTCTTTCGATTAGTCAAATGCAGTAGGGTGATACGAACGCTGGAACTGTTCACCACGTGAATGTCGAAGCTGTCATATCCAGATGATATCTTCCTGCTTGTCATATCTGCAGTCGCGGTTGAATCTTTCCTGTATTTCATAAAAACTCTCAAAAAGATCTGAGATGTACAATTTGAGATTCTGCCTCTTCACATCGCTGAGATCCTCGCTGATAGTGATGTGGTTTCCTTTGACATCCGTGACCGTATGTTTCGCCTTGTCGTAATAGAATATCGCGCCATCCTTTCCTTCGATTTTTTCAAGCGAAGAGTCAGATGACGGCAGTGATCTTGCGATAAGATCGACTACATATCGTGGAGCCGAGGACTCTCCCTGCTCCCACTTTCGTAAAGTGCTGACCGGAATGTCGAATAGATCGGCAAACTTCTGTTGACTCAGGCCGGTTTTTGCCCTTAATTCTTTAATGATCATGCTCATAACAACACCTCAGGTATCCATTTTGGATATATTTTATAAAATTATATCCAAAATGGATACTGGCGTCAACGATAATATCTTCCTGCTTGTCATATCTGCAGTCGCGGTTGAACCTTTCCTGTATTATTATCTTTATTATGGCATGATAAGTTTATAAGCACTGGATATCGAGGGTTTTCTGCTATGCATTTATTTGATATAATTCCAATGTAGTTTGGTTGCAGATAGGAGCATTTATGAATAATAAGGGCAGAGGATCGGGCCTGGCGCTGATAATGATGCTGATAGTTGCGCTGATAGTAGCATGGCTTGTGATGACTCAGATGGGCGGATTCGGTTTCGGAAAAACTGAAGAGCAGCAGGAGCAGATGCAGGAACAGGCGGTGGATTCGGCGCAGGACGCCGTCGACGCGCTCAATCAGAAAATGGAAGAGGCTGTTCAGACGGATGAATAGATTAGTGCTGCAGAATCGATAAATATATTTTGCAGTATCCAGGCGTATAGTTCAAAACTAAAAAACAGATTGTGAATGATTATATTAAGGAGAAACGGGGAAAATTATGAAGATCACAACATTTAATCCGATGATTATTGCGAAAGATGCAGAGGAAGTCTCTTCGCTGTTTAAGGACATGGGCTTTGAAGTACGCCACAATCCGAAGGGCATCGGCTTTTACGATACGGAAGAGATCCGGATGAAGGATGAAAACGGATTTCATATTGATATAGATGTTCCTGATATTGATTTTCCTAAAGATTTTGTAGCGATCCGCATGAATGTCGATAATTTTGAAGAGGCATATGAGCTGCTGCAGAAATACGGATTTAAAAATATCTATGTCAATAAAACAGTCAATACCGGCTCTGCAAAAACTGCGACTATGTTTTCGCCTTCAAAAATTGTGATCAAACTCGTGCAGCACTTCAAAACGGAGGAATAAAGCAAGAAGCATAAAGGATTCGGCTTAGCAGAATCCATAACCGACCGAGCAGGATGCTTTATAAAATACAGATAATGACTACCTTGAGAGAAGCTCATCGGCTTTGCTGATGGCGGCGGCGATCACCTGATCCATATCATAATAACGGTATTCGCCGAGCCGCCCGCCGAATGTGACTTTATCCTCGCGCGAAGCAAGTTCTTTATACCCGGCATGCAGCCGGGTGTTTTTTTCATCGTTTATCGGATAATAAGCTTCCTTGCCCGGCATCCACTCAGCACTGTACTCTCTCGAAATTACAGTATTCGGGATCTCTCTGCCATGTTCATCCCGGCCGAACTCAAACCATTTGTGCTCGATTATCCGCGTCCACGGAGTTTCGGCATCGGTATAATTGACGACCGCATTTCCCTGGAAATCCGGTATGCCGAGGGTCTCGGTCTCAAAGTGTAAGGTCCGGTATTGAAGCCGGCCGAGTCTGAAGTCAAAAAACGCATCGACCGGTCCGGTGTAAATAACGTGCCCGGTCATTTCGTCAAACATCTCTTTGTTCGCCAGATAGTCCGTGTTCAGACGCACCTCGATGCCGTCCAGCATCCCTTCGACCATTTTAGTGTAACCGCCGATCGGAATTCCCTGATACTTCGAGTCGAAATAATTGCTGTCGTACGTCATACGAACGGGTATGCGCTTTATTATCGACGCCGGAAGCCTGTCGCACTCGCGGCCCCACTGTTTCTGCGTATAACCCTTTATCAGTTTCTCATAAATATCCCGGCCGACCATGGAAATAGCCTGCTCTTCCAGATTTTTCGGCTGTGTAATGCCGGATGTAGCGACCTGCTCGGCAATCTTTGCAGCTGCCTGCGCCGGGTCGGTCACACCCCACATCTTGCGGAAAGTGTGCATATTAAAAGGCAACTGAAAAATCTCCCCGCGGTAATTGGCGACAGGGGAGTTGATAAAGTCATTAAAGCTTGCATACTGATTGACAAACTTCCAGACTGTGCTGTCATTAGTATGGAAGATGTGCGGACCGTATCTGTGGACATTGATCCCGGCAAGCTTTTCCGTATAAGCATTACCGGCAATGTGATCCCGTTTTTCGATCACAAGCACAGATTTGCCGGCATCGCGCAGCCGCCGCGCCGCAGTCGCGCCGTAAAGCCCCGCCCCGACAACAAGATAGTCAAACATGGGATATTCAAACATGGGAAACTCCCGCCTTTCCGAACCTGATTTGTAATACTATATCTCAGCGATATAGCTTATTCAACGATATTTGGAAATATTTACCTGCAGTCCGGTCAGGCTGGTAGTTCCTGAGATGGAAAAAAGCTCACACAGGAACTACCATGATGAAAAATAATGCACCAAAAAAGCAGAGTCAGCTTCAAAAAGTAGTTCCTGAGATGGGAAAAAGCCCACACAGGAACTACCATGATGAAAAATAATGCACCAAAAAAGCAGAGTCAGCTTCAAAAAGTAGTTCCTGAGATGGAAAAAAGCCCACACAGGAACTACCGTGATGAAGAATAATGCAGCAAAACAGCAGAGTCAGCTTCAAAAAGTAGTTCCTGAGATGGAAAAAAGCTCGCACAGGAACTACCGTGATTAAGAGTAGCGGAATCATTTAAATAACATCCCTGACTTTGCCCCTGTTTTCGTTATTCTGCGTTGACTTTGAATAGTAAATGGGGGGATAATAACAAGAAATCAGTTAAATGCTTGTTATCTATATTGTGCGACTATATTGTGCGACAGAGAATATGCAATAAAATGCTCGGATGCACATGCACATGCATATGTATTGCCGGTAGCTAAAACGGAGATAAAATATGATAAAAACAATACTGAAAAGTGTTCGCGAATACAAAAGGGCCTCGATCCTGACGCCTGTGTTCGTCGGACTTGAAGTCATGCTCGAATGCATACTGCCTTTTATTATGGCAATGCTCATAGACGGCATGAACGGAGAAACAATAGGTGACATACTCTGGTACGGCATCGTTCTGCTGGTGATCGCTTTCGCATCGCTGTACTGCGGCGTTATGTCGGGCAGATACGCGGCGACAGCCAGCACGGGATTTGCCGCCAACCTGAGACACGATATTTTCTACGGCGTGCAGGAATTTGCATTTGCAGACATCGACAAATTCTCAACATCGTCGTTGGTCACCAGGATGACCACAGATGTAACGAATGTGCAGAACGCCTATCAGATGATAATAAGGATTGCAGTAAGGACACCGATGATGTTCCTTTTCTCGATAATCATGTCATTCACAATCAACGCTCGCATGGCGCTAGTATTTTTGTGCATAATACCGTTCCTGGCTGTCGCACTTTTTCTGATCATGAAGACCGTAATGCCGGTGTTCAAGCGCATATTCAAGAAATACGATGCTCTGAACAATTCAGTGCAGGAGAACATAAGCGGCATCAGGGTCGTCAAATCGTTTGTACGTGAAGACTACGAGATGGACAAATTTGCCAGGGGCTCCGAGGACGTGCGGAAAGATTACACATATGCCGAAAAAATCATTGCGCTTAATATGCCGGTGATGAATCTGTGTATGTTTGTCGGTCTGCTGCTGCTCAATTATGTCGGCGCAAAAATGATAATAAGCAGCGGCGGTACAGAACTGACGACGGGCGAGCTCTCATCACTGCTGACATACGGCATACAGATTCTGATTTCGGTAATGATGCTGTCGATGGTATTTGTCATGATGACTGTTTCCGAAGAATCGGCAAGGCGTATCAGTGAGGTTCTCGAATACAGCAGCACGCTCACTTCGCCCGAAAACGGGATCAGAGAGATCGCAGACGGCAGCATTGAGTTTACGGATGTCAGCTTCAAATATACGGAAAACAGCAAACGTCCTGCTCTTTCTGACATTAATCTCAGGATAGAATCCGGGCAGACAATAGGAATAATCGGCGCGACGGGCTCATCCAAGACCACACTTATCCAGCTGATACCGAGGCTCTACGATGTTACGGAAGGCTCGGTGAAAGTGGGCGGGGTCGATGTGCGCGATTATGATCTCGACTCTCTTCGCGATGCGGTATCTGTAGTGTTGCAAAAGAACGTGCTTTTCTCCGGTACGATCAAAGAAAATATGAGATGGGGTAAAGCTGATGCTACAGATGAAGAAATAGAACACGCATGCAAACTGGCTCAGGCCGATGAATTTATTGAGCGTAAGCGTGAAAGATACGACTTTTTATTAGATCAGGGCGGCAGCAATGTGTCAGGCGGTCAGCGCCAGAGGCTGTGCATTGCCAGATCTCTTCTCAAATCGCCGAAAATACTGATACTCGATGACTCGACTTCGGCTGTCGATACGCGTACCGATGCCTTGATCCGCAAGGCTTTCAGAGAAGAAATCCCTGATACGACAAAGCTGATAATAGCTCAGCGCATTTCTTCTGTAGAGGATGCCGACATGATACTCGTTATGGACGGCGGCCGTATCGCAGAGAAGGGAACACATGATGAACTCATTGCTCTCGGCGGCATTTATCACGAGATATACGTTTCACAGGTGAGCGGAAAGGAGGCGGCGGCATGAGCGACAAAATCAAAACGAATGAAGCTATAAATGCTCAGGGCGGCGCACCCGGCAAAGCTCCGGATGGCAAATTTGGCAAAGGCCCGAAAGGACGGCGCGGCCCAGCGGGTGGCGGAAAAGCCCTTGATATGAGCGTTGTAAAACGCCTGACCGGTTTCGTATGGAAATACTACAAACCGGGGCTCATTGTCGTGATAATCTGTGTAATTTTTTCGGCTCTTTCCAACACCATCGCATCGGTATTTCTGCAGCGGCTTGTCGACCTTGTCATCATTCCGGGTATGGATAAGGGCCTTCAGGCTGTATACGCTGACCTCATCAAGGTGATCGGAATGATGGCCGCAATATATCTGATAGGTGTAATAGCTGTATTTCTGCAGGCGAGAATCATGGCCATCATCACTCAGGGAACGCTCAAAAAGTTCCGTGACGCCATGTTCGGTAAAATGGAGACGCTGCCGGTCAGATATTTTGACACACACGCGACCGGAGATGTCATGAGTACATACACCAACGACACAGACGCGCTTCGCATGGTGATCGGGCAGAGCTTTCCTTCGCTGGTGCAGTCGATACTCTCGATAGCAGCAGCATTTATCATGATGCTCTGGTACAGCGTATGGCTGACTCTTGTGGTCATAGCGGTTCTGATAATAATGTTCAGAATAACCGGAAAATTCGGCGGAGACAGCACCAGATACATGATCGCTCAGCAGAGATCACTTGCGGCCGAAGAGGGGTTTGTCGAAGAAATGATGACGGGACAGAAGGTCATCAAGGTTTTCACGCATGAGGACGAGGCAAAGGCAGATTTTGAGTTGCTTAATGAGCAGCTGCGGTCAGACGGCGAGCGTGCCAACATTGCGAGCAATGTGCTGATGCCTATACTCCACAATGTCGGCAATATCATGTATGTAATGATAGCATTCGTCGGCGGCGTTCTCGTCATAGTCGGCGCGACCAATTTCAGCCTTCACGGAATCCATCCAATCTCGATAGGCATCATAGTTTCGTTCCTCAATATGTCGAGACAGCTGTCGCAGACTGTCGGGCAGCTTTCCAATCAGGTTGGCATGATAGCGATGGGACTTGCGGGAGCGAGTAGGATATTCGAACTGATCGATCAGGAGCCTGAACAGGATAATGGCTATGTGACTCTGGTCAACGCGGTGAGAAATGAGGACGGCAGCCTGTCCGAGACGGACCGGAAGACCGGGCTTTGGGCGTGGAAATATCCGCACAGCGACGGAAGCATCGAATATATCGAACTGCGCGGAGATGTGCGCATGGAAAATGTCGATTTCGCTTACGAACCGGGCAAAAATGTGCTGCACGATATTACTTTGTACGCAAAACCGGGACAAAAGATTGCATTTGTTGGATCGACCGGTGCAGGCAAAACGACTATCACAAACCTTATCAACAGATTTTACGATATACCGGACGGCAAGATCAGGTACGACGGGATCAATATCACGAAGATTCGCAAGCCGGATCTCAGGCACTCCCTTGGAATGGTTCTGCAGGAAGTCAATCTGTTTACCGGCACGGTGATGGAAAATATCAGATACGGCAGACTGGATGCGACGGACGAGGAATGTATCGAGGCGGCGAAACTGGCCAATGCGCATGATTTCATTATGAGATTGCCTAACGGCTACGATACAAAGCTGACCGCAAACGGTTCGCGCCTGTCACAGGGACAGCGGCAGCTTCTTTCGATAGCAAGAGCGGCAGTAGCGGATCTTCCGGTCATGATACTTGACGAGGCTACAAGCTCCATCGATACCAGGACCGAGGCTTTGGTGCAAAAAGGAATGGATAACCTGATGGCGGGCAGGACGGTATTTGTCATAGCCCACAGGCTGTCAACTGTCAGAAATTCGGACGCCATAATGGTGCTCGAACACGGCCGCATCATAGAGCGAGGCATCCACGACGACTTGCTTGCAATGAAGGGAACATATTACAGTCTGTACACAGGCGCATTCGAGCTGGAATAACTGACAAGTTCATTTGAGCCGGAGTAGCCGATGAGTGCATTCGAGCCGGAGTAGCTGACAAATGCAGCTGACAAGCTCATTCGAGTCGGAGCAGCTGACAAGTGCATTCGAGCACGAATAAGTCGTATTAGTGCCCTTTTTTGTCTGCAATAAGAGGCTTGATCGCGGAGTATATCTCCGCGGCTTTTTTATTGTCCTTGCTCGGGAACTTCTTCATCAGAGCGTTATTGAGACCCTGCTTGGTCTTATAGTTCTGTATCATCTTGGCGACCTGAGGGGCGTCGGATTTGTCCGGGAGCAGCTCGGCGACCTGCTTCTCCAGCTCATTCTGCGCCGACTTTTCGCTGCGTTTTGCCACATCGATTACCAGACTGACATTTATCTTGCGGCGCTCCCAGTATTTAACCAGCACCTCGTAGCCGCGGTCCTGAGTGACGATATAATAATCATAAGGATTTGACATATTCTCGTGGATTATATATCCGAGATAGGACGAAAGCTGGAAGTCGAGGGCGTTCTTTTTGCCGACCTCCACGCGCTGAAATATTATATTCGCCTTAGACTCGTTGAGGCGGCGGTGCAGACCAAAGGTGAGATTGTCCGCATTCTCGCTGTAAAAAATACAGACAACATCCTCCTTGGGAAGCTTATTCACCCCGTTAAGACCCTGAGTTTTGACATTTTCGTAATCAACCAGATAGTAATTCATATATTTATAAACCTCATTTTGATAATTTCTATGCAGACAGTCGATCCGGATAGTCGGTGCATACGGACACATTCGGATCCAGACGATCGCATGGCTCAGACTCAGCCTATTGAATTTGCAGTCAGTTCTTTCGCTATAGATTCTATTTCTTCGATTGACAGGCCGGAGTATTTTGCGATCTTTGTAATATCTTCGCCGTCAGCTAACATTAAGCGGGCTGTTTCACGTGCATGCTTATCGCGACCTTCTTCACGACCTATTTCTATGCCCTGATTCAATGCATTTGTGGATAATGTTTCCAATACTACTCCACCCATGATTTCACCCAGTCCTTTCCTGACCTGCTCATACTTCCGTGTAAGCGAGTCAACTACAAGATTTGACATCTCAATAATCAGCGATTCTTCATAATCAGTTATTTGCCCATTTTCCTTGAGCATTTCCAGTCTGGATCTGATATCGGTGTAATGTGCTTTTATCGCGGCTAACGCTTTTTCGTCATTTTCGATCTTCTTTAGCTTGCTCTCGTATCTGAATATATGAAACGGGATGAGCATCAGGAGTTTCTTTTCGAATATCTCTTCTATGCCGTACTCCCTGACTTTGAGGCTCTTTACCTCGTATTCTACAATTCCGCCCGGCGTCCTTATCCTGATCGTTGCGACATCGGGTGTGTTCTCTGTATTCCTTAGATACATTATAGCAGAATTCGGGAATGTGATTGTAAGTACATTTTCCTTTAAGCAATAATTCCTGATTGCTATCTGTGAATCATACTGAAACATCCTGATGAGTATGGTTCCGTCCGGTTCGCACTGGCACTCAATGTGATAGTGGCCTATGTGTGAACCGTAAATCGTGAATACTGAGTCAGTCACGATCTTGCGATCATTATCCGAAATAATAAAGAACTCATTAGGAGACTGTTCGATCCGTTCCTTTCCGGTGTAGTGTTCTCCGAAGATTTCGTTGATCAAAGGTATGATCAGCTGAGGGCATTTGTCGATCAAAGTCCGGTACGCATTATCATAAGGCGTGCCGACAGCCGTCGCATTCTCAAAAGATCCGGCTGCAGTTTTGCTTGATGTATTCAAATCTTTTGTATTGTTTATATTCTTAGTATTACACATAATTATTAATCCTTTCAACAAATCACAGTAATAAAAACGAGTCGATATAAAGAAAAAAATAATCAATATACTAGGATGAGCTTTAGTCTTATCCTGATATTGATCATTTTTTATCTTTGATAATCTCTCGCAGGAATGATAACGCGTTTCCTGAGACCTGTCGAACAATCGGTGAATGAAATCCTGCAATCCGTCCACTTTTGTCAAAAATACAAAGGAATACATGCATATATGAAAAACTTTGAAGAAATGACTTAAAGCCGGATTTTCGGGCGGATATATTGATTTCAGCTGAGAAAAATGCTAAAAATAGAAGCTATGAAAGAAAATAAAGTGAAAAATCTGAAATGTGTAATATTTGATCTGGACGGCACTCTGATGAATACGGAGCGCAGTATTATGGAGTGCGTCGACTATTCGACGGAAAAGCTCGGCTATCCGATGCTTTCGTATGAGCAGAAACTGAAGTTTATCGGGCCTCCGCTCATGTATTCCTATACGCACGCGTATGGCTGCAGCGAGGAGGAGGCGCGGGAACTTATAGCCGCATATCGCGAGTTTTACGGTGTGGACGCTCTCCTGCACGTCGATCCTTACGATGGCATTTATGATCTTTGCCAGGGCGTGATCGACCTTGGTCTTAAAGCTGCGGTCGCAACAAACAAAGCGCAGATCTATGCGGACAGGATTCTGCAGCATTTCGGCTTTGACAAATACTTGACTGTAATACACGGCGCGGATATGAAATCAAAGCTTGGCAAACCCGACCTGATCAGGCTCGCGGCGAAGGACTGCGGCGCGGATCTGCTCGAATGCGTCATGGTAGGCGATACCGAGTTCGACGCGAAGGGCGCCGAGGAAGCCGGCGTTCCTTTCCTCGCGGTCACATACGGCTTCGCGAATATGGACGAAATGCTCAAATATCCGAACATAGGTATAGCAGACAGCACGGCGGAAGTGTTGGAGATGATAAGGAAAATGGCATGATAAGGGAAATGGCAGACTGAGTATTGCCGCGCAAACGCACAAATATGATCTAGTAAAGAGCTTGTAAATATAATCTTGCAAGGAGCCTGCGGATGTTTTCCGTGGGTGACCCTTGCACTTTTTTTGTACATGAAATGCTGAAAAGGGACGGTTTGCCGCGAATCTGAAGCTTCGGAGCGGCAGAAAACGGTATTTGCGCTTCTGCACAAAGGAATGCGTAAAGCTCTGCCCTTGTTCTGCGTAAATGGTTCTGCGTAAATATGCAGTGATCACGAAAGTGTATTCACTTCCAAAAGCTGTATACTCCTTGATTTTTAGCCTTTTTTATTGTGTATCGTCAACAAAACATGGTAAAATAATGACGTAAATGGGGAGGAGCAGTGTGTGCGGAACCGTTTAAAAAAAAACGAACCGCATCCAGTGCATTCTTTTGGTCTAAAAAATATTTATCTGAAATGATAATGTAAAGCCGCAGCGGCTTTTGATGAGATATACAGGGGATCACTATGAAAAAGAAATTCAAACAGGTGATGTTATTACTGCTTATGTGCTCCATGGTACTGTCTTCGGGCGGGATCCTGGATATGTTTGCATGGAGCAGCGAGGCTTACGGTGCCAGCGGAGATGCGGCAGCGGCTGTCGAAGAAGAGGCAGCCGGTTCTGAGGATGCATCAGGCGGCGAGGCATCCGGCGATCAGGCCGGAGCCGACAAGTCCGACAGCGGGAAGTCCGGAGATGATAAATCTCAGGGCGGGTCTTCTGATGCGGGCAAAGATCAGGCTTCAGACGGTGAGGGCGGTAGTGCATCCGGTGATCAAGCCGGTGAAAAGAAGGAGACAGATACTGCCTCCGGTGAAAAGGCTGCTGACAAGGAAGACAAAAAAGATAAAGAAGACAAAGCAAAAGACAAAAAAAAGAAAAAAGAAAAGGTAAAACTGGAATACCAGGAACTCAAAGCAACTCCTGAGCAGGCACCTCTCAGCAAGAAAAACGGCAAGGCATCTTCCGACCTTAAGAGAGTTCGTAAATTCTGGAGATCCCTGACAGGCCGCAAGGCATCAGTAAGAAATAACAACGGGACCGACCGCAAAGCGCCGGTCAAAATTGTTGTGGAAGGTGAATTCCCTGAAGGATCGAAACTTGACGCCAAATACATAGAATTCAACGAAAAGCAGACACACAACGAGACCGGGCTTGCCGCGTTTGATATAACCATCCGCGACAAAAAAGGCAAGGCTTTCATACCTAAAGGCCCGATCACGGTTACAGTAAAGGGCAGAGCCGTCGGCGGAGCAGCCGATGACGGAGATGCGATGCTCATTTATTCGTATGTTCCGAACAAGGAGCGCGCAGCAAAATACGGCAAAAAGTATGCGGCAGACGTGCTCGTATTCCGTGACGGAAACGTAGAGAATTCACGCCGTGAATACAAGAAATATAAAAGCGGTAAAAAAGCTGTCAGATATCGCGAGGACAAGGCCGGCATGGGCTTTGACGGCGACAACTCACTGATATTCGATTACACATACGGCAAGAATACCGGTAAAAAGGCCGCAAAAAAGAATATTGACGGTACACTCCATTTTGTTCTGTCCGCTCAGGTACCGGAGAACACTGTAAGCGCAGCAGACGGTGATACAGAGGTCAGCGTAACAGGCGCTCTTGCGGACAGCGTAAGTCTGGACCTCGGGAAAGACGATGAATTCGCAGATGCAGTCAATGCGACCGGCGGTGTCAGGACCGTTCTCTCGGAATCGATCGCTCTGACTGAGGAAGAGGCCGGCAAATTCAATCCGGACCGCAGGGTGAGGGTAAGTATAACCGACCCTGCGTTCGAAAAGGCTCTGAAGAATGCTGAAAAAGAAGCCAAAGAGGCCGCAGAAGAAACCGGAAAGGCTACTGCAGACGATAAGACCACAGACGAAAAAGCTAAAGCAGACGACAACAAGAATGCTAAGGAAAAAGCCCAGGCAATAGAGCTCAAACTGTGGAAGGCTGATAAGGACGGAAAGCCTGTCCTTGTCAAAAATGCAAAATTCGACGGCGACACAGTCAGCTTCAAAACCGGCAAGCTCGGTTCATACGCTGTAACGGTAACTGCTGTAGAGAAAGAGGAAGCAGCAGAGGAAGGTACTGAGTCCGAAGGAGCAAAAGCAGCAGAGGGCGAGACCGGCGAAGACGCAGACAAGGCCGCCGAGACCGCTGATGCCGAAGACAAAGACAAGGAAGCAACTGATAAAGCAGATAAAACTAAGGACAAAGATGCAGACGAAGCGAAAAAGTCCGAAGACACTGACAAGACTGAAGAAGCAAAAAAGACTGACGATAAAGACAAAGCAGACAAAGGATCAGCAAAGGCAGAAGAAGAGACATCGGACAAAGCAGGTGAAGAAGCCGGCAGCGTAATCGAGGATGCAAAAACAGACTCAGAGTCAGACAAGAACTCTAATCCTGAACTCTCCGGCAAGGGTCAAGGTGTTTCGGATGATCCGGTCGAGTTAGTAAGGACTGCTACAGACGGAAAGACCTATAAGGTCACAGTAAAATATGATACGGACTCGGGCATTCCGGACAAGGCAATGCTCGAAGTAAAGGAAATACGCAAAGGTGACTTCGGATACAACGGCTACATCAAGCGCAGCGCCGAAGAAATAGGCACTTCGGCTGATGAAGTTGAACTCGCAAGAGCGTTTGATATTACATTCCGCGATCCTGTTACCAGACAGGAATATCAGCCTACAAAAGACATACAGGTCAGCATAGAACTGCTCCATAGCGACATCAGCGAAGCAGGCAATGTTGACGTTGTCCATTTCGGCGACAAAAAAGTCGAGGTAATGGACAGCGAAGTCAATGACAAAGCTGTCGAATTCGAATCGAACGGATTCTCTGTGTATGTCGTGATGGGATATACGGTCGATTTCCACTGGGGATACTACATCTATTCCATTGCGGGTGAAAGTAGTATAAAGCTCTCTGAACTGTTTGAGAAACTCGGTATAACACAGATCGGAATCGAAGATGTTGAAGATGTAAACTTCTCGAATGAGAAGCTTGTTAAGGTTGAAAAAACAGATGGAGACTGGCTGCTTACCAGCCTTAAGGCATTCAAAACTGATGAGAAACTGACGCTTAAACTGAAAAATGGAGAGAGCGTTGATATTAAAGTTACGGATGATACAACAATAATAGGTTCATGGCCGTGTGGTGCTACTGAGAATGATGATGTTACCTGCACACTCTATTCTAATGGGGAAATGGTGGTTTCTGGCACTGGAGCCATGAAAGATTACACAAGAAATGATTATTGGGTTAAGGATACGCCTTGGTATGAGTATATTAAGGATAATAGTTCTCCTATAACAAAAGTGATTGTTTCCGATGGGGTTACCCGTGTGGGCACAAATGCCTTTTGCCGTGCACGTAATTTAGAAAATATAGATGCTAGCAATTGTACTTCTCTCATATCGATTGGTGAAAGTGCATTTAAGATGGATAAAGGCACAACTGCACTTAAAACAGCAAATTTTACTGATTGTATTAATCTGACAACGATTGACCCCCAAGCATTCAGAGCTTGTGTTAATTTAGAAACTGTATATTTTTCTGGTTGTGTTAATCTTGGCAACATTGCTGAAAATGCTAATATATTTACAGCTTGCAATGCAATTAATTATCTCGATATTTCGGATACGCAGATGAGTAATATTGGAGCTTTCAATACAAGTAAAACAGCAATACAGACTCTCAAGGCCAACAATTGTTCAAAATTCAGTGGTAACCTGAATTTGTCGGCATATTCAGGTTTGCAGACTGTTGAGCTCTCCGGCTGTACAGAATTGACCGGACTGAGTTTGCCGAGCAGTGTAACGACACTGGACATCTCCGGCTGTACAAAGCTTGACTCATTGAATTTGTCTGCATGCAACAATCTTACGACGGTCAAGCTTGGGAACCGCGATGATCTTACGGATTTGTCATGGCTGACATTGCCGAATTCGGTTACCACGCTGGACGTCTCCGGTTTCACAAGCCTGACTTCTGTGGATGTTCCGGCGTCCGTCACTAGCCTGGACGTCTCCGGCTGCACAAGTCTGACTACGCTGGATGCTTCTGCGTGCGCAAATCTTACCAGTCTGAATGTAACCGGCTGCACAAGCCTGGCTACAATGGATCTCTCGGGCTGCACAAGCCTGACTTCAATAGAGATTCCTGCGTCTGTTACCAGCCTGGATGTTTCCGGCTGCACAAGCCTGACCGCGCTGGATGCTTCGTCGAGTGCGAATCTTACCGGTCTGGATGTTTCCGGCTGTACAGATCTGACAACATTGAATCTCTCAGGCTGCAGCAACCTTGAGACTTTGAATGTTTCCGGCTGCACAAGTCTGACTGCGCTGGATATCACAGAATTAACAAGTTTGTCAACATTGAATGCAGCTGATTGTCCGGATCTGGTTGTCTATTTTGACGGGGAATATGAAAGCCTGCCTGCCGACCTGGTTCCGGCTAATGTTGACGTTATCTGCTGGGGTGATTGCACATTTGCTATTGAAAGAGACAGCGAGCAGGCTATTGATGATATTTTTAATCAATGCAACATCACGGCCATTGAAAGCGACGATGTTGAAAGCATTTCTGTCTCTGATGATAGATTTCTGAAAGTAGAAGATAAGAAAGTAGAAGATAAGACTGTAAAATATCTGGCATATCTGGCATATTTTGAAGACCCTCAAACACTGACCATTAATCTCAAAAACGGAGTGACCGGTGCGATCAGTGTGGTTTGTGAGCCTTTGGCAGAATCGAGTAACCTCAATGAATTCCTTGATGCGAAATCATGGTTCAGTTATGTAAACAATGATAAGCATCATCTGATTTCTGAAGAATCTGCAATCATTAAGCAGGGCGACAAACTCAATTTGAACTTGTCTTTCTCTGAGATACCTGAAGGAGATGAGGGAGAGCGGCAGATGAAAGTGGATACAATGACTTACACTTTCCCGCCGGATCTTGCAATTGTTGAGGATCAAATCCATGATAATATCGTACTCACAACTCCGAGTGGAGATATATCTGCAAACGTGGATTTTGATTCGGCTAATAATAAACTCAGCATCACAGTTGATCAGAATAAGCGGGAAGAACTGAATAGTATAAAAAATGTAGAATTCAGCATTCCTATTCAGGTTCAGCCTGATGTCCCGGGTGATTATGCGCTTGGCAACGACCTTAAGTTAACAACGGGTAAAAGGCATAACGCGAAGGTTACCATATCTTCAGGTGATTATAACGAAGCAGATAAAACCATCGAATATACCGTTATCGTGACAGCAGAGGATGATCTCGACTATAACGGAAAGGAATATCCTGTTGAAATCACTGATCTCACAGCGGGAGAATCGTCAGCACTGCAGTTTGTTTCCGGAAGCGGAAGCTATGTATATAATCACAGAACCGGTGTTGGTGAAGGTAAACCTGAGAGCACAGTAAACGATTCTGCAGTGACGAATGGAGAAAGTAAAACGTTTAACGGATTCCCTCTTAATGTTGAACACATGTATGAAGGTGATACCATTAAGCTGACTTACACAGCTAAGGTTCTGCGTGGAAAGTATAATACCGAAACTAAACAGTGGGAGGCAAGGAACACTGCTACGATCAAAAATGCTACGATCACAGACATCAGAAATCCATTAAACGATACTGAGGATGATCAGGCTTCCGTAACTGATAATATTCCATACACGCCTCTCGTAAGAGAGTATCTCACTTTGGACGGCAGCTGGGCTTATTGGCGTGTTACGGTGAATCCAGATAGCTATGAGCTCGGTAAAGGGGAAAAACTCACTCTCGCGGATACTTTCGATGACGACTATCCGACAAAGAACACGAAAACAGACGCTAATCAGTCTATAGACTATAGCAGCATATCTATCAAGGTGAATTCCCAATCGGATAAGCCGCCAAAAAAGGTCAGTTATGATTACAGCGGCAACACCGGTACATTTCGTATCCCGGATAGTACTCCTGTTATCATCACCTATCGTACACGTATCACATCAAAACCGGGCGAGGCACAGAATTTCCGTGGTACCGCTGTGCTGAAGGATAACGACGGCAATCAAATTGCCAGCTCTACGGCGGGTGCTACCGGAGATCCGGTCGTAATCTATCCAAGTGCTTCCGACGTCGGAGGCTTAGACAATAACTATATGGTGAAGATGTTCGTCTATGCCGAAGGACATATGGAGACGGGCCTTGAAGGGGCACAGTTTATTCTTCTGGATGCAAATCAGCGCCCTCTGGAATATAAGGTAGGCAAAAATATGGGTCAGCCGGTTACCTTTACCACAGGTAGCGACGGCTATGTTAACATCGAGCTTAATGAAGAGCCCGGTGATGTTTCTATTGAAAAAAATACCGGTTACTACCTTGAAATGATGAAGGCTATAGACGGTTACCAAAAGGATAATACCCTTTACAGCTTTATGATCACGGATGACCCGTCATACAGTACCGGAGGTTTTTATCAGTATTATAACGGCGATACGATGAAGGTTCGTCTCTATCCGAAGACATCCGGACTGAGTGTTTCCATGCGTTTTTCCGGGAGCTACTCCCTGACTGAAGAACAGCAGAATAATGTAACAGCAGTACTCCAGAAGCTGGAAGGTGAGAATAATTGGGTTGAAGTCGAAAGACATCCTTATACAGATTCCCAGTGGGGCGCGATATCATTTGACGAAGAATTGTACGATCCGAATCTGGAATATCAGAACATTTACAGGGTAGTTGTAGATAATCAGCATCCATGGGATCTGCCAAACAATATTGTAGTTGATACAACCTATTACTGTATGGTGAATACTGGAGCGGCCGAACCGGAAAATGAACCGCAGGAGTTCGTTTTAGATAGTGCAGATGACAGTGTCAGCGTCGTTATTGACAACCGTTATGAAGAGCCTCAGCTGACCCTCATTAAGATGGATAAGAAGACAGGCGAGACTCTGTCCGGTGCTGAATTCTCGGTATACAAGATAGTAAACGGGGAACAGACAGGCGGCGAAGTAAAAAAATATACTACTATAAAGAATGAAGGCAACCAGATAGTGATTCGTGGCGGCGGACCATATGAATCCGAGACTCTTTACGGTATTAAAGAGACAAAGGCGCCGGATGATTATCTGCTGCCTATTAAGGATGAGTGGCACTATTTCTACTTCTGCAACGATGAGTATCTGGAACCAAGCATCCTTGAGAATCTCCCGGCTCGAGCAACAGCGATAAATCTTACGGAAACAGGTGATGTTATAACTGTTGACAACCAGAAGGAAAAAATCACCATTCCTGTCATGAAGATATGGCAGGGCAACGAGTGGCCGAAAGATGCAGAAGTAGTGATTGGGCTGTATAAGTCCGTCGAAGGAAGCAATGTAGAGGAGCATGTTCTGAATGATGATGGTACACCGAAATGTACCACTTTGACCGCTGATATGCCTTATAACAACACGGCTTTTAAGGATCTGCCTTCACGAGACGAAAATAACAAGAACATTATCTATTCTATCAAAGAGGAATACATTAAAGGCATCGTGCCGACTCCAGAGGGAAGCGAAGGCGTTGATCCGCTGACAGCCGGTTATAATCCGGAATACGGAACTTCCAGCGCCGGCGTATATATCGTGCGCAATAAACCGGCAACTAAGCTGACAGTTAAAAAGGAGTGGTACGACGAGAACGGAAAACAGATTACTGATGGCGATATGCTTGCGTCACAGTCGCCTGTCACCTTTGATTTATATCGTACGACCACGCCATACGATAAACTTAAAAATATTACAAATGCAGAGATGACCGCCTTTGTCAATAATCTTGAATTGGTACGTGAAAAAGTGAAATTCGGTACCGATGGAGTCTGGTCAAAAACGATCAATGATCTGGATTATCAGGACAATCTGGGCCATCGCTATTATTATTATATTTTAGAGTACATCCCATCCTTCGGAAACGAATCATATGATGTGGATCATGATGAAGGTACTGTCACGATCAAGAACAAAATTGCTCCGCATTCTGTGGATCTGAAGGTGACCAAGGCCGCTCTTGTGGACGACCCGCGTCCGGAGGCCCTGGATCAGTATTTCGAATTTACCCTGAAGCTGCAGGCAGATGAAACCCATCCGATCAGAAACTGGAAGGTTTATACTGATGCAGCGAATTCCGAAAAGGATCTGGTGACGGACGAAAATGGCGAAGTGAGCTTTAAACTTAAGCCGACAAATCCTGATCAAACGCCAACGCCTGGTGCATCCATTACCCTTTCCCTTCCTGAAGGGGTGACTGCGGCGGTAACAGAGAAAGCAAACCCTGAATATACAGTTGAAACAAGCTCTGACGTATCGGGAGGAACTAAAGCTGATGACGGCAGGACATTCTCCTATAGAACGAGCAGCGAAAACGCTGAGATTACTTATACCAACACCCTGCATGTCATATGTAAGGTGGTGACGGATGATGGAGAACAGGTGCCTTTCGAATCTCTGAAGAGTGCCCTGAAGCATATTCGTGAAAATTCAGATGATTTTACCAAACCTTGGACTATCTATCTTCTGGAGGATTATACGATCCCGGTAACGGATGTAGTCGGAGTAAGAGAGTATGAAAGCCTGACTCTTACTACTGCAACGACAGATGATCAGCTCTTCCCATACAAACCAAGAGGAGGAGATCCAGAACGCGCGACGATTACCAGAGGCGGGATAGGCGGCAGCATGCTTAAAAATGCAGGTACTTTGACGCTTGATAATATCTGTCTGGATGGTAATAAAGATAATTATTATGCCAATGAAAACGGCGGATTGGTGAACAGCACTGGCACACTAAATCTGAATGACAAAACGACCTTGCGGAATTCCGCTACAAGTGGCAAAGGCGGTGCTGTTTACGCTGTAGGCGAAGTAAATATTGTTGATGGTGATGGTGTTTTCATCACTGACAACAGCGCCCCGAACGCTTCCGCACTTTATCTGAAAGGAACACTCAACATGACCGGCGGAAGCATCACGGGAAACACCGGCGCTTCTGACGGTGCAGTAGTGGTCGAGACGACCAGTGATGCGATTAATCTTTCCAACCATCCTGTGATCTTTAATAACACGAATAGACAGGGGAAAGCCGCGAACCTTTATATTGGAGTTGACAGCGACAACGCTGTGAACGTTGTCGCACCCGGCCTTGATTCAGCCGCTCATATTGGTATTTCTGCTATGGAAGGTCATATGCTGATCGGTGAGCAGTTTGCTACTGCTGAATTTGAACAGACGAAAAACCTTAACCGTTTTATTAATGATGAGTATGGTTATAGCGGCAAACTGAAAGACGGGACATCAACTAACATCGTCTGGGACGGCTTGAAGATAAATATTAAAAAGATAGCAGAGCCGGTTGGGGCAAATCCAAATGACCGTTTCACGATCACCCTCGCTTCTTCGTCCATCATAATGAGTACTTATGTTATTGATGGTACGCTTGACTATACAGTCACGGCGGCAAGACAGGGAAGACCGGGTACAATCAAACTCAGTAACGTGAAGGCAGGTGATAAGATTTCCATATCTCCGCTGCCTGTGGGCGAATATAAAATCACAGAGGAAGCACCAAACTATAGTCAGACTTATACGATAACGGAAAAGGAAAACCTCGAAGTTAATGAGCCGATCATCGATGGTAAATTTAATGCTGACACCGACTGCACGGTAACCGTGACCAATACCAGGAAACTGGCCGGTGTTAACCTTAAAAAAACACTGGATGACAGACTTGAGATCGGTAATGTTAACTTTAACTTTACAGTTCAGCTGACCGAAGCGGATGGGACAGCAGTTTCAGGTTTTAACTTGTCCGAAGGGATTACTACGAATACAAATGGCGAGGCAAGATTTACCATGTCGCCAACGGATGCCGCCGATGTCATAGAGAACTTCCAGGCTCCGGTTGGCGCGACCATGACCATTACAGAGACTGTTGATCCAAATTACAGGATCACAACCTCAGGTGTTACTATGCCTGGAGAAGGCGAAAGAAAAGAAATACCGGATCTTGATGAGGATAATGACAACATCTATAAATTCGAGATAACTGAAGACGGAGCAGATGTCACCTTTAACAATGTTCGCAAAATGGCGGAGATCGAACTGAGCAAGGTGCTTAGTGGAAAAGTATCGAAGGAAGAGTCATTTACCTTTACGCTGACATTGAGGAATCGTGATAATAGTCCTGTTGCAAACTATGATGTATACAAAGATGAGGAGCATCAGGAAAACAACATTACGACCGATGATGATGGGAAAGCTTCAGTTACGTTCAAATTCGAAGAGAATAATGAAGAGAATAATACTGATCCAGATACTGATCCTAAGAAGAGTATTATGCTGACTATACCAGAGGGTACAAAATTGGAGGTTGCGGAAACGGATTTAAATGGTCACAATTCTTTCTATACTACTAAGTATTCTATTAATGGTGCATCTGAAAAAAACGGAACGACAGCGACCATAGATAAGGTCAAGGATAGCGATAAAAGTATCGTATTCAATAATACCCGCAAGACGAATACTATCGTCGTGAAGAATACTGTTAACGGCTATTCCGGAAACGTTGTACCATTCTCATACACTGCAACAGTAACCGATGGTGAAGAGAATGATTACGATGACAACGGGTTTGAAGACGGCGTAATGACATTTGAACTGACAACAGGCCAGACACAGACACTTTCCGTTCCATATGGCGCAACACTGAAGATTACGGAACAATTTATTGTTGGTTATGAGACAACCGTGAAACGTGGCTCTGCAACTGCTGTTACAAAATTGAGTGATGAATTTATAGTAACGACAAATATACCGTCTTCTTCACCACTTTTATTCACTAATAAACAGCTGATCGGGTTGCAGCTTGTAAACAATACGTCTTCGGATCTGGCTAACGTTAAGATTACTGTCGATAAGAATAAAATCTATCGTGTTAACGACGATCAGACCGATCAAGATTTAGTTGGCTCCAATAAAACTGCCACGATAAGAATTGCTGCTGGTGATACTGCTATTCTGGAAATTGAGCATGATACTAGTACAACAGCTATGCAGAATTATACTGTGGAAGGAACAACCACGGAAGATAACTATTTATATACAATCGTTAACGAGCCATCCTTCCATGAATATGCTGATCCGGCAATTCTGCGTGTTTATGATGCCGATAAATATACGGTGAAAGGTAAGCTCAGATACAGTGTTAACGATTCTATCGTCACCTTTACAGAGCAGCCGCTTGTCAGTTTCGATTCTAATGGAGGTTCATGGACAACTGAAATGGAAGGATATAACGATCGGGACGGCGATCGAAAGGTATATCAGAAGGCTGTTAACACCGGCGATACTGTTGATCGACCTTCCCCTGATCCAGTCTATCCGACAGATGAGGGAATTACTTTCCTTGGTTGGACTGCCGACGAGGCTTTTGCAAAGGTCAGCCATACAGCAGAGGAAGACGTTTCAGCAAAACTATTTAAATTTAATTCAACAGAAGTGAACGAGCCTTTAACACTTTACGCAATTTGGTCAAAGCCAGATCGGGATTATCGTGTCGTGACTGTTAGAAACAAACATGCTGAACAATTAAGTGTTAAGGCAACTCTGACAAAAAATGGAGAACCTGTTGAATATGAAGTCTTCAATGATCATAGTACTAATACTGACGGAGAGGTAAACTTCAACCTTCCGGCGGGCGAATCCAAGAATCTTGCTGTACCTGATACAGTGAAACTTGAATTCACCTTAGAGGAGACTTCTCTTGCGGTTTCTTCAGAATTCGAAATCACGACTTCTTCCGACAGCAAAGAATTTACTATTGCGTCAGTCAATCGGGACGGTACAGTTACCTTTACTCCGGGAATATGCAAAATCACGGATGAAGATGGCAATTTGCTTTACAACAACAATGGTCGTCCTGCAGTTTATCCGACGCTTAAATCTGCATTTACAGATTATTCTGGGAATCTCTATTCTGAACCACAAAAGCAAAATAAAGTTACTCCTGCAGCGGTGAAGATGCTTGTAGATGTATACAGTATTGATGAAACAACTCCAATCGCTTTCCCGAGTGCAACGATGACACTGACCACTGCGCGTAAAGATGATGCACAGTTCCCTTATGCTGGTGTTCGTGATCGAAGCACGATATACAGAACTACAGCTGGAGCAAGCGCGAACTGCTTTACACTGAGCAGCGGTAATATTACTCTTACCGATATTATCCTGGACGGCGGCAGTGAGAATGGAGTAAAAATCGCAAAGACGGTAAATGGTGGTCTGATTAACATGACGGCAGGCGTTCTTAACGTCAGCACAGGAAGTACGCTGCGTAACTGCGAGTTTGCAGCTTACGATGCAGAAGATACCAGCCGTGGAGGAGCGATTTATTTAACTAATGGATCACTGAATGTAAATAACGGGTTGTTTTCGAACCTTCATTCTAGATGTGGTGGTGCAATTTGTGCTGAAACCAGTGCAATACTGAGCGTCACAGGTAACAATGGCGGTATTGCCTTTGAAAACTGCACCACAAAGTCAAGTAGCGATAACAAGTATGGGGGTGACGGCGGCGCAATCTTCTATAATAACAAAAATTCGTCAAAAAACCTTGTTATTAATGGAGGTTCAGATAAGTCAAACCCTGGCATCATATTCACAGGATGTGTTGCTGGATCTGATTGGGGTGACGGCGGTGCGATTTTTGCAGATACTAATTATATAAATGATGTTACAATCAATGGTTGTTCATTCACCGAATGTAGTGCCAAAAACACTACAGGAGCTAGTGATGGTGGCTACGGTGGTGGAGCAATTGGCGCACAAAAGGTATTGCATCTCACAGTATCAAGCTGCAATTTCACAGCTTGTGATACCTTGAAATCCGGCGGTGCAGTGATGTCACTCGTAAAGAGTACTAATAGTACTGTAGAGACTGAGAAAGCGATCTCCATAACTGATTGCTCATTTTCTGATTGCAGCTGTAAGGCTCAGGGTGGAGGAATTGCAGTTTATACGAGTGATTATAAGACCGCAAAACAGAGTACAACAAAACTCTATGTTGAAGGATGCACCTTTGCAAACTGCTCTTCCGGAACTGACAACGGCAGTGGTGGAGCGGTTCAATGTTATTTATCCTGTATGCAGTATGTAAACACCAACTTTACCGACTGTTGGGCCGGTAAGGAAGGTGGCGCGGTCAATCATTATTATGGCAATGGCTACACAGATGTTTGGACAAAGTCAAAAACAATAATCGATGGTTGCAGATTTATTCGTTGCCGTGCTGAGGATCGTTATGATCCTACCGCACTACAACATTATGGCGGCGGAATGAATACTAAAGCAAAGACAGTAGAAGTGAAAGGCGGTAGTTACTTCAAGGATTGTGTTTCAACTTTGAAAGAGGGTGGCGCACTGCATCTCGGCGGTCAGGGAACTGATAGTACAGCGACAATCAGTGGAAGCACCTTCATAAACTGCGCTGCGAAAAACGGCGGCGGAGCGTTGTTATCATCTCATGAAACGCTGACAATCACTGGATGCAAATTCTATGGCTGCGAATCTTCCGCAAGCAACGGCGGAGCTGTGTACCATTACAAAAACAGCAGAGGTGACTCAACTCAAAAAAATCTTACTATACAAAACAGTACCTTTAGCGATAACCCCGATATTTCGGGGAGTGAAGGCTGCAGTGCTGGATTAAACGGTGGTGCAGTCTGGACACGGGCTACGACAAATATATTACTGGAAAACCTGACAATTAAGGATTGCAGTGCTGGAAACAACGGCGGTGGTGTGTATTTGGTTACTGCTACTAATGCAACTGCAGATAAAGTAAAAATCACAGATGGTTCTATCAGCGGTTGCCAGGCGAAGAACGGCAGTGCGGTTTATGTCGAAGATCAGGCAACCTTCTCCGGTAGTCTTAGTGTTTCCGGCAATACCGTTTCTGACATAAACAGTGGTGCCATTCAGGCTGCTGATACCGGCAAGCTGTACTTTGAAGACAACGTGAAGGTAGAGAACAACACCTGCAGCGCTGATCCTACGGACAATCATGATGTCCTGATGCAAAATGACAACGTAACAACGATTTATACAACCAGTAAAGGACTTGATTCTGGAGCTCACATTGGTGTTTATGTACCAGATCAGTATTTTAACGGTCGTGGCGTGGATGGTACACCGTTCGGCACCTATGGTGATAGCGAAGACGGCAGCAATTATCTGGATGCATTTTTCAATGACAGAGACTCTGAACTGTATGGTTGTCAGAATTCAGAGAATGAGAATGATAAAAATATCTATTGGGGGTTCTTCGTCTGCAAGATCACAGATGGAGATGGCAATTTGCTGAAACGCGCTAACGGCAGAGACGCTGTATACCAGCGGTTATCAATGGCTCTCGACGAGTTCACAACTGTCACAGGCGGACAACCTGTGTACATTAAGATGCTTGTGGAAAACTACGAGATCCGGCAGGAAGAAGCGATTTCTAATTTCCCTGCAGCGGATGTAACCCTGACCACTGCGTCCAAATCTGATCTTGAGCGGCCGTATCGTGGCACAGAAGGTACATTGTGTACAATTTCACGTACTAACAGTGGTAATGAACTGTTTAAATTGACAACATCCGGCGCCACTTTCCAGACAGAAAACATTACGCTGGATGGACGCAAAGATAAGACGGCTGAGTCGGGTAATTATAGATTGATCACAGCAACTAACGGAAGTGTTGTTATCAATGGAGGAACAACGCTGCAATATGGTAAAGCTGATAATAATGGCGGCGGTGCGATAAACGCGACAAACGATGCTACAGTGACAGTTAACGGCAGCTGCGATGAAAACCAGCCGACAGTTAAGTTTGTTGACTGCACCGCTAACGGTGGTAATGGTGGTGCAATCAGAGCATACAATCTGAATATATTTAACACTGCTGAGGAAACAGACAAATACGGCACAGCTTTCATAAACTGCAGTGCGGATAACGGAGGAGCAATCACATCACTCGGATCGTCCATGGAAATCAATGACGTTCTTTTCGACGGTTGTCACACAACGTCAGGAGGCGGCGCTGTCTACCATAATAATCATGACGCAGGTACCTCAACAACAGTCAAGAACTGCGCTTTTGAAAACTGTTTTACATCAATTGGAAACAACTTGGCACATGGCGGCGCTATAGAAGCCAGAACAGCAACTTTGAATGTGGAAGATTCTTCATTTATGAACTGTAAAGCCGGGTCGGATGGCGGTGCAGTTTATCATGGATTTGTGGATAGTAATAATAATCCATCCGGAAATAGGGAAAATACAACTATCAAAAACACAACCTTCGATGGTTGCTCAACAGCTGGCACAGATACCGACTATAATTACGGTGGTTCGGTATACACCCAGGCTAAGACGGTCGAGGTGACAGACAGCATTATCAAAAATAGCAAAGCTGCCAACCACGGTGGTGCGATCTACTGTCAGACCGACGTTGAAGGATCAACCACAATCATACGAGGCACAAGTATAGAAAACTGCTCAGTTATACGAACTGACGGTTACGGCAGCGGTGGCGCAATCTATAGCAACAACGAATCGCTCACTCTGAAGAATAGTGAAAGTGAAAATACGAGTATTGCTGCTTGTATTGCTCCGGTTAACAGTGGTGCGATCTACATGAAGACGCCTACAAGTGTTATTAACATTACGGACGGCACAGTAATCAGCGGTTGCTATGCGGGCATGGGCGGCGCGATCTATCTCCTTACTGGAGTGACCATGAACCTTACCGGCAGTCCGGAGTTTACCCAGAACGGCTATACCACACAGAACGGAAGCATTGTCAGTGCAGAAAAGGGTGCATGTATCTATCTTGAAGAGGACAGCAGGATCAATTTATCTGGAAGCCCGAAGTTCAGCCGTAATATTCTGCCAAACAGGGATAGAATAACCAACGGCGGAGTCACAGACTTTGTGCGTCAGGATATTTTCATGGCCGGCTATGCTTCCGAAACAGAACTCGATACAAATGCAGCATCGATTTATGTGACAGGAGAACTGACGGGAGATACGATCTGGGTCTGGCCTGAAGAGAAACCTCATAAATTACCAAATGAGCAGTTCGCGAAGATAGCAGATAATGTTACAGTCAGTGACGCTACACTGAGTCATCTTCGTAATGCTCTTGCAGATACTGATACACACTGCAGCAACGGCGAGTATCTTGCTGGTGTACAGTTGGATGAATCAAACAAAAATGTCTATTGGGATAAAATGTATACGATTAGCTTCAAGAAGATCGACAACAAAGGTGTTAAAGTTTCTGAAGCAGTGTTTACGCTTTACAGAGATTCTTACTGCACACAGGAAGTGGTGCAGGCAATTTCCGCCGATGGGGAGACGGATACAGATGCCCAGGGAAAACTTCTTGCCAAAGGTACTGTGGAGTTCACATCCATACGCATTGGTGCGTATTACATGAAGGAGACTAAAGCACCTACAAGTTTCAAGGATAATGAAACAACATATCTTGTGCTGGTTGGCACACCGTATCTGAGTTCTAATGATAATAACAAATACCTGTGGGAAGGAGACGGACCTCTTAACGTATATAATGCTGAGACTTTAGTCGCCCGACATACAACGGATGCCGGTAAGTTCTATGGAATCTTTCCGCTGGAACCGGATAAAAATCAAGAGGGAATACTCCGTGCAAATCTACGTGCAAATCTGGCCAGTAGCAGTGTAGGCATTGTGAATATTCGAAATGACTATCAGGCCTGGTTCATGAAGCTTGATGAAAATGGAAATCCTCTTCCTGGTGCAGCCTTTACTATATATACTGCTATCCTCGAAGGAAATGAGGAACAGACATTTAAGGACGGTTATCCTAAAATGATGCGTTGGAGCCGTGATGGGGAAACTTATCCTACGCCTGTGGAGTCTGCTGACGGAACCGAGAAATATAAAGATATTGAGAACAATCCGCTCGATAAGGGTTTGGTCTACTTCCGTGAACTGCCAATTGGTACATACTATTTGATGGAGACGGGATATCCTGAACGAAACGGATCGAATCGTCGAGCCTTCTATAAGGAAAGTGATCGTGTACTCAGGCTGACTGTTTGGCTGGACGAAAACACCGAAAAATCTGATTTTAAAATAGAGGAGTTGAAATACAATACAGAGGAAGAAACATACAAATTTGAAGAACTTTCACCAGATCCTTCTTCACATTACATCAATTTGTCTAATAAAGATGTCGTATGTAAATTGACAGATGACAAAGACAACCTGCTCTATGTTCAGGGGAAGCATGAAATCTGGGAAAAGAAAGGTGGAGAGGGTGAAACAAAACTCTACCCGGCGATTTACTCGACGATTAATGAAGGCTTTGAAGCTGCGCAAAATGAGACGCTTGTTAATAAAGATAATATAACAGTAGCGGAAGATCCTGCGCTGAAGCTTCAGGTTCTTAAAGACTTTGATCTTGAGAAACCGGTGAATTATGAAAGCAGTCGGGATTTGACATTTACGACTGCCAGAACAAAACAATCAGATGACGATCGTTACATTTTCAGCACTACACGTACCAATGATACTTCGCATGCGCTGATCAAACGTGCGTATAATGCTGATACATCTACTGATGCGAACGAAGGCGCATTGATTACCGTTTTGAATAATGCAGATCTGACATTGCAAAACATTAACTTTAACGGACAAAAAACAGACTTCAACGGAAGAGCAATACATGTTAAAGACGGTTCTTTAACCATTAATGCTAATACACAATTTCAGAACTTCAGGCAGGAAGCCGCTTCAGACAGTACGGATGAAAAAGACATCGAAGGCGGAGCTATTCTGATGGATGATAACACTAAATTGACTGTGGATGGTGGCCACAACAGAACAGCAGTGTTCCTGGAAAATGAGGTTCTCAATAATCGGAGCGGATCAGCTGAGGATAAAGGACTGGGTGCGGATGGTGGTGCAATTGCAGTTGGTAAAGATTGCACAGTAAGCCTGACAAATGCACAGTTTACCGGCAATAAAGCAATAGCTGTAACAGATCGCAAAGGAAACGGCGGAGCTGTCAGCATGAGTAAGACAAGTGAAACTGAGGCACCAGCCAATCTGCCGCTCAGTAATGTCGTATTCAAAAGCAACGAAGCATCCTATCAGGGCGGAGCACTTCGTGTAGCGGAAAACAGCTATCTGACCGTGGATAACAGTACATTTATAAACAATACAGCGAATGAAGGAAACGGCGGAGCTGTCAAAATCGGTAGATACGGTACTCTGACATTTGAAGATAATGTGAGTATGAACAACAATTCCGCTGAAAATGGCGGTGCAGTTTACCTTGCTAAAGGTGCTGAGATGAACATGGATGACGATTCAGCAATCACAGAAAACACTGCAAAAGAAAACGGAGGCGGCATATATCTGTATGAGGATTCAAAACTTTATCTGTCCGGTAAACCGAATTTCGGAGGAACAGAATCAGATAAAGGAAACAGAATCGGAATCGGAAATAACAGAAAACGTCAGGACATCTATATCGAAGGCTATCTCGGAACCGTTGGTGGTGATGGCAATGATAAAAATGATCCGAAGCTTGCAGAATCACTGATTGTAACCGGCCCGTTGAATGTGAAGAAGGGATCGATATGGGTTGGAGCTGAGCAAGCTGACAATGAGGACAACAATCACTGGGATGTCTACAAGCAGTTTGCAATGTTTGCAGGTGAATTGATGGCAGAGAATGAGGATACTCACGAAACTGTAGTAAAAATGCCTGAAGACAAACTGAAAACCACCTTCGAAGCTTTCCGCAATGCAAGCACATCCGAGGAATATTACGGAACTGCAGGTGAGAATATCCAATGTATTTATTGGCAGGGACCGGAGGGCAAACGAAAGGTTATCCTCAGAAAAGTCAACAGCTCATATGAACCAGTGAAGGATAAGAGCTTCATATTATTCAAAGGAACTAATACATCTCCTTATGTTGTAAAACAAGGAGAAAAAAAGATTCAGCTTGGACAGCTTGAAGGCAATAACGCTCCGGAAGGCACAACATTAGATCCTATGAAATCTCTCGACAGCGGCGTGATCTGGGTCGGAGAACTGCCTTATGGTTGGTATATTGTGCAGGAAGTTAACCCTAAAAAATACTTCTATTTGGTCATAGATAAATCCGGCGCATATGGAACATTAGGAGAAGATGGCAAAGATAAAACAGATGGTTATGATACCAGACCAGAAGCAGAGGCTGCTGCGACAGCAAAGTTTAATGAACTGAAGTCTAAGAATTCATAATGCTCAACAAAACAGGCTCTCTGTCAATCACGATGGGGAGCCTGCTTTATACTCTATATTGTAAGCGCCAGGTTTAAGAGCGGATTGTAGCGGCCTCATTGATCAACAATGTCGGAAGGAACATGGAATGAACTCAAACTATTTACTCAACAGGATATACAATTTCAGGAAGAATGGTTATCCAAATATCCATGAACAACTCAAATAGAAAATGAGCGCTAACAAAAGCAATGATTGTATACATTTATGCTGCAAAATCGAATCTTTAAGCTAAAATAAATGAAATTCAGCATTTTACGCATGGATTCCGACATTATCGGCCCTCAAAAATGTGTACTGAATTTTGATTTTATTTGTGCCATCATTACCTCAATCAAATCACATACAGCAATAAGCTGTGAGATGAAGGGAGGTAAGTCATGGCAAGGAACAATAGAGATAAGATTTACAACACACCTTACGATGATGTATTCAAAACGCTGCTTCGTAAATGCACGAGATTGGTTATTCCGCTGATCAACGAAATGTTTGGCGAAAACTATTCAGGAGATGAAACGATCTTACAGACTTCA
>CACYHR010000002.1 GCA_902774265.1 uncultured Eubacteriales bacterium
TCGGAAGCATTGATCTCCGGAGGCTGAGCTCCTCCGATAAGTACGGCGTCGCTCGCTCCAATCAAGCGAGCTTGTTGGAGCTTTGCTCCTGGTTGAACAGACGCCGGATGGATAAGCTGAGGACAGGGAAGATCACGATCCGGAGCTGAATGATTTGGAGATGAACGATTCAGGCGGTATGACTATGAAAGACAGAGTCTGTGAACTGGAATGCAATATTGATGATATGACTGCAGAAGAGATAGCCTTCGCCGCCGAGCGGATAATGGATGCCGGGGCAAAGGATGTCACCGTCACTCCTGCAGTCATGAAGAAAGGAAGACCTGCATGGCTGTTTACGGTGATGTGCAGCGATGATGAAGCGCAAAAAACCGCGATGATTGAGCAGATATTCCGTCACACCTCTACTATCGGTATCAGAGAGCTGATTTCGGAGAGATATATTCTGGACAGGAGCGAATCAGTCGTTTCTACCCCGTATGGTGATGTGAGGCGGAAATGCGTCAGCGGATACGGCGTAAGCCGTTACAAATTCGAGTATGAGGATCTGGCGCGTATCGCGCGTGAGAACGGCATGAGCATTGCAGAAGCCCGCAGAGTGGCTGAGGATGCTCTGATAAGCGGTAAATAATAAACGAGTGAGCACCGGGTAAATGACCGCAGTCAGGAGAAAGGAACGATTTATGGATATATTGCAGAGGACTTTAGATGAGCTTGAAGATCTCAGGGCGAGGATAAAGGAAACATCGGGATTTCTCAGAGATGCCGGAGTGACTGATCCGGAGATAGGTATAGTGCTCGGAACCGGTCTGAACGATTATGCGGACAAGATAGAGGATACCGTAATAATACCGTATAACGAAATTCCCAATATGTATGCCGGCGCCACGGACAGCCATCGCGGCCAGCTGGTGTACGGCACAAGACATGGTAAAAAAGTGCTGGTGATGGCCGGACGATTCCATTTCTATGAGAACAATTCCATGGATACGGCCGTTTTTCCGACCAGAGTGATGATCGAGCTTGGTATAAAAAGACTGATAATCACCAATGCATCCGGAAGCATCAATCCGGAGCATGAGGCGGGTCATCTGATGCTGATCAGTGACCACATCAGTCTGCCGGGATTCAACCCGCTGATCGGGCGGAACCTCGATGAATACGGGACGCGCTTCCCGGATATGACATATGTATATGACAGGGAGCTGCGCTCAAAACTGAAAAAGAAAGCTGCGGATGCCGGTATAGAGCTGTATGAAGGCGTATACATTATGACTTCGGGACCGTCATTCGAGACACCGGCCGAAATCAGAGCTTTTGCTGTGCTCGGTGCTGATGCTGTGGGAATGTCGAGCGTGCCGGAAGCGATAGTGGGAAGGCATGCCGGACTCGAGATAATAGGTATTTCCGCACTTGCGAACAAGGCTGCGGGGATAACGGGCAATGCGCTTACCAATGATGAAGTCACTGAAATGGGCAAACTGATGCGTGATGATTTCATCAAGGTCGTAGACATGGCGGTTGAATTATAGATATAAGCTATACTTGCAATTCTCCGATAATGATGTAGAATAATGCTTGCTTAATTTATTGCGTTAATTATATTGACAAAGCATTTCATATGCATCGGAGGAATAACAGAATGGAAGCAAAACTGACAAGGGAGCAGGCGAATGATCTGCTCCATAAATATGTAAAGGGCGAGAATTATATCACACACAGCTACGCAGTCGAGGCTATCATGAGAGGTCTTGCAAAGAGACTCGCTCCGGATGATATAGAATACTGGGGCATTTGCGGACTGCTCCACGATCTTGACGAGGAGACCGCACCATGGAGAGATGATTTTGCGACACACGGTCCTGTTTCCGCTCAGATCCTGAGAGATGAGGGGTTCGGCGATCCGATTATGGAGAACGCTATCATGTCCCACAATCCGCAGTGCGGAGTCAATCCTAAGACTACTCTTGAATACGCGCTGATCGCAGCCGATCCGATGTCCGGATTCGTAAAGGCTGTAGCACAGATCTATCCTGATAAAAAAGTTGCAAGCGTCAAGCACAAATCCGTGAACAAGAGATTCAAGGAAGCGAGATTCGCTGCCGGTGCAAACAGACAGTACATGATGGAGATCGAGAGAACAGGCATAACATGGGATGAATTCATCGATATCGCCCTCGAATCCATGACGGAGATCGCAGATCAGATAGGATTGTAGGAATCAGTTAAAATGCAGAAAAAGTTTACATATTATCCTGAGGGCGTATGCTCTCAGATGATCGAGATAGAGCTTGACGGAGATGTAGTCAGCGATGTGGTGTTTACCGGAGGCTGCAACGGCAATCTCAACGGTATTTCTAAGCTTATCAAAGGCATGAAGGTCGATGATGTGGTCGAAAGGCTCGAAGGCACCAGATGCGGATTTAAGGAAACATCATGTCCGGATCAGCTGAGCAAGGCTCTGAGGCAGGCTGCAGCATCGATGCAGGCATAGGAAATACAGACATCAGGGCCGAATATTTTTCGGCTCTGCTTCTGTTCGGAGAGGATGAGAGATGACGACACAAAACAGATGGGCGGGGGCATGCAGGCTTGAGGAGATAGCTGCCCGAATGACTGATATCAATACCAGACCCGGCGAGGGAATGTATCTGGGTATAGAGACTATCGTCGGAGAAGCTATTGAGCATCTGATGATATCGATGTTCCCGTATCATTACGGCAAGTGGCACGGCAGATTCGTTGAGACCGAAAAGAGGACCTGGGAGCTCATGCGTGCATATGATGCGCTGACACAGGCTTTCAATCTGGTATATGAAGCCGGAGAAGAAGCCGCTGATAAGGTTGATGAGGTCATCGGTTCTCTGCCGGAAATACTTGAGATCCTGAAGACGGATGTCAAAGCCGGCTATGACGGCGATCCGGCTGCCAAGAGTATGGATGAGGTCATTATCACATATCCTGCATTCAAGGCGATCACCATATACCGCATTGCCCACAAAATGTATGAAATGGGCGTGCCTCTTATCCCGCGCATTATGACAGAGATAGCACATCAGCAGACCGGAATAGATATTCATCCGGGTGCGACTATAGGCAGCTATTTCTTTATAGACCACGGCACGGGGGTCGTAATAGGTGAGACTACGACTATCGGACATCATGTCAAGATATATCAGCATGTGACGCTCGGTTCAAAGAGCTTCGATCTTGCTGAGGACGGTACGCCTGTAAAAGGTGTAAAGCGCCACCCGGATATAGGCGACAGAGTAGTTATTTATGCCGGTGCTACCATACTCGGCGGAGATACAAAGATAGGCGATGACTGCGTTGTAGGAGGAAATGTCTGGCTTACCCATTCTCTCGAGGCCGGCAGGACGATCACAAACAAATCCTCGGGACAGCAGCTGTGGCAGGGCAGACATGAAGTGGAGCATGCGAATGTGACTATGGAGCCGGAGGATTCGCCGCTGTTCATATAACATTTATAGAAAATATTGATAATATAGCAAATATTTGTTAGAATAGGCGGAGCGCGGGCGTGAAATTCAGTTCTCGCTGCTTCGCGTCGACCTGGGGGTAGATAGGTGCTGGTGTGCCTCGCGGTCTTCAAAACCGTTTGCAGGGGGTTAGGAGCCTCCCGGGTGGGTTCGATTCCCACATACTCCCGCCATTTTTATCAAGCGGTCGGAGGTATTATTATGAATAAGAAAGATTTACTGAGAAGACTCCCGAAGATCGATGAAGTGATGAAACAGGAGTCTCTTTTATTGCTGGCAAACGATACAAGCGCACTGCTTGTGACCGATGCAGTACGCGATGTCATCTCGGACATGCGCGGGCAGATACTCGCTCTGGAGGATGATGCCGGAGCCGACAGCTTCGATATAAGCCTGCTTGAGCCGGGAAGGATAGCGGAAATGGCAGCTGCACGTTTTGAAGAGAACGAACAGATGAACCTTTATCCTGTGATAAACGCTACGGGAACTATCCTTCATACAAATCTTGGAAGAGCGCCTCTCTGCAGGGATGCCCTCGACAATGTGATGAAGGTTTCCGAGGGATATTCTACCCTTGAGTACAATGTCGAAAAGGGCAGACGCGGATCACGACATGACCTCGTCGGAGACCTTATAGCAGAGCTTACCGGAGCAGAGGATGCTATGGTGGTCAACAATAATGCAGCGGCTACCATGATAGTGCTTGCCACTCTGGGCAAAGGCAAGGAGATCGTTGTATCCCGCGGCGAGCTGGTGGAGATAGGCGGAGCATTCAGGATACCTGATATAATGAGACAGTCCGGAGCATTCCTCCAGGAGGTCGGAACAAGCAATAAGACAAAGCCGTCTGACTACGAGAATGCCATAATGAGTAAGGAGAAGCTTACGGAATTGGAGTCGCGCGGACGTGAAGCTGCACTTATGGATGACCCGCGAGGAACAAGACGCTTTGAGACAGGCGCTCTTATGAAAGTACACAGATCCAATTTTGATGTGCTCGGTTTTACAGAAGAGGCGACACTGGAGGAACTGGTAGAGATCGGTCACAGACACGGACTCCCGGTCATATTCGATATGGGAAACGGGCTGATGCTGGATATGAGCGAGTTCGGACTGAATGAGCCTAATGTGCCTGCATCTCTTGCAACAGGTATAGATGTGATACTGTTCAGCGGAGACAAGCTGCTTGGAGGACCGCAGGCAGGCATAATAGCCGGCAAACGTGAATACATAGAAGCAATGAAAAAACATCCGCTTGCGAGAGCTTTGAGAGTTGACAAGATGACTTTTGCCGCACTCGAAGCAACGCTTGCAAAGTATAAAGACCGCAGCATGGCTCTCAGGGACATTCCGGTGCTGAGCATGATCTCTGCATCTGAGGATGAAATGAAGGACAGGGCAGAAAGGCTTGCCGATGAGATCCGTAAAGCTGCAGGATCTGACGGAATATATACGGAGACGGTAAAAGTGCTGGATCAGATCGGCGGCGGCTCGGCACCTATGGTGCGGCTGCCCGGATGGGCAGTTGCTGTCGGCCTGGAGGGCAGGTCGGCCGACAGCATCGAGCGCCGCCTCCGAAAGGTTGAAGTACCTGTAATAGCCCGCATAAACGAAGACAGATTACTGCTTTGCGTGCGTACAATAGCCGAAAATGAACTTGATACGGTTGCCGCAGCATTTCGCGGCCGGTGATGAACAGAGATAGCGCAAAGAGATGGTGCAAAGAGATAGTGCAATATGAAGAATATCATTATAGGAACAGCCGGACATGTAGATCACGGCAAGACAAGACTTATAAAGGCTCTGTCCGGAATCAATACGGACAGGCTCGAGGAAGAGCAGAAGCGCGGTATCACGATAGAACTGGGATTTGCACATATTCCGAATGATGAAGGATACAACATCGGAGTTATCGATGTTCCGGGCCATGAAAAATTCATTAAGAACATGCTGGCGGGCATCGGAGGCATAGACTTTGTTCTCTTTGTCGTTGCCGCTGACGAGGGTATCATGCCTCAGACGACGGAGCACTTTGAGATACTCAAGGCTCTCGGTATAGATGACGGCATCATTGCAGTCACCAAGACTGATATGGTAGACGAGGAGTGGCTGGAGATGCTGCTTGAAGAAGTCGATGATTATTTCAAAGGATCATTCCTCGAAGGAAAGCCTGTCATTCCGGTCAGCGCTGCGACCGGTGAGAATATCGATCTTCTTAAACAGGAGATCATCAGAAAATGCGACCGCGAGAGCAAACGCCGTGAGGAAAAGGAACTGTTCAGACTGCCTGTGGACAGAGTGTTCACAATGGCCGGCTTCGGCACGGTAGTAACGGGCACGCTCGTAGACGGGACCGTAAAGGTCGGCGAAGAGGTCGTTATCTATCCGCATCAGGGGGAAGGCTCAGGAGGATCGGACGGAAAGCGCGTGAAGGTCCGCGGCATACAGACATACGGTAAAAGCACAGAGACGGCTATAGCGGGACAGCGTACGGCGATCAATCTGTCCGGAGTTGATAAGGATGAGATAGAACGCGGAGATGTGCTGGCGGCAAAAGACGCTGTGACTGTGACAAGCATGATAGATGTTGTCCTGGATGTGTTCAGCTCTTCCGACAGGATCATTCTCAATAACAGCCGTGTGCACCTATATACGGGCTCTGATGAGGTGATCGCCAAGGTCGTGCTGCTCGACAGAGATGCACTGGCGGCAGGAGAGGAATGCTATGCTCAGCTCAGACTGGAAGAGCCGGCAGCTCTTCGCAGGGGAGACAGATTTATCGTAAGGTTCTATTCCCCAATAATCACCATAGGAGGCGGAAGAGTACTCGACACGATGCCGGTAAAACACAAGAGAAACAGAGAAGATGTTCTTGCGGAGATGGAGATACTCGATAAGGGCAGCATCTCCGAGGTCATTCTGGCAAGGGCAGGTGAGAGAAGACCTGTGAGAAAGAATGAGCTGGCCCGCGAACTCGGATTACTGCCGGATGAGATGGAATCCGCTGTACGATCTGCCGAAGGACTGATAGTTCTGCCGGACAGCACGCTGATTTCAGCTGACAAGTACAGCAGAATGAATGCGGACTCGGAAAAAATGATAAACGATTATCATAAATCGAATCCGCTGGCGGACGGGATCCCGAGACAGGAACTGCTGTCCAGACTCAGAGATACATGGCATACAGATGACGACAAACTGCTGCAGTCATTTATGAAGTATCAGATGGATAATGATGTGATCGAGGACAGAGGCAAATCGATTGCCCTCAAAGGATTCAGAATAGAGTATACGAAGGCTCAGCTGGCACTTAAGGACCGTATCGCAAAGCAGTATACCGATGCCGGGCTTGAAATGATAAAAACTGATGATGTATTCGAATTTGACAAAGACCGCGGCATAATATCAGCTATTCTGAACGATCTTACAGATGAAGGCGTTATACACAAGGTCAACCCGTCATATTATATTTCGACTGACGCATGGAACAAAGCCGTGGAAACAGCTCTTTCGTTTGATGAAGCGTTCACTATCGCAGAGTACAGAGACAGACTCGGCACCTCGCGTAAATACGCATCAGAGCTGCTTCCGGCCTTCGACAAGGAAGGTATTACAGTCTTTGACGGAAACAGCCGTACCGTTATAAGGAAATAGTTATTCGTCCGATGTGTCGTGAATGGGATTATTTTTGCAGGAATCTTGTAATTGATACATGAATATATATATAATTATATTTTGATAATGATTATCGTAAATGATTGGAGGATGTGAAATGTTAATGGAAATGAACAGACCTGTTATGCAGGCTGATGGTCAGGGCGGATCTGCTGATGAGAACTGCACACATGACTGCAGCAGCTGCGGAGCTGACTGCCCGTCAAGAAACGGAGGCGGGATCGAGAAGGCTAAGCTGAATGAGCACAGTTCTGTTAAAAAAGTTATAGGTATTGTAAGCGGCAAGGGCGGAGTCGGAAAATCCATGGTTACAGCTCTGTCTGCTCTTGCGGCAACAAGACACGGATTCAAAACGGGCATCATGGATGCGGACATCACAGGTCCTTCTATCCCTAAGATGTTCGGCGTACATACAAAGGCTCTGGGATCGGAATTCGGCATACTTCCGGCGGTGACACCGACAGAGATCAAGCTGATGTCGATAAATCTCCTGACCGAGAATGAGACTGATCCTGTAGTATGGAGAGGTCCTGTTATCGCAGGCGTCGTGGAGCAGTTCTGGACAGAGGTTATGTGGGAAGACCTCGATGTTCTCTTTATCGATATGCCTCCGGGAACAGGAGACGTACCTCTGACTGTATTCCAGTCGCTGCCTGTTGACGGCATCATCGTTGTTTCATCGCCTCAGGATCTCGTATCCATGATAGTTACCAAGGCTGTCAATATGGCTAATCTCATGAACATTCCGGTACTGGGACTTGTTGAGAACATGAGCTATATCACATGTCCGGACTGCGGACGCAAGATAGAAATGTTCGGACCGAGCCAGGCAGAGGCCGTTGCTGCTGCAAACGGAATCAAGCTGCTTGAAAAACTGCCGATAGATCCTGTTCTTTCACAGGAGGCAGATCTCGGTAAAATAGAATTCAACCAGGGAACACAGATGGAGAGCATCCTTGATGTGCTGGCTGAACTCGGACTGGAAAAATAAAAATCTGCAGACCATATACACTGCGGCTGAAGCTGCATTCAGCCGCAGTCTGATGTCTTGATAGGGGAGGGCAATATATTGGGAGAACTGATAAGGCTTGAAGGCATTGTCAAGAGCTTTGATGATACGGTCGTGCTCAAGGGCATAGACCTCAGTGTAGAGGAAAACGAGTTCGTAACGCTTCTCGGCCCGTCCGGCTGCGGCAAAACTACTACTTTGAGGATAATAGGCGGTTTTGTGCGCCCTGATGAAGGCAGGGTATTTTTTGATGGAAAAGATATAACCGATATGCCGGCAAATCAGAGACCGGTCAACACCGTATTCCAGAATTACGCTCTTTTTCCGCATATGAACGTTGGTGAAAACATAGCGTTCAGTATGAGAGTGAAGAATAAGCCCGAAGCATATATCAAAGATAAGATCAAATATGCACTCAAGCTGGTGAATCTGGACGGATTTGAAAGCAGACGCATAGACCAGCTTTCCGGCGGACAGCAGCAGAGGATAGCGATGGCGAGAGCCATCGTCAATGAACCGAGGGTACTGCTCCTTGATGAGCCTCTCGGAGCTCTCGACCTCAAACTCAGACAGGAAATGCAGTACGAGCTGGTGAGGCTCAAAAAAGAGCTGGGAATCACCTTCCTCTATATTACTCATGACCAGGAGGAAGCGCTGACCATGTCGGATAAGGTCGTGGTAATGAATGAAGGCTATATACAGCAGGAAGGTTCTCCTGAAGAAATATATGATGAACCGGTCAATGCTTTCGTTGCTGATTTTATAGGAGACAGCAATATCCTTTCCGGTCTGATGGTTGATGAAAAGCTGGTGAGAATAAACGACATTGACTATCCATGCATCGACGGCAGTGAGCAGGGATTCCCTCCGCGCACTCCTGTTGATGTTGTCATAAGACCGGAGGATATCGAGATAAAGCCGTACGGAAAAGGTCTTTTTAACGGTACTATCATCTCAAAGCTCTTCATAGGCGTCCACTATGAGATGCTGGTCCAGAGCGAGGACGGAGAGATAGAATGGCTGTTGCAGAATTACGACCAGCATGATGTCGGAGAAAAGATAGGAATGTATGTCAGACCTGAAAACATACAGATAATGCAGAAGCCTAAGTCAGAGGCTGAATCGGCTATAGAACTGGATATTTGATTATTGGAAAAGGACTACTACATTGATCGCAAAGAAACGTTATGCTGCACCATTCATATTCTGGATAATCGCCGGAACGGTGATCCCGCTTATCTCAATTGCATACTACGGCTTCACAAGCCGCAGCGGCGGCTTTACACTCGCAAATGTGGCAGCCATGTTCAGGCACGACCATATGCAGGCTCTCGGGCTGTCTCTGCTACTCGCTTTTATAAGCACGCTGATATGCCTGATAATAGCATTTCCGATGGCAATGGTGCTGCGCGAAAGCAAATACGGCAAACAGGGATTCCTGATATTTGTCATAATACTGCCTATGTGGATGAACTTCCTGCTGAGGACTATGGCGTGGCAGGTGCTGCTCGAACGCCAGGGAGTCATAAACGGTCTGCTGGGTCTGTTCGGTCTGCCGCATCAGGAACTGATGAACACTCCGGGAGCCATCATACTCGGAATGGTATATGATTTCCTGCCCTTCATGATACTGCCTATATACAATACTGTATCAAAGATAGACAGTCACCTTATCGAAGCTTCGTATGATCTGGGTGCTACAAAATTCAGAACTTATACCAAGGTAATACTTCCGCTTTCAGTTCCCGGAATCGTAAGCGGCATAACCATGGTATTCATTCCCGCCCTCACAACATTTGTAATATCCAATATGCTGGGCGGAGGCAAGATCAATCTGATAGGAAATATCATAGAGCAGGAGTTCACCGTCAATTCCAACTGGTATCTCGGCTCAGGGCTGTCGCTGGTAATGATGGTGTTCATAATCCTCAGTATGCTGCTGCTTCGCAAATTCGATAAAACCGGCGGGGAGAATCTCATCTGATGAAAAAAGTTCTTGGTAGAATATATATATTGATAATAATGCTGTTCCTGTACCTGCCTATACTCACACTTATAGTGCTCTCATTTAATGAGGCCAAATCGATGTCCGTGTGGACGGGTTTCAGCCTCAAATGGTACGAGGAACTGTTCAGAAGCAAGATCATGATGGGGGCGATAGTCAATACATTCTCCATCGCTGTGCTTGCAGCTCTTATTGCAACTGTCGTCGGGACATTGGCAGTGATCGGCATGTCTGCAATGAAGCAGAGACAGGTGAACGTGCTGATGGGCTTCAATAATATCCCAATGCTGAACGCCGATATAGTAACGGGAATAGCGCTTATGCTGTTCTTCCTTATGGTCGGGATGCCTCGCGGATACATTACTATACTTTTCAGCCATGTGACATTCTGCATTCCGTATGTCATCCTTTCGGTAAAGCCGAGGATGAACAAGAATACGGACAGACTGTTTGAGGCAGCGCTGGATCTGGGAGCATCCGAAAGATATGCTTTTCGCAGGATAGTTCTTCCTGAACTGAGACCCGGTATTATGTCCGGATTCCTGCTGAGTTTTACCATGTCAGTCGATGATTTCATAATCACATATTTCACCAGAGGCGCCGGGATAAATACCATTTCCACGCTGATATACAGCCAGGTAAAGGTCGGTATCAGACCGAGCCTGTTTGCTCTTTCGACACTGGTATTTGCAGCAGCTCTGATAGTGCTGCTGACTGTGAACCTGAGACAGAGCCGGGCAGATAAAGCGCTGGCTGCATGAACGGAAGGGAGGCATATTATCATGAAAGGAATTATTCTTGCGGGGGGAGCGGGCACGAGACTCTATCCCCTGACACTTGTAACATCAAAACAGCTGCTGCCTGTGTATGATAAGCCGATGATTTTTTATCCGCTTTCGACGCTGATGCTGGCCAAGATCAGGGAGATCCTCATTATAAGTACGCCTGAAGATACTCCGAGGATAGAGCAGCTGCTTGGAGACGGTTCCAAATTCGGACTTGAACTGTCATATGCGGTACAGGAAAAACCTGAAGGACTTGCACAGGCGTTTACCATCGGCCGCGAATTCATCGGAGATGATTCCTGTGCGATGATACTGGGGGATAATATTTTTTACGGAAACGGCCTTAACCACAAGCTGCTTGATGCATCAAAGGATGCAGAGAACGGTAAGGCAACAATTTTCGGTTACTATGTTGAGGATCCGGAACGCTTCGGTATCATGGAGTTCGAAAAGAGCGCGGGCAGAGACTCCGAGCTGAAGGTGATATCGGTCGAGGAAAAACCTGCGCAGCCAAAGAGCAATTACGCAATAGTCGGTCTTTATTTCTACCCGAAAGGGGTCAGCGATATGGCTGATGATGTAAAACCAAGCGCACGCGGTGAACTTGAGATCACTACGCTCAATGATATGTACCTGAAGCAGGGCAGCCTCAACGCCCAGCTTCTCGGAAGAGGCTTCACATGGATGGATGCAGGAACATTTGACAGTCTGCAGAGAGCTACTGATTTTGTGAGCATGATCGAACAGTATCAGGGAATGACGATCTCATCTCCTGAGGAAATCGCGTATCATCTGGGATGGATAGATGATGAAAAACTGTCCGAAAGCGTTGAGCGCTACGGCAAGAGTCCGTACGGCGAAAGGCTCAGAGCAGTGCTTGAGGGAAGGGTAGTTCTGTAAATATTCGTTTTTGGGTTTAGAGAAAGAAGGTAACAGTATGAATTTTGTATTTATTTCACCTAATTTTCCGCATACCTACTGGCAGTTCTGCGACAGACTCCATAACAGAGGCGTCAATGTGCTGGGTATCGGCGACTGTCCGTATGACAATCTTGAAGAGCCTCTCAAGGCATCTCTCACGGAGTACTACAAAGTAGACAATATGGAGGATTACGATCAGGTCTACAGAGCTGTAGCATATTTCGCTTTCAGGTACGGCAAAATAGACTGGCTCGAATCCAACAACGAATACTGGCTGGAGCAGGACGCTATGCTGCGCCGGGATTTCAATATCACTACAGGCGTACAGCCGGATGAACTGGCACTCTGGAAGAGCAAATCGGCAATGAAGCCTGTATATAAAGAAGCCGGTATCCCGACGGCGCGCAACCATAGGATCACTGATATCGATGCAGCCAGAGAATTTCTCAATGAGATAGGCGGTTATCCTGTTATAGTCAAACCGGATATCGGAGTCGGTGCGGCAGACACATGGAAACTCGAGAATGATGAGGATCTGGAGGCATTTTTCGACTACAAGCCTGATGTTCCTTACGTAATGGAGGAATTCGTCGTAGGAAATATATATTCTTATGATGCTATATGCGATTCCAACGGTGATGTGCTGTTTGAATCCTCCAACTGGTTCCCTCCTTCGGTAGCGGATCTGGTAAATCTGGATCTTGAGCTTACGTACTATGTAACCGCGACTGTTCCGGAACAGCTGCGTGATTACGGCAGAAGGGCACTCAAGGCATTTAAGGTAAAGAGCCGTTTCGTGCATTTCGAATTTTTCAGGCTTACTGAAGCAAGAAAGAATCTCGGAGAGGTCGGCGAGTTTGTAGGGCTTGAAGTCAATATGAGACCTGCCGGCGGATATACTCCTGATATGATGGATTACGGTCATCAGACAGATGTTTATCAGATCTATGCTGAGATGGTGACAGATGACACACGCTTTGTACCTGATCTCGGCGGAGATAAGTACTGCGTATATGCTTCACGCAAGGATTCGCATAAATATGCTCACTCGCATGAAGAAATCATGGAGCGCTACGGCGAGAGGATAGTAATGGCTGAACGCATGCCTGAGGTGCTGTCCGGAGCTATGGGCAACGACATGTATACTGCAGTAGTTGCCAGCGAAGATGCTGTAAGGGAATTTGCGGATTTCGTACAGCTCCGCGCAGAATAGCAGTCCCGTGTCATACTTACGCAGTTCTGCGTACATCAGTTAAGATACCTTAGTTATTAATTGAGATCGATCAAAAAGGAAAGATATTAAAATGAACGAAACATATCATAAGAATTACAGCTGGATACTGAACCGTGAGATGGAGCATGTCGTATTCGGACACGGCGGAAAGGTAATGTTTGCATTCGCTCCTCAGAACGGGCATACATATGATTTTGCAAATTTCGGCATGGTAGAGACTGTGCAGCCGTGGATCGACGCCGGAAAACTCATGGTTGTATGCGTTGACAGCATCGACAGCGAGACATGGTCGGATGAATACGGTGATCCGAGATACCGTATAGAGCTGCAGGAAAAATGGTTCCACTATTTCACCGATGAACTTGCTCCGCAGTATGTTAACGACGAAAACAGGGGCATAGTCACAGGCTGCAGCATGGGAGCATGCCATGCCGGTATAGCTTTTTTCCGCAGACCTGACCTCTTTGATACTCTGATCTCGCTGAGCGGCGTATTTGACGCAAGATTCTTCTTCCATGATTATATGGACGATCTGGTCTATGCGAATTCCCCGGTCGACTTTCTGCCTAATATGCCGCAGGATCATCCGTGGATGGACTGGTATCGCAGAAGCAACATTATAATCTGCGTAGGCCAGGGAGCCTGGGAGGATGACATGCGCCGCGATGCCGGAGCTATGGATGAGATACTCACAGCCAAGGATATACCTCACTGGTCGGATTACTGGGGTTATGATGTCAATCATGACTGGCCGTGGTGGAAGAAGCAGCTGCCGTACTTCATCGGCAATGTGCTCGGAGATCCGTGGGCGTAAAGCTTCATAAAATCTACACATAATTATATAAACTCCCTGTTGACATGTGTGTCGGCAGGGAGTATATTATGCATAGCGATTAGCACTCTTGCCAAGTGAGTGCTAACAAAACCGGAATCACCGGGAAAAATATCAGGGACAGGAGGTACGCCATGGATCTCAGCGAGAGACAATTACAGATACTGCAGGCAATCATTACAGATTATGTAGAGAATGCAGAGCCGGTCGGATCGAGATCGATCGCAAAGAAATACGACCTTGGCGTCAGTCCTGCAACCATTCGAAACGAGATGTCTGATCTGGAAGAAATGGGTTATCTGACACATCCTCATACTTCCGCAGGCAGGGTCCCGTCGGACAAGGCTTACAGACTGTACGTCAACACTCTGATGAAAAAGAAGAACCTCAGTGCAATGGACAAGAGGCTTATAAGCGACAGATTGTCTGCCAGCAGGGATGAGTTCGACAGGACGATAAGGCACGCGGCGGAGCTGCTTTCGGAAATAACGCATCTTGCATCGTTTGCGATGACGCCGGCGACCAACGAGGAAACCATAGATTTTATCAGATTGCTGCCTGTGGATGAACGTACGCTGATACTCATGATAGTGGGAGACAGCGGTAATGTGACAAACACCACACTGAGGCTCAAGGTTCCTTACACACAGGAAGATCTGGATATACTGAGCAAGAACATGACTGTGCAGCACAAGGGCAGGACCCTGGACGATGTACTCAAATCCGAGATAATCGAGGATGTAGGTACGGATATCGAAGCGCTCAGCGCTCTGAGGGGAACGGTTATGCCGAGCTTTATCAGGACGCTTGAGGATATGCTCAATGTAAATCTGTATATGGCAGGTATGACAAACATTTTCAATCTGCCTGAGTACTCGAGCATAGACAGAGCCAGGGATTTCATGGAACTGTTCACACAGCGTGACTGGTTTACACGTAAGATGCTTGAAAGAGCAAACGGTATGGTCGTCACTATAGGAGATGAGAACGATTCCATGAAGGACTGCTCTCTGATAACCGCTACATATCATGTCGACGGCAAACTGGTCGGCAAGATAGGGGTCATAGGTCCGACAAGGATGAAATATGATGAAGTCACATCACTGATGGAATATCTCACCAACAACCTGAGCGAGGCGTTCAGGCTGACAGACGGAGGAGAAGACAGTTAGGGAAGTCAGGAGACGGAGAAGCGTTTCCTGTTGCCATAAAAACTATTGAAAGGAAATTACGATATGTCAGAGGAGAATCGCAGACAGATCCCTATAGAGGATGGAGATGCGGAAAAGAAAAAACAGGAAGAAAAGCATGACGAGCAGGACGAGAGCGAAAGCAAAGTCCTGAATGAAGCAGAGACTGTAGACAGCTGCAATGAGGAGTCTGAAGGAGAAGAAACTCCTGAAGAAAAGTCTGAAGATGATTCTGAAGGCAAGCCTGAGGAGAATTCTGAAGACAAATCTGAAGAAAATGCCGGAGATGACGGCAAATCAGCAGAGGAACAGGAATCCGAACGTTATATGCGTCTGATGGCGGAATTTCAGAATTTCAAGCGCAGAGCCGCAAAAGAGAAATCCGATATCCATGCTTACGCAAACGAAAAGATAGTCAGCGAGCTTCTGCCTGTACTGGACAACTTCGAGAGAGCTCTGGGCACAGGATATGATGACATGGAGGGCTTCGCTAAGGGAATGGAACTGATTTTCCAGCAGCTCAGCACAGCGCTCGAACATGCCGGACTCGAAGAGATCCCGGCACTTGGAGAGGAATTCGATCCAAACATCCATAACGCGGTAATGACAGAAGACAGCGATGAACACGAGGACGGACACATCAGCAAGGTGCTGCAGAAGGGCTACAAGCTGAATGACAAGGTAGTCAGGCCTTCCATGGTAGCCGTAGTTCGCAAATAAGTAGTTTGCAAATAATCAGACAATACAGTTAAGAACTGCATATCAGGTACTGAATTAAGTTATGCTTAAACCTGATGCGTTACAAATATACAGGATAATTCAAACAGTTAAAGAACCTATTTAAAACAGGAGGAAATAAAATGAGCAAAGTTATCGGAATCGATTTAGGAACAACCAACAGCTGTGTAGCTGTACTTGAAGGCGGAGAGCCAACCGTTATCACTAATGCAGAGGGAACAAGAACTACACCTTCCGTAGTAGCATTCACAACCAAGGGAGAGAGACTTGTCGGCGAGACAGCCAAGAGACAGGCAATCACAAACCCTGACAGAACTATAGCATCGATCAAGAGACATATGGGTGAGGCTTACACTGTTGATATCGACGGCAAGAAGTATACACCGCAGGATATCTCGGCTATGATCCTTGCAAAACTCAAATCCGACGCAGAGGCATATCTCGGCGAAAAGGTAACAGAGGCTGTTATCACAGTACCGGCTTATTTCTCTGACGCACAGAAGCAGGCAACAAAGGATGCCGGCAAGATCGCAGGACTCGATGTTAAGAGAATCATCAACGAGCCTACAGCAGCTTCGCTCGCTTACGGACTTGACAAAGACAACGGAAGCCAGAAGATCCTGGTTTATGACCTGGGCGGCGGTACATTCGATGTATCCGTTCTCGAACTGGGCGACGGAGTATTCGAAGTACTCGCTACAAACGGCGACACACATCTCGGCGGAGACGATTTCGACAACGCTCTGATGAACTTCCTCGCTGACAGCTTCCAGAAGGAAAACGGCATTGACCTGAGACAGGACAAAATGGCTCTTCAGAGACTTAAGGAAGCTGCAGAGAAGGCTAAGAAGGAACTCTCAAGCGCACAGACTACAAAGGTAAATCTGCCGTTCATCACAGTATCCGAAGCAGGTCCGCTGCACATGGATATGGATGTTACAAGAGCAAGATTCGAACAGCTGACTCAGGATCTCGTAGAGAGAACTATCGAGCCTATGCACAAGGCTATGAAGGATGCAGGCGTTACATCTGCAGACCTCGCAAAGGTAATCCTCGTAGGCGGTTCGACACGTATCCCTGCAGTTCAGGAAGCTGTAAAGAGGGTTACAGGCAAGGATCCGTTCAAGGGAATCAACCCTGATGAGTGCGTAGCTATCGGTGCAAGCATCCAGGCAGGCGTACTGACAGGTGAAGTAAATGACATCCTGCTGCTCGACGTTACACCGCTGTCACTGTCGATCGAGACTCTGGGCGGAGTAGCAACCAAGCTGATCGAGAGAAATACAACTATTCCTACTAAGAAGAGTCAGATATTCTCAACTGCTGCTGATAATCAGACTGCAGTAGATATCCACGTAATGCAGGGTGAAAGAGAAATGGCTGCCGGCAACATCACACTCGGCAGATTCCAGCTCACAGGTATTGCACCGGCTCCTCGCGGAATCCCTCAGATCGAGGTAACATTCGATATCGATGCAAATGGTATCGTTAATGTAAGCGCTAAGGATCTTGCTACAGGCAAGGAACAGAAAATCACTATCACATCTTCGACAAAGCTCTCGGAGGACGAGATCAACGCTAAGATCAAGGAAGCCGAGCAGTATGCTGAGGAAGACAAAAAGATCAAGGAAAAGGTAGAGACAAAGAACCAGGCCGAGGGCATGCTCTTCGAAATCGAGAAACAGCTGAAGGATCTCGGTGACAAGGTTACAGAGGATGAGAAGGCAAAGGTTGAATCCGCAAGAGAAGACCTGCAGAAGGCCATCGATGCAGATAATGTCGATGATATGAAGACAAAGATGGAAGCTCTGACAAATGCATTCTATCCGATCTCGACAAGGATATATCAGGAGGCACAGGCTCAGGCAGGCGGTGCAGGAGCAGGAGCTGCCGGATTCGATCCTAACAACATGGGCGCAGGCTTCAACCCGGGCAACATGGGCGCAGGCTTCAACCCGGGCAACATGGGCGGCGCAGACAATGCAGGCAATGCAGGCGGCGGACATGACGGAACAGTCGATGCAGACTACGAGGTAGTTGACGACTAAGCCATTCAAAGCTGATACAGATTACTCGATATTTATTACAAAGTTGCTGCGGGCTGGCGCTCGCGGCAACTATGTGGTATATTAGAGCAGCGCGTACACAGCGGATAACTGTGATCGTACGCTAAACTAACAAAGGAAATAAAACTGATGGCAGATAAGAGAGATTTTTACGAAGTTCTCGGCATCCAGAAGGGTGCATCAGAGGATGAGATAAAAAAGGCATACCGCAAGCTTGCTATGAAATATCACCCGGACAGGAATCCGGGTGACAAGGCGGCCGAGGATAAATTCAAAGAGGTCAACGAAGCCTACGAAGTCCTCTCCGATCCTGACAAAAAGAGCAGGTATGACAAATTCGGTCACGCCGGTGTAGATCCAAGCTACGGCGGCGGAGCAGGCGGATTCGGCGGATTCGGAGACTTCGGCGGATTCGGCGGAGCAGGCGGCATAAATTTCGACGATATATTTGATATGTTTGGCAGCTTCGGCGGCGGAGGAAGACGCGGCAGAGCGAGAAATGCAGCTCAAAAAGGCAGAGATCTGCAAAAGACCATAACTATCGATTTTACCGATGCTCTCTTCGGCTGCAGCAAACAGATCGAACTCAATAAGGATATCAGGTGCAAGACCTGTGACGGATCGGGAGCAAGACCGGGCACGGGACGCAAGACCTGTGATCAGTGCGGCGGATCAGGCCAGGTTTCACAGGTTACAAATACGCCGTTCGGCAGAATACAGAATGTTACTACCTGTCCGAAGTGCGGCGGCGCGGGTACTACAGTAGAGTCTCCGTGTCCTGACTGCAGCGGCACAGGGCGTATCCGCAAGACTGTCAAAATCAAGGTGGATATCCCTGCCGGTGTCGATAATGACAGTATCATCACACTCAGAGGACAGGGTGAACCGGGTATCAACGGCGGACCGGACGGAGATCTCTATATAGTCACCAATGTCAAGCCTCACAGTACATACAAGAGGAGAGGCGATGACCTTTATCTCGATCTGCCTATCACATTTGATCAGGCTGCACTGGGTGCAAAGGTACAGGTACCGGGATTCGGCGAGACATATTCATACACGATCACGCCGGGTACACAGACCGGATCATCTTTCAGACTCAAAGGCAAGGGCGTTACAAATGTCAGAACCGGCAGAAAGGGCGATCTCTATGTCAAGGTTGTTGTTGAAGTACCTACCAAGCTCAGCCGCAAGGAGAAAAAGGCCATCGAAGAAATGGCATCCAAGCTCAGCGGAGATGCTTACCCTAAGAAGACCAAATTCGACAAACTGAAATTCTAACAGACAGACGGCAAATACAACGCATTGCAGAGAACAGGGACAGAGTTTTCTGCAATGTTTTTTTTAGAAGTATTAAGCATATATTTGACTGAATTACAATAATTGATTCTATTTGCGCATTTATGCAATTTGCTCTAATTAAATACATATCAGAACAATGTAAAAGTGTTATAATTTTAACGGCAGAAGCCTCGCTGTCTGTATTAAGCGGGCTTATGAGTGTTCTATAAACAAGAAAATATTCTTTTACAAAGGAGTGTAGCATTATGTTAAATCAGAAGTATTATGGCTATGGCACAGCGCCGAGCGTTATCCGTGAACTCTTCGCCTACGGACTGGAGCAGGCAAAAATCGTCGGAAAAGACAAGGTTTATGACTATTCCCTTGGCAATCCGAGTATACCTGCTCCGGCTAAAGTAAATGATACAATCAAGAAGCTGGTTGATGAGGAGAGTTCCATACTGCTCCATGGTTATTCAATGGCTCCCGGATTCGAAAGCACACGTGAAGCTATAGCAGCAAATCTCAGAAAGAGATTCAACACCAATGCGAAGGCAAGCGAACTCTTCATGACATGCGGATGCGCACCTGCTCTTATCTCTGTAGCATGCGCTCTTACTTCAGAGCCTGATGATAACTTCGTCGTCATCGCTCCTTACTTCCCTGAATACAATGTCTTCTTCAAAGCCGGCGGCGGCAAGGTAAGAAGAGTAGCTCCTGATATCCCTGATTTCCAGATCAATCTGGAGGCTCTTGAGGAGACTGTCAACCACGATACAGTAGCTGTAGTCATCAACTCCCCTAACAACCCGTCAGGAGTTATCTACACCAAAGAGACACTCGAAAAGATCGCTGCAGTTCTCAAGAAGAAGTCCGTTAAATACGGTCATCCTATTTACATCGTTGCAGATGAACCATACCGCGAACTCGTTTACGGAGATGCCAAGGTAACATTTATCCCTGAAGTATACGATGACACAATCGTATGCTACTCATGGTCAAAGAGCCTGTCTCTCCCTGGCGAGCGTATCGGATATGTATATGTACCTGAAAAATGCGCTAACGGTCAGGCACTTTATGCTACGATCGCCGGTGCTGCAAGAGAAATCGGTTCCGTATGTCCTCCGACACTCATTCAGAGAGTCGTAGAGGAATGTGTTGACTGCGAACCTGACCTCCTGGCATATGATGAGAACAGAAATGATCTCTACAACGGTCTTACCGAAATGGGTTATGAGTGTGCTAAGCCTGACGGCGCCTTCTATCTCTTCATGAAGGCTCCAAACGGAGATGACATGGCATTCTCAGAAGCAGCTAAGCTCGAAGAGAATATCCTGATCGTTCCGGGAACAGGATTCGGATGCCCGGGATACATCAGACTGGCATACTGCGTATCCAACAAGACAATCAAAGACTCGATGCCGGGATTTAAGAGATTGATAGAAAAATATGGTAAATAAGGTTCTCTTCGGATCATACGGCGTTGCCGTAAGGACGAGAACCTTGATTTCCGGAGGCTGGGCTCCTCCAATAAATACTTGATCTTTTCGCCCACTGCGTCGTTAGCTGCGCGGTTCTGCGCTGCTCACTTACTAAGGGTAAGCTCCGCTGCTCGACCGCTTGCTGCCTCGCATTGAACGAAAATCTCTGCGTTATTTTATAAGGTTCTCTTCGGATCTTACGGCGTTGCCGTAAGGACGAGAACCTTGATTTCCGGAGGCTGGGCTCCTCCAATAAATACTTGATCTTTTCGCCCGTTGCGTAAAACAGAATCTGCGGGAGACTGCAATATGTGCAAGTCTCCCGTTTTTTTAATGCCTGCGATATGTTATCATTATCTGGATTTATACGTGCAATTGATACAGATGATTTATATTGAAAAAGGCAGCATCAAAATGTCAGGATCAGAAAAGGATCAGGAAAAAATGAAGAGCGGAAAAGACGGAGCGGATAGAAGAAGCCGCCGCACCGATGCCAAACGTGAAAAGCTGAGGCAGCAGTCAGCAGCGAGAAAGACTATGAGTATGGATGCTCCCGTACAGTCAAAGAAGTCACCTGATAAGAAGGCAAAAAAGGCCGTCAGAGCCGGAGACTCTGCGGACAGATCAGTGTTTATTATAAGCCGCTGGAAGGTTTATCTCGTGCTGGCTGTTATAGTGCTCGCGGTTATCGCTTATGCTGCAGTTCAGATCACAGATTATATCAGCCGGATCACGGATATCAAGCTGACAGATGAGGGCTTTGAACATGCGGAAAGATACGAAAACTGTACTGTGATAGACGGCATAGATGTTTCAGAGCATCAGAAAGAAGAGATCGCCTGGAAGAAGGCGAAGACCGGCGGTGCGGATTATGTTTTTATACGTGCAGGATACCGTACAACAGATAAGGGTAAACTGAAGACTGATGCACGATTCGAGGAAAACATCAGGGATGCCGAAAAGGCCGGTCTGATGGTCGGCGCGTATTTTTACTCACAGGCCCTCGACAGCAAGGAAGCTGCAGAGGAAGCTGATTATCTGCTCGAACTGGTAAAAGATTACGACATCACTATGCCTCTTGCGATAGATTTTGAGCTCTACAGCGGCGGACGCCTCGCAAATAAGATCGAAGCCGGCGAGATGCCGGTGGCTTCCGCTTATCACGACATAGTGCAGGCATTTTGCCGAAAGGTAGAAGATGCCGGATATGAATCGGCTGTTTATGCAAATCTGGACATGCTGACCAACTATATGGATGCTGATGTCCTTGACGACAGCGAAACCATATGGCTTGCAAGATACAACGCTACAGCTGATCTCGATGCAGATTACTGGTTCTGGCAGTGTTCCGACAAAGGACAGATCGGCGGATATAAAGGTAATATAGATCATGATTTCTGGTACATCGAGCCGAATAAAGTATATCCTACGAGAGCTGCAGGTAAGGGCAGAGAAAAGAACAGGATCTCCATCGGAAACTGCAGAGTAAAATTCAACAAGAAGAACTACAAGCTGAAAAAATTCCGTGCGATTCCTAAGATAAACGTAAGCGATGCAGACGGACCTCTCAGAGAAAATGTCGATTATGCAGTGAATTACGTAAACAATACCGAATCGGGAACGGGCCTTGCCGTAATACGCGGAACAGGATTATATAAAGACTGGATAGCTGTTCCGTTCAACATAGAATAGGAAACACGGAGTAGAAATAGCATCAGATCTAAGAGACCGGAGGAAAAAAGTATGAGATTTGTAAGCTGGAATGTGAATGGCTTTCGTGCAGTTCTGAAAAAAGGATTTGAAGATATTTTCAAAGACATCGATGCAGATATATTCTGTCTGCAGGAGACTAAGATGCAGGAAGGACAGGCGGATTTTCATCCGGATGGATATTATGAATACTACAACTGCGCAGAGAAAAAAGGTTATTCAGGAACAGCGGTATTTGCGAAAAAAAGCATAGGAGAACCGCTGTCGGTTACATATGGTCTGGATGGCGAACATAATGATGAGGGCCGCGTCATCACCCTTGAATATCCGGAATTCTATCTCATCTGCTGTTATGTACCGAATGCACAGGACGGACTGAAGCGTATAGACTACAGATGCGAATTTGAGGACGCCATGCGCAGTTACATGTGTGAACTCGATCGGAACAAGCCGGTAATCTACTGCGGAGACCTCAATGTGGCGCATAACGAGATCGATCTTAAGAATCCGGGACCGAACAGAGGCAATGCAGGATTCTCCGATGAAGAGCGCGGCAAGATGAGCGAGCTGCTCGATGCCGGATTTACCGATACTTTCAGATATCTCTATCCGGAAACCGTGACATATTCCTGGTGGTCATACCGCATGAAGGCCAGAGAGAGGAACGCCGGGTGGCGCATAGATTATTTCATCATATCCGACCGCCTGCGGGATAAACTCGAGGATGCCGAAATACTGACGGATGTATACGGAAGCGACCATTGTCCGGTAGCTGTGACGCTTAAATCCTGATGGTCGTATTCTGACACCTCGATAAATGACGCGAAAAAGAATGCTGAAACAAACGGCTGCAACAAATCAAAAATCTTGTGCAAAACCCCTTGTTTTAATGCGTCATATGGCTTATAATACCCGTTGCGAATTAATACATTATGAATGAAAGTGGGGTATATTAATGGCAAATATTAAATCCGCAAAGAAAAGAATCCGCGTAATCGACAAGAAGACAGCTCGCAACATCAGAGTCAAGAACCACGTTAAGGAAGCTGAGAAGGCATTCCTGGCAGCGGTTGAGGCAGGTAATGTTGAGGAAGCTCAGAAGGCTTTCAAGCACGCTGAGAAGAAGCTCATGCAGGCTGCTGCAAAGGGCACATTCCACAAGAACACTGTTTCGAGAAAGATAGGCAGATTCGAGAAGAAGCTTAACGCACTCGCAAAGTAATTCTCACCCGTCCCCACACGCGTATAAGTTAAATACGTGAACAGCCGGAGTGTCTCCCGGCTGTCTTTTTTTACAAATTTTTTCTTATACGCATGTCAGGCAGCAAACGGGGACTTGTCTAATCCCGTTACAAAAGATACAATAGTTAGGAAACTAATAACACAGAGGAGCAAGACTCCTTTTTGAAAGAGGACAGAATGAGCTATCTTGACAATATCAGAAATTTCAGCATCATAGCGCACATAGATCACGGCAAATCGACACTGGCGGACCGGCTGATAGAAAAGACCGGCCTTGTCGACAAGCGCGATATGAAGGAACAGTATCTCGATAACATGGATATCGAGCGCGAGCGCGGCATCACCATCAAACTTCAGACAACCAGGCTGCAGTACAAGGCAAAAGACGGTCAGGAGTATATACTTAACCTGATCGATACTCCGGGCCATGTGGATTTCAATTATGAAGTATCGAGATCCCTTGCGGCATGTGACGGTGCGGTGCTTGTTGTAGATGCAACTCAGGGAGTAGAGGCGCAGACCCTGGGCAATGTTTATCTTGCTCTGGATGAGGATCTTGAGATCCTGCCTGTGCTGAATAAAATGGATCTGGATTCGGCCAGACCGGATGATGCACGGGCGGAAATCGAGGATATCATTGGCCTCGATGCTTCGGAGGCACCGGAGATCTCAGCCAAGACCGGAATGGGAATAGACGAAATGCTGGAAAAGCTGGTCGAAGTCATACCGCCTCCTCAGGGCGATCCGGACGGAAAGCTCAAGGCTCTCATATTTGATTCATATTATGACAGCTACAAGGGAGTTATAATATATACAAGGATATTCGACGGCCGCGTCAAAAGAGGCGATATCATCAGAATGATGAATACAGGCAAGGAATATGAGGTCACTGAGGTAGGATACTGCATACCGAGGACATTGCCTGCCGATGAACTGAAGGCGGGTGAGGTAGGATATATCTGCGGCAGCATCAAGCAGGTCGCGGACGCCAGAGTCGGCGATACGATAACGCTTGCAGCAGCGCCGGCCGATGAGCCTCTCAAAGGCTATAAAAAAGCCCAGTCGATGGTATACTGCGGGATCTTCCCTGCTGAAGGCGAAAAATACGAGAACGTCAAGGACGCCCTCGAAAAACTTCAGGTCAACGACGCTGCATTCAATTTCGAACCGGAGAATTCGGCAGCCCTCGGCTACGGATTCAGGTGCGGATTCCTCGGACTGCTCCACATGGATGTTATAACAGAGAGGCTTGCAAGGGAGTTCGACCTCGATGTTATTACAACACTGCCTTCGGTAGTATACAAGGTAATCATGAAAGACGGCACTGTACTTGATATACAGAATCCGTCCAATCTGCCGAACCCGGCAGAAATAGCGCATATCGAGGAACCAATCGTCAAGGCGGATATCATGACTCCTAACGAATATGTCGGCAGCATAATGTCGCTCTGTCAGAACAGGCGCGGCAACATGGTGCATATGGAATATCTCACCAAGACGAGAGTTCAGCTTCACTACGAGATGCCTCTCAACGAAGTAATCTATGATTTCTTTGATGCGCTCAAATCCAGAACGCGCGGCTATGCGTCTCTGGATTATGAATTCCTGAGATATCAGCCGGCTAAGCTGGTCAAACTCGATATACTGCTGAACCGTGAACTGATCGATGCTCTGAGCACTATAGTTCCTGAAGAAGAAGCTATGGCAAAAGGCAGAGGCATCTGTGAAAAGCTCAAGGATATAATCCCGAGACATCAGTTTGAGGTACCTATACAGGCTGCGATAGGACAGAAGATAATCGCGAGAGAAACAGTTCGCGCTTATCGTAAGGACGTGCTGGCAAAGTGTTACGGCGGAGATGTTTCGCGTAAAAAGAAGCTGCTCGAAAAGCAGAAAGCCGGCAAAAAGAGGATGCGGCAGTTCGGTACGGTCACTGTACCGCAGGAAGCATTCACTGAGGTCCTCAAACTCGACGACGGCAAATAAGCCGATGACGGCAGATCAGAAACAGCAGATCAAAAGTGATGAAAAAATGACACATAAAAAAACGGGACTGTATATCCATATTCCGTTCTGCGTGAGGAAGTGCAATTACTGCGCTTTCCTTTCGTTTGCATCGGATAAGGAGATGAGAGAGGCCTATGCAGCGGCTCTGATAAGGGAACTGGAGGTTCGTGCGCGTGCAGCGGCAGTCACCGGTGAAGCCTGCCTGCCCGAAGCGCAGGCGGAAAAAGCCGGAACTGCATCGGCCGGAACTGTACCGGCCGGATCTGTAACAGCCGGACCGGTAATACCGAAACCTGTAATAGAGACCGTATATTTCGGCGGCGGAACCCCTTCAGTGATGGAAACGGAGCTGATTGACGCGGTGATGGAAGCGGTCAGAGCAAACTTTGATCTTGCGCCGCATGCGGAAATCACCATAGAGGCCAATCCGGGGACACTCGGAAGCAGTGAAGCGGAGATCCTTGAAAAACTCCGCGCATACAGAGCGATTGGCTTCAACCGCCTGTCTATGGGCGTTCAGTCTATGGACGATGAGAGACTTGGATTCCTCGGACGGATACACACATCCGGTGATGTCAGGCGTGACGTAAAGCTCGCAAGGCAGGCCGGATTTGATAATATAAATCTCGATCTTATCTTTTCAGTGCCGGGAGAGAGTGGCAATGACGCATTGCGCGATGCAGAGGCTCTGATCGCGCTCGTACCCGAACACATTTCGTGCTACAGCCTGCAGCTCGAAGAGGGAACTCCATTTTACATGATGGCGGAATCCGGTGAGATAAGCGAAGTATCTGACGAAGCTGACAGAGCGACATATCACATGATATGCGATCTGCTCCGCAACGCCGGATATGAACATTATGAGATAAGCAATTTCGCGAAAATGCCTGACGGCGAAGGATCAGCCGAAAGAGCCGCGGGCTTCGATGGAAGCAGCATTTCTGCCGAAACGTTTTCGCCGTTCAGATCGCGCCACAATTCCATGTACTGGGATATGTCTGACTACATAGGCGCCGGACTCGGGGCAAGCGGTTTTACGGACGGGGTCAGATATAAAAATATCAGCGATATGAAAGAGTATATAGCTGCGTTCGGCGGTACGGCGTCATCTCGCTCATATTATTCAGATAACTGCACGGGCGAAGAGAGCAGGGCCGGCGATGCAGCGGAAGAAACGCATCTGCCTTCACTTGAATACCGCGTTAATACTGCTTTTGACAATATCAGCGAAGCTGTATTTACAGGACTGAGACGGCGGGATGGAATCAGCTTCCGTGAAGCGATTGAGGCATATTGGAGAGCAACTGACGATGGAGCTTTTGTCAGTAAGGCTGGGAACACCGCGGACGATAAACATATTCGAAGTGCACAGGCTGATACTGATAGCAAAGCGGCTGATAACATAACGGATAAAGAATACAGCAGATTGTTCTGGAATATATTTGCAGACTCTTGCAGGGAAGCGCATGAATATGAGCAGGGAGGTCTGCTGCTGATAGATGACAGGGGACTGCGCCTGACGGAGCGGGGAATAGATATCAGCAACGGCATCATGTCTCTGTTCGTGTAACAGACGCAGGATATCTCGCACATCGTTTAACAATAAAATCGGCGATTTGCTGCAGGCTCAGGAACAGGGTTTAGAGCGTAATAAAGGAGGGCATCATGGAACAGTACATAATGGCTCTGGATCAGGGCACGACAAGTTCAAGGACTATCATTTACGATAAGCTGGGCAATATCATATCTGTTGCTCAGAAGGAATTTACCCAGATATTCCCTCGTGAAGGCTGGGTAGAGCATGATGCGATGGAGATCTGGGCCACTCAGATGGGAACCGCACAGGAGGCTCTGTTAAATGCCAATCTCACTTATCAAAACATAGCTGCCATCGGCATAACCAACCAGAGAGAGACTACCGTAGTGTGGGATAAGAAGACAGGGGAACCGGTTTATAATGCGATAGTATGGCAGTGCAGACGTACGGCAGATTACGCTGCAAGGCTCAAACCGCATGAAGATATGATCCGGGCGAAGACTGGACTGCTGGCCGATCCGTATTTCAGCGGAACCAAGCTGGCGTGGATACTCGACAATGTCCCGGGAACAAGAGAGCGCGCATCAAGAGGCGAGCTGCTATTTGGTACTATAGAAAGCTGGCTTATCTGGAGAATGACAGGCGGCAAAGTGCATGTCTCGGATTATTCGAATGCGTGCAGGACGATGCTCTTTGACATAAATACGCTGAAATGGGATGAAGAGCTGTGTGGTCTTCTGAATATACCAATGTGCATGCTGCCTGAACCTGTAGAATGCTCGGCGCATTACGGCGATACTGTTCCTCAGCTCTTCGGAGGACCGGTACCTATAACGGGTGCCGCAGGCGACCAGCAGGCAGCATTATTCGGTGAAGCCTGCTTCAGCGAGGGCGATATCAAAAGCACATACGGTACGGGAAACTTCCTGCTGCTCAATACAGGTGAAAAACCTGTTCCTTCAAAGAACGGTCTTTTGACGACTATAGCCTGGGGCTTGAACGGCAAGGTTAATTATGCTCTTGAGGGTTCTGTGTTCATTTGCGGTGCGGCTATACAATGGCTCAGGGATCAGATGAAATTCTTCAGGAGCGCTGAAGAGTCTGAAACACTTGCAGCATCCGTGGACAGCACAGCAGGAGTATATGTCGTACCGGCCTTTGCAGGACTCGGTGCTCCGTACTGGGATCCCGAGGCCAGAGGCGCTATGTTCGGCATTACAAGAGGCACAACGCGTGAACATATAATAAGAGCGACTCTGCAATCGCTGGTGTACCAGAATGAGGATCTTATTTCGGCAATGGAGGCTGATACGGGCAGACAGGTCACAACCCTTAAGGTGGACGGAGGCGCTGCTCTGAACAATCTGCTGATGCAGTTCCAGGCGGATATATCTGATGTGGAGATAATCAGATATAAGTCTATTGAGTCTACATCGCTCGGCGCTGCATATTTCGCAGGTCTTGCAGTCGGATACTACGACAGCCTTGCCGACATTATCGCCAGCAAAAAGATAGAGAAGACTTATCGCTCTACGCTCGGCGAAAAGGAGCGAAAGGAAAAACTGGAAGGCTGGCACAGAGCGGTAAATGCGGCAAGGGCATTCCACGGATAAGCCCGGCCGGGATGGTACTGCAGTTATATGTGTCTATACAAAAGCGTAACGGAGTGCTAAAATAGTATTGTTAATTGAATAACAGATGGATGAGCGGGTCAGACCCGCTTGTTCCTGACGCTAAGTCAGGGGAAAGGAAGATAATATGGGAGCAGTAGTACCTCTTATTCTGATAATCCTGGTCATCTTCGTTCTTATCAGGAATATCAGGGTCGTTCCTCAGGAACATGCCTACATCATTGAGAGACTCGGCAAATTCAAGACCGTATGGTTTGCGGGACTGCATGTCAAGATCCCTCTGATCGATCAGATCGTAAATAAGATATCTCTCAAGGAGCAGGTGTTTGATTTCCCGCCTCAGCCGGTAATCACAAAGGATAATGTTTCGGTCAAAGTCGATTCAGTAGTATTCTCCAAGGTTTTTGATCCGCAGAAATACACATACGGCGTAGAGAATCCTATTGCCGGTCTTCAGAATCTCTCCGCGACGACTCTGAGGAGCATAATCGGCGGAATGGAGCTGGATACAACGTTGTCAAGCCGTGAGAACATCAATGCCCAGATGGAGGCCATACTGGATGAGGCCACAGATCCGTGGGGGATCAAAGTCAACAGAGTTGAACTCAAAAACATCGATCCGCCTCCTGCAATAGAGGAAGTAATGACTAAGCAGATGAGGGCTGAGCGTGAAAGACGTCAGACAGTTCTCGAGGCTCAGGCACATCAGGAATCGGTAGTATCGAGAGCCGAGGGTGACAAGAGGGCAAAGGTCCTTGCCGCCGAAGCGGAAAAAGAAGCAAAGATCGCTCTGGCTCAGGGTGAAGCCGAGTCCATAAGACTGGTATATGAAGCCCAGGCACAGGGTCTTGAAAAGCTCAGACAGGCTCATGTGGATGAAAGCGTACTCAAGCTCAAAGGTCTCGAAGCTTTGAGGGATGTAGCTGACGGAAGAGCAACCAAGATATACATGCCTACAGATCTCGCAGGCATTGTTTCCACTCTCGGTCTTGCTGCTGAATCGCTTGGTATAGGCGACTCGACTCCTGTTGATCACAGCGCTAAACCGGCAACCGCACCTGCTGCAGATCCGTGCATCACATATGAAACAAGCGCTGAGGGCGTTAAAGCAGCTGAGTTCGGCGAAGAACTCAATGCAGACCTCGAAAGCAGACGTAAAGATATACTGTAAATAGCTGATAGCCGGCCGGGAGATGAACTCAGTCTGCAATTCATTCTCCGGCCGGTTCTATCGAAAAAATCAAAAAATTTCTAATTCCTATAGACAAATGACCGATCTTACGCTATAATACATCTTGCGCATGAAAAATGTGGCGCATTGGTCAAGAGGTTAAGACGTCGCCCTCTCACGGCGGAATCTGGGGTTCGATTCCCCAATGCGCTACCACGCAAAAGCCCGAAGTTTCAACGACTTCGGGTTTTTTATTGGTGGTTGAGTTTTTGTAAAAGTGATTGACCCTTGATTATTGACAAAATCAATGAGATACTAAACGAAAATACATCGGCATGGCTTGCAACGAAGGTAAAGCCTGATGGATATATTTGGAGGAGGGAACATGAAGAAAAGGATCTTTAGCCTGGCAGTATCGATACTGATGACCATAGCTCTAATACCGCAGGGCGCAGTGATTGTATTGGCGGAAGATGCTGCAGAGCCGGACGCAGTGCTCCGGGCTGCTGCAGGAATGGAGGCACCAGAGCAATACACTGAAATCACTGAGGATACCTGGAATATGACTACCGGGATATACAGGGTGACCAGGGACGTGAAAATCGAAAGCAGCAGGACAGACAACGGCCTCCAGGTAGAAAAGGGTGCGAAAGTGCTCCTCTACATCGATGAAGGCAAGACGCTCACCGTGATCGGTAGAGGACCGATTGGGGTTATATGCCCCGGCTACGCGGGTATCCTGCTGCCGGAAGGTTCCACTCTTACTGTTGCGGGCAAGGGCACGCTGAACGCTACGGGGGGAGATGGCGGAAATGGATTGGAAGGCAATGACGCATATGATTCTAAAATTACCGATAATTTTGTAGAGGTTGGCTACGGCGGCAGGAACGACTGGTATCCTCACCGCAGTTATATGGAACTCGCGGCCGGCGGCTGTGGTGCCGGCGCGGGCATCGGCACTGACGGCGGATATGGCGGAGTCGGTGGCGCAGGGGGCGAACATCATTACGCCGCTACTGACTCAGATAGTAACAAATATGGTAATGAAGGTGGAGCTGGGACGCCGGGAACTGCGGCCGAACCGGCCGGCACCCTGATCGTCACAGGCTCGGTCACCGTGAACGCAAAGGGCGGCAAGGCCGGCCAGGGCGGCCGTGGCGGCGATTGGGGTAGTTACGCCGAAAAGAAATTTAAGTGGACCGGGGTCTCCGCCGGCACCTCAGGCGGCGGCGGCGGAGGCGGCGGCGGCGGTGCCGCCGACGGCATCGGATGTGGCGGCTCCGGAGGCGGAGGCGGCGGTGGCGGTGCCAGTGCCAACGTCGACGGTGAACGCGCGCTCTTCGAAGCGTGCGACCTCGACGATCTCTGGGGCCACGGCGGAGAAGGCGGTGCCTCCTGGGACGGCAACCCCGGCGAGCGTGGAAGAGAGGGCTCTAACGGTGGAGATGACACCAGCGCGTCCAGAAAGTATGCCAAGGCCGGTGGCGCGGGCGGCGCAAGCCCGGCTCGCAAGACGGTGGCATTCTATACGTACAAGAGCAGCGCGTCTGATAACCCGACAGTCAATTGCACCACAGGGAGCGGTGTCACCAGAAGTGCGACTTCTCTGGGCAGCCTGCAGGAGTTCATGAGCAAGGGCGGTAGCCTGGTCAGCAGCGGGACGGCCCAATATGATGGTAATCAGCACGGCGTGTCGGTAGACGGCTCGAACAAGCTGTCAACACAGGAAGCCAACGTTCTTCTGGCGCAGGAGGGCGGCGACTGGCCCGACTCTGGGACGGTTACCATAGACGGCTTTGATGTGTCCTACTCGATCGCATATTATGACGAAGCGGGCAGCAAGCTGGAGACAGCCCCTGTGATGCCGGGGCAATACGCTGCAGTCGTGACGTTCACGAGCGAGAACCCGGAATACTGCGGTGACTGGGTAGAGACGTTCACCATCGCCAAAAAACAGGTGGAAAAGCCAACCCCAAGGGCGCTCGTGTTCAAGTGCGGGAACTGGTACACCGGCGAGGGAGCGCAGCAGGACGCGTTCCAGGGCCTTGAAGAGACCGACTACAAGTTTGTTCCGAACAAGAAGGCTGCCGATGGCACAACCAGCCTCAGGTCAGCAAAGGCAGCCGGCAGCTATCAGGCGTGCTTCAGGCTGAAGGATCCTGAGACGTGTGCATGGGCCGGCGAGCCGGATGATGCTGCAGAGGTCTGGGTCCCATGGTCCATCGCGCTGCAGGAATTCGACGCAAATGACTCTGAGATAACTTATTGGGGCACGGCTTATGACAATACTGTCACCACTGTCGAATACACCGGCGAGCCGGTCTGGGTGCGTCCGTGGTTCACATATGCCAAAGAAGCCGATGGTAAATATCCTGAATGGTTCACTCACTGGGGCAGCAAGGACAGGCCAACTACCGACAGACGCTCGACAGCCGTCTTCTATATGAAGGGAATGAATGACCGCGAGGGACTCGTTGGCTATCATACCAATGCTGACGGCAGCCTCGATCTGGTTACGGCAGAGCAGGTCTATGCCTGGGTGAACGGCGTGGATATCGACGGAGAGCACAAGCCCGTACAGAGCGGTGACAAAGTCTGGTACAAGACAGGTGAAGATGGATGGAAGGTACCTCTTGCAGTTGAAGGGACCCGCCCTGAGGGAGCCGAGGGCTATGTCATCGCGCGCGACTACGCTTACGCCGACAAGCTCGGCGTGAAGGACCCGGGCATCTACCAGGCATATGCGTGGTTCGACGACGGTGCAGGCTTCGCATCTACCTCGCTGGCTGAGGCCACTGTCGAGGTCAGGGGTACCATCTCCGATGCCAAAGTTACCGGTATAAAGGACAAGACCTACACTGGCAAGAAGCTTACACAATCTAAGCTCAAGGTAGTCCTGGATGGCAAAACACTTGTAAAGGGAAAAGACTATAAGGTCACTTATACAGACAACACGAATGCCGGAACTGCAAAAGTCGAGATCACCGGTATCAATGAACAGGATGGAATGATCATCAAGACCTTCAAGATCGCAAAAGCCACCCAGAAGGTCAAGGCTGTAACTCCGAAGAACGACGCAACAAAGAATCTTGCTATCGGCAAGTCTTTCACGATCAAAGCTACTGCTTCAAAAGAGCAGGGAACGGCTCAGTTCAAGAAGGTCTCCGGAAACAAAAAGCTGAAGATCTCTTCCACCGGTAAAGTGACTGCTGAGAAAGGTCTGAAAAAAGGCAAGACATACACACTTAAGTACAAAGTACGGATCAAAGCAACAGAGAACTGCAAGACAACGAAGTATGTCACCAGGACAGTCAAAATCAAGATCAGTAAATAAGTAGATTACAGGTAAATTAAGTAAGCGGCAGGGCTCCGTTCGTGAAGAGCGGGGCCTCTTCTGTTATTTACGCGCATCAAAAATCTAGTGGCGTGAGGTGGAAACAGTCTTATTCCTGTGTAAGCAATTCTATGTGCTTTGTAGCTACAGCTATCTGTCTTGACATGCTTTTTATTACTTCCATCGAGTTTTTCGGGTTCATGGCAAGTTCCTTGAGGACAGAACTGTAGTAGCCTTCGAAGAACTGTTCCATAATGGTGTCAAGATATCCGTACACGCTGATATAAACGACGAAGAGCAGTCAGTATACTATCCATGGATCAGGACAAGAGCGGAAGATGCCAAGAATGGCGCAAAGGAAACTCAGGTCTCACCTGATACTGAGATCGTAGATCACGTATACTATAGAAACCTGCTTCCTGGTAAGTATATGCTCGAGGGAGTTCTGATGGATAAGCAGTCAGAGGACGGCTATCTGCATGACTCTGAAGGAAATAAAGTTACAGCCACTTGAAATGACACTGTCGAGCGTATATGACAAGTTGACTAATAATGATTGCGTGCTACAATAAATATATACAGAATAGCCATGGCCTATTTTGAATGGGGATCATATCAATGGAAACAATAAGCAGTGAAAAAGATAATAGAAAAGTTGCTGTTCTCAGCAGCTTTGACAAGTATACGACATTTTCGATTGGCGGAACCACTTTGACATTCCGAACATGTGATGGCCTTGAAAGGTATACAGAGGTCAAGCTTTGGGATGCAGGATATATCGAAGTAATGGCGAAATATATACATGAGCCGCAAGAGATTGAAGAATACATTGATTTAGATCCGGTATTAGAAGATCTTTACATGGACAAGGAATCGTTTTTGAGTCAGATAAGGGAAGTGAGGATCGAGTATGCCTGATAATGAATTGAAGATAATAGCAGCAAAAGCAAATTTCATTGTTAACGGTTATGCTTTTACAGAACGAGACGATGGGTTTGTCAGCATTTTGAACCTGGAACATCCGGAATGCGCCATGGTCGTAGATCATAATGGCGAACTGATCGAAACAAATATGGATGCCATAGAGCAAACCATTGTTCTTAATCTATGTAAAAAAAATTTGCAGTTTCTGGAGGTGCAGGATGCCTAAATACTTCAGAGACAGGATCGCAGATCACTATCTGTATTTTACATCTCAATGTATAGTTGAAGCTATGCATGTGCATGCAAGTGATAAGAAATTGACTGAAAAGAATTCCGCCAAATTTTTTGTGCGCTCTGATGGAAGCTCTGTTCTGCAGCATAGGGGCGACCTCACAGATAGAGAAGTCAGTATAATACAAAAGTTTATTAAAGAGAACTATCTTGATATGTATCGGACATGGAAAACCTTTGGAGGACAGGATTTTTATAAAAAGGAACAATAAGGTTTTACCGAGTGGATCAATATGCCGGTGATTGAGCAGGTGGTTGACCTGACCTGAGTGATGCACGAACCTCCTTTCTTTTCAAGGGTTTCATGGCACGCATTGGGGTTCGATTCCCCAATGCGCTACCACGACAGGCTCGGAATCGTAAGGTTTCGAGACCTTTTTAATGTCAAAAGTTAATCAAAAAGTTCATCTGTACAAAGCTTCGATCTTTACAGCGCTCAGAAGCTAAGGAAGATGAGGAACAGATTATATGAGCGTATCAGATTTAGAGGAGTTTTAGAGAATGGAATGGGAAACGGGTTTAATTGTATGGCTGCAGAAGAATCTCAGTGCTCCGGGAGAATTTTCAAAGTATCTTGATTTCTTTGGCGCTGAGACAGGGATGCTGCTGGTTGTACTGATTGTAATGTTTTGCTGGAAAAAGGAAGTGGGGCAGAAGCTTGCGTTGGTGGTCTCCTGTGTGAATATGTGGCTGCCGATGATCAAATCAATTGTGCTCAGACCAAGACCCTATATGGAGTATCCGTACAGGATAAAACCACTTGCTTTGTCGGATGAAGAAGCGGCAGCTATGGATGTGGCGGCTCAGGGTTATTCTTTTCCAAGTATGCATAGCGCATCCATCCCTGCACTGTATTTTATGCTTGCAAAGGAAGTTAAAAAGAAATGGTGCTGGATCTTAGCGACAGTTCTTACTGTGTTGGTGGGATTCTCCAGAGTTGTAGCGGGCATGCACTATCCGACGGATGTACTGGCAGGCTGGATACTGGGATTTGCAGTTGTGGGAATATTTACGCTGCTTGACCGATATGTACATGAGGAATGGTTATATCATCTGATATTGCTGATATCAGCATTACCGGGAGTCTTTTTTGTGCGAACAACGGATTACTTTACTGCTCTGGGGTGTCTTATAGGCGTTGTAGCGGCAATCTATTTTGAACGTAAGTATGTAAATTATCAGAATACACGGAAGATTATATCAATGATCCTGCGGGTAGCCGGTGCCATATTATTATATCTTGTGGTAAATACACTATTAAAGCTTCCTTTTGACAAGGAGTTTTTGGCAGGGTCAAGTCTCGGTGCTCTTTTAATCAGAACAGGTCGGTATGCGATCGTCATGTTCCTTATTACGGGTGTATATCCAAAGATCTTCCCTTTGTTTGAGAGGATTGGAAAAAAACAATGACTTCAACATGGAGGATTAACAAAAGGGTATTTCACCATCACAGTCAGCTGTAAGTATACACTCTGTCAATCATGCAGACAGTTACCTTGCAGGTGATTTCGGTATGTCCAGAATGAATTAATGTTATGAACGAAAAAGGAATTCACCCGGCCTATTTGTCTTTAAATCAATCAAGTTACTGCAGATTTTCCAGCAGTCAACTGAGTGTGTTATACTATCCCATCTTTGACAGTTGCAAAGATGCAATGAGCCGGAGAGCCTGTGTTTTCAAGGCCTCCGGCTTTTTGAGCGAAATAAAGTAGTTGTATGTAAATCTACTTAAGATGTTTTCTTATGTATTTTTGTATATCCTTCGGCCGGTAGTGTACTCTGTCGAGAGGAAGCCCCGTGAGTTTGACGAGAGCATCCAGAGCAGAACTTCCGGTATACAGAGCCATGTACTCAACATCGTGTACATTCGTAACATTCATAGCTTTCAGTGTGTCGATCAGATCATCCGTCGTGACATGGGTCCCCTGATCATCAAGCAGGCACTCAAGCAGCCTGTATACCAGAAGTGCGGTATAACAGATCATAAAGTGAGCCTTGATCCTGTCAGGGCTATTGTGGTAGAACGGTCTGCCGTTGAAGTGAGTCTTCATTATCCTGAAACATTCTTCTATCTTGTATCGCTTTTCCATCACGGCAAGAATGTCTTTTGCAGGATCATCGAGGTTGGTGGCTACAGCATAGAAACCATCATACTTTTCTTCCTCGGCGATCTTCTCATTATCCAGTATATATTTAACTTTCGCATCTTCGCCGTCTTTCGCTTTGGCGATGCGCTTCATGAAACGCCTGACGTCGTTAGGACCCTTCTTTATCTCTTCGGGATCGCCGCCTTTCAACATCTCTTTCGCACGCTCTATCTGTCTGTTCCTGACAGATCGCTGGTATTCCATCATCTTTCTTGAGAAAGTGACGATGACGTACTGATCGATCACTCCCTTAGCCTTCTGCTTCCTGAACTTGCCGTTCTTAAGCTGCTTGAATTCGAAGAGGCCTAGATCCATAGCCAGTTCCGCCGGGATCAGCTTGTAGATCCGGTCATTGTACAGAGCGAGACTGTCTGGAACGAAAGTTCAAAAGACGTCCCGTAATGTTCACGACAAACGGATTTGAGACGTACTATTGGGATGACAGGACCGGCCCGCAGCGTAAGGTGAGCGGCCTTTTCAGCAAAGACGACCTGCAGAAACTCGTCAATCGCAGGGAGGAGCGCAAAGCGCTTAACGAGATTCCGATCGACGATAAAATAACTGACAGATATTACCAGAAAGAAGCCATACGCGCAGTCTGTGAACAGCTTGAGCATGGATTCCGCAAAAATCTGCTCGTCATGGCGACCGGTCGTGGAAGGTCGAAAACGGGATAGATCATTATCCTGATGAGCCAATAGACTATCCGCAGAGAAGTGAGCTGCTGGATGATTCTCTGACCGGCCGGGACAATATGAGATTATTTTTTTCATAGGAGGTATCAACGCTTTGCTTATTTACTGGCTGGAAAAAGGACGCCCGGAGGACGCATCGGAACTATTGAAAGCTATGCCTGATTATGTGACGGAAAAATAATGCAAATACGTGAAATACATCTACAAATACTGTAAAGTATAGTAAAATCAAGTGAATTTGTTGGAGCTTCGTTCCTGATTGAACGAGCAGGAGAACTGAGAATATGAACATAAGAAAATCGGAAATGGCAGATTTGCCGAAGATAATGGAGCTGTATGCTCAGGCCAGAAAATTCATGGCGGAACACGGAAATCCGCATCAATGGGGCGGTACAAACTGGCCCCCGGAAGAACTGATTCGCGAGGATATACAATGCGGCAAAAGCTATGTATGCGTGAATGACGGCAGCATAGCAGGTGTTTTTTTCTTTGATTATGGGAAAGATATTGAACCAACCTACAGAATAATTGAAGAAGGCGAATGGATGAACGATGAACCATATGGGGTCATACATCGTATTGCGAGCGACGGTTCTGTAAAAGGAGTGGGCACATTTTGCTTCAACTGGGCGTACAATATATGTCCGCATCTCAGAGCAGATACGCATCCGGACAATACGATCATGCAGAAACTGCTTACGAAACTGGGTTTTGAGAGACGTGGAATCATACATGTCATAGAGGACGATTATCCCAGATTTGCATATGAAATACATTCGCTGCAAGATGCATCCGCCATTCAAAGCACTCGCACAATATGAACCCTTGAGTGAACCCTTGAGTTTATGCCAACGAGTGCTTTTGTTGATTGTATTTATGCCTTGAAGAACTTATGATATTATAATCATAAATAAGCAGCAAAAAACTGATTGACAGGATGTGAGCAGAAAATGGATGAAAGAAGTATGACTTTTACTGTATATATGATACATGAGCTTGCTAATTCACAAGGAATTACTCCGGGTGAAGTCTATAAGATCTTAAAACAGTCAGGATGTATAGACAATTATCTGGTGCCTCATTATGATGTCCTGCATACTATGGGAACACAGTACCTGATCGATGACATAAAGGACTATGTTGCAGCGAGAGGGGGATCTTTATGATCGTTTACCATGGATCAACTATAGAGGTGAATAATCCTGATATGCAGCATTCATACCGGAATCTGGACTTTGGCAAGGGCTTTTATGTGACGACAGTAAGAGAACAGGCGGAACGATGGGCAAAGCGAAAGGCTGATTTGTCAGGCGATGGCAACGGCGTTACCATCGGAAAAGTTGCGAATGATAAAGTCTATAGAGTTGTTGATATGTACCGCAGAGGAATCTGGGATAAGCAACGTGCGTTGTCAGAAATGAAGGTATATGAAACTTACGATCAGATAGCGTTTGTTTCTCAGGATGCAATAGACCGCTGCCTTTCGTTCAAAGAAAGCTTTGAGGTGTGAAATGACAGATGGGATAATATTGGAGAATGCATATCAGGAAGCTCTCGAGGAAAGCATTATCAGTTGCCTGGCTGAGACCAGGGGCTTGAATCTGGAAAAATCGATGGACATATATTATAGCAGTAAACTGTCCACCAAGATCCATGAGGGCCTCTATGGGATACAATATCTCGACTACAGGAATCTTGTGCAAATACTGATAGAGACGGAACCTGAATTGTTTGTACAGCAATAACTGTTAATGTGGATTTGTTTTATGTCGATGAAGTTGAGTCTAGGAACACTGCTTCGCACGGGACGGCCTGAGATCAAGAACATGTTTGAGACCCTGTTGAAGGGCGGGTCTGTGACGGTTCCGGTAGACGAACAGATTCAACCAGCCAACTCATATATGATAGCAGAATTATGATCGATGAGTATTTAAAGGCACAAAAAAGTGCGGAAAAAGAATCAAAGGCAAGGGCCAATGCGGGAGAGTATCCGTTTTTGCCGGCTGCAGACGATCTGCTGCCGGATTTTGACCTGATGACAAAAAAACCGCTCGGCATCATGGAGATTCCGACGAGCATGATAGTCGGCACCAAGACCCGCGCAAGGCAGAATTCCTTCGGCCCGAACTTCATGCCGCTTCTCGACGCGTCTACGGAGTTTGCCGCAAAGTGGTCGACTCTTTACATGATTCAGATGGGAGAGGGCTTCAATGATCCGATAAAGGTCTACGAATATCTGCACCGCTTTTATGTGCAGGAGGGCAACAAGAGGGTGTCGGTGAGCAAATACCTCGGGACCCCGGCGATCAGCGCCGACGTCACAAGGGTCATGCCTTCTGACAGAGTGCTCAGCGACAATCCATCCTATGCGGAATTTCTGAAATTTTATGCTGTAACGGGATTGTACAATCTTGAGTTCAGCTGGGTCGGCGCTTACAGCGAGGTGGCGGAGCTTCTTGGCGAGGACCTCGAGCATCGCTGGCCTGAAGAAAAGATAACATCTCTCAAATCGGTATACTGGAGGTTCGGTGAGGTTTACAAAGAGCTTCAGTCAAAGGAGGGCGTGCTTGCGGCAGGCGATGCCTTTGTGGTGTATCTCAGGATATATGTTGATGACGCGCTGGGTCACTATACGTCAAAGGTGATGGAAAAGCGCATAGACAGGATACAGAAGGAGCTACTTACGGAGCTTAGCCGGGATAGGGTAGAACTTGTAGAGGAAGCTGAAGACGCGTTGAGCGCCGGCAATATTATCGAAAAGACCGGAAAGACCATCAGCAAGGTGATACCTGCTCTTTCGTACACGTCGAAGCACCCGCTGAAGGCGGCTTTCATCTACGAGAAAATGATAGACAGCTCAAGCTGGACGGCCGATCACGATAAGGGAAGGATGAGGCTCGAAAAAACCTACGGCGGAACTGTCGTTACAAGATATTTTGAAAACTGCGGAGATACGGAGTCATTCGAAAGGGCGGCGGCAGAGGCGGACAGATGGGGCGCAGATGTGATCTTCACTACATCAGTGAGCCAGATCGACGACACGCTCAGGGCGGCTATCAAATATAAAAACATCAAATTCCTGAACTGTTCGGTCAACCAGTCAAAGCAGGCGGTGCGCAACTATTATGCCAAGATATACGAGGCAAAGTTCCTTGCCGGAGTGATCGCCGGTATATATTCTTCCGCCGACGGCACACACAGGATAGGCTACTGCTCGGATTCCCCGGTCTACGGAACCATCGCGGGCATAAACGCCTTTGCCATCGGAGCGGCGATGACAGACCCGTCGGTAAAGATATATCTCGACTGGGTCTCAAGAGCCGATAACAACTGGTGGTGGGAGACCCTCGACAGCGGCATACATGTGATGTCGGCTGTAGATTCCATGCACAACAGCGACGGAAGCGACGCGCACGGGCTTTGCTTTGTCGAGCGCTGTGAGCCGGGAACAGGCAACGATCTGTCGGGATCGTGCCGCATCACCAACCTTGCCACTCCTATATGGAAGTGGGGCAAGCTGTACGAAATAATAGTCAAGACCATACTCGACGGAACATACAGCTCGAGGGATATCGAGAAGAAGGACAGGGCCACCAACTACTGGTGGGGCATGATCTCCGGTGTGGTGGATATAGAGCTTTCCGATGAGCTTCCGATGTATACCAGACAGCTTGTGAATCTGCTGAGATCGGACATCATAAACGGCAGCTTCAATCCGTTCGACGGTGAACTCAGGAGCCAGGAGGGTATAGTAAAAAAGGAAGACGACGCAGCCCTCACCAGTCTTGACATTATCGAGATGGACTGGCTCAACGAGAACATAATCGGAGAGATACCGGTCATAGACAATCTGAAGGACGAAGCAAAGACCGCCGTAAAGGTGGGCGGAGTCGATAAGAGCAGACCTACCGTGAGCGGCGTGAACAGAAAGAGACCTGAATCCAGGCTTGAAGGAAAAGGAAACAAGGTACTGCTCATAGCGGACAGAGAGGAACGGTCGCTATGGGGAGACTGGTCGGATTATACAAGGGAAAGGCTCTCCGATGTCGGACTCATATTGTCTGCGGGAGATCTCGATCCGGATTATCTTGAATTCCTTGTGACGATGCTGAATGTGCCGCTGGTGTATGTGAGGGGCAACCACGATGGGCGGTACGACGAAAAACCGCCTGAGGGCTGCATCAATGCTGACGGAAAGATCGTCGAAGCCGCAGGCCTCCGCATACTCGGACTCGGAGGCTCGATGAGATACAAGCGCGGGGCACCTGATATGTACACCGAAACTGAGATGAAGAGGCGCATACGATCCATACAGTGGAGGGCGCTGGCAGACAGACTTTCGGGACGTGACGGCTTTGACATACTGCTGACGCACGAGCCGTGCAGGGGCTACGGAGATATGGAAGACATAGCACATACAGGCTTTGAATGCTTCAATGATCTGCTCAAAAGGTACAGCCCGAGATTTCACTGCTTCGGGCATGTGCATGAGGAGTACGGGAGATTCCAGAGACTTCGCGAGCATCCGTCCGGCACCCTGCTTATAAATGCCTGCGGGCACTACATATTCGAATTTTGATTTTAAAGGAGAAAAGACTATGCGTTCGATAACATCAATCAAAGCATCCGTTGCGGCAGGCAGCTACGATATGATGCTGAAAAACCTTTACTGCCGCCCTGCAGACCGGCTCGGACCTTACAGGGAAAGAATAATAAGGGTACTTGACGGCTTCATGAGCGAATTTCACGCCGGCGCGGATACAGAGGTATCGGTATACAGTGCGCCCGGGCGTACGGAGATAGGCGGAAATCATACCGATCACCAGAGAGGCAAGGTGCTGACGGGGTCGGTGGATCTTGACGCTCTGGCATGCGCGGCGCCTAACGGCAGCACTGAAGTGCGCATTTATTCCGAGGGCTACGGGCTCACGGTCATCGATATAAGCTGCCTCGACCCTGTCAAAGAAGAGGAGAACAGCACAAGGGCCATCGTAAGGGGAACCTTGGCTGCGATAGCATCGAGAGGCTATACGATCGCCGGCTTCGACGCTTACGTGACATCTGATGTTCCGGGCGGGTCGGGCCTTTCGTCATCGGCCTGCTTTGAGGTCCTGATAGGAGTTACCGTAAACGGACTGTTCTGTTCAAATGAGATAGCTCTCGATGAGATCGCGAAGATAGGGCAGTATGCCGAGAATGTTTACTTCGGAAAGCCTTCAGGCCTGCTCGACCAGATGGGATGCGCTCTGGGCGGAATAGTGGCGATAGACTTCCAGGATAAAGAGAAAGCAAGATATCACGAGGTGGAATTTGACTTTGCTTCTGCGGGGTATGCGCTTTGCATAGTCGATACAGGCGCAGACCATGCTGACCTTACTGATGATTATGCGGCGGTGCCCGCAGAGATGAGATCTGTTGCCGCGGCCTTCGGTAAGGAGGTCCTCTGCGAGGTGGATGAGGATGAGTTCTACAGATCGATCGCTGATCTGAGAAAGAAGCTCGGGGACCGCGCCGTTATGCGCGCCATCCACTATTTTACAGACTGCCATCGTGTGGAGCAGCAGGTCGAAGCTTTGGAAAAACACCATTTTGACAAATTCCTCAGGCTGGTCAGCAGCTCCGGCCACTCATCATACATGTACCTGCAGAATGTGGATACCTACAGGGATCCGGCCAATCAGCCGGTAGCTCTTGCACTTGCAATGGCAGGCTACTATCTTGCGGGCCACGGAGCCCGCAGGGTGCACGGAGGAGGCTTTGCGGGTACTATACAGGCATTTGTTCCGCTCGACCGCGTGGAGACCTTCCGAGCCGGTATGGATTCCGTGCTCGGAGAAGGCGCGTGCAGGGTCACCTACATTCGCCCGGCCGGGGGATGCACTCTTATTGACTGACGGGGAGGATGACCATGGAAAAGAACATTTCGCAGCTTATAGAATACGCGGTTAGAAAAGGCTGGATAGCAGACAGCGACCGGATCTGGGCCTCAAACCTCATACTTGAGGCGCTCAACATGGATGGCTTTGGCGGCCTTGTGCCGGTGGACGGAGAGCTGCCTCCGATACAGGAAATCCTTGACAGACTTTGCGATCATGCATACGAGACCGGAGTGATAGATGGCCGGTCCGCTGCATATTACGATCTTTTCGATACAAAGCTCATGGGTCTTATCATGCCGAGACCGTCGGAGGTGACAGAGAGCTTCCGTAAGGATTATGAGGCTTCTCCGAAGCAGGCTACAGACCGTTACTATGAATTTTCGGGAGACAGTAATTACATCCGCAGGGACCGCATCGCGAAGGACCGCAAGTGGATTGTAGATACCGAATACGGAACGATAGATATAACCATAAATCTGTCAAAGCCGGAGAAGGATCCGAAGGCGATAGCTGCCGTCGGAAAAGCTAAAGCTTCAGGCTATCCGAAATGCCTGCTTTGCGCCGAGAACGAGGGCTACGCAGGTCATCTTTCCCATCCGGCAAGGCAGAACCATCGTGTGATCCCTATTAAACTCGGCGGATGTGATTTCTTTCTGCAGTACAGTCCGTATGTCTACTATAACGAGCATTGTATAGTGTTCAACAGACAGCATATCCCTATGCACATAGACAGGCAGGCATTCACGAATCTGCTCGATTTTATCACTCTGTTCCCGCATTACTTCGTAGGCTCAAACGCCGATCTGCCTATAGTAGGCGGAAGTGTGCTGAGCCACGATCACTACCAGGGCGGCAATTATGAATTCGCCATGGCAAGGGCAGAGACAGAGGAGAGCTTCACAGTCCCGGGATATGAGGATGTAGAGACGGGGATAGTGAAATGGCCGATGTCGGTGATCAGGATCAGGGGCGGTGAAAGAGAAAGGCTGGTCGATCTTGCCGTCCATATACTTGAATGCTGGCGCGGCTACGACGATCCTTCTGCTGACATATTCCATGAGACGGACGGAGAGCTGCACTCAACGATCACTCCTATCGCACGCAGGAGGGGCGACGCGTATGAGCTCGATCTCGTTCTCAGAAACAACATAACTACAGAAGAGAATCCGCTCGGACTTTTCCACCCTCATGCGGAGAAGCATCACATAAAAAAAGAAAACATCGGCCTAATAGAGGTGATGGGACTTGCGGTGCTTCCGGCACGCCTTAAAGATGAGCTGGCTGCCGTAAGGGAAGCTGTTCTTACCGGGGCTGATCTGACCGTTGACCCGATGACAGCATCGCATGCGGAATGGGCGCGTGATGTCGTTGAGAGGCATCCGGAGCTTGACGAACACAATGCTGCCGGTATTTTCGAGCATGAAGTCGGCATGGTGTTCGCAGCTGTACTTGAAGATGCAGGGGTATTCAAGCGCACAGAGAAAGGCCATGAGGCATTCATGCGCTTCATATCGGTTCTTTGAAGGCGCTCCGCAAAATAACAGACGCCGGAAGGAGTATGAAATGACAGAGAAGGAACGAATGGAAAAAGGGCTTCTTTATGATCCGGGCGATGCCGAAATATTGGCGGAGCAGTCGCTGTACCAGGACAGGCTTGATGATTTCAACAGTCTGAGGTCGTCACAGACGGAGGAGCAGCAGAGGCTCATGCGTGAGATGTTCGCGGAATGCGGAGATAATGTCTACATTCAGAGGCCGCTGTACGCTAACTGGGGCGGCAGACACGTCCATCTCGGCTCCAATATATATGCTAATTACAATCTTACCCTTGTTGATGACGGACACATATATATAGCTGACTGGGTAAAGTTCGGACCAAACGTCACCGTTGCGACTGCCGGACACCCTGTGCTGCCTGAACTCAGAAAGGACATTGTCTATCAGTTCAACAAGGATGTGCACATCGGGGAAGGAGCCTGGATCGGAGCGGGCACGGTCATAGTTCCCGGCGTCACAATCGGAGCCGGAGCCGTGATAGGAGCGGGCAGCGTCGTCACTAAGGACATACCTGACGATGTCGTTGCTGTCGGGAATCCGTGCAGAGTGCTTCGCAAGATCGGCGAAAGAGACAGAGAGTTTTTTTACAGAAACGAAAGAATAGACTGGGATGAACTGAAGTAACAGAGTTTTTCATTTCAGTAAAAAAGCAGCCCTTTATGAGCTGCTTTTAGATTTTACGGGTTCCCCTGCCAATGGAAACTTTACACTAACTGTTGGAGCTTTGCTCCTGGTTGAATGCTCGGGTACATACCGCTCGGTCTGATACTTGGATGGATAAGACCGGAACATTTTCTCGCAGACTACGGCGCAGTCTTTATAGGACAGACTATAGGATTCATGATAATATTCTTCATAATGCGCGCCCGCTGCAGAGCCGAAGTGAAAGAACTCAACCGATTGATTGAGAAAAAAGACAAAGAGAACAATTCCGATAAAACAGACGGAAGATAATCGGTCAGAGATGCGCAAGAGCCCGAAGCATAAATGACTTCGGGTTTTTTATCTGTAAAAATTCACTGACACTATTCCCGCGTGAATGTGGTAAGATATATGTAACAATATACAGTTGGTGATGGGACAGAAGGGGGCTGTCTTTTTTGCTGCGGTATTATTTTTAGGAGGCCTTTTTTATGAAGCAAAAATCAGTAAAGGGAGCATTGAGTTTGCTGTTCATCCTCGCGCTGGCATCAGGACTGATGTCAGTTCTCAGCGCTACGGCGTGGGCAGGCAGTAACATTAGTGTAGGAAAAATATGGTATGTGGGTGACGAGTTCAGACTGCAGGAAGATGACTGGCTTTACTATAATGAATCCACCAGTATTGTAGATAAAATCGGACCATATGCAGCACTTGATGTTCCTGCACCGTCTTATGACAAGTATGGATGGAAGCAATGGGTATTCAGAAATGCCTATCGGGCTGCTGATGGTGATCTGACAAGCTTATACTTTGACTTGCCTGATGGAAAAGAGGAATCTGATGTTCCGATCGGATTCAAATTAATAAGCGGTACCGGGAAAAGAGAATCTCCGTACAGATTCGCACTTGTATACAATCACAAGCATGGCGGACAGACAGCCACCGAGTGGAAAGAGACCAGCAGTCTTCCTTCAACGGCCGGCTGCTATTGTCTGGAAAATGATGTGACGATCAGCAATACCTGGAATATTCCTGCAGGCGTAACAGTCAACCTCTGCCTGAACGGACACGGGATCCGGCTTAACACAGATAAAAGCGATACACCTGTTATCAGCATTCCTGAAACATCGACTTTGAATCTTTATAATTGCTACGGCAACAAGCATTACATCACAATTAAAAACTGGCGCGGCAGATCAGACAATTTTTACGGTAATGAAAAGGCGCCGGACGCCAACGGCGATGGCGTTGTAAAGGTCTATGGCGGATATATTACCGGCGGAAATGGCGGAGATAACGGCGGCGCAGTATACAGCAAAGGAACCTTCAATATGTACGGCGGAACTATTGTCGGCAATTTCGCAACAAACGGCGGCGCGGGAGTAAGAGCGGAGAAAGGCGAGTTCAATCTGTATGGCGGTAATATACGCTGGAACACAGCTCATCTTGCCGGAGGCGTTCGTGTGAAGGACTCCGCTATGACGATGTCAGGCGGTACTATCTCTGATAATTACGCTAAAAATACAGGTTCGCATGCTATAGATGAAGGAAACGGCGGAGGAATTTATATCGGAACTGATAACGGTACAGTGAATATCCGGGGCGGCAGTATCGTAAATAACAGAGCAAGTTTCAACGGAGGCGCCGTTTACTATACGAAAGGAACTCTTAATATCTCCGGAAACCCTGATATCTCCGGAAACAAAAAAGACAGCAAAGATAGTAAGGGGAGAGATGAAAGCAACATATATCTGGATGATCAAACGAAAATCAACATTACAGGAAAACTGAATAATACGAATCCTATTGGTATAATGGGTAGTAGTTCTGTTCCGCTCACAAACGGTTTGCGCGGACGCGGCGGCAGATCCAACTTCAAAGCTGATAATAACTTTACTGAATACGGCACTGCCCTGACATCAGATGGAGAACTAATGATTTCGACCCTGCGTAAGGTCAGTATCAATACTGAAGGACCGGGAACCATTACTGTAAAGAATGGAGAGGATGTAGTTGCATCAGGAACAGAGGTTGCAGAAGGAACTGCTCTGAGCATCAGCGCAGAGGCAGAGGAAGGCTATGAGCTTTCCGGCAAAATTAAGCTTACTTATGGTGATACGACTAAGCAAATCGAAAACGGCGGTACGTTTACCACTCCTGGTAGTTATGATATAAGCGTTTCGGCAAGCTTTACAAAAATCACACCTAAAGTGTTCAATGTTACATTTATGGATGGGCAGGGCAAAACGCTTAAAACAGAAATAGTTGAAAAAGGAAAGTCTGCGACAGCGCCTGCAGCTCCGACACGAAAAGGATATACTTTTGACGGTTGGGATACGGATTTCAGCAATGTGAAATCAGATCTGACCGTAACAGCAAAGTGGAAACAGGACATTGTCTACTACGATGTGATATTCGAAGATGGTCTTGGAAATGTCATTTCATCACAGAAAGTAGCTGCAGGAAGACCTGCGGCAGCACCTGCGGCCCCGGGCAGGACGGGATATGTTTTCTCGGGCTGGGATAAAGATTTCAGCAAAATAACAGCAGATCTGACTGTCAGGGCTTTATGGACTAAGGAATCCAAGGAGGAAGATAAATATACAGTCGCATTCGTTTTCGGATTCGGCAACAGGCCGCTTATTCTGACAGTCGCAAAAGGCGGATCTGCTGAAGCGCCTGATACTGTTCCAAAGGTTGAAGGCTTTACATTTAAAGGCTGGGATAAAGATTTCAGCAGAGTAACATCTAATCTGACTGTAACGGCGCAGTGGAGTAGAAATACTGCCGGAACAGAACATACAGTTGTATTTGTAGATGGATTCAGTCCAAACCCGCTCCGTATTCAGCGTGTTAAGGACGGCCAGGCTGCAACTGCTCCGCAGGCTCCTGTCAGAGAAGGATATGTATTTACCGGATGGGATACGGATTTCAGCTATGTGACAGAGAATCTGACTGTTATCGCCCGGTGGAAGCAGAATGAGAGTCAGGATCAGGATCCTTCATCTGATCCTCAGCCGGAACCTGCTCCGGATGACGATAGTGTAAAAAAGGCTGCCGAAGAGATAGCTGGACTGCCTGCAGATCCTGCAGCATGGACAAGAGAACAGACTGCAGGTGCACGTGCGCTTATTGATTCTCTTACAGATTCTCAGAAGGAACAGCTGGGAGCAGAGATACTGCAGCTCGAGAAGGCTGAATATTATTGGGCTAAAACTGATGCTGAGGCAAAGAAAGCAAATCTTAAATCTGTAAAGACTGTAAAAGGAAAGAAGGCAGTTGTTAAGTGGAATAAGGTATCCGGAACAAGCGGATACCGGCTGGAGTACAGCACCGGACGCAAATTCACTAAAAAGACCACGAAAAAGATTACAACTAAAAGCAATAAGTCAGTCCGGAAGCTTAAAGCCGGTAAGACATACTACTTCAGGATCCGTACATACACAAGCGTATATAACCCTGTAACAGAGAAGAACGAGAACGTAGCCGGCAAGTGGTCAAATGTGAAGAAAATCAAAAGCGTAAAATAAGGAAGGATCAGGTGGATCAATGCGACACACAAAAATACGATATTGTTTTGCGCTGATAGCGGTGATCATGACTGCTATGGCATTCACACAAGCCGTCTGGGCCAAAGCAGATGTGACTTCAACAGATGAACTGTCGGAAGCGACATTTGCGGTTCAGACCGGAACCACATGCGGAACGGATGCCGAGACGCACTTTCCGAATGCGCAGATCGACTACTATAATACGCTTACGGACATACTTACGGTCATGCGGACGGGAAAAGCGGATGCGACAGTATGTGACATTGGTGTACTTCGTTTTTTGCAGATAGACAACAAGGACATAGTAACAGTCGGAGATATTATAGAAGAAATCAAGCTTGCTCCGGCCTTCCCGAAAACAGCCAAGGGACAGGCACTATGTGATGAATACAGTGAATTTGTCAGACAGCTATGGGATGATGGTACCATGAAGGAGCTTGATGATGCCTGGTTTGGCGACGATGAGAGCAAACGTCAGGTGATCGACTATGAAAATCTGCCGGATACAAACGGGACACTGACAATGGCGGTAGATGCATCCATTGTACCATTTGCTTATGTTAAGGATAACCGGATCGTAGGATATGATGTGGATGTGGTAGCACGCTTTTGTAAAGCAAAGGGATACCGTCTGGAGATCTCCAACATGTCCTTTGATTCGATCCTGGCTGCTGTACAGACCGGAAAATGCGATTTTGCGTCTTGCGCCATTACAGTGACGGAGGAAAGAGCAGAATCGATGCTCTTCGGAGAGCCTGTATTTACAAGCGGAAATATCGTAGCTGTGATAGACCACAGCATTAATCCTGACGGTACACCGAACACCGGGGAGAATCAGTCGGATGAGGATACTTCGATATGGGGAAGCATCCGGTCAAGTTTTGAAAAGACCTTTATCCGTGATGACAGATGGAAAATGTTTGTTATGGGTGTGGTCAATACCCTGATAATCACTTTGCTGTCTGCTCTGCTGGGTACCCTGCTCGGATATCTCGTATTCATGATGTGCCGTAAAGGCAATCGGGCAGCAAACGGGATCACCCGTATCGTAATGTTTCTGGTGCAGGGAATGCCTATGGTCGTTCTTCTGATGGTCCTCTATTACATCGTATTCGGGCAGCTGAAGATCAGCGGTCTGGCGGTTGCCGTGATTGGTTTCACGCTGACTTTCGGTTCTTCCGTGTACAGCCTCTTAGGTGTGGGCGTAGGTGCGGTAGACAAGGGCCAGTACGAAGCGGCCTATATGCTGGGCTATTCCGACCGCAGGATCTTCTACAAAATCATACTTCCGCAGGCACTTCCGCATATCGTACCGTCATTTAAGGGCGAGGTCATCAGCCTCATCAAGGCTACTTCGATCGTAGGATATATCGCGGTACAGGATCTGACTAAGATAGGCGACCTCATTCGAAGCCGTACTTATGAAGCCTTTTTCCCGCTCATCGCAGTGACAGTGATATATTTCCTGCTGGAGGGGATCCTTCGTTTCGGTATCGGCCGAATCGAATTGAACGTTGATTCAAAGCGCAGAAAGACCAGAAAGCTGCTGAAGGGGGTAAAAACGGATGATTAAGATCGAACATATGAAAAAAGAATATTCCAATGCTACTCCCCTCAAGGATGTGTCGGCCGTGATCAATGATGGCGATGTTATCTCAATCATCGGGCCATCCGGTACCGGAAAGAGCACTCTGATGCGCTGCATCAGCCAGCTGGAGAAGCCAACGGCAGGAAAGGTCTTTATCGATGACGTGGAGATCACCGATCCTAAAAACAATATTGATCAGATCCGCCTTAAGATGGGAATGGTCTTCCAGTCGTTCAATCTGTTCGGACATCTGACAGTGATCGAGAATATCATGATGGCACCGGTAGATCTTTTAAAACAGCCTAAACAGGAAGCCTATAACAATGCCATGCGCCTTCTCAGGATGGTAGGCCTTGCCGGCAAGGCAGACAATTATCCGGACGAGCTGTCCGGCGGACAGAAGCAGCGTATCGCCATAGCAAGGACACTTGCCATGGATCCGGACATCATATTTCTGGATGAACCGACCAGTGCACTTGACCCGACAATGGTAGGCGAAGTGCAGTCTGTAATCAGGGATCTGGCGGAAACCGGCAAGACTATGATGATCGTTACACACGAGATGGCTTTTGCACGTTCGATCTGCAATAGAGTGTTCTATATGGATGAAGGCGGTATATACGAGGACGGAACTCCTGACCAGATCTTTGAACATCCTCTCAAAGATAAAACACGGCAGTTTGTACAAAGACTTAAGGTACTGGAGCTGAAGGCAGGCACAAAGGAATACGATTTCCGGTCTGTGGTCAGTGAGATAGAACAGTACTGCCGCAGAAATCAGGTCGATATAAGGCTGACCTATTATATTCAGCTTGCATATGAGGAATTGGTGCAGCAGCTGCTGATATCAAGACTGAATACGCAGGTGGATGTTATCATAGAGTACTCGACAGTGGAAAAGAGAGCGGTTGTGACTGCAAAGTGGAACGGGCCTAAGTTTGATATAGACAGTATCAGTGATGAACCTTCCTTCATAATGATCAACGGGATCTCCGACAATATAAGCTATGAACATAAGGAGTCCGATGAACAAGCCAATCAGATCGTTATTGAAATGTCCCAAAAATAATTTATTAGCGGGGGACATCTGGTGTCTGTTATATAATAACTGCATATCTGCGGGGCGTATCAGCCCCGCGTTTTGGTGTTGCTTTAACGATTAGCTATGAGATACAATATAAAAAGTGCATAACTATATTGCGCAATAATCGTTGTATTTTTATATTGAGGAGCATTACTATGAAAATTACAAGCTTTAATCCGCTGATCGTAACAAAAGACGCAGAACCTGTTGTTAAACTGTTTGAGGAGTTGGGGTTTGAGAAACGGCATATAAAAGAAGGCATAAGCCTGAATAATTCTGAAGATATCAGGATGAAGGATGCGAATGGTTATCATGTGGATGTTACACAGGGTACAGGTGAATGGACAATGATCCGTATGAATGTGGATAATCTGGAAGAGGCTATAGAGTTCCTGGAAGCGCGTGGATTCCATAAGGCAAGACATGAGGTCGCGAATAAAACTATCGATACGGGATCTTCAAAATTCAACATCATGGTGTCCGCAGGGGGGACTATCTTTGCGGTATCCCAGCACATCAAGGATAACGACTGATATCCGCAGCACTGCATCGGTCATATTTGAATTGCTGATACTTCCGTGTGTGTTTCTCCGCGGGTATCAGCAATTCCGTTTTTTGTGGTGATTCAATATCTGTATTATTGTATAATCACACTGGCAAATGGAGGCGGATAATGAACAGACAAAGCACTTTACAGAATATGACAGATCTATTCACAGTTAAGTGCTGATTATCGCCTGTCGATGATTTGAAAATTAACAAAGTTATAATATGGATATGCAGAAGGATTTCGTGGTCTCTGTAATCAATTCCGTATCACTCGATCCTGAGAATTCAGGGGAGGTAATACACGTGAAGGATATAGTCGAGACAGTGATAACAACAAAATCCGGTGAGACAACAACAATAGCAGATGGTTATCTGGATGTAGGCATACTTGATACTATGAAAGACCTGCTTGTAAACCTTATAGGTGCGGTGGTGTTCTCTGCTATCGGCTACATTTCGCTCAGAGCATCCGGCTCTTCATCCAGAGCAGGCAAGGTAGCCGAAAGCCTTATGGCAAAACCGAATGTTCGTGACGAATAGAGAAATGTAATAATTAAAAAAACTCAATATTGTATCAAGTGTCTGCTATATCTTTTGCATATAATTCAGACAATGAGAGATGTATTTTAAATGATGAATCAAACAAGGTATTATTATCAGGGAATAGCTAATCGTGGAAACATAGATTGAATGTTGTTGATAAGATTGCGGCCATAGTTGAAGGCAGGCGCAAATAAAAAGGGGTGTGAATATGGAACTTAGGACCCTGCATTATTTTGTAACTGTTGCCGAAGAGCTCAACATTACAAGAGCTGCAGAAAAACTGCATATGAGTCAGCCTCCTCTCAGCGCACAGATCAAGAATCTCGAAACTGAGCTGGATACGACACTGTTCATACGAGGCAAGAGACATCTCACCCTGACTGAATCCGGTCAGCTGCTGTACAGACGGGCAAAAGATATACTGAGTCTGACAGAAAGGTCAAAGGCGGAAATTCTTGCGATGGGCGAAGGTATGCGCGGAACTATATCCATAGGTCTTGTAGAGGGGATGGCTCCGGATATTGCGGCTGAGTGGTTCGCAGGATTCACAAAGCAGCATCCGAATGTGCGTTTCAGGATACTTGACGGAAATACAGATGATCTGCTTGAAAAACTGCGCAGCGGTATTGTCAGTCTGGCTGTGATAACATCACCTTGCGATCATTCGCTGCTGCACAGCTTTCATATAGGAGAAGAAACGCTGGCAGTTCTGATGAGCAAGTCGCATCCTCTGGCACAAAAGAGCGATCATAAGGTGAGTGTGGCTGACCTGGTTGGAGAAAGCCTGATAGTTCCGAGCAGAAAAGCCCTGATCGAGACGATATATAAGTGGTTCAGGAATGAGGCCGCCGAGCCGAATATAGTATGTGAAATGAGCAGCTATATCGATGCGACAGCGCTGGCGGGAAGAGAAGTTGGTTTAAGTATATATCCAAAGCCGGCTTTTATTCCGAATGATTCTCTGGTATGCAGAGAATTAGAGGGAGATGACAAAAAAATCGAGTACCTGTTTGTGTGGCGCAAAGGTCACAGACTGCCTGTGGTAGAGGAGAATTTTATAGATTTTGTCAAGAATATGATAAATGCTGACCCGGACAGTGAAGATCAGAGTACAGCATGAAATGACACATCCATTGAAAAATCCGGAAGGCATCGGTCCGAAAAGGAGTGTTGCCTGCGTACAGGGGATGTCCGGGACACTGGGTCACAGGCAATGCAGCATGGTACAGATCTGAGGACTTTACGCAGAAACATAATAGAATGACTGACAGAAGGGGTCAGTGTATATCCGGCGGGAGATGCCTGGCCGGTTTTTTTATGGGAAAACACTATGCAAATCATAACAAAAATCGGATATCGGACATTTATTTACGATGAATATGATATACTACTCATCAGAAAAAATGTAAGAACAGAGGGTATAAAAAGGAGAAAAACATGTGTGGAATAGTAGGCTTTACGGGAACACAGCAGGCAGCACCTGTTCTGCTTGACGGCCTTTCAAAGTTGGAATACAGAGGATATGATTCTGCCGGTCTTGCAGTAAGAGACGGAAGATCACTTGCTGAGGTAGTTAAGGCGACCGGAAAACTTCGCAATCTGGCAGAGAAGATCGATAACGGCAAGGCTCTTCCGGGTACATGCGGGATCGGTCATACAAGATGGGCTACTCACGGAGAGCCGAGCCAGACTAACGCTCATCCCCATGTCAGCGGAAATGCCACAGGATCGGCGTCAGGAACTGTCGAATCAGATGTAGTCGGTGTTCACAACGGCATCATAGAGAATTATGAAGAACTGAAAGCAAAGCTGAGCAACAACGGATATTCATTTTACAGTTCTACAGATACTGAGGTAGTCATAAAACTGGTAGACTATTACTACAAAAAATACAAGATCGGACCAATTGATGCGATCAACAGAATGATGGTGAGGGTAAGAGGTTCATATGCGCTTGCCCTGATGTTCAAGGATTATCCGGGAGAGATATATGCTGCGCGAAAAGACAGTCCGATGGTCATAGGCGTGGCTGACGGAGAGTCGTTTCTGGCGTCCGATGTCCCTGCCGTACTCAAATACACAAGAGACATATATTACATAGATAATCTCCAGTCAGTGAGGATAATGCCCGGGGAACTCCATTTCTTCGACCTCAACGGTGATGAGGTCGACGTGGAGAGTACTCATATAACCTGGGATGCAGCTGCTGCAGAGAAAGGCGGATTCGAGCACTTCATGATCAAGGAGATCCACGAACAGCCTGCAGCTGTAAGAGATACTCTTTCAAGCGTAATCAGAAACGGAAGAATAGATCTGTCTGATGCAGGTCTTACTGCCGAAGTGCTGAAGGATATTTCTGAAGTCAGGATCGCGGCATGCGGCTCTGCCTGGCATGCAGGGGTTGCAGCTCAGTATGTGATCGAAGATCTTGCCGAAGTACCCGCCAGAGCTGAACTGGCGTCTGAATTCAGATACGGTAAAATGCTTCTGGACAATAACGCCCTCGTCGTTATCATATCCCAGTCAGGTGAGACTGCAGACACTCTGGCGGCATTAAGAGCTGCTAAGGAGCAGGGCATACGAACTCTGGCAGTGGTCAATGTGGTCGGTTCAACTATCGCAAGAGAAGCAGATAACGTCTTGTATACTCTTGCAGGACCTGAGATCGCAGTGGCCACAACGAAGGGATACAGCACACAGCTTGCTGCTATGTATGCTCTGGCTGTTGCCATGGCTGAAGCACGCGGCAGAGTGGATGAAAAGGAATACAGCTATTATATTCAGGAACTTCAGGCTCTGCCTGATAAGATTGAGCGCGTTCTTGAGAATAAGGAACGCATACAGTGGTTTGCGTCAAAGTACTCAAATGCTCATGATGTATTCTTCATAGGCAGAGGTCTCGATTATGCGATAAGCCTTGAAGGCAGTCTCAAGATGAAAGAGATAAGCTACATACACAGCGAGGCATATGCAGCAGGCGAGTTGAAACACGGAACGATCAGTCTTATCGAAAAGGGAATACTGGTAATAGGCGTGCTCACCCAGGGGGATCTGATGGAAAAAACGATCAGCAATATGGAGGAATGCAGAGCGCGCGGCGCATATCTGATGGGAGTGACGAGCAACGGTAATTACAGCGTTGAGGACTACGTAAACTTTACCATATATGTTCCGAGGACTGATGAACACTTTGCCGGAAGTCTGTCTGTCATACCTCTGCAGCTTCTTGGATATTATACAAGTGTCGCCAGAGGACTTGATGTGGATAAGCCGAGAAATCTGGCTAAATCCGTAACAGTAGAGTGACACGGAAGGAAGAATTATGAGCCTGATAACAAAATGCTTTACTTCAAAAAATTTAAAGGAGAATACATATCTTGTTACTGATGAGGCAACGGGCATAATGGCTGTGATCGATCCCGGATACTACGGAGAGGATGTTAGAACTGAGATAACGGATCCATCCTCTTTCAGATACATTTTGCTTACACATGGTCATTTTGATCATTTTGCCGCTGCTCAGGAATACATAGATGAGTATCCCGATGCAGTTTTCGCGGCTCCTGCCGGCGAAACAAAGCTGCTTCACGGAGGCCGGGACAACAAATGGATGGCTCTGGGAAAGGGTTCGTCGGTTTGTCCTGAAGCAGATCTGCTGCTTAAAGAAGGTGACACCATTGTTATCGGTGAGACAGTTATAAATGTGATGGAAACCCCGGGGCATACGGAAGGCAGTCTGTGTTTTTATACTGACCGGGAAATCTTTTCGGGAGATACGCTGTTCAATGCGGGCATAGGGAATACACGGCTTCAGACGGGAAATAAATCAGATCTCACAGATTCGATCAGAAACAAGCTTTATTCTCTGGATGATGATGTCGTCGTCCGGCCGGGACACGGCACATCAACCACGATCGGAGCAGAGAAAAGATCCAATCCTTTTGTAAGATGTGATGAGGAATGAATAGCTGCAGCTTATCAGCTGACAGATCACAACAGAATAGGTATTGTTGATATTAAATCCGGATTGTATTCAAAAAACACATAATCAATATTGAATTATCTATTCAATATTGATATTATATTAACAAGAAATAGGGGCTTTTTTAATAAGGGCTGACTCCTTCCGGGAGAGAACCGGCCGGATACTGCAGGAATTGTTTTGATATTGTCTTGCTCTGATAATGTCATACAGTATTCAGTGCATATACCGGCATGGTCGCTGAAGATGCAAATCCCATGAATACGGCAGTTCGCGGGACGAAACTTTCAAGCAAAAGGACCGGAAAGGATACCTATTTCTGGATCGTAAATAATGATGAAACAGAGAGAATGCTGTACGCGTTTTGCGCGTGGCATTCTCTTTTTTTACGGAGATAACAAGATGAAATACTTCATCCTTACAAATAATCCAATGGCGGCAGAAGAGTTCGGCGACACTCACGATGTGCGTTTTGTGGACGGCAGACTCATAGATGTTCTGATCAGGGCAAGAGATCTGATAAATGAAGGGGCGGTTCTTTTGAGCCATCCTTTGTACGGAAGCGTAAAGCCTAACGAGACCCCGTTCAGATCTGTTCTGCTGCAGCAAGGTAAATCTCAGGACGGAGAACTTCCTCCGGCCGATACTGAATCGGTGAGACTTATCGGGAACGCTGTCAGTGCGTTCGAAAAATTTATTGATAAGAAGGAGGTCACGGATCCTAAGCTTCTCGAAGACTTTATGGTCGTAGACCTGAGTCTGCTGAAAAGCGCTGTTGAATCAGCAGACCGTTGATGCTCTGACTTATACGGAGTACCGTGCCGCGCTGCCCCTATGCACGGCCGGACTCCGAAAAAACATATAAAACCATATTTTTAGCAAAAGGAGGCGATCAGAAATGAGATTGGAACTCGGAAAAATCAATATTACTGATATCCAGTTCGCGAACGAATCGAAGATCGAAAAGGGTGTTCTTTATGTAAACCCTGATGATCTGAAACCTGTAGTTCTCGAAGATGAGAAGATCAAGGATGTAGTATTCGACATCGCAAAGCCTGGTGAATCCGTCCGTATCACTCCTGTGAAGGATGTTATCGAGCCTCGTGTAAAGGTCGAAGGAAAGGGAGGCATCTTCCCTGGCTGGACTTCCAAGGTTGATACTGTTGGATCCGGCAAGACACTGGCACTCAAAGGAATGGCCGTAGTAACAGCAGGAAAGATCGTGGGATTCCAGGAAGGAATCATTGACATGACAGGGATCGGCGCACAGTATACACCGTTCTCAAAGACTCTGAATCTCTGCATGGTATGTGAGCCTGTAGAGGGACTCAAGCAGCATGACTATGAGGCAGCTGTAAGAAAAGCGGGATTCCGCGTTGCTGCTAAGGTAGGTGAGCTTGCAAGAGGTATTGAACCTGATGAAACATGCGTATATGAGACACAGGGAATCAAGGAAGGAATCGAAAAATATCCTGATCTCCCTAGAGTCGGATATGTATCCATGCTCCAGACACAGGGCCTGCTCCATGACACATATGTATACGGCGTTGATGCAAAGCAGATCATCCCTACTATCATCAGTCCGACTGAAGTAATGGACGGAGCTATCGTTTCCGGTAACTGCGTATCTGCATGCGACAAGAACCCTACATATATCCATCAGAACAACCCTGTTGTAGAGGATCTCTTTGCACAGCACGGCAAGACACTGAACTTCGTTTGCCAGATCATCACAAACGAGAACGTATACCTGGCAGACAAGGAAAGATCATCCAATATGACAGCTAAGCTCTGCCGCATGCTCGATCTTGACGGCGTTGTCGTAACTCAGGAAGGTTTCGGTAACCCTGATACAGACCTCATCATGAACTGCAAGAAGATCGAGGCAGAAGGCGTCAAGACTGTAATCGTTACAGACGAGTACGCAGGAAGAGATGGTAAATCACAGTCCCTGGCAGATGCAGATGCTGCTGCAGATGCAGTAGTAACAGGCGGAAATGCTAACGAAGTAATAGTACTGCCTAAGCTCGACAAGGTGATCGGCATGCTTGACTATGTCAACAAGATCGCCGGAGCAAGCGAAGATACACTCAGACCTGACGGAACACTGGAAGTTGAGATCCAGGTTATTACAGGAGCTACAAATGAGATGGGCTTCGGAGTACTGAGTGCAAGATAAGACCGGGGAAAGGAGGATATAACAATGGCTAAGATCAAAGTAGTTCACTACATCAACCAGTTCTTTGCCGGCATAGGCGGAGAAGAAAAAGCCGACACTCCTGCTGAACTCCATAAGGGCGAAGTTATCGGACCTGGTATGGCGTTCAAAACAGGATTCGGTGATGAAGCAGAGATAATCGCTACTATTGTATGCGGTGACTCCTACTTCAACGAAAACATAGAATCTGCTAAGGCCGAGATCCTCGGATGGGTCAAGGATCTTGCACCGGATCTGTTCATCGCAGGACCGGCATTCAACGCAGGACGTTACGGCGTAGCATGCGGAACTATCGCAGCTGCAGTCAAGGAAGAGCTCGGCATCAAATCCATGACAGGTATGTATGTTGAGAACCCTGGCGCTGATATGTATAAGGACAAGACATACATCATCCAGACAAAGGACAGCGCCGCAGGCATGAGAGATGCAGTCAAAAAAATGACAGCTTTCGCTCTCAAGTACGGCAAAGGCGAGAAGATCGGCGCATCCTGCGAAGACAATTACATGAACCAGGGCGTTCGTGTCAATTTCTTTGAAAAGGAGAGAGGTTCTTCAAGAGCTGTAAAGATGCTCATAGCAAAGCTGAACGACAAGCCTTATACAACAGAGTATCCTATGCCTGATTTCGACAGAGTTGAGCCAAATCCTGCAGTCAAGGATATGGCACATGCGACTATCGCTCTGGTTACATCCGGCGGTATCGTAGTCAAGGGCAACCCTGACCACATCGAGAGTTCAAGTGCTTCGAAGTTCGGTGAATACAGCCTTGCAGGAGTTACAGACCTCGACGAGAACACATTCGAAACAGCTCACGGCGGTTATGACCCTGTTTACGCTAACCAGGATGCTGACAGAGTACTGCCTGTAGATGTACTGCGCGACCTCGAGAAGGAAGGCGTGATCGGCAAGCTGCATGAGAAATACTATGCAACAGTAGGTAATGGTACTGCTGTAGCAAGCGCTAAGAAATACGGCGAAGAGATAGGTAAGAGACTGGTAGCTGACGGAGTAGACGCAGTTATCCTCACTTCTACCTGAGGAACCTGCACTCGTTGCGGCGCAACGATGGTAAAAGAGCTCGAAAGAGCCGGACTCCCTGTAGTTCACGTATGTACAGTAACTCCTATTTCGCTGACAGTAGGCGCAAACAGAATCGTACCTGCTATCGCTATCCCTCACCCACTGGGCAACCCTGCTCTTGATAAGGATGAGGAAAAAGCGCTCCGCCGCAAGCTCGTCCTGAAGGCTCTTAAGGCCCTCGAGACAGAGGTAGACGGACAGAAGGTATTCGAGGACTAGTTCAATAACTGATCAGTTAAAGGATATCAACACAACAAGGAAGTGACCCATGCCGGAAAAAACAGTCTGGACAAAGCAGAACAGAGCTGTGATGGATCAGCTTGAGTCAGCCGGGCGCTATATAGCTGACGAACGATATATACGCCGCGAACTTGGCGATACAGCCGACATCATGCTCTTCATATACCGCTGGCTCTCAGATCACATGCCGGCGGCAGCTGAAAGACCGGCAGATGTTAAATACCCGGTATGGGTATCCTTCATAAAAGAGGCAACTATGAGTCCCGAGGACGGCTATGTCGTCCTCGAACTCAAGGTTCCTGAGAATCAGGTAACAAGTATCGACACGGCCAAGTGGACGAAGATTACCAATTATTCATATATCGCTCTTGATGAAAAAGATGAAAAAGAGCATCAGAGGATGCTGGATGAGGCCGGAACGGATAACATTCGTGCTGTAATGACGTCTTTTTACCCGGAGATAAGAAAAAAGATAATCGGCAGCTGGGACAGACTGTTTGACAGAACGATATCTCTCGGAAGCACGAGTGAATACGGACTGATGTGGGAGGTAAAAAAAGAATGGATACAAAAAACGGTAATGTGATCCTTTACTCTCCGCAGTCAAAAGCTGTCTGGCAGGAGCTGCAGAATCTCGGCATCGCATATTCGAGAAGAGAGTATGTTCAGAAAAAGTATGAGGAAAGCTCGAAGATATTCCTCACGGCATATGATGCTTATATCAAGGAAGCGGAAAAAATCGTTGCAAAACCTGAACCGTGGAATTATCCCTACTGGGCCTTTGCTTCAATGGATCAGGTGGATCCGGCCGGAGGCAGGCTGATGACTCTGGAGGTTCCGATGTCTGAAGCGGTATTCTTCGACCAGTATGACTGGTACAAGGTGCTGAGGCTGTCATATATAGGCGAGGACGAAGCTGATGAAGAGGCGTTCATGCGTGACCTTGAGAGAAGAGGCATACGCGATGTATCCGAGGCAGTGCTCAAGCCGTTTTATCCGGATCTGAAGAGAAAGATAACAGACAGCTGGAAGCGGATATTCCGTCATGATGCGGCGATACGCAGAGGAGATACATCGGGAGTAAGGGCAGTACAGGCCGGACTCTGGTGCATAAAAAAAGAGTGGCTCATATAAGCCACTCGCGTTTCAGCTCCCAGCAGAGACCGACGACACGGGACGGATCCTGAGGCTTTACTGTGAATACTCTTTCCCAGCTTTTCAGAACCTTCTGCTTGAGCAGGGGATAGAAATTGCCGGCATTGCCGCTTATCAGAGCGGATGGCGATGAAATACCATATCTTGCCAGCTCGGCTTCATGAGCCGTTTCATCTGACTTGTCCAGCGGGAAGTATACATGATTGATCATATGGTCCCAGCATTCGTCGTTTGCGAGTATATATTTTCCTTCGGGTATATCGAGCCTGAGAAATACCGCGTCATCTGAAGGCGGTATAGCATCGGTATTCTCGGGACTCAGCCATACAGGATAGAGGAGTTCCTCCGGAATATCTATATAATGTCGGGCCATGGACGTCAGCATACGGTACAGCGGCTCATAGTGATATGTTATCGTCGTGTACTTGTCTGTGACATATTCTTTTTTGACCGTATATGTACCTGTTTGCTCAAGCGCATCAAGGACAGACGGTGATTGTCTCGTTACAAAAATCATAGGTCTGCTAAAAATCTGCATGCATGGAGCATGCGCTGCGTCTGGCTCTCTGCAGTGACTCCCTCATCGTGGACTGAGAGCTGAGAGAGCAGCGAATAAAAAAATGATACGGTTATATCGTTGATCAGTATGATCTCCTGCTCTGTATGTTTCCCGTCGAGCACCGGGATCAGCAGAAACAGATTTCTGCTCGCAAGATTTGAAGTACGGAACATAGCTTCGAGTATTATATCACTGTCGTCAGCCTGTTCATGAGGAAACAGAACATAGTATTCCTTGATAATACTTTCAAGCTCGGCGCTGTGCTTGCTGAAAAACAAATAGGTGTATTCTTCCGGATTGCTGAAGGCATGCTTACAGAACAGCTCCCACGAAAGCAGATATATCTGTTCGTCATCCGGTTCACTGTGATCAGGTCCTTCGGTCAGGTCGGGTATAAGTCTGCTGGCGCTGACCATTTCCTCGGAATATTCCTGCAGGACATGGACACATGCAAAAAGAATGACTTCATCGATATCACTGAAATAACGGTATATCAGTGCACTGTTCATTCCTACACGGGCTCCGAGAGGTCTGGCGGATACTGATTGTATTCCGCTTTCACGGATCATGTCCATGGCGGCACGAATGATCATAACCTTATTGGCACGAATGGATTCCTCAGACATTGAAGGTCTGCCCATATTTACGCACTCCTTTATTGCTGAATAAAAATTGAATAATGCTGATTATATTATAGAAAAAACCTATAAAACAGTACCTTTAAGCAAATTTTAACAAGGATTGCTATGCTGTTACAAGGTCTTAAAACCATTTTGTTAGACTTGTTAAAAAAATACTTTACAGTACAATAGATATTATCTATAATCCAATTAAAGAAAACGCGTTTAATAAACAAATTTTCTATAATGTAGCTACATAAGACAGTCAGCACTATTGAAAACCGCATTTCAGCAAGAAAGGAGTACGTAAATGAAACTCAAGATCGGTAACATTCCTGTCAAGGATGTAGTACTCGGCAGCCAGGACAGTTTTGAGAATGGTGTACTTACCATCAACAAGCAGGCTGCAGTGGACTACCTGATGGAGCTTGATGATCATATTACAAGCCTCGATATCGTTATCGCACACCCTGGCGATGATACAAGGATCGTTCCTGTAATTGAGACTATCGAGCCAAGATACCGTGTAGACGGAAGAACTCTCTTCCCGGGAGTAACTGATGAGATCGTTCCTGCCGGAGACGGTGAGCTTAAGGCTCTCAAGGGCGTCTGCGTAACAGTTGTAGGCGGCACCTGGGGTTCCTTCGGTGACGGCGTCATTGACATGGGCGGTGAGGGTGCAAAGCACACTTACTGGTCGAAGCTCATCAATATCTGCCTTGTAGGCGAAACTGATGAGGAATTTGAAAGACATGAACAGCAGAAGATGAATCACGCTCTGAGATGGGCAGGCCACAGATTTGCTGAGTATCTCGGAAAGATCGCAAAATCAGTTGCGGCAGAGAGCTTTGAAGAATATGAATTCGAGCCTGTAACAGCAAGAGCAAAGAAGAACAACGGACTTCCAAACGTAGCACTCGTACTGCAGCCACAGTCCCAGATGGAGGCTCTCGGCTACAATGACCTCTGGTACGGATGGGATATGAACAAATACCTCCCTACTTTCGTAAGCCCTACAGAAGTACTTGACGGTGCAATGATCTCCGGATCCTTCATGCCGGCATCATCAAAGTGGTCGACTTACGAAATGCAGAATTTCCCTACAATCAAGGAACTCTTCGCAGAGGATGGAAAGAGCCTGAACTTTGTAGGCGTAATCCTCTCAATGCTCAACGTAGCACTTGATCAGAAGGAAAGAGCTGCAGTAATGGTAAGAAATATGGCTCTGAATCTCGGCGCCGATTATGCGATCGTAACTGAAGAAGGTTACGGAAACCCTGATGCGGACTATGTACGCTGCCAGGTCATCCTCGAGGATGCAGGAATCCCTGTAGTAGGTATCTCCAATGAGTGTACAGGCCGTGACGGATTCTCGCAGCCTCTCGTAACACTCGACTCAAAGATGAACGCACTTGTTTCTTCCGGAAATGTATCAGAACTGTCTGAACTCCCTGCATGCGCAACAGTTATCGGATGTCTCGAAGCAATGAACAGAGACGGACTGTCCGGAAGCTGGGGCTATGATGAAAAGCTCGGCAAATCCGCAAGAGATGACGGATCCATCATCATGGAAGACAACAACTGGTTCTGCGGAGATCACATCAGCGGCTTCTCCGTTAAGACTATGATCGAGTTCTAGAGGAAGGGAGGCAGAATCATGAAAAAAGTAATTTGTTACGTCAACCAGTTCTTCGGCGGAATCGGCGGAGAAGACAAGGCTGATCAGGAACCTTACATCGTAGAGGGTGTTGTTGGTCCTACTATGGCGATCAACGCTGCACTCAAGGATGCAGAGGTCACTCATACAGTAGTATGCGGCGATAACTTTATGGGATCCAATACTGAGGAAGCTCTTTCAAGGATCATGGAATTCCTCGAAGACAAGGAAATGGATCTCTTCATCGCAGGTCCTGCTTTCCAGGCAGGCCGTTACGGAGTAGCATGCGGTAACGTTTGTAAAGCCGTAAAGGAAAAATTCGGAGTACCTGTTCTCACATCAATGAACGGCGAGAACCCTGGAGCAGATATGTTCAAAAAGGACGTAATCATCTTCAAGGGCGGCACAGGCGCTGTAAAGATGAGACAGGATGTCAAGACTCTTACTAATTTTGCAAACAGACTTCTTGCAGGCGAGCCTAACAGAGGTTGCGCAGTAGAAGGATATTTCGAAAGAGGATGCAGACATGAGCTCTTCCTTGAGGACAAGAGAGAGAACACAGCTGCTTACCGCGGTGTGCAGATGCTCCTTAAGAAGATGGCAGGCGAGCCTTACCAGACTGAGCTTGTTATCCCTGAGAAGGATCTCGTACCTATCGCACCTGCAGTAGAACTCAAGGATGCAGTAGTAGCTCTTGTAACTACATCAGGCTGCGTACCTGTAGAGAACCCTGACAGGATACAGTCTGCTTCCGCTACAAGATGGGGAAGATACAGCATCAAGGATATGGACAGACTTGAGGCAGGCGTATTCAAGACTATCCATGCCGGCTATGACCCTGCAGCAGGTAATGCAGACCCTAACGTACTCGTTCCGCTCGATGCCGTAAGAGCATATGAGAAGGAAGGCAAGTTCAAGAGACTGCATGATTACTTCTACACAACAGTAGGAACAGGAACAACTGAGGCCGAAGCAACAAGAATGGCTGAGGAAATGATTCCTTATCTCCAGGAGGATGGCGTAAATGCAATCATCCTCGGCTCCACCTGAGGAACCTGTACTCGTTGCGGCGCAACGATGGTAAAGGCTCTTGAAAAAGCCGGATTCAATGTTGTACATATGTGCAACCTGATCCCTGTATCGATGACAGTCGGAGCTAACAGAATCGTTCCTACTATCTCTATCCCTTATCCTCTCGGTGATCCTAATACACCGGTTGAGGAACAGTGGAAACTGCGTTATCACAGAGTCGGTGTGGCTCTCGACGCAATTGCTACAGACGTTACTGAACAGACAGTCTTCAAGGTAAGAATCTGATAGATTGCAGGTGACTTGCCATGAAAGAGAAAAAATTAAACGTCGTGTTCGTCGTTTCGGTAGTGCTGACACTTGCTATTTGTCTCTGGGGAATTCTTCTTCCTGAGTCATTCGGCAAAGCAGCCACCGGAAGCATGAACTTTCTGACGACAGACTTCGGCTGGTTCTATGCACTGGCTATGACAGCTTTCGTGGTGTTCTGCATCTGGATAGGTTTCTTCAGCAAGTACAAGGATGTACGTCTGGGACCTGATGATTCGACGCCTGATTACAGCGACCTGACATGGTTCGCAATGCTGTTCTCGGCCGGTATGGGAGTCGGACTGGTATTCTGGGGTGTTGCAGAACCTCTGAATTACTATCTGGCACCGATAGGCGGTCTAGAAGCAGCTTCAGACGGGGCAATAAAAATGGCTTTCACAAAGTCATTCCTGCACTGGGGAATTCACCCTTGGGCAAATTACTCGGTGCTCGCTCTTGCGCTTGCGTATATGCAGTTCCGTAAGGGCAAACCGGCTCTCGTCAGTTCGGTATTCATTCCTCTGATAGGTGAGGAGAAAACCAACGGATGGATCGGTAAACTTATCGACATCCTGGCTATCTTCGCTACTGCCGGAGGAGTGGCAACTTCACTGGGACTCGGTGTTCTGCAGATAAATTCGGGAATGAATTTCCTCGCAGGAATACCTGAGACCCATACGGTACAGCTCATCCTGATCGTAGTACTGGGCCTTATTTACACAGTTACCGCGGTCATGGGAGTAGATAAAGGTATCAGCAAAGTCTGTGACCTCAACATAAGAATCGCAATAGGCGTGATGATACTTCTGTTCATATTGGGACCGACTGTTTCTATTATGAACAACCTGGTTGAAGGTATCGGCGCATACATCAGCGGACTGGTAGAAAACACATTCCAGGTCGGAGCCTTCGGAGATGCCGACTGGTACAAATCCTGGACAACATTCTACTGGGCATGGTGGATCGCATGGGCACCATTTACAGGATCGTTTATTGCAAGGATATCAAGAGGCAGGACTATCGGACAGTTTGTAAAGGGAGTAATGTTCATACCGGCCGGATTCTCGATAATCTGGTTCGCTATCTACGGAACTCTCGGAATGAAATGTGATATGTCTATCATAAAAGAGGCAGTTGCATCGACTTCCACAGCGCTGTTCCTGGTACTCAAAGAGTACCCGCTCGGCATGGTCATATCAGTAGTCATGTTCATACTGATCTGCACATTCTTCATAACATCGGCCAATTCGGCAACTTATGTTCTGGGTATGTACAGTGAGAAAGGAACACTTGATCCTACGAATAAGACCAAGATCGTATGGGGCGTACTCATGGCTGCACTTGCAGCGGCAATGATGCTCGGAAACGGAGACGGACTGAGCATGCTGCAGACACTTTCAATCGTTGCTGCATTCCCGTTTGCTTTCATAATGGTCGCCGCTATGGTGGCTCTCGTGAGAGCGCTGAAGAAAGAACGAGATGAAAAGTAGATGCAGACACAACTGAACCCGTTAGATAGTTGAACAAAGATCTGTTTGACTTCTAAATAAATGGTTCCGGCTGTGTTGCCCCTATTTTATGCAGCCGGAACACATTCACTATTTCATATTTTATTTCTTTAGGAAAGGAGAAACTGATGGCTATTCTGAACGGAAAGAAAGTTATCGTCATCGGAGACCGTGATGGTATTCCGGGTCCGGCGATAGCTGAATGTGCCGAGTCAGCAGGAGCCGAGGTCGTATTCAGCTCGACCGAGTGCTTCGTCTGAACGGCTGCCGGAGCCATGGATCTGGAGAATCAGAAGAGAGTAAAAGAGTTCTACGACCAGTATGGAGCTGATCAGATCGTAGTACTTGTTGGAGCTGCTGAGGGTGAGGCCGGTGGCCTTGCTGCTGAGACAGTTGCTCTCGGAGATCCTACATTTGCGGGGTGTCTGGCAGGGGTTTCGTTGAAACTCCCATGTTACCACATATGCGAACCTGAGATCAAAGAGGAGATCGATGAAGGTGTATATGATGAACAGATCAGCATGATGGAAATGGTGCTGGATGTTGACGACATTTGCGAAGAAATGAATGCTATTCGTGAACAGGTCGCCGAAGCATAAATAATCTGACAGGAACAGAGGCGCCGCCTTTTATGGGTTGAACCTCCCAAAAAAGGGCGGTGCCTTTTCCTAAAATTATCATCATTATTTACTTACTCATGGAGGTGAGCCACATGAAAACGTATGATATCGTGATTATCGGTGGTGGTCCGGCAGGACTTGCAGCAGGACTGTATGCAGGCAGAGCCAAGATGGACACACTGATCATCGAAAAGCAGAAATTCGGAGGACAGATCGTTATTACAGACGAGATAGAGAACTACCCGGGCTCAGTTGAGGGCGAAACAGGCCCATCACTTATGGCACGTATGGTAGCTCAGGCCGATAAGTTCGGTTGTGAAAGAGTGGAAGATACGATTACCGCGGTTGAACTCGAGGGTGACGTTAAGATAATAAAAGGAAACAAAGGTGAATATCACGCTAAGGCAGTTATAATCACCGGAGGAGAGGTACATAAGAATATAGGATGCCCTGGTGAGAAGGAATTCACAGGCAAGGGCGTTTCTTACTGCGCTACATGCGATGCCGCATTCTTCGAAGATTTCGAGGTTTATGTTGTCGGCGGCGGAGATGCAGCTGTAGAAGAGGCTATGTATCTGACAAGATTTGCAAGAAAGGTAACTCTTATCCACAGAAGAGACGAGCTCAGAGCAGCAAGATCCATCCAGGAGAAGGCATTTGCAAACCCTAAGATGGAATTTATGTGGAATACTACCATCGAAGAGATCAGAGGAGACGGAGTTGTCGAGAGCATGGTAGTAAAGGATACTCAGACTGGTGAGACCAGAGAGATCTTTGCTGACGAGGAAGACGGAACATTCGGAATCTTCGTATTTATCGGATACACACCTTCTTCAGAGATCTATGAGGGCATCATAGACATGGAGAGAGGATATATCCTGACAGATGAAGAGATGCGCACCAATATACCTGGAGTATTTGCAGCAGGAGATATCCGCAAGAAGACTCTGAAACAGGTAGTAACAGCAGTTGCAGACGGTGCTATAGCTGCAGTTCAGGCAAGTGAATACCTTGAGGAACTGGCCGGAACAGCATATAAAGGCGGAGCGAGAACTTAATATAAACTGAATTATATAAGGAGGACGTTGTAATGTTAGAAGTTGATAAGAAAACATTTGAAGAAGAGGTTCTTCAGGCAGAAGGTACTGTAGTAGTTGATTTCTATGGTGACGGATGTGTTCCATGCCAGGCTCTTATGCCACATGTACATGCTCTTGCTGACCAGTATGGCGACAAGCTCAAATTCTGTGCGCTTAACACATCAAAGGCAAGAAGAGTTGCTATCGGACAGAAGGTAATGGGTCTCCCGGTTATCGCTATTTATCAGAATGGCGAAAAGGTTGAAGAACTCGTTAAGGACGATGCTACTGCTGATGCTGTTAAGGCAATGGTAGAGAAGTACGTGTAATATGTGTTGAAATGCTCTGATGAATGATGGAATATCCCGTATTCATCGGAGCATATTTAATCAGAATAAAACAGGAGACAAAATACTATGAGTGATTATGCAGTATTAAGAGGTGCGAGCTACACACTCGCACATACCCCTGACATGGTTATCCACGATGGAGCTACACAGGTAACAGAGAGAGTAGTCAATCCTGATGGTGAGTATCTTAAAGAGCTCCCTAAGCACATCAGAAGCTTTGAGGATGCTGTAAGATATGCTCCGAACCAGGCATATATCGGAAACCTGAACAACGAAGAACTCAAGGCTATAGAGTTCCCGTGGTATGACAAGCCGACTGATATCACAGAGAGAACAGGTAAATACGGCGAGATCATGCCTGAGGACGAATACTACGGACTCATGCAGATCTGCGATACTTTCGATCTCGTAGAGCTCGAAGCATCTTTCGCAGCTGATGTTAAGGCTAAACTGGCTGCAAACGGAATGTTTACAGATGAGCAGGTTGCTGTTCTCGATAAGAATGCGAACTTTACAGAAGAGAGTCTTGCAGAAGTAGTTGCTGACGGCGGCTGCGGACTTTACTTCAATGACAAACTCGTTGGTGCTATCAAAAAGGCTCATGATGTAGATGTTAACCTTTCTGCACATGTTATGCTTGAAAATATCGCATCCAAAGCCACAAGCGTGCTTTCACTGCTTCACCTCGTCAGAGTTACCGGAATCGACCCTGCTGAAGTCGATTACGTAATAGACTGTGCTGAAGAAGCATGCGGCGATATGAACCAGAGAGGCGGCGGCAACTTCGCTAAGGCTGCTGCTGAGATCGCAGGCTTTACAAATGCTACAGGTTCAGATACCAGAGGATTCTGCGCAGGCCCTGCACATGCACTGCTGAACGCAGCTTCACTGGTAAAGGCAGGAACCTTTAAGAATGTTGTTGTGACCGCCGGTGGTTGTACCGCTAAGCTGGGCATGAACGGCAAGAGCCATGTAGAAAAGGGTCTCCCGATCCTTGAGGACTGCCTTGCAGGATTCTCAGTTCTGATCAGTGAAGACAACGGTACTGATCCGGTCATCCGCACAGATATCGTCGGAAGACATACAGTCGGTACAGGCTCATCGCCACAGGCGGTCATCAGCTCACTTGTAACAGATCCGCTGGATGCAGCAGGTCTTTCAATAACTGATGTCGACAAGTATGCACCTGAGATGCAGAACCCTGATATCACAAAGCCTGCAGGAGCAGGAGATGTTCCTGAAGCTAACTTCAAGATGATTGCAGCTCTCGGTGTTAAGAAGGGCGCAATCGAAAAGAAAGAGCTCGCAAGCTTCATCGTAGAACACGGTATGAAGGGCTGGGCTCCTACACAGGGCCATATTCCTTCAGGCGTACCTTTCATGGGACCTTGCAGAGACCTGATGCTCGATGGCTCCATCAAGAGAGCTATGATAATCGGTAAGGGAAGCCTCTTCCTCGGAAGAATGACTAACCTCTTCGACGGAGTATCATTTGTGATCGAAGCTAATAACGGACAGAGTGCAGGCGGCTCCGGAGTTTCCGAAGAGGAAGTAAAAGGACTGATCGCAAACGCGCTCAAGGATTTTGCAGCCGGACTTCTGGCAGAGTAAAGGAGGGCACAATGGCTCAGAATATTCAGAAACTGATCGCCGAGACCTTCCTTGAAATGGCAAACGGACTTGAAAGCGGCAGTTACGGCAAAAAGCCTAAGATCGCTCTCACCGGAATGGGAAGTGAGCACGGCGAAGAGAACTCGATGCAGGCTGCTGTTATGGCAGCTGCAGAGGGCGTCGATGTTTACTACATAGGCACACTCGAGGCACCGGGCGTTACTACTGTCAAGGTGGCTGACGACGAGGAAGGCCACAAGAAGATGGAAGAGCTGCTGGAAAACGGCGAAGTTGATGCAGCTGTAACAATGCACTATCCGTTCCCGATAGGCGTTTCCACAGTAGGAAGAGTAATCACTCCGGGCAGAGGCAAAGAAATGTTTATTGCCAATACTACCGGTACATCCAGTGCTGACAGGATCGAGGGAATGATAAAGAATGCTGTATACGGCATTATTGCAGCAAAGGCCTGCGGAGTTCAGGATCCGTCTGTAGGTATCCTGAATGTAGACGGTGCAAGGCAGACAGAAAAGGCTCTAAAGGAGCTCGCAGACGGCGGTTATCCTATCAGATTCGCAGAATCTGCAAGAGCAGACGGCGGCTGTGTAATGAGAGGAAACGACCTGCTTCAGGGATCGCCTGATATCATGGTCACAGATTCACTCACAGGTAATGTCCTCGTAAAGACTCTGTCGGCATTCCAGACAGGCGGCAGCTATGAGGCTGTCGGCTGCGGATACGGTCCGGGAATAGGCGAAGGATATGACAGACTCGTAATGATCATTTCAAGAGCTTCCGGGGCACCTGTTATTGCCGGAGCTATACGCTATGCGGCACAGCTGGTAAGAGGTAAGGTATTTGAAGTTGCAGCAAAAGAGTTTGCAGCAGCTAAAAAGGCCGGACTCGATAATATCCTCAAAGCAAGAAAGGCGGCAGCAAAGCCTGCAGCCGCAGCTGAAGAGGAAGTTACAGCACCGCCTGCTGAGATCGTAACGGCGCAGATAGCCGGAATAGAGGTCATGGATCTCGAGGATGGCGTACAGGCACTGTGGAAGAAGGGAATCTATGCTGAGAGCGGCATGGGATGCACAGGACCTATAATCCGTGTATCGGATGCTAATCTCGAAAAGGCTAAAGAGATCCTTACCGCAGAAGGATATATTGGTTAGCAAAAGTGATTGACATATGAATGCATCGGCAGGAACAGGGAACGGAAAGATCGGCAAACAGTTAGATCAACGAGCCGGATCCCTGTTCATCCGGTCCATTCGGCCTGATCATTTATCCAGTCAGTTTATAAGGTCAGTTTATAATGGCAATCAATTATTCATTTATGAATGAAGAGAAGTATATTATGTGATATTATTGGTGTGGACAGAGGCCGGACAATATAGTCTGTTTCTCTGTTCAGCCTATTATATACATATAGTTATAAAACAGACCGAATGATATTTAAGAGGAGAAGAAATGTATAAGGTTGTAAGAAGGAAGGCTCTGAAGCCTACGGTTACCCAGCTGGAGATCGAAGCACCTCTGGTTGCACGCAAGGCAAAGCCGGGTCAGTTCATCATCCTGAGAGTTGATGAAGAAGGTGAGAGAATCCCGCTGACAGTAGCGGGGACAAATCCGGAAGAAGGAACAGTGAAGATCATCTTCCAGGTAGTAGGAGCAACAACAGAGGCGCTGAACCATGTACCTGAAGGCGGATATCTGCAGGATTTCGTAGGACCACTCGGCAATGCGACAGAGACTGAGGGAATAAAGAAGGTCTGCATAGTCGGCGGCGGAGTAGGATGTGCGATCGCAATGCCTGTAGCACAGGAATTCCACAGACTCGGAGCAGATGTAACAAGTATCATCGGATTCAGAAGTGAAGATCTCGTTATCCTCGAGGAAGAGTTCAATGAATGCTCGAACAAGCTCTTTGTAATGACAGACGACGGTTCATACGGAAGAGAAGGAAATGTAACGGTTCCTTTGAAAGAGATGCTTTCAGCAGGCGAAAAGTTCGATATGATAATAACTATCGGACCGCTGATCATGATGAAATTCGTGACACTGACTGCAAAGGAATTCAACGCACCGATCACTGTATCGATGAGCCCGATCATGATAGACGGAACGGGAATGTGCGGCGGATGCAGACTGACACTGAACACAGAGGATGGTCCTGTAATGAAGTTCGCATGCGTAGACGGCCCTGACTTCAACGGATACGAAGTAGACTTTGATGAAGCCATCTCAAGAGGCCGCATGTATTTCGATTATGAGAGACATGCACACGAAGAAACCTGCAATCTGTTCAAGATGGCAGAGAACGCATAGCACTGAAAGGAGGAAGAGAAATGGCACTGGAACCTAAAAAACATGAAATGCCTGCTCAGGATCCGCAGGTGCGTGCACATAATTTTGACGAGGTAGCACTTGGCTACACAGAGGAGATCGCTCTCTCAGAGGCAGCAAGATGCCTGAACTGCAAAAACAAGCCGTGCATCGAGGGATGCCCTGTAAATGTAAACATTCCTGACTTCATCATGAAGATCAAGGAGAAGGATTACGAAGGCGCATATAAGATCATCAACAAGACATCGACACTTCCTGCAGTATGCGGCAGAGTATGCCCGCAGGAGACACAGTGCGAAGCTAAATGTACGATGGGCGTTAAGTTCGAGCCTGTAGGAATCGGAAGACTCGAGAGATTCGTAGCAGACTGGCACAATGAAAACGCAAAAGAGAAGGCTGTTGCTCCGGAGAACAACGGACACAAGGTTGCAGTAGTAGGATCCGGCCCTTCGGGACTGACCTGCGCAGGCGACCTGGCAAAGAAGGGATACAAGGTATCGGTATTCGAAGCACTGCACACTGCAGGCGGTGTACTTGTATACGGCATTCCTGAATTCCGTCTTCCAAAGGCAATCGTTGCAAGGGAGGTCGAAGGTCTGAAAGAACTGGGAGTAGACCTTGAGACCAACGTCATCATAGGCAAGACACTTACAGTAGACGAGCTGTTCGACATGGGATATGAAGCAGTATTCATCGGATCTGGTGCAGGCCTTCCGAGCTTCATGAATATTCCGGGCGAATCACTTAAGGGCGTTTATTCGGCAAACGAGTATCTGACAAGATCAAACCTGATGAAGGCGTTCAGGGATAACCCTAAGACACCTATCATGAAGGGCGGCAAGGTTGCAGTAGTAGGCGGCGGAAACGTAGCTATGGATGCAGCCCGTACAGCACTGAGACTCGGAGCTGAGCATGTATATGTAGTATACAGAAGATCGATGGAGGAGCTGCCTGCAAGAGCAGAGGAAGTCGAGCATGCAAAGGAAGAAGGCATCGATTTCAGACTGCTGAACAATCCTGTAGAGATACTCGGATACAACAATCCCGATGATCCGAGGGATCCAAAGAACGGATTCGTAAAAGGCATCAGATGCATCAAAATGGAACTCGGAGAGCCTGATGCATCCGGCAGAAGAAGACCTGTACCTATCGAGGGCAGTGAATTCGAGCTTGATGTCGATGCTGTCATCATGTCTATCGGAACAAGCCCTAACCCGCTGATCAAGAATACAACAGCAGGACTTGAGGTAAACAAACGCGGCGGAATCGTTGTAAACGAAGACGGACTGACAAGCCGTGATGCAGTATATGCCGGCGGAGACGCGGTAACAGGAGCGGCAACAGTTATTTCGGCAATGGGAGCAGGCAAACTGGCTGCAGCATCCATAGACGAATATCTGTCCGCAAAATAAAATCAGATACAGCTTTCTGTAAATAAAATGATTTGGCAGAACTATTTGTCTTACGCCGTAGTGGTTGAGGTTGTAAGGCAGATAGTTTCTGTCATATTATGAAAGAGGAGGAACTCAAATGAAAGTTAAAGATGTAGTAAATAATGTTGAACTGGATCTGGACAGAGATGCTCTGATACAGAAAATGAAGGATGGTCGTCAGGTTGATCTTATACTCAAAGAGAAAAAGTCCGATGATATCGGCTATCTCACATGGGATATGGAGCAGTGGAGTACTGTGGACGGCAAGCGTTATATACGTACATATCAACTGGAAGGCCGTGTATTAAGCGAGTATACATCGCATAATATCCATGATCTGAAAGCATATTTCATGCCTGATGAGGCGAAAGCGGTACAGCTCAGCTAAGTAAAGCATCCAATGCGGACAGGCAGAACTAAACTAATTATATATTATGTAAAAAAGTCAGGAATTGATGTATACTGTATCTGAATGTAAATATATATATTAACAGACACCGCTATTTCCCGCCGTTGCCGGCGGCAGATCCAACTTCATAAATTTGCGGCGGGTAACGATCCCCGGCCGGCGCTCCCGGGAGCTGAAGTTCCTGACGTCTGCTCCCGGTGTTGATCGTTACCGGTTGAAGGATAAGCAGTTGGGTCATCAGGGAGCGGTCGTACGAACTGATTCAAATGGAAGAACAGAACAAAATTGGTCTCAAGAATAGGATAGCTTTTAAAACGATCGTAGGTGTGGTAATTGTAATTCTTGCTTTCTCTGCTTTGACATGCTTTGAAGGATACAGATCTATTACAAAACTGCTTACTGAACAGTATGGCCGTGAGGCTGAGAGAACGGCGAGATCGGCAGCTGCAATGGTAGACGGAGACGATATTTACAGGCTCAGTCAGAGCGGCGGCAAAACATCAGAATATATGCATATATGGAATTCCATGTCAAGTTTGTGCAATTCCAGCGGATCGATGTTTATTTATGTGATTCAGCCTGATACCACAGACTACGCACATATTACATTTCTTTTTTCCACGATCAATTATCGCTCTGAGTTTGATTTATACCCATTCGGTTATGTACGTGAGACAACAAACGATGAATATCGTGAGAAATACCGTAATATGTATGAAAACGGATCAAAATATGAACTTGTTATACGTGACAAGGGTTACATTGAAACCGACAAACATATTACTGTAATGATTCCACTCAAAGGATCTGACGGTAAAACAAAAGCGATACTCTGCGTACAGCGGCAGCTCGATTCACTATATGCTTCGAGAAGAGTCTTTGTTTCGGAACTGCTGGGACTGATGATGGGAATGATGCTGTTCGTTGCTATTGGTCTGATCATATATCTGGGCCGCACTATCATTAACCCTGTCAGGAGTATTGAAGCTGAAGCCCGCAGATTTGCACATGAAGGGCCGGGGCCGCAGGATGATAACAGGGAAAAGCTTACAGATACGATAAAAAGCAAGGATGAGATAGGTTCTCTGGCAGTTGCCATCGACCATATGGAAGTTCAGATACGTGAATACGTGGACGATATAAAGAAGATAACTGCCGAAAAAGAGAGAATAAGTGCCGAGCTGGATCTGGCTAAGCGCATACAGGAGGATGCTCTGCCGAGTATATTCCCGGCTTATCCGGACAGGGATGATTTTGATATTTATGCATCTATGACACCGGCAAAAGAAGTCGGCGGAGATTTCTATGATCTGTTTATGGTGGATGATTCACACCTTGCAGTTGTTATAGCGGATGTTTCCGGTAAAGGAATACCTGCGGCTCTGTTCATGATGGTATCAAAGATGATGATAAAGAATCAGGTGATGTCCGGATCCGATCCTGCCTCTGCACTGTATTCTGTCAATAATCAGATCTGCAAAAACAAGAACGAAGAGATGTTCGTGACAGTATGGCTTGGCATCCTTGACCTGAAGACAGGTATCATGACTGCTTCAAATGCGGGACACGAATTCCCTGTAGTTAAAGAACCGGATGGTGATTTTGAGGTGCTGAAGGATAAGCATGGATTCGTCGTAGGCGGAATGGAGGGAATGAAATATACGAATTATCAGATCGAAATGAAGAAAGGATCGAAGGTGTTTGTATATACTGACGGACTGGCAGAGGCACAGGACGTGAATGATCAGTTCTATGGCATCGAAAGGGTCGTGGAAACACTGAATACCGAAAAAGAAGGATCACCGCAGGAAATAATCGAAGGAATGAAAAAGGTGATTGATGAATTTGAAGAAGGAACGCCTCAGTTCGACGATCTCACAATGCTGTGTGTCGAATATAAAGGACACAGCGGATTCTTTTCTATCTCACCACAGAATATTCTGTCAGATATTTTCGGAGCTGATTAGGCGGATGAGTGAGAATATAGCCGGACTCAAAAACAGGGCGGGTATCATACCAACCCTGTTTTATCTTGCCTTAAACTTTAGAAATCTGTCTTAAAGGCTGCAGCGTCGCCTTCATTATCCATCGCGTAGATATAGTCTCCGATATATACACATCTGGTTCTGTAATCACTGCCGAGCTTATGCTGATCGATCACTTTTATCTTTTCATCGGCGGAGAATACAAGTACGCCGCTTTCGTATTCGCTGTCCGGCACATAAGGTTCATCTTCAGTAATCTCTTCATCCTGATATTCTTCTCCTTCAGCTGACAGATCATCAGAGTCCTCAAGAACGATATCATCAGGCTCATCGTCTATAAACTCTTCATAATGCTCGACGCTGTATGGAATCGCATAATATCCTTTTTCGGAGTTGACGGTGAGTGCCAGATGGGTATTCTGAGCAGGGCTGTCCATGTTTTCGAATTCTCTGCTGTCGATTACCTTTGGTTCTGCCGGATCTGATGTGTCAAATAGCGCCAGCTTGAGACCGGCAGCATATTCTCCGCCGTATCCGTTATCTCCGGTCGCATATCCTATTCCGAGCAATTTGTTATTTCCTATCGGTACAAGCTGGCTTGAAAACCCGTCTATCTTTACTTCGCCGAGTATTTCCGGATCGTCAGGATGGCTGAGATCGATAACAAACAGCGGATCGATAGCCTGATATGTAATGACATATGCCGTATCGCCCATGAATCTCACGGATTTGATGCTCTCATTGCGCGCAAAGCCGCTTATTTCTCCACACGTATTCAGCTTGCTGTCCAGCACGAAAAGATTGTTTACATCCATACCGTCACGCTGCGATGTCGTGGCTATCCTGAAATATCCTTTGTATTCATCCATAGAGAACTGATTCAGAATGTTTCCGCGTACTGATGCAGTCGCGCTGAATCTGATATCGAGTCCGTCTATTTCTGCTCTTGCTATGCGGGTATACCAACTGTTCTTTTCTGAGTTATATTCAGTTGAAGCGGTATAAAGATTGTGATCGTTGCAGTAGATATCATCAGTTGCACCGAATACCGCGCATGTTTTTGCATTTACTGTTTTGCCTGATTTGATGTCTACAGAACTGAGTATGACATAGGATGATCTCTGCGGATCCGGCATGCAGCGGATCTCATCGGCAGGTATATCTGCATATTTGCCGTTCGAGGTACATTTAGGAATCATCCTGCCGCCAGGATAAACATAATCGGTGGTAACGAGATATACGTATTGCCCCACCATGCGGCTTGACACTATATCGCCTGACTGACGGAATTCGCTTATCATTTCAGGATGGCTGCGGTCCGTTATATCATAGGTTACGATTGCTGTCGATCCTTCATCTCCGGAGTATGTGCGTCCTATTGTTACAAGGGTATCTCCTTTTAAATATATGTCATGGATATAATTCTCGACTCCGCTGCTGCCGATTCTTGAAAGCAGTTTTGTCTTGCCGTTCTTCGCGGAGAGGATCACGAGCTCTTCGCGGTCGGTGACATAATAGATGTATTTACCGTCAGTTTTGACTATATCTGCTTCATCCACATCATCTACCTGCAGATATGTAGAGGAGTGTGAGGAAGCTGCACTATCTACTGATCCGGCTGCCTCATTTGCAATCGAATTGGACGCTGCTTTCGATGAAGCAGATCCTCCTGCTGTCATGTCAGAAGGTGCGGCCGAATCATATAATTCAGCTTCGGATACGGCATCTTCCGGCATAATATCCATTGTCTCATCAGATCTGCCCAGATCCAGAAGATGTATGCCCCCGGAACTGCCGCTGTCCATACTTCTGACCAGCCTGCGGATCTGTCCGTAGCTGTCAAAGGTCCTTAGTTCACCGTTGACAAGCGACGTGTCGGGCGGTGCAGACATGATGCTGTTTATAACAGGTACAGATATTGCTGCAATTATGAAGCATGCTGCAATTGCAAAGATGCGTTTCCTGATAGCAGGACTTATCCTGCGTGAATGTCTGTGACGATCATATGAACCCGAAGCATTATCCGCGCCTGAGAATTCGACTATCCTGGAGTCATTTCGTTGAGGAACATCTTCGATCAATGCAAATATACTATCCTCTGAAAGACTTTCAGGAGCTCTGATTTCATCATCATCAAAAATCCTTTTGATGTATTCGAGATCCGCATCAGGATTCGATTCATTATTCAGTTGTATATTTTTTCTTTTGTTTTGATGCTCATTTTTTTCTCCGTTTATAGTATCGTGATGTATCTGATATGCTCTGTTTCTAACGTATCTTTTCTGATCATAAATTATCTGATCTGATTCCGGGATTTCATAACAAATGCATACTCTTCCTAAGAAAGATATTCCCTCATCTGTGCAAGACTGCGGGACAGCCTGGATCTGACTGTTGAATCCTTAAGACCGGTCAGTTCCGCTATATCTTTGCTGCTTAGACCGGCTATGACAGAGAGAAGAACAATCTGACGGTTTTCCTCGCTCAGTATATCCAGAGCCTGTTGCAGCTCAACTGTCCGGATTTCAGTTTCAGAAGAGCTTTCCGTATTACGGTATACCCGTTCGAGACTGTCCCTTTTTTTAATTTCAGCAGTCAGTATTGAATTACAGCGGTTACTGAGTATCCTGTATATCCAGACGGAAAAAGCGGCTCCGCTTCGAAGTCTGCATATATCTTTCCATGCAGCGAGAACGGTTTCGGATACGGCATCCTCTGCCATCTGTGGATCCCGAAGCTTATACAGCGCATAGCGATAGAGGCGGTCTTTAAACAGTCCGTACAATTCACAAAAAGCCTGTCTGTCACCATTTGCGGCAGCTGATGCCAGTGATTCGATTTTATCTTTTGGTGTGATGTTCACTTTGCTCACCTCATTCTTTCAGGAGAACGCTCTCATTAATATAGTATCTGAAACAGGCCGGTTTGTTGCAGTCAAAAAAATATTTTTTTATAGACTTCCGTCCGGAATGCCGAAAACGGGCCCCGCGGACGGAAGTCGGCAAGAGTAGACGTTACAGGTTGAATATCTTGTAACTTGGGTGTATAAATTTAAAGGAATTTGCAGCATTGAAAACAATATTAACTCAATATTAAATCAATACTGAAAGCAATTATAGAAATCGCTACTTGAAAACAATAATTAAGAAGGATGAGAAAAGGAGAATACTGATATGGACAGAGCTGAACGTGCGGATATGCTGCACAGACAGGGATATAACTGCGCACAGGCTGCAGCATGCGTATTTGCTGATGCTGTAGGCATGGACGAGGCCACGCTTTACAAGGTGACTGAAGGATTCGGTGCCGGAATGGGTACGGGAAGAGGCGTATGCGGTGCTGTCAGCGGAGCTGCTGTAATAGCAGGGCTTCTGAACAGTGATGGTAATACCGGTGATCCGGGCAATACCAAGGCTGCAACAACGAGACTTGCGGGAACTATACAGAGGAAGTTCGCAGAGCAGGCACAGGCTCTCATCTGCAGGGATATCAAGACAGGCAACAACGGTCAGATGTTTACTTCGTGCACTGACTGCATCAAAATAGCAGTTAAAACTGCTGAGGAAGTTCTTGGTATTTAATGAGCGAAAAAGCATTACAGGATCTGTCTTCGCATACGCCGGATAATACCGCCGGGGTCTCTCCCGATCCTGAAAAAGACTACAGGATCGGGGTTCTTTGCGTGCTGGGCTGCCAGCTGTTCTGGGGTGTATGCCCTATATACTGGCAGGCTCTTGAACCTATACCGTCATGGATCATAATCCTTTACAGGATAGTGACTATGTTCGTCTATTCCTACATAGCGGCGAGGTTCAGATTCACCAGAGAGGAAATATGGCAGCCCCTCAGAGATAAGGCCATAAGGCGCAAGTATTTCACTGCGGGACTTATTCTGACGATCAACTGGAGCATATACATCTGGGCAATGACATCGGAGCGTGTAATACAGGCGTCAATAGGATATTATATCGAGCCTATCGTAATATGTGCAGTGGGCATTATAGTATTCAGAGAGAAGCTGACAAAATACAATCTGACTGCCATGATATGCGCACTGATAGCGATAATCATTATCCTGCTTCATTACAGGCAGGTGCCGGGAGTCGCTCTGGGCCTCGCGGGCAGCTGGGCTGTTTATTCGGCTATCAAAAAAACATCGGAGATACCGGTGCTGACAGCTCTGGTCTATGAAACGATGATATATGCTGTGATAGCGACAATAGCTATAATATATATAGAAACAAAAGGCATAGGCGCCATAAGTCTCGGAGTACCGGGAAAATACGCCATGATGTTCCTGAGCGGACTCATCACGCTCATCCCTGTGGCTCTTTTCAGTGTTTCTGCAAAGAAGGTATCTCTGCTTGTGATCGGCCTTGCACAGTACATAAGTCCTACAATGTCGCTTCTGCTCGGGATATTCCTGTTCAAAGAACCGATCGACAGGACACAGATAATCGCATTCGTAATAATATGGGCAGGTCTTGCTGTGTTTACATACGGCGAATTTCTGAGCAATAAGAAGGCGCTTGCTTCAGAGGCGGAAAGCAACAGATAAAAAACCGTTAAAGGTGAAGAGGGAGGCACATCGTGTCTGAAGAATTATCAAAAGATGCTAAGAACAAACGAAAAAGCATAAAAGCAGATGACAAAATGGACCTGACTCGGGGAACTATCCTGGACAAGGTCCTTAAATTTGCGCTTCCGCTGGCGCTGACCAGCATGTTGCAGCAGCTTTTCAATGCGGCGGATGTAGCCGTTGTGGGTAAGTTCGCATCAGCGCACGCAATGGCTGCGGTCGGAAGCAATGCGCCGGTGGTTTCACTGCTGGTAAATTCATTTGTGGGATTGTCCATCGGTGCAAATGTGGTGATTTCACGCAATATAGGAGCCAGAAACTATGCAAAGATACACCGCGCGGTGCATACTGCCATGGCTCTTGCCATATCTGCAGGTGTGTTCGTAGCAATACTGGGTAATCTGATCGCAGGACCGATAATCGATATTCTCGGTGTTCCGCCTGAAGTCTATAATTATTCGCTTAAATATCTGAGAATATATTTCTCCGGCATGCCGTTCATCATGCTTTACAATTTCGAGTCTGCGATATTCCGCAGCAACGGTAATACAAGGACGCCTCTAATTTGTCTGGTGATTGGCGGAGTACTGAATGTCGCTGCCAATTTATTTTTTGTAATTGTGATGGGAATGGATGTAGACGGCGTCGCCATTGCTACTGTGCTGTCCAATGCTGTTAGTTCGATGCTGCTGCTGTATTTCCTCATAAAAGAAAGAAGCCTGATCAGAGTCAGGGTGCGTCTTATACGATTCGACAAGGCGTCACTGAACAACATAATTAAGATGGGCGTTCCGGCTGCGCTGCAAAGTATGGTTTTTTCGGTCTCGAATCTCTGTGTTCAGTCTGCGATCAACAGCCTGGGAGCTGATGTAATGGCGGCTTCATCGGCTGCCTTCAATATAGAGATATTCGTATATTTTGTTGTGAATGCCTTTTCCCAGACATGTGTCACATTTGTCGGGCAGAACTACGGTGCAGGAGAGTATAAACGCTGCAGACTCATCGTGCGGAGGATACTTATGATATGCAGCTTAGTAACGCTCGTTGTGAGTGTATTCGTTTTGCTGACACAGAGGAATCTGCTTACTCTGTTTACAAGCGATCCTGCAATAATAGAACTCGCCGTAGTGAGAATTAGCTGTCTCATGTACGGCGAGCTGATAAATGTTGTTATGGATAATCTTTCGGGCGCCCTGAGAGGCCTCGGCAAATCCATGCTCCCTGCGATCTCTTCATTCGTCGGTGTGTGCGGAATAAGGATCACCTGGGTATTCACCGGATTCCGCATCTATCACACATGGTTGTCGCTGATGATAATATTTCCCGTAAGCTGGGCGTTTACTGCATTGGGCATTACAATAATGTATATATATACCAGAAACAGAATGCTGCCTGTGGATGAGAGCTGATCGGCCGGCCCGTAAGCTCGATATCAGAAATTCAGCAGATTGCGGGCTTTTTGTTCGACTGCCTCTGCGATCGCAAAGACCACATCAAGAGAAGGTCCGCAGAATACAGCACCATGGTGAGGAATGACTGCTGCATGAGTCCTTGTGAATGTTTCTGCAACAGCCTCTGCGAGAGCCTGAGACTCTGCTTCTTCAGCCCGTGTGACCAGAACATCGCCTATAAGTTCATGCAGAACAGGGTCTCCGATTGCAAATCCTGCCTCGCATGCCGCAAAGACCGACATACCGTTTGAATGAGTGTGTATTATCGCATTGCATTCCGGAAAGCTCCTGTATACATGAGCGTGCATTCTGGTCTCGCTACTCGGCTGCCGCTGGTTTTTTTCATATTCAAGAGTATGGATATTGACCTTGACCAGATCCTCTATCTTTATCTCGAAATAATCCATCGATGTAGGGGTTATCAGCATCTCGTCCTTATTGAGCCTTACTGAGAGATTTCCCCATGATCCGTATGACAGATCCCTGTTGACCAGCTCCTCGCCGTACTCAATCAGCTGATTGCGAAGATCGAATTCATTTTCGAAAGAAACAGTGAATCCGGCCTGAGCTTCTTCATTTCTGTTAACATAAACATCTTTAAAACGCTTTTTGTAGATCGCTGCGAGTTCAGCAGGGATCGGTACTGTTCCGCCGAGCATTTCGCCGTGAGTTTCTGCTTCGCATGCTTTTTCTACGATCTGTATTCCCGCCACCGCCTTTTTAAGGTTGGAACCGCACGCTATAGCTCCCGAATTCTTAACGAGCGCGACGCTTGTGTTTCTCAGAAGAGAAACAACGGTCGACGGCAAAACATCCGGTATTATCCTGAGCGACGGACCTGTCAGCATGGCAAGATCCTCAAGCGCGACCGGGATGTCCGAATTTCTTCCTGATACTTTTACCATATCCGGAGTACATCCGAATATAAATGCGTTGATTCCCGGACACCTGCGGAATATCTCACCGAGATCGCCGGTGTTGATATCACAGACAAAAAATGAGTCGTCTGTCAGTTCGCACAGCAGCTTATTCCCGCCGGTAGTGATGTATGATTTATCGTTGAGGCGCAGTGATATCTGGCCGTACATTTTTTTAAATCTGCCGTGGAATCCCTTTATGGCATTCTGCAGCAGTAAGCTTCCCTGATCTATATTCATTACCAGTCTCCTGTATACCTGTATGAAACGGATCGCGAATATCCCCGAGCGCGGTCCGGTAAAAATCTGTATTTAAAAACGAAGCCTTATTAAGCTTCGTTTAATGAGATTTTAGCATCCGCGGACTGAGAAATGTGATGCCTAAATAAATGTTATGATTTTTTTTGCGACGCCGTCCCAGCTGATGCCGGAGGTATCAGGATGCGGCAGTGCAGATCCGTCATCGGCGATATCCGTGATAAGCGATTTAAGGACGGTTATAAGATCATCTCTGAACTTTACCCGTCCCTCCGGAGTAGGTGTATCGATGGTATCCATCTCAGGCATTGGAACGAATCTGACATTCTGTCCGGGAACATTCGTCTCTATCCATGGACGGATTCCCGGCAGATCTGTGCTGACCGGAACCATACCCGAAGCCATGGCCTCTATCAGAACGAGAGGCAGTCCTTCAAAATACGAAGGCAGCACGAATATGTCGTTGAATCTGAAGATCTGTGCAAGCCTCTCCTGCGGCACCTGCCCGAGCCATCTGATGTTGTCAGGAAGATGCTTAAGCATATCCATTACAGTCTCATCCTGACATCCGCCGGCAAGGTTTACCTCAAAAGGAGGGACTTCGGGATCATCGTTAAGAGCATGCAGAGCACTGAGAAGTTCCGGGACACCTTTTGGCCTGCTCATCTTTCCGGCATAACAAATCATTACAGGCGCTTTGGTCTTCATGTATTCTTCCATGGTGATACGCGGCATGCGGTCTTCCATATTGAATATGCGGTCATTGTATCCGCTCCCTATGACCATCACTTTGTCATCGGCAGTTCCGAATATATTTATTATCTGATCACGCTGCTCCTCGTGCAGTGCAAACAGTCTGTCAAGCTTTGCAATCTCCGGCCGTACGATCCTGCTCAGATTTTTGCAGTTGATCATCTGTCTCAGGTCGGTACCGTGAGAGATACCGCATATGCAGCGGTCAGGGAAATGCTTTCTGACAATTGCGGTCAGAAGGAAGAGATGATGACATATTATGACATCCGGATCAAGTTCCCATACGGCTTTGGTAACAGCATCCGTAAAAGCCGCTTCGAACTGTGATACCATCTCTTCTGTCAGGTCGCGGTATCTTGTCGAAGTGTACGGCATTATATCGGACATACCGACTATAGGAAAAGGAAGGAACGGTGATTCTTTTTCCTGCTTAACGGATGGGTAACTGCATCCATTGCTTGTACCGCTTTCATGGTTTTGTGAGAATGAACTTTGCTTCGCAGTATCCGTGAAGTATACCGGATAACAGCTGACTCCTTCGGGGAAATTTAATATGTCATCAGGATATATGCCGCAGACGACAGCCTGACTGTGACCTGCACGGTCAAAGGAATTCACGAGCTCTGTCAGATATGTGCCGCTCCCGGTGGAATGCGGTTTCTGGGCGGTTATGCTGAGTATTTTCATAATGATCCTTTCGGCTTTTGTATGAGTTAGATTCAACTTCACAATAAAAACACATTGCCTGTTCAAATAATACTTGAATTATGCACCAAAAATATAGTATAAAAATAGTGGATTTTGACATGTTTTGCTGATTTGTTTATTGAAATTGTTTATACATGTCCGGCCGCATGTCTTTCACAGCTGGAACTCTACTGATACTATGGAATTAGGCTGACTCCTCAGGGGGACAGCTTTTTTTGTAAAAAATTGTGAGATTCTGTTCTTCGGTATACGATCCGGAGCGGATCCGTAGCAGCGCATATCCGGAGCATGTGATCGGTTGGGAGAACTAAACAATTCTTGATATGAGGTTATCTGATGGGACTTTTTTACGAGGCAGACAAGACTTTTGAAGATATAATGAAGGAAAAGAAAAACTTCGTTTTTATAGGCGAAGCAGGCAGCGGCAAGAGCGAGATCGTTCTGAACATTGCTAATAAACTGGCTCAGGCTACAGGCAAAAAGGTCGAGCTGTTCGACCTTGACCAGACCAAGCCTCTGTACAGATCGCGTGATATGAAAGAAGATTTTGCGAAAAGGGGCGTTGAGATCAATTATCAGGATCAGTATCTGGACGCGCCTGTTATGGTAGGAGGCGTACGAGTCTCGCTTGTAAGCGATTCGTATACACTGCTCGATATAGGCGGCGGGCATCAGGCCGCAAAATTTGCCGGTGCATACAATGACCTTCTGAGCAGGGACAATGCTGTTCCTGTTTATGTAGTCAATCCGTACAGGCCGTGGACAAGAAGCGTCGACACTATTGACGGCACCATGCGTCACATACTAGGATCGATGAGGCTCGATCATATTTATATACTCGGCAACCCGACACTGGGTTATGCTACGACTCCGGATGAATTCATTGAAGGTCTTGACAGGATAGATGAGCTTTTCGACGGTTTCACTACCGTAAACAGCGCTTGCGTCCGCAGAGAGATACTCGACGAGGTAAAGGACAGGACGGACAAGACGCTGATCCCGCTCGACCTCTTCCTTAAGTATTCATGGGCAGAGTGATCATGTGGAAGTCACGCGCAATACGTGCAGCGGCGGGCCAATCTCTATGCAGTTCCCGGATAACATGTGCTGCGTAAAAGTGATCCCGGACTGTCGCCTGCGGAATTGGATCCGGGATTTTGCATGAATGTTGATAAATGCGTAGCAGCTACAGCTTCGCGTATCAAATAGATATTGTTACTTATCACTAAGGAGGGAAATTAATGGCAAGAATCGAAATCACTACAGAAGCTTGCAAATCATGCTCCTACTGCGTTATCTCATGCCCAAAGAAGTGCATCGAGATCAGCGAAAAAGTTAACTCCAAAGGTTATCTCTACGCTGCTTCCGTAAGACCTGAAGACTGCATCGGCTGTGCTATGTGCGCTCAGATCTGTCCGGAATCCGCGATCGAGGTATGGAGATAGGAAAGGAGACTGATATGGCAGAACGTGTATTTATGAAAGGCACCGAGGCTATTGCCGAGGCTGCTGTAAGAGCAGGATGCCGCTTTTTCGCAGGCTATCCTATCACACCGCAGAACGAGATCCCTGAATACATGGCAAGAAGACTTCCTGAGGTAGGCGGTCAGTTCGTACAGGGCGAGAGCGAAGTCGCTTCCGTCAACATGCTTTACGGAGCTGCTTCAACAGGAATCAGAGCTATGAGCTCGTCTTCTTCATGCGGTATCTCGCTGTACAGCGAGGGAGTTTCATACTGTGCATCGGCACGTATCCCTATGGTTTACGTAAATGTACAGAGAGGCGGCCCGGGAATCGGAGCTATACAGCCGGCGCAGCAGGATTACATGCAGGCTACAAAGGCTTCCGGCAACGGCGGATTCAGAATGATCGTACTTGCACCGGATTCGGTACAGGAATGCGTTGACATGGTATATGAGGCATATGACCTCGCAGAGAGAGACCAGAACCCTGTTCTTGTACTTACGGACGGTGTTATGGGTACAATGATGGAGCCTGTAGTTCTCCCTCCGATGAAAACCGATGAGGAACTGGCTGAATGCAGAGCTAAGTTCATGCCGAGAGCTATCGTAGGCCACCCTCTGGGACAGCAGGCATACTGCAGACCGGGTTCGGTAGGCGACGGACAGGAAAAGGCCAATATCGAGGCTGCAGCATTATATGAGACATGGGATAAGGACATCAGAGTCGAAGAATTCATGATGGATGACGCTGAGATCGTATTCGCTGCATACGGTATTTCCGCACGTATCTCAAGAGCTGTAGTAAGAGAGCTGAGAGCGCAGGGCGTAAAGGCCGGAATGATCAGACCACGACACATTGAAAAACCTCGATTTCAACAGAGTCAAGGGTATAATCGACGTAGAAATGTCTATCCCTGCACAGATGAGATGGGATATCGACTATGCTATCCAGGGCAAATGCCCTGTCAAGGAAGTCCTGAGATCCGGCGGATCTCTCCTGACAAACGATCAGGTAATGAAGGGCGCACAGGAATTCATTAAGGAGGTGCTGTAATGGCTGAGGAAAAGAAAGTCTATACAAGGACTCAGGGCATCATCCCGGGAGCTGTATCCGGATTCTGCCCGGGCTGCATGCACAGCACAGTTCACAAGCTGATCGGTGAGGCTGCTGAGGAACTCGGCAAGCTCGACAAGCTGGTAAGAGTAGAGGGCGTAGGCTGCTGCGGACTCGGACAGTTCTATGTAACTCACGATGAGACTATCGCTGCTCACGGCAGAGCCGGCGCTGTAGCTACAGGTATCAAGAGATCATCCCCTGATTCACTGGTTTATACTTATCAGGGCGACGGCGACCTGGCTGCTATCGGACTCGCAGAAACAATGTCGGCAGCTAACAGAGGAGAAAACTTTACGGTTATCTTCGTAAACAACGGTATCTACGGAATGACAGGCGGACAGATGGCTCCTACAACACTGATAGGAATGAAGTCCACAACGACTCCTGGCGGACGTGATCCTGAGAAGCACGGATATCCTATGCATATGTCAGAGATCATCAACCAGCTGACTGCTCCTTATTATATTGAGAGAGTTAGCTGCGATACACCTCAGCATGTTATCGCTGCCCGCAAGGCAATCAAGAAGGCCTTCCAGTATCAGATTGACGGCAAGGGATATTCCCTGGTCGAGATCGTAACCACATGTCCGACCAACTGGGGACTCGATACACTCAAGGCTCTCGATTTCCTGAGAGACAGCATGTTCACAGAGTATCCTCTCGGAGTATTCAGAGATGAAGGAAAGAAGCTTAAGTAAATAGGAGGTAACCATGGAAAGAAATCTTATGATCGCCGGATTCGGCGGACAGGGCGTAATGACAATGGGTAAGCTCCTGGCAGAAGCAACATCTCAGGCTACAGACCTGAATGTAACTTTCTTCCCTTCATACGGAGCAGCCATGAGAGGCGGCACAGCTAACTGTTACGTAGTTATTTCGGATGATCTTATCGGAGCACCTGTAAGCTACTCACTCGAGGACCTGATAGTAATGAACGGTCCGTCGCTGCACAAGTTCATCGACAACCTCAAGCCGGGCGGGACTCTGTTCGTAAACAGCACTATCGTTACAGATCCTATCGAGAGAGACGACATCAAGGTCATCGAGGCTCCTGTAACACAGATGGCTATCGATATCAAGAACGAGAGAGCTCTCAACGTAATCATGCTCGGAGTATATGTCGGAGCAACCGATGCTGTTCCTGAAGATGTAATCATCAAGGGAATCGAGCACAAATTCGAAAAAAAGCCTAAGCTGATCGAGCCTAACGTAGAGGCATTCAAAATGGGCCTTGAAATAGGAAGAAAGCAGAAGTAAGGTTCTCTTCGGATTATACGGCGCTGCCGTATGGACGGAAAGCTTGAATGATCAATACGGCGCTGCAGACCGGAGCTTCCGGATGCAGCGCCGTTTATGTATGAAAATATCTGAATATATATGAATTGGCAGAAGTAAAAGCTCACTTGAACAATTTCTATGCCATAGACTGTAATTGCCAGGTCGATGGCTGAATTGACCGAATTCAACCAGGAGCAAAGCTCCAACAAGCTCGCTTGATTGGAGCGAGCGACGCCGTCAACAGACACCGGGAGCTTCAGCTCCTGAGAGCATCAGTGGAACCCGCCGCCTAAGAGGCGGGGGACATCCGGTGTCTGTTATATCGAAAGAGTCTTAGATAACTGATTTGTAGTTGTCTGAAAAAAACTGATTGATGCTACTATATATAGTAGAATATAATAAATAAATAACCAACCAAGCTGTTTTTTTTGATGGGCGTGAAACATTTCACTATTACAATGAGATTAAGCAGATCTCAAAAAAAGCGGCGGGCTCTTCATTTGCGAGGGCTTCCGTCTGTTGTATAGTGAAATGGAAAGATGTTAAAAAAAATAATGGCAGAGTACAAACTTAAAAAGTGGCAGAATGAACTGGATGAACTGGTAGCTGCAACCGGTTTTTCGTATAACTATGTTTGTGATTATCTGGGATTGCATTATGAAGGTGATATAGGGTTCTATGTAAAACAGCCAAGGAAGAGAGATACCTATATAGGTATCGGAATGGCTTTTCGCCGGTCACTTGAAACGATCAATACCTGGATCGAGACATATGGTGCAAAGAAAAAACTATACAGTAAGGATCTCGCTGAGGATCTTGTATGGATATATCTGATTAATCTCAATGAGAATACTACTGACAGCAGTTTGAATTTGTATTCTATGTATTCCGAATGCCATCAGGCTGCAATGGATGCATATTATGAGATTTGGGATGAGATAATCGGTAACATAATTGATACAGCAGATGTTGACAGGGAACTTGCAAATGTCGGAGAACAGTGTTCTGCTTCTGATGTAATTGCGGGAATAAAAGATTTTGTCATCAAAAATCTTGACGCATTCAGAACTGCATATGCAAAACCCAGAAATTATCTGCATTGCTTTCTGGATTCCATATTAGAGACGGGATACATATCGATTGATAAAAAACCTAAGGGAACAGTTGAATCTTTGAGAGGCTGGCTTGATGATTCAATGATTAATTATCTGACAGGTTCTCGTGAAACATTCAATGTCAGAGATAACAGAACCGGCAGACTTACGCCGTACTTTAAGAAAATGCCGAGAGGTCGTAAAACGCATATTGCAATGTGTCTCGCGCTCGGACTGACTGCAGAGGATATTAACACATATCTGGAGATGATGGGCTTCGGCAGGCTGACAGCTGACGATATTGATGAGGAAAATCTTATATATCATCTGGAAATGTGGGAAGATGAGCATCCGGTGCAGCGCAGATTTAAACAACAATATGTATTCAAAACGGAGAGCAAAGCAATGTCAGAGGAAGAAAAGCATCAGGCAGTCACAGAGATGCTGTCTCTCAGGCAGGAACTGAAAAGCCGCTACCACAGGAAGAATATGTCGTTCATTTATATGAAATAATCGTTCAACCGGGAGCAAAGCTGCAACAAGCCGTTATCAGGAATCTTTCCATGCTATGCGCAGGTCTCTCCTCATAACCGGTTCGCTTGATTGGAGCGATGCCGTCAACAGGCGATAGTAAATGTTTCAGTAAGGAGTAAGGATCTATCTATGAGACATGCAGTTAAGATCACAAGCTTAGCCGTGACCGTCATTGTACTGACGGTTATGTTGTCGTGTGTGAATATATATTGTGTATATGCAGAAGACGGATCGTGGACGGATCCTTCAAGCGGAATAACATACGGCTATATAACACAAGACAATGTCCTGACTCTGACATCGTGCAGTAATATACCGTCAAATGGAATAGTGAACATACCTGATAGCATTGGCGGGAAAAGTGTAAAATCAATAGCCCGGAACTGTTTTGACGGATGCAGCGGGATCCGCATCATCAAAATGCCGAAAAGCATAGAGGAAATGGAACTCCGTAATGCTTGTCTTAGGAAAATCAGTACACTTGAAGCTATACAGGTAGATGCGGATAATCCTGCTTACATGTCTGTGGACGGAGTATTGTACAATAAGGACGGCACTTATCTGTTATTATATCCGCCGGCTAAAGCGGGCACAAATTATACTGTACGTGCAGGGGTGACGATGATATGCGAAGGCGCATTCGAGAATACATCTCTCCAATCTGTCAGTCTGCCTGACAGCCTTGTGACGATAGGAGTAGATGCTTTTTACAATTCCGCACTTAAGTCGGTCAACATTCCTGAAGGCGTGAAAAACATAGAGGGCTCGGCATTCAGCCACTGCACTGCTTTGAACAAAATCGAATTACATGAAGGACTTAAGTTCATTGGTGAGCAGGGCTTCTACGGAGCCGGAATAACTGCGGTGGAACTTCCGAAAAGCCTGGAAACACTTTGCAGCGGTGCTTTTATAAATTGCAAAGAACTCAGGACGGTAGTGATATCTGAAGGAATTACGGAGATTAATACAGAAGTATTCTCCGGATGCAGCAAGCTGGAAAATGTGGTTCTGCCATCAGATCTCAGCAGAATAGAAGGATATGCATTTTGTGATACTACGGCACTGAGAGCACTGTATATTTCAACATCTGTGGTATACATAGATATAGATGCGTTTGCTATGTATCATCTAGGAATCAGAGTGAATAATGATACACTGACTTTATACAGTGCCTCCGGCAGTTATATTGAGCAGTATGCATCCGCTAACAGTTTTAAATTCTCTGCTATGACATATAGTGAGTATAGTATACTGAGATCTGAGGGAAAGCTGCCTGACGGAACTGTGCCGACTATTCCTGACGGCCAGGGATCATCCGGTTCAGGTTCGGGCGGCGGAAGCTCGGGTGGTGGATCTTCCGGTGGCGGTGGCTCGGGCGATGGATCGGGATCATCGGGCGGCGGCTCGGGTGGTGGATCTTCCGGCGGTGGAAGCTCAGGTGGCGGTTCAGGCTCGGGCGGTGGCTCGGGCGATTCGGGTAGTGGCTCGGGCGGCTCAGGCAGCGGCGGCGGTTCACAGACTGAACCTGCAGATCCGGATGATCAAAAAGGTAACGAAGATCCGAAACCGGATGAGGGTCAATCATCGGATTTGAAAGAGCAAAATATAATTTGCCCGAAGTCCTTCAAAAAGACGACAAACAGTAAAAAATTTGCTCTTAATGCTGAAGCAAATACCGAGCTAGCTTTTAAATCTACAAATGAACGGGTAGCAAGAGTAAGCAGTAAAGGCATAGTAACGATAAGCGGTCCGGGAACAGCACGGATCATTATCAAGGCAGCTCAAACTGATAATTATCTGGCAGCAGAGAAATCAGTCGCAGTCAAAGTTAAGCTTGCGGCACCGAAGCTAAAGGTAAGGACCTCCAAGAAACATTTAGCAAGAATACAATGGACTAAGTCTCGCAGTGCTGACGGATACAAAGTATATGTCAGGGCACCGGGAGAAAAAAAGTATCGCTGCAGGCTAACCAAGAACAGCAAGGTAAAGGGCGTAATCCATCGCGGATTGATCAGGGGGAAGAAATACAGCTATAAAATAAAAGCTTTCAAACGGATAGGCGGCAAAACCATATACAGTGATTACTCGCCTGCCAGAACCATTAAAGCAAAATAAGATAATATATTTTTGATCAGAGATTCAATGGAGAACAGATGATAACAGGCTCTTTTGACGAGACCGCACCTATATTTGATTCCTGGCATATTACAAGACAGATTGGCCGTGGCGCCCTCGGCAGGGTGTATGAGATCGAACGAGTCGAATTCGGCACAACATACAAAGCGGCCCTCAAAGTAATAAGCATTCCGGAGAGTGAAGAGGACATCAAGCATGTCCTCTTTAATGGTGTCGCGAAAGAGGATCTCAGATCATATTACAGCAATCTGATGAAGAATGTTGTGTCAGAGCTGCAGTATCTCGGCAGACTCAAGGGGCACAGCAATATTATGAGCTACGAGGATCATGAAATCATAGAGCGTGAGGAAGGAATTGGCTGGGATGTTCTGATCAAGACCGAACTTTTACAACCGCTTGTAGAGTATTCCATAGACAACAGGCTGGATGAAACAGCTATTGTCAGACTTGGTATCGACATATGCAAGGCTCTGGAGTTCTGCGGCAGTATGGGAATTGTTCACCGTGATATCAAGCCGGAGAATATCTTCATTTCGCCGGGCGGCGATTATAAGCTGGGTGATTTCGGCATAGCAAGAATCGTTGAAGAGACACAGTCCGGTCTCAGCCGCAAGGGCACATATACATATATGGCGCCGGAGGTATTTCGCGGAGAGGCATACGGGGCATCGGCAGATATCTATTCACTCGGACTCATAATGTATCAGTATCTTAATCATGGCCGCATTCCGTTCATGCCGCCTTATCCAAGGAAGATACTTTACGATGATGTAGAAAAAGCCATGGCTATGCGTGTTTCGGGCAAAAATATGGTTCCGCCTGCACAGGGTTCAGGAAGACTCCGGAACATTGTGCTCAAGGCCTGCACTTATGAACGCAGCAGCAGATATCTGACTGCGACAGAGATGCGCGAAGATTTGGAAGAACTCTATCTGAAACAATACATAAAGAAAAACCGTAAAAATAAAAAGGCAAAGAAAGGCAAAAATCCCGGACGGGGCTATGCGCTGCAGACAACTGTGCATGGTATAGATGATACAGTATCTCAAGTGGTTGCAAAGGAGAATGTGCAGAAATCTGAACAAAGGAGTGACACTGATAAAACATCTGAGAGCAGTAAGACTGAGACACGGCGTGGCAGTCGAAAAGCCATTATCGCGGCATCTGTAATAGCTGTGATTGCTGCAACAGCAGCTGCAGTTTATGCAATGATCCCGAAAGAGGTTGAAGATATCAGCGGTGTTAACAACCACATAAAGCTGTATTATGACGGGAGTAAACAGCTGGAATATCAGGTTGAACCAGACTGGTTCAAAGATGAGCCTGTTATCTTTGAGTCTTCAGATAAAAAGGTGTTTACCGTGTCAGATGAAGGTCTGATCACAGCGACAGGACAGGGTGAAGCGACGCTGCAGATGCATGCACGCGGTTATACGGAGGATGCATCAGTTGCTGTAGTGCCAAAGGTCACGGAAATCGGGAACATTGATAAAGCATATGAACTTGAGACCGGTGATACAAAGCAGCTCAAACCGTCTTTAAAGCCTGAGAAATTTTCGAGTGAGCCGCTAACATACAAATCCTCGGACAAGTCCGTCGCAAAGATCAGCAAAAAAGGCAAAATCACTGCGGTCAGCGAAGGCAGCGCCACCATTCGTATTTCAGCAGGAGGAACAAGCATCAGAACAAAAATCACAGTGAAAGAACCCGTAGTCGAGACATACACCTACACACCAACTGTGAATACATACCGTACATATTCAAACAGCAGCCGCTCATCCGGCAAATCGAGCAGATCCGGAAGCTCAGGAGGCTCAGGCAAAAAGAAAAGCGGCGGATACTTCAAATCCTCCGACGATCAATACTTCTGACAAACTGAACCGGAAACAACAAGCAAAATGCAATAAAAACAGCCGCACCGGCTGTTTTTTGATGGTTTGACTATATCGGTAGATTATAGCTGAGCTGCAGCTTAGATGATTATT
>CACYHR010000003.1 GCA_902774265.1 uncultured Eubacteriales bacterium
TTGAAGGGAATATACGTAACCGCGACCATGTGTTACTTCTTTCGGTTCAGATAATTCGTACATATTATTCATACATATATTATACCATACGGCGAACATAAGTTCAAGCATATTAATACCGCCTAACTCACGACTGAAGTCACGAGCGTGCGGCGGTATTTTTCTCAATCCTGCCTGTCTTGCAGCAATGGCTGAATTGTAATGGATTTTGTGCTATGATAAGCGTATGGAATACAGAGAATTAAAAATAAAGACAGGCAGGAGCGATCTTGACACTATGATCGCTGAACTCACTGCCGCGGGATACGAGAGCATGATAATCGATGATCCCGATGATGTCAGGGATATCCTTGTTCATCCCGCTCAGTACAAATACGATTATATCAATGATGAGCTGACATCCGACCTGGACAGGGATCCGGTCATTACTTACTATCTCAGCGATGATGACAACGGCCGCCGGGATGAAGCTCAGATCAGGGCTCTGATCAGCAGCCTGCTGGATGCCGGCACTCTTTCTGCTGCGCGGATCGCAGTCGGCGATCCTGAGGATGACAGCGGCTGGCTTTACAAATGGCAGGAATTCTTCAAGCCGACTCATGTGGGAAAACGTATAGTTGTCAAACCGAGTTGGGAGGATTACGACCCCTCCGACGGGGATCTGGTGATCGAAATGGATCCGGGCATGGCTTTCGGCAGCGGTCTTCACGAAACTACTTCGATGTGCATCAAAGCTCTCGAAAAGTATCTTCCGGAGTTCAGACAGTGCCACGGTGAAAGACCTTCTCAGGATAATGATGGTCTCATAACAGGCAACCGCGCGAACTGCGATAATGACTGTTTATCAGCAGACAGACTTCCAGTAAGAGTACTCGATGTCGGGACCGGCACCGGTATTCTTGCTATCGCTGCCGCACTTCTCGGAGCAGATGACTGTCTCGGTATCGAGATAGACGAGGATGCTGTAGCAGTTGCAATAGAAAACATAAAGCATAACGGACTCACGGACAGGATCACTGCTCAGTATGGCGATTTGACCGAAGGTGTTGATTATCAGGCCGATATCATTGTCGCCAACCTGATGGCCGATCTTGTAATCAGACTTACACCGGCTTCGCTTTCACATCTCGTTCCCGGCGGTGTATATATCACGTCAGGGATTCTCGATATCAAAGAAGATATTGTTAATGAAGCAATAGAGAACGCCGGATATACGATACTCGAAGTTCTCGCGGACGGTGAATGGCGCGCTGTAGTCGCACGCAGATAATATAAAGTGGAGGAAACAGATATTATGGTAAAGGAAATCAATCTTGATAAGCTGCTCAGTGATGCAACTGAGAATTTTACGACAGGATTCATGTGCTCTGAATCTGTTCTTGAAGCTCTGAACAGACATTATGAGCTCGGGATCGGCGAAGATGCTATTGCGATGTCCACGGGCTTCCCTTATGGATTCGGAGATGGAGGAAATGTCTGCGGCGCTGTAGCCGGAGCAACTATGTGCATAGGCAAGGTCTTCGGACGTACAGTCAAGGGTGATCCGGCATTTCAGAAATGCATCGATCTGGTAAGGGAGCTGAACGATGATGTTATAGCCGAATACGGCAGCGCGATCTGCCCTGTTCTGATCAAGGACTATTCATTCAAGGACCCTGAACGCAAGACGCATTGCACCGGCATAGTTCACGCATGCATCAGATCTTTCGCAAAGATAATGGAGCGCGAATGCGGGGTCGCAATCAGGTAGGATAGTCTGGCTGTTACATTTTTGTTTTGTCAGGCCGCGTGTTCACTGAATTATTACTGAAAGATTAATCATAATGCAGCGAATAAAAGGATGCCGGCTATTGAATGGATCATCAATACCGGCATCCTTTTTATATGTCCTGAATCTAATCGCGAAATGTATATGCGTAATCAGTATTCGGCAGAGTGAAGAATGCATGAGTGCACATCAACTCGGCCGCATAACCATAACTCTATTTTGCTGCTGACTTATTTGAGGACGATCTTCTTGAATTTTTTCTTGCCCTTCTGCAGAACGAGTTCGCCGTCCTTGAAGCAGTCGAGGGTTACAGCGAATTTCTTGTCTGTGATCTGTTCTCCGTTGATTCTTGCTCCGCCGCCCTGAATCGTTCTGTATGCTTCGGATGTCGATGGCTCAAGTCCTGCCTCTTTGAGAAGCGCTGCGAGTCCCATTCCGTCACCTTCGAACTGATCCTTGTCAAATTCTGCTGTCGGCATATCTTCCGAAACTCCGCCGCCTGCAAAGATCTGACGGCTTGTCTCGAGAGCCTGCTTTGCCTTTTCCTCGCCGTGTACCAGCTTGGTTACTTCATAAGCAAGGATTTCCTTAGCCTCGTTGATTGCCGAGCCTTCGAGTGCGGACAGTCTGTTTACCTCGCTCATAGGCAGGAATGTCAGCATGCGAAGGCACTTGTTTACATCTGCGTCTCCGACATTTCTCCAGTACTGGAAGAAATCATATACAGAGCACTTCGATTCATCGAGCCAGAGAGCTCCCTTTGCAGTCTTGCCCATCTTTTTGCCTTCGCTTGTTGTCAGCAGGGATACGGTAAGTCCGAATACTTCCTTGCCGCAGGTCTTACGGGTCAGGTCAACGCCTGCAATTATGTTGGACCACTGATCGTTTCCGCCAAACTGAGCTTTGAGGTCAAAGTCTCTTGCCATTACCATGAAGTCGTATGCCTGAAGCAGCATATACGAGAATTCGAAGAAGGAAAGGCCCTCATCTCTGTCCATACGTGTCTTGAACGCATCAGCTCTCAGCATGGTATTTACATTGAAATGTCTTCCGATCTCTCTCGCGAATTCAGTGAACTTGCAAGGTCTGATCCACTCCGCATTGTTGACGCTTACAGCATAGCCCGGCTTTGGCTCTCTGTTCTGGTGGCCCGGATGATAGACACCCTCGTTTCCTTCGTATTTCCACTCATCATCAAAATCAATGAATTTGTCAAAGAGCTTTTTGAAAGCTCTGCAGTTATCGTCGATAGTATTGATGGTCATTACCTGACGCATGTCACTGCGGCCTGACGGGTCTCCGATCTCTCCTGTGCCGCCGCCGAGTAGGAATACAGGAGTGTGTCCGTATTTCTGCATATACATCATAGTGATCATAGGAATGAAGTGTCCTACATGCAGGCAGTCTGCTGTCGGGTCAAACCCGATATAGAATTTGATCTTTTCCTTGCCGAGCAGCTCTCTCAGAGCCTCGCCGTTGGTCGTCTGTTCGATCAGTCCTCTCTCCATCAGGACGTCATACACATTGGTGTGTTCGCTGACATTGTCAGGGATTAAGTTTTTCATCGATACTCTTCCTTTCCATTTTGCTTTCCGGATCCCGTGACAGCTGAAAAACAAACCATCACGGCTGACTCTCCGGCCTTAATAAACGGCTCCGCAGTTTTGCTGCGGAGCCGGAATCAACTTCTATGTTCGATCCTCATGCATTTCGCAGCAAAACTATGCTTCAATCGAAGCCCTGTCATAATAATAGATTGCTGCTACGAGTCTGCGAGCGTTCATTTACTCTCCTCTCAAAATGCTTTTCCGATCAATACATTGAAAATATTATCACCGAGCGCGTTTAATGTCAATGAACTATGATCCATTAAGATATCAGCTCCATCAGTTCCTCTTTGCTCATTGAGCCGAGTGATCTTGTCTCACCGCTAAGCACTGCATCAGCAAGTTCTTTTTTTGTCTCCTGCAGTTTAACGATCTTTTCTTCAATCGTATCCTTTGCTATGAGCTTGAATACTGTGACATCCTTTGTCTGACCTATCCTGTGAGCTCTGTCAGTAGCCTGATCCTGCGCCGCTGTATTCCACCACGGATCATAGTGTATGACTATATCTGCACCGGTAAGATTTAGGCCGGTGCCTCCCGCCTTAAGGGAAATCAGGAATACCGGAGTGTCATCAGCATTGAATTCCCTGACAAGGCGCATTCTTTCCTCTTTGCTTGTCGAGCCTGTAAGCTTGAAATACGGTATTTCTTTCTTTTTCAGATCCTGCTCCAGCAATTCAAGCATTGAAGTGAACTGAGAGAAGAGCAGCATCTTGTGTCCCCCGTCTGCCGCGCTTTCGACGAGATCCAGACATGCTTCTTTTTTTGCCGATTCTCCTTTGTAATCATCAAATATCAATGACGGATCGCAGCATATCTGACGTATCCTTGTGAGTTCCGCAAGGATCTCGATTTTTCCTGTGTTGAAATCTCCCTTCTCCTCAATCAGATTGCTGATCCGTATTGCCTGAGCATCATACAGCTTTCTCTGGCTGTCATCAAATCTAGCATATCGGATTTCCTCGATCTTATCAGGCAGATCCTTGAGCACGTCTTTTTTCTTTCGTCTCAGAATGAAAGGCGAGATCATATTTTTGAGAGCTTCTGTTGCCGCGTCATCCCCGTACTTGCTTATCGGCAGTTCGAAAGTCTTGCGGAAATGTTCGTAATTGTACAGGAATCCCGGCATCAGATAGTCGAATATGCTCCACAGTTCGCTCAGCCTGTTTTCTATAGGCGTACCTGTCAGCGCATATCGATGCTCTGCGTGCACAAGCTTGACGGATTTCGCTGCTGCTGCTTTTGCATTTTTTATGTACTGCGCCTCATCCAGGATCTGATGTGTGAATCTCAGATCCTCGTACAGATCAATATCTCTTTTCAGCAGATCATATGAGGTAACCAGTATGTCGTATTCTTTATAGTTTTCCAGGATATTCTTTCGGATGCTTTTCGTCCCTGCGACCGCAGATACAATGAGTTCCGGTGCAAAGCGTCCTATTTCTTCTGTCCAGTTATAGAGCACAGAACTCGGACAGACTATCAGAGCATGAAGACCATCCTGCTCAGCTGAATCCTTATAGGCAAGCAGCATCGTGATCGCCTGAATGGTCTTGCCGAGGCCCATATCATCTGCAAGTATTCCTCCGAAGCCTGCAGTTTCCAGTGTTCTGAGCCATCTGTAGCCGTAATCCTGATATGCCCTCAATTCACCGTTCAAACCCTCCGGAATATCATACTCGGCATCATTGATCGTTTTGAAGTCCCTTATCAGATTTCTGAAGCGGCGGTCCCTGCCTGCGACCAGTTCCTCATGACCCTCCAGCATTTTGTCAAGATACAGAGCTCTGTATGCCGGGATCTGCAGCTTTCCCTTGACAAAGTCCTTTATATCCGCACCCGATTTTTCCAGAATATCCATCAGGATATCCAGGGACTCATTCTCTTTGAGGTCTATAAATTCACCGCTTCTGAGCCTGTGATAGCTCTTCTTTTGCCTGTAGTTCTGAAGCAGCAAGGCCAGTTCCTCATAGGACATATCCCGTGTAAGTATATCCAGATTCAGGAGATCGCTTTCGACTGAAACTCCGATCTGTACTGACGGAGTCTTCCTTATCCTGATCGAATCGAAATCATCGGTGCAGTGCACTTCGCCGAATGCCATCAGCTGATCAACACCGTTCTTCAGCAGTTCATATCTGGCATCATCCGAATCCTCGAGGATAAAGGCTTCACGTTCTCTGTCATAGCTTTCAAACATGCTTTCCAGCTTGTTGTAAACAGGTATTTCCTGATCTACATCTCTGAAATCATCCAGAGGGAAATCATCTGTTTTGCCTCGAATTATCGCTATAATGTCATCATATTCCGCTCTTGCTTCACAGATTATATCTCCTTCATCGACGTCGAGATAGAATTTGAATGCAGCTTCAGCAGGGATATATTTTTCAGCAGATGAGATCTCTGTTATCGTGAATACCGGATCCTCCCTGAGTTTTGGAAGTACACTGTAATAGAATTCAGCAGCTTTCTTTTTACCGATCTGAAGAAAAAACTTGTTGCTGTCATAACCTGTGTAGCATGCCTGTTTAAACGGTCTTATATGGCTCCAGGTCTCTTCATCGATTTCGCTCAGACAGCCGCTTTCGATAAAATACTTGCTCTTTACTCCGTCTATCACATGAGGAACTGATCCGCTTACCCGGACCAGATCAAGAACTCTCTTTCCATTCCTTGTGCTGATCTCCGTATCGACATCTACTGCCACATTCGGAAGAATCTTTGCAACTTTCAGCTCTTTCGGACTCTTGCTTTCTATCCCCTTGAACGGTATATTTCCGCCCTGCCTGTATTGTACGATAGTATCCACAGCGTCTCCTGTAAACGGGATGCCTTTTTTCGTCTCGACGGTTCCGCTGTAATAATAAGATCGCTTTGTTTCAAGCTTTTTCTCTATGGCTCTGGTTCTCTTTACATCACGTTCGATCAGATCATACAATTCTTTTGATTCCGGCGCAAAACGCTGCACTGCAAAGTCAATGCTGCCGCTCTTGCCCAGCTCATATTTGCCGCCTGAATTGACCGTATCGTGGAGCTCGGTAAGATTTTTGACAATATACATTTTGCCGCCGTTTCCTATGCGGAATTCCAGATCGTATTGTCCCGGATCGACCTCCGTAATCCTCGGTTCGAGGGTAACAGTTCCTTCTTTTTCCTTTCCCGGATCTGAGGCAGCGCGTATTGATTCCGTACCGAAATTATTCAGAAAACTCAGGCCTCTGTAATCTGTAAAATCGCCGGGATCAAACTTCTTTACATAATCATCCACCTTGATAAGAAATCCCAGTATATGAGGACATATATGTTGAGAGCTTACATAGGAAGTATAATAACGTTCGTAATAATTCCTGCAGATGCTGCACCAGTATCTTCTTATATCAGTGTTTGTAAGTATGAGATCGACGTTTCCGCTGAAATGTCCTTCTTCGTCATCAACGGTCCCCTGGAAATACATCGGTGCTCCGCTTTTTCTCTGATCCTCATATGAATTTTCATATATACGAAATGTGTCGTTCAATCTGATACGTCCGGAAGCAAGAAGTTTTTCTGCCTTTTTTGCATCCTCTCCGGACACTTGCTCATTTTCAAGTATCTTAGCTATATGGTAAAAAGGCTCTTTACCTTTCGGTGCAAACGGAATCAGTTCAGTGATGCTGCATGACCATTTCTCCGCGGCTTTTTTCGAACCCTTTTTTTTGTCTTTTTTGCTCTCTGCTTCCCATTTAAGCAGGACCGCAGCCATGTGCTTACAATTCCACCCATCAGCGGCGTTGGGACAACTGCAGTACATTCTCATATTTTTCTGCCCGGGATTTGTTATCGTTACATCGTATATCGAATTACCCCATACCTCTGCCGAGCAGAAATCTTCGGTCATATGGAAATCATGCACTCTATGCTGGTAATAATATGTATGACCCCTTGCAATCATCGCTGTTGAAAAATAAGCTTTCCACCCCATGTGCGTTTCCTTTCTATGAACCTATACACATTCCGTGCATTTTACAAAACCGGCTTATTTCCGCATAATTTAAAGCAAAAGCGGGCGATCTGTGCATCTCCCGCCTGTTTTATCATGATTTGTATCAACTGAACTATTTTGTTCCGAATATTCTGTCGCCTGCGTCGCCGAGTCCAGGTACGATGTAAGCGTTTTCGTTGAGTTTCTCGTCTTTTGCAGCGATAAAGATATTAACATCCGGATGAGCTGTCTCCAGAGCCTCGATTCCTTCCGGAGCAGCGATCAGGCACATAAAGCTGATGTCCTTCGCGCCATTCTTCTTAACGAAATCCACTGCGGCAACAGCACTTCCGCCTGTAGCCAGCATAGGATCTACGATGATAACTCTTCTCTTGTCGATATCCTCAGGCAGCTTGCAGTAATACTCCACCGGTTCCTTTGTATCAGGATCTCTGTACAGACCCACATGTCCCACCTTAGCGCTTGGAATTATCTCGAGCATGCCGTCAACGAAGCCGAGTCCCGCTCTGAGGATAGGAATGATCGCGAGCTTCTTTCCTGCCAGCATCTTTACTCTCGCAGGGCAGATTGGTGTCTCCAGATCCACCTCTTCAGTCGGCAGGTCTCTGGTGACCTCGTATGTCATCAGCATAGCGACCTCTCTTGCGAGATTTCTGAACTCCTTGCTCGGTGTGTTCTTGTCTCTCATCAGTGAGACCTTGTGCTGAATGAGCGGATGATCAAATACCATTACTTTTGCCATAGCTTACCTCCGATTATTCAATCTTACTATATGTTAAATAATTCTGTAGAAATATTAGTCCCCGTGTCCGTTAATTCGCAAAGCCTTTATCGTCAGACGCCGCATCATAATACGCCGTCCGGTTTCCGCTTTGCTCTGTTGTAACATTATCGCGATTTATATAACAATATTGCGATCAGTGCGGTTCATTTCGCAGAAATATCTGTTTCTGCGCCCGGTTTCTGCTTTAAGCCCGGTTGCGCTGAAATTTTATGCGTCAATTAGCATCAGTTATTCGTCAGACAACCTCGTATCCGGCGCTCTTGAGCATGCGGTTCATAACACCGAAGCCTCTGCCTCTCCTGTCAAGAGCTCTGACCAGGATAAGGTCATAGCCCTGCCTGTCGAGTTCACGAAGATCCGAAAAGAATTTATGCGCCGCCTTCTTCGGGTCATCTCCGTAATCTATTATAGCAGTCCTCTTCCCCTGTTTCATGGCATCGAGACCCAGTTCTCTGGATCTTTTTTCGAATCTCTCTGCCGATCCTTCAATAAGTATAACATCGGCTTTCGGGGAATAATGCTTGTACTTCATGCCTGGTGAACGCGGTTTGAAGGATGTATCGGCGGCGCCGGCTTCCGGATCTGCCAGCTCGTCCGGAACAGTCATCAATGAGCTGTCATAAACGACTTCTTTTCCCAGCACATCCGAGAGATATTCTCTGCTGAGTATGCCCGGCCTCAGTATTACCGGAACCTCGCCCGTCATGTCCAGCACAGTCGATTCTATACCGACATCACATTGCTCTCCCATTATGACTGCATCTATCCTGCCGTCCATGTCCTCGAGCACATCCTCTGCATTCGTCGGACTCGGTCTGCCGGAGATATTCGCGCTCGGTGCGGCGATAGGTCTTTTTGCTGACTTTATCAGTCTGTAAGCTGTCCCGTTAGAAGGCATCCTGACCGCAACTGTATCCAGTCCTCCGGTCGTGATGTCCGGAACCATAGCGGATTTAGGGAAGACCATGGTCAGCGGTCCCGGCCAGACTTCATTCATAAGTTTGAAAACATCCTCACCGAGAGATATCATGCCTCCTGCTACGAGCAGTTCGAGCTCGGTGGCATCGGCGATATGGACTATCATCGGATTATCCGACGGTCTGCCTTTTGCCAGATAGACTGATTTCACGGCCTCTTCATCCAGCGCATTGGCTCCGAGTCCGTACACCGTTTCGGTCGGGAAGGCTACAAGTCCGCCCCTTCTGATTATCTCTCCGGCCTGCTTTATATCATTGCTATTGGTGCTTAGTTTAAGTGTCTCCATTATTCCCGATCAGGGTCCGGTTTATGCCCTGACTTATTCCTCCTGGCCGAAATCCTTCATTTTAGCTGCCTGATCAGCAGTTATGAGTCCGTCCACAGCCTCATCGATATCGCCGTCAAGGAACTGTTCGAGCTTGTACAGAGTGAGGTTGATCCTGTGATCGGTCACTCTGCCCTGCGGGAAGTTATATGTCCTGATACGCTCGGATCTGTCGCCGGATCCTACCTGGCTTCTTCTGTCTGCGGAAATCTTGTCATTCTGCTCCTGCACCATCTTGTCATAGAGTCTGGCCTTGAGTACTCTCATGGCCTTTTCCCTGTTCTGGATCTGGGACTTTTCGTCCTGACAGGTAACCACGATCCCTGTAGGCAGGTGAGTCATTCTTACAGCGGAGTCGGTCGTATTTACGCACTGTCCGCCGTTTCCGGATGCTCTGTAAACATCGACCTTTACATCGTTAGGGTTGATCTCTACTTCGACGTCGTCGACCTCAGGCAGAACAGCTACTGTAGCAGCCGAGGTATGGATACGTCCTGATGATTCGGTCTCAGGCACTCTCTGAACTCTGTGAACGCCGGACTCGAATTTGAGTCTTGAGTATGCTCCCTTACCCTTGATCATGACTACTGCTTCTTTGATACCGCCTATCCCGGTGTCGCTGATCTCAATGATCTCAGCCTTCCAGCGGCGGCGCTCCGCATATCTCAGATACATCCTCAGCAGGTCGTTTCCGAACAGTGCAGCTTCCTCTCCGCCGGTTCCTGCTCTGATCTCGAGGATTACGTTCTTGTCATCGTTAGGGTCCTTTGGCAGCAGCAGTATCTTGAGCTCTTCCTGAGCCTTCTCCATCTGCTCTTCGAGTTCTCTCGCCTCTTCCTTGGCCATTTCGCGCATCTCTTCGTCATCTTCCATATCGATGATCTCGCGGGCGTCAGCCAGATCGCTCTGCATCTTGCGGTAAGCCTCGTACGCCTTTACTATCGGCTCGATCTCTGCCATCTCCTTCATGTATTTCTGCCAGGTCTTCTGGTCAGCGATTATGGCAGGATCCGCCACTTTTTCTGCCAGTTCCTTATATTTTTCAGTTATAAAATCGAGTTTGTCGAACATATTGTCTCCTGTTTTCTATCCTGATTTCCTACATCCGCCGGTCTTTCCGGCCAAATTATCCTATCTGTCTCTCAAACTGATTTATTATATCAGAAAAGCCTTTGCTTTTCAGCATTTTTAGGCCGTCGTTTCTTCTGTTGATCGATAATTCATATATCGTTCACAAAGCGTCCCGGGCAGCATCATGCCGTGCTGCGGCACAGCCGGTTCAGCCTGCTGCCGTATTGCACAAAAAAACCGGAACGTTCATACGCTCCGGCCTTTCTTTCTGTATGATTACAGGTTGTACTTGTTCTTGAACTTCTCAACTCTTCCGCCGCGGTTAGCGAATTTCTGCTGACCTGTGAAGAATGGGTGACATTCAGAGCATATGTCTACTCTCATCTCTTCCTTATTGGACAGAGTTGTGAATGTATTCCCACATGCGCAAGTAACTTTACATTCCTTATAATCAGGATGGATTCCTTCCTTCATGCCGGTACCTCTTTTCTGTAATTATTTCTGAAATAAGAATTGCTGTCAGTACTCTGCCGGCACTGCCTGGTCACAGTCTTTGCGATCGCTACTATTATCCTGCTGCAATCGCGACAGCTTGCACAGTATATCACCCGGGCAGCTGCTTTGCAAGTGTTTCAGCGTTTTTTTCTTATTTTTTTGGAAAGCTTTTTTGCGGTTTTACTTCACCTTGATCACGGCGCTTATGGTCTTTTCTGCGCTGCGGTAATCATCGGTGGCTGCGGCGATGACTTTTATCTTTATTTTGTAAGTCCCTTTGCCGGTGCCCTTCATTATCTTTACCTTGCCTGTCTTCTTATTTATGCTGAGCTTTTTGCTGCCGGATAGTTTCCTGTATGTAACAGTTCCCTTTGCGCCGCTGACCTTTACGGCCTTTACATTCTTTGCTGATTTTCTGAGGGCGGATGCTCTGACTGTTCTTGATTTTGCTGATGCCAGGCTCAGCTTCAAAGCTTGGTCGCTCTTGCGTACTATTTTTACCCTTCCCTGAGCTTCGGCATATTCTTCGCCTACTTTGCCGCCGAGCTTTTCTATCAGATAATGCGACAGTATATCGGCATCGAAAATTCCGGTATCGATTATATTGTCTGTGCTTGCAAATGCGTAAAAAGTATCGCCTCCTTCTGCGATAAAATTACTGGCCAGAACTGTGTATGTTTCGTTTTTATTGAACGGCTTTCCGTTAATGCTTTTGATCGTTACTCTCCTTATACTCTTCGGGCCGTAATTAGTGGAACCGGGATAAGGCTCTTCCTGTGGATCGTATTCCGCAGCCTCATCCACCACGATCTCCATTCCGCTGAGCTGAGGAAATCCGCCGCATGCTACAGGTGATTCATAAGATGCCGCTTCCATGGCTTCAAGCAATTTGCTTCCTTTGACATTGATTACACAGATCGTATTGTTGAACGGCATCACATCGAGTATGTCTTTTTTCGTAATATCCCCTTTCGGGATACCGGCTCTGATTGCACCCCCATTCTGCATCGCTATGGTCTTTTCCGGATCCAGACCAAGGCTCTCTCCGTATTTGAGGATATACCATCTGAACGCATCGCTTATCAGATCTCCCAGATTGGTCTCGGAGTTACGGTTTCCTCTGATGATTTCACCGGTTTCCTTATCATACGATCCCTTCTGACCATTCAGGTCTACGGCAGTTTCACCTATCTTTTCAGAATATTTTCTGTCGATCTCGGATTCTATTTCATCGCTCAGTTCCTCGACCTTCTTATTGCTGTACAGTCCCTCCAGGAACTTCGCAGATTCCGAGTCAGTCTCTCTGAGTCTGTACAGGAAGTTCTTCTCGATCTTTTCTGTCTTTTCATCGATGACTACGACTCCGATGTTCATGAATTTGGTTCCTGTCTGCATTATCGGCTCGCCATTCGAACCATGCTCCATAACTGTATGTGAATGTCCGTCGAGAATAATGTATTTCTTTTTTATACTGTCTTCTGTCAGAGATCCCGCACCTGTCCCAATCGAAGATTTTGTGTTTTCGTAGAGGTTATATGACACATAGGGTTCCGATACATCATCGATTCCGAGATGTGAAAGACAGATTATTATATCTGCACCTTTTTCTTCGAGTGCGTCTATATCTGCTCTTGCAGTCCCATACATCTCCTGCTCATCGGTGATAAACCTGAGGCCCTTCAGATTGCCCGGTATTGAATATGTGGCAGTCTGCGGTGTACCTTCGCCGTAAAATCCTATTTTAAGATCGCTGTCCATGCTGCTGTACAGGGCCGTCGGTTCAAAGACTCTGTCATGCGCCTTCTCATCGATAATGTTCGATGAAAGTACAGATGCATTCAGTTTACCTAAATTTCTCAGCAGTCTGATCGTATCATAGTCGAACTCATGGTTTCCGACAGTGATATATTCATAGCCGCATTCATTCATCATCCTGACTGCATTGAGACCTTTGCTGTCTGCAACATATGTCGAACCCTGCATAAAGTCTCCGCTGTCGACCATCACAACATCAGCACCACGCCTTTCAAGCTCATCTCTCAGTCCTGCAATGTACTGATATCCTTCCAGAGCGCCGTGCACATCATTGCTTTGCAGTATGACCGTCTTGCCGCTGTAGCTGTCATCAAGAGCTGCAGCTGCTTCTGCGTTGACCGAAACAGAGCCTACAGTGATCATGAGTATTGCAGCTGCTAATATTATTGCATTTCGAAAAATTATTCCTGCGTTCACCTTATTCTTCATTTTAGCTGCTCCCCCTGATTCATCTCTTTCGGATCAGTACGAACCTTTTTCACAGATCACTTGACACTGCCGGTTCATTTTAGTTTTTTCTGTTTGCCGAAATGCAGTTCCCTCAGTCCCTCCACCTCATCGCAGATTTCTTTGAGACCGCAGCTGCGGCAGTCGGTCGCCATCCCCTCGATTATTTTCGAAAGAGTCCTTGTAATGTCGCGTATCATCCTTGCGTCCTTTTTCATTTCCGCATAATCAGCATCATCTGCTGTAACAAATATTACTCTGACAGACAGCACATTCGGATCTTTTTTATACTCTTTTATGTATAAATTGCCCACCTGCTCGAAGCTGATGCCTTTATGCACAGCCTCCTTCGATACCCTGACCTGTTCGCGGTGACTGTCAGCCGATGCCCTGATCATATATCCCTTCGGATATACATGATATTTGACGAAATCTATGTCCTGAATGGCTCTGAATACGGGCTCGGTATCCTCTTCTCCCTCGCCCTCAAGATCCGCGACCCTGACAAGGACTATCCTTGCAAACGGCGTACTGCTCTTTATCCTGTTCAGATCACGCCCGTACACCCATATTTCATCCCGGTCCACATAATCTCCTGAGGAAACGCAGGCATAATTGACGGCCGGCTTGTTGTCGCCGCCCAGCTCATAAGCCGATTCTCTCATCATTACAAGCTGGTTGCCTCCTGCATCCTCCCATGCCCTGTCCGGATCATAAGGGTATTTTACCGGCGCAGCAGAACCGACCAGATTATTAACTTTTCCGATCAAAGGATCAAATAGTTCCATCTGTTATTTCATCTCTCCTGCTATACTTCTGATATTGTTCAGCTGCTGTTTTCCATTCCGCCGGCAGAATACCAGCCGTCTGTTTATCTGGCTTTTGCCTTCTGACGGGCAAATTCCGCAGCTCCGAGAGCTCCCATCAGCTGTGGATCAGTCTTTAACTGAATCACCTTCAGTTTCAGAACATGTTCTATTGCGTTCCTGAGTCCGTCATTCTTTGCGCATCCGCCTGTCAGCGTTATTGAGTCTGTCGCGCCGGCCTTCTTCGCCATTACAAAGCATCTCTTTGCTACAGCCATCTGTATGCCTGCTGCGATCTCATCCATCGGTTTATTCTCACCAACGAGAGTGATGACTTCAGACTCGGCAAATACAGTACACTGAGCTGTGATAGGGATCACATTCTTTGCCGTAAGCGACAGTTTTGAAAACTCAGACATGCTCATTTCGAATGATCTTGCCATTGCTTCGTAGAATCTGCCTGTCCCCGCAGCACATTTGTCGTTCATCGCAAAATTCTTTACTGTTCCGTCAGTATCTACCGCGATGCCTTTTACATCCTGTCCGCCGATGTCGATGATGGCCTTGACAGTCGGATCCGTGACATGCACGCCCATAGCATGACATGATATCTCGGAAATATTCTCATCGGCAAACGGGACCTTGTTTCGCCCGTAACCCGTACCTATGAGGTAAGCAAGTTCCTCCGACGATCTGAGTCCCACCTTATCGAGCACTTCACTCATAGCCAGCTTTGCCGACTGCTCTGAATTGATCTTACTCTTGATAGTAGTATCTGCTGCGATATTGCCTTCCTCATCGAGGATAACCGCTTTGGTGTAGGTCGAACCCACATCACAGCCGCCGTAATACTTCATGTTTGTTTCTCCTTCTTATATCAGCTCCATTTTGCGAAGGGCCTCGCGTGTTCCCTGCATTACCGGAGAATCCTCCGGCAGATCGAATACACTTACTCCCATTATATCATTCTCGGCATGCGTCCTGTCTTCGGGGATATATGTCAGTATCTCCGCCGAGTCGATCCTGATAAGCGGTATGGACTCTTCTCTGACTCTGTTTACTATCACTCCGCATCTGTCATACATCACGAGCTCATCCGCAACTTCTTTTATCGTATCAGCCACTTTGCAGCCCTTGCGGCTCGGATCGGTGATAAGAAAAAGATGTGTCACTTTCTCCATGACTCTGCGGTTTATCTGTTCGATACCTGCCTCGCCGTCGATCACGACATAATCAAAATCCGCAGCAAGCAGACTTATGACTTCTTTAAGATAAGCGTTCACCTTGCAGTAGCAGCCCGCGGCTTCGGGTCTCCCTATCGCAAGGAAGCTGAAGCTCTCTTCTTCGAGCATCGTATCAAAGATACGGAATCTGGCCTCGTTCAGCATTTCGATGGCCTCTTTCGGTCTGCCGTCCTCAACGCTTTCTACGATCTTTTTGCGTATCCCGTCCAGCGTATCTTCGGGCTCTACCCCGAGAGCTGTCGTCAGCCCTATGGCCGGATCAGCATCGATCGCAAGTATCCTCGATCCGGGATATTCTTCTGTCAGTATTCGTATCATAGCGGCAGCTATCGAAGTCTTGCCGACTCCGCCTTTACCTGCCACCGTCAGGATCTTAGTTCTTTCATCCATAATTATTCTCCGGTACTGAATACGCCGCCCGGAATTCCCGCTTCCGTTCCTTTCTGTATTTTACCGCTACTCTGTGATCAGATTCCTGTCAGAACAGCGAAGTTACTGTGTCCGTGTAACCTGACGGATCGTCTATAGGAAGTCCGGCGATCAGCAGTGCCTGATTGAACAGGACCTCGCACATCTTCTTTGCTCTCTCAACATCCTCTGTGCGTGCCTTTTCAAGAGCGAGGAATGCAGGATGGTCTGCGTTGAGCTCCAGTATGCGCTTTGCCTTCATGCCAAGGTCCGGATTGACGGCTTTGAAATACTTTTCCATTTCGAATGTGAGTCCCTCGCCGCTCGAAAGGCAGACAGGGTGGCTCTTGAGCTTGGCAGTAGCCTTAACCTCATCGACCTTGTCGCCCAGTGTCTCCTTAATGAATTCAAAGGTCTCTTTAAAGAGCTCTGTGACTTCCTCATCCTTCTTGCCGTCGACATCAAAATCACCATCGATAACGGACATGAATTTCTTCTCTTTGTATTCGCGGAATATATCCGAAATGAAGCTGTCTGCGCTGTCGGTGAAATACAGTATCTCGATGCCCTTGTCCTTGAGTATCTCGGTCTGCGGCATCTTATCCACTGCATCGAGGCTTTCTCCGGAAGCATAGTATATATATTCCTGATCCTCTTTCATTCTCTCGACATACTCAGCAAGAGTTACGAGCTTCTTCTCTGTCGATGAGTAGAACATCAGGAAGTCCTGCAGCTCTTCTCTGTATCTGCCGTAATTGTCGAGAGCGCAGTATTTGAGCTGTCTGCCGAAACTGTTATAGAATTTTTCGTATTTCTCGCGGTCATTCTTCATCATATCCTCGAGACGTCCGCGTATCTTCTTTTCGAGATTCTTTGAAATCAGCCTGAGCTGTCTGTCGTGCTGCAGCAGCTCTCTCGAAATATTAAGAGAGAGATCAGGCGAATCTACGATTCCCTTTACAAAATTGAAATAATCCGGCAATAGTTCCTTGCACTTGTCCATGATAAGGACGCCGGAGCTGTAAAGGCGGAGACCTCCCGTATACTCGTCGGAATAGTACCTTTCAGGCGCTTTTTCAGGTATGAACATCAGTGCATCATAGCTGACCATACCTTCGACCGATACAGTCATCGTCTCAAGCGGAGCCTTGTCATCAAAGAATGACTGCCTGTAAAAATTCTCGTATTCCTCGTCAGTAACCTCGGATTTGCGGCGCTGCCACAGAGGCACCATCGAATTGATAACTTCGTATTCGTATACCTCTTCATATTCCGGCTTCTCCGGATCCGATCCCTCTTTGACCTTGGAATGAGGCATCAGCATCCTGATCGGGAAACGTATATAATCGGAATATTTTTTGACCAGTCCGTAAATTGTGTACTCGCGCAGGTACTGGCTGTATTCGTCAGATTCCTCGCCGTCCTCTCTGATGTGCATTATAACATCGGTTCCCTGCTCATCACGTTCCGCAGGCTCGATATCATATCCGCCGGCTCCTTCGGACACCCATCTCCAGGCCTTGTCTTCGCCGTATCTGCGCGTCACTACCTCGACTCTGTCGGATACCATGAATGCGGAATAGAATCCGACTCCGAACTGTCCTATTATATCTATCGGCGATGCTTCATTTTCTGCACTCCCGGCAGCGGATGAGTCCGCAGCATCCGCTGCTGATGCATCGTCATCTGCTCCCGCAGATTTTTTCACATCAAATCCGCTCTTTTCAAGCTCCGAAGAGAATTCCCTGCTGCCCGAGAATGCGATAGTCCCCAGATTCCTTTCCAGTTCCTCTTCATTCATTCCTATCCCGTTGTCACTGACTGTCAGAGTGCGGTTCTCCTTATCCAGCGTCAGGGTTATACCGAAATCACTACGGCTCATTCCCACGGATTTGTCTGTCAGTGCAAGATAGCACATCTTGTCTATAGCGTCTGATGCATTGGAAATGATCTCGCGCAGAAATATCTCCTTGTTGGTATAGATCGAATTGATCATAAGATCCAGCAAACGCTGGGATTCAGCTTTGAATTGTTTTTTCATTTTGCTTTAACTTCCCTTCTCCGATAACTCTTTTTTTTCGTGCCGCTGTTTCTTAACAGACGGCTCTACTAATAATACAGCAGATTGCAGTAAATGGCATACAAAATTTCAAATCTCTTAAAACGAAATACTCTGGCTGTTTCACTGCCGAATTGAACTGCAAGCTTGTGAATCTCAAAAAATTATTCTATACTGAAATAATAGTTTTGCGTATAAGCAATGCATGGAGGATTATAAGAGATGTCAGATATCCATTCGCATCCGGTCGCTTCTTCTCCGGAGGAGGCGCTTGCGCTTCTGAAATATATGCTGGATCATAACCGGCATCACGCCGAAGAGCTGCATGGCCTCGCACACTGTTTCGATGATGTTACTGCAGACCTCATTCACGATGCTTCGGACAGACTCGAGGACAGCAATTCGCTGCTCGAGCAGGCGCTCTCTCTGCTCGAAAACCAATAGGTTTTTTGTGAAACAATTACACAGTCAGAGTTAAAGGGGACTTTATGAAACACAATGAGCCGGTTATATTAAAGAATCTTTCGGAAGATTATCCTAAAGCGAAGAAGTTCATAGGGAATTATCTCAAGTCGAACAGCGTACCTAAGGTTATGATATCTGAGACGCTGCTTGTCTTTGAAGCGCTCATTTACAAAATATTCGAGCAGAGAGAAAACCAGGATGCTGTGATCAAGGTGTCGGGATACAGGAAAACAGGAGACTTTGCTATAGAGATCTCTTTTGAAGGAGGACTGTTTTATGCCGATCCACAGGATCCTTCTGACCTGACTCCCGAAGACAGGGTATTAAAGGCTTATGCCGATAAGATAGATTTCAGCTATCGCTCAGGCAGAAACAGGATCACGATCACAACAAGACGCAACCCTCTGCAGTCCATTAGCCTGTATGCCGCATGTATCATCGCAGGAATAGCACTGTATACTCTGCTGCGTTTCACTGCATCTGAAGAGCTGCAGTACATTGTACCTGAAAAGATAGTTTTTCCTACGGAGCAGTTTTTTCTGAATGCTATCCTCATGGTAGCCGGTCCTGTAACTTTTTTGTCGATGCTGAAGCATCTGACAGATACATATATCATTTCAGAGAGCCGCTCGAGTGCCAGAAGATTACACAGGATAACCATTACATCGTCAATAGTATCCATAGTTCTTGCAGTCATAAGCAGCTCGGTATTTACATCGCTGCTGTTTGCAGATGATGAGATGAAAGGCAAATATGCTCACAGAGTGATCGATCTGGATCCGATAGAACTGATTCCTTCGCTCCTGCCTTCAGATATTTTTTCACCCTTCATGACATACATGCCTTACTCGATGATCCTGCTTGCAATCATGATCACATACTCATTATGCTCTGTAGGAAAATATTTTGACCGCATCAAGGATACTATCGATGTTGCCTATGTGCTTTTTGCCAAGATGCTCGAAGTAGTGATGTTTTTTCTTCCTCTTGCTGCATTTCTCTCGACCCTGGATGAACTGTTCAGTGACGGATACATCATGCTGCTATATCTGGCTGAAATGATAGCTGTTGCCTTTGCCAGCCTCAGCATACTGCTCCTGTATTATTGTCTCAGGCTGCTCATTAGAGGTATACATCCGCTGCCGTATTTTAAGAAGATGTTACCCCTTCTGAAAGAAAACGCCATGATCGGATCCGCCTTTGATGCCATTCCTTATAATATCCGTTACTGCGCAAAGGCTTACGGATATGACAGGAAGCGTCTTGAACAGTCAATGCCGGTTCTGGCCCAGATCAATCTGGACGGTAACTGTTTCCTGATCACAATGATTGCGATGCTGTATATAGCTATCAACAGTACGCCTCTTTCTGTCGGAGATACCATAGCAGTCGGCATTCTTGTTCTTCTCCTCTCACTGGGAGCTCCTAACCAGCCCGGATCGTGCCTGATCGGATTGGCGACCGTAATGGTATTTCTTGATGCATTGCCACTGGTAACAGTAGCGATAGTCGGTGAAGTATTTTTCGGAGGAATACTGAATCTGATAAACATAACAGGAGATATAGTCACTCTGGCAGAAGAAGAAGTGCGTGAATTCAACAATGCTGACAAACTGAACGATATGCTGCGCTGAGTTTCCGATCCATAACAAAGCTCATAAAATAGCTCAAACAAAGGGGGCTGTTGCACTAAATGCGACAGCCCCCTTGTTTATTCTCTCATGTTTTTCACTGTTTTGATCTGCGCCCGCATTACTGTATTGCGTTTATCAGTGAATTGATATCATCCGGGTTCAGTCCGAAATCTTCATCTCCGCCTGCTCCGAATGCAGTGATCGAATAACAGTAATCCTCTATATTCCAGATTATCTTAGTCGCATCGCCTTCGCGATTACCGTAGCAGGTGACTTCAAGACCCTTTATATTCTGAGTCCATGTGTGTTCATAGTCATTATAGTCACCCGAAACATCTCCCGGTTCAACAGCTGCTGATGAAAGTCCCTTGCGTATAGTCATATCGACTGCAGCGATCGGAATCACCGCCTCAGCAAGGCCTTCCATATAACGGTACTGCTCTACTTCTACTGTGCCCAGGCTTATCTCAACGCCTTCAGGTACCTGGAACAGATCTAATCCCGCACCCTTTGCTGCTTCCTCTGCAGTGTCGACATCGTGCCACGGATTTCCGATTCCGTCTGTTCCTGTCTCCTGACCGTCAGGAGTTGCTCCGGTATATTTAAAGACCATACCGTCGGCAGCATTCTCTTCCTCATCAGTCCACACGAGTTCGTCGCCTTCCTCGCCTGCAGATATCTTCATCGAGCCTTTTCCGTTTTCATAAACTGTTTCTTCGGATTCAACATCGCCGTCTTCTTTATAGACATAGTTGATTCTGGTACAGTCGCTGTATTCGAAAGACTGACTCTCTGCATTGAATTTGCCGCTCATTGTCCAGACGCTGTTTTCGGATGCGCTGCTCCCCCATGTAACAACAGCGCTTGCCTCGTCATCGCCCTCTGCTGACAGGAAAATGCTCGCCCTGTCACAGCTGTAGTTGCCTACAAAATTCATTACAGGATTCTGCCCATCATCGTCTGTCTGTTCCGCTTCCTCTTCAGCAGCCTTGCCTCCGCAGGCTGTCAGAGCGAAGACCAGAGCCAGTACTGTAAACAAACTGATCCATTTCTTCATTTTCATGATCTCACCTCTTTTACACATTAATCCTCAGATAATCCGATAATTACAGCTTCGGATTTATGGATCATAATATAATCACCATTTTACTGCTTTCATTTTACTTTTTATCTGCATCTTCTGTAAATCCCTGTTAATAATTCTTAAGATGGTTACAATTCGGTCGTTCAACTTACCACATCGTATCATCAGGGATGTTCTCTATCGTCGGATCGAGAGGCTCCTCCCTCAGCACAGTACGCATGTACTGATTGAACTGGTCTCTTATCGACTGGCGGCTTGTTATCCTCGGATCGCAGAGATCATGCGAGACCCATACTACATGTATACCTCGTTCTCTGCCCTGCTCCTCGAACATTCCGTGCATGCCGACCAGTGCCTTGCATGACATGTGCTCCCACATCATGACCATATCCGCGTTCATCACTTCACAGAACTCCCAGAGCTCATCGACCAGCACCTTGTAGCCGCCGTGAGTGCGGTTTCTCATGATCATATTTTCATTGAGCCATCCCATGTCATAATATGCCTGCTCACGGTTTTCGGCTGTATCCTCATCGGCTATGATCCTTGTGTTCACCATGGACAGCATGTCTGTGAGAGGCAGCACGCCCCAGCAGTTGATCATCCATGTCAGCATATGTATATTATACTGCGGCTGAACGCCCCAGACTATGCATCTGTGCCTGTACTCCGGTGCCATCATTGTCTTTCTCTTATATCCCTGATGGACCAGCTTCATTATCTTTCTGTCTATAGGCGGGAAATCCGGAGATCTGCCGCAATTGCCAAGATAGTTGGTGTCGTTGTACAGTGAAAATACAGCTCCGACAAACTGCGGATAGTCCGTGCTGTTGACATCAAGCCACTCGAGGCGGTTCCGCGTTGTATTATTGACTCTGTCCGCGCACTCAAAATAACGCTTCCAGTTCCATTTCTCGCCGGACATCTCCTCCGTGAATTTTATTGCAGCTTTGATCTCTTTTGCGGCATATTCCTGTACATCATCTTCGCGGTGCCGTATAGGCGCTGCCAGCTGATATGTCGGTATACCCTCTTCATCGAGTCTCTTGGCGATCAGTCCGTTGCCCATCATAGATCCGTCACAGGTCGTATTGATCTGAACGGCGCAGCATCCAAGCACCGGCAGATCATCATCTATCGACAGTCCCAGCTCTGTCTCAGGCATCGGACATACATCGCCCGGCAGGCCGTATTCCTGTGCGACATCTATATAATGCTCGGCCGAGTGCTGCGTCAGCAGATTGGCTACGAACATCGTCGGGATCTCTCTGAGTATCGCCTTTGTCTCGTCAAAGCCCATCATAAATGCTGTCATGCCGTTCTCATCGGTCAGCACACAGTGACGCGAGAATTCCTCGTCGTTGCCGGTATTGCGGTCGCCGCGGAAGGTATCGTCCATCAGTCCGGCGATATCCTTTATGACAAAATTCATTGCAATATGCGTGATGCGAAGCGGCTCATCCCTCAGTCCGAGCGTAAATTTGTCCATCATATGCGGAACGGCGAGGTAGTTTGCCATCCAGCGGTAACGGAACATCGCCTTGACATTGCGGGGTTTGGCTACGAATTTAGCCAGTATGGACATGATGTACAGCCATCTCGTATAGTCGTAAAAAGTATCCTTTACGCCCTTCCATTCGCGGCGCTTCAACACCTTTGACTTGCCGTCTGTCGGATAGAGATGTCCGAAAGTCTGCTCACCCTTGCGTCTGCGGGGATTTATGATCTTTTTAGCCTTTCTGAATGCCATCTCTATTTACCTCCCTGCAGTTTTTTGATCTCAATACTCTCAACAAAGGCCTGCACGCGGGTTCTCATCTGTCCCGCGCCGGATTCTATATTGTACGGCCTGTCGACAGACAGCACCGGAAATCCGTAGTTATCACGCAGCATCACCGAACCCATCATGCGCTCGTACGCCCACGGATCACAGAATTTGATCTGCTCATAGATTATTCCGTCCGCCTTGTATTCCTTTGCGATGTCGTTTATATACTGCTTGCGGCCGTATACTTTTTCCATGTTCATAACACGCGGACACTGGCCCTGCATCGTATAGTGCCTGCAGACCTGAGTAAATATGTCCTCACCGGAATCCTCATCTATAACTATCGGATCCCTGCCGGGCATGGATCCAAAGCAGAATCTGTCGGCACAGACATAGGTATCGCAGTCTTCGATCAGCTTTATCATGCCGGTGTCGTCTATCTCAGAACCGACGACAGCAACACGCGCACGCCATTTTTTGCCGTCAGGCTTACGCGTCTTCAGCTCTTCGAGAGTCTCTTCGAGCTTGTCGATAAGCAGATATTTCGGTGCGACATAGGTAGCAAGTGTCAGAATATGGAACTCGTAACCCGTGATCCTCGGATCGTCTTCCCTGCGAAAGTCACCAATCTCTCTGATCAGCCGGCACACATGGTTGTGTTCTTCTACGGCTTTTCGTATAGCTTCATCCGAAACATCAATACCGTATTTCTCATGAAGAGGTCCGAGAATGTGGTTGCGGCACTGGAGCTTGAGCAGTTCAAGTCCGTTTTCGTCTGCTTTGAGCGGTATCTCCATGAACTCATAGAAGAACTCCGGTTTACCCTCGTCCATTGTGTGCAGCAGCGCCATATTCTCGGCTGCCCTGTTCATCATTGTGCAGCCGTCGGCTGCGATGAGGCAGTCGGCATAATTAAAACCGCCTTCTATAGACCTCTCCAGCAGAGCGCGGCTGGTCTCGCAGAGCAGGCTGGTCATATAATACGAAGCCATATCTGTCGAAGTTGTATGCGGCGCAAAAAGCCGCACGGAAAACATTCCCGGCAGATTCATCAGCGGTTCAGGCAGATTCTCGCAGGTAAATGCCGCGCATATCCTGCCTTCGTCCTTTGCCTGCCTTATCAGCTCATTGTGAGCACTCTGCAGCAGATCCTCAAAATACATGAGGTACTTAAGGTCCTTCATGGACAACTCCTTTCTGCAGTACATTACCCGGACAATCGGGAAATACTGTAAGCCTTAATACTGAAAGTGTGTTATATTACCTGCCTTTTCATATCATTTAACTAATATATAATTTTCGGTCAGGTCGATCTGCGCGAGTTCGCCGTCAAACACTGTTCGAACGCCCATGATATCCGTGAAATACACTTTCCCGTTCTCTATCTTTATGTCCGCGATATTACGCGCCAGCAGATTTGCATCGGATACTTCATTTTTATACACATTGGATAAGCACATATCGTGATTCTCCCTTCATTGTCGTCTTACTGTCTTACTATTTTCCGTCAGGAAAGCTTGTGAAGTTATCGTGCTCCATCTGCGGATATCCGTATTTCTCCTTTGCGTCGGCGAATGCCTTGATCATAAAAGCCATATTCTTTGCGAGGTTCCTCATCGTCTGCAGTCCCTCTGCATCTTTTCTGACATCCTCTGCTGTGAATCCGTGTACCTGATTCCAGTATGTACTGGATGCGACAGGCATCCCGCTTATGGTGAAATATTTATTGAGCACATCGAAGGACGCCGTATTGCCTCCGCGTCTGCAGCTGACTACCGCTGCGCCGACCTTCATATGTGTGTCAAACTGCGCGCTGTAGAACAGTCTGTCGAGAAACGAAAGAAGCGTGCCGTTCGGCGAACCGTAATAAACCGGACTGCCGACTACCAGACCGTCAGCTTCAGCGAATTTCGGTGATATCTCATTTACCAGATCATCAAAAACGCAGCTGCCCTTTGTCTCGCAGGTCCCGCAGGATATGCAGCCTCTTACGCTTTTATTTCCTATCTGAATGATCTCTGTTTCGATGCCCTCTGCATTGAGTGTACGTGCTACCTCATCGAGTGCTGTTGCTGTGCAGCCGTTTGCCTTCGGGCTGCCGTTTAATAGTAATACCTTAGCCATTTTATCTCCTTTCCTCTGTTTCCCTGCCGTTTTATTCTCCCAGCTCTTCCTGCAGCTCATATCTTTTGACCTTGCCTGTTGCCGTCCTCGGCAGCCGGTGTTCAAGTATCATCACATCACAGATCTGCTGCGATCTCTGCAGATCCCGGTTGTATTCATTTACTGCATTCATCAGCACGGCTCTGTTACCGTCCATACCGGCGATCAGCACAGCATGTCCGTCTTTTTTGATTATTGCCAGATCATCAAATCCAGTCTTTTCCGCAATATCCTCCTCATATTCAGGACAGAATATCTTGCTTCCGTCCTCCATAAGCAGAACATCCTTCTTGCGGCCGGTCAGATGCAGCCGTCCCTTCTCATCCACAGATCCGATGTCACCTGTAAAGAACCGGTCTCCGTCGAACATCGGTATCGCACCTATATATCCCTCCATCATGCATGATGTTGCGACCGTCACCTCTCCGTCCGCTTCGATGCTGATATCCGAATCAGGACACGGATAGAGAGCGAACGGCTCATCCTGATCCTGTGTTATCGCGATACCGCTCGCAGTTTCAGTCAATCCGTAGCCGATATATACATCTATCCCCTTTTCTCTCAGAAAACTGATCATATCAGGCGTACACGGAGCTCCCCCGATCAGTATGGTTTTAAGCTCCGGATTGAAGGATTCAGATCTCATCATAACAGAAATCTGCGACGGTACGGCCGGCAAAATCGTTGGTCTGAAGAGCCTGACATCATCGGCCAGATGAGCAGTGCCCCTTCCGAGCGCTATACCGGCTCCATATGCAATACCCCACAACATGGAGCAGACGAAACCGAAAACATGAGAGAGCGGCAGTATCGAGAGTATCACATCTCCTTCACCGCATTGCAGCATACTCTGTCCGTTCCACGCGCTGGCGCACATCGTTTCCGAAGTCAGTCTTACTATCTTGGATCTGCTTGTCGTACCGGATGTAAAGAAAAGCATCTCCCCTTCCTTCCTCACAAGTGAGATCCTTCCGCGGCTGTCGCGCTTTATCGATCGCTCCATTTTGGCTTCCTCAGCCGCGATCGCTGCATTTTCCGCGATCTCATCCGGCATCATCGGATCACCGAGCACGATATCCGCACCCGCGATTATATGTGCCATAATGCTGACTATCGTTTCAAGGCTTCGTTCAGCTCTGACAACCTCCGCAATGCTGCACACTGCACGTAAATGAGACACCTCTGCATATATCATATCTGCAAGTTCGGGGTACGAAACTTCATGCACCGCATCATTTTCGTCAGCGTAAATAACAGCAGTTCCTGTTCTGCTGAGGAAATCATCCGCTATCTCTTTGAATGAGGTATATTTTGTGTACATATGTGCCACCCCGCTCATTTCATATTGCTGTAGAAATTTAACAAGATTATATAATAAATCCGGAGCATTTCTCTACAGATCAGTGTTATTTTACAGAAAATGCAGGAACTGTAATCCCTGATGATTCATAGTCCTGCATTCTCACTGTATATAGATTCTTATTTGGTTTTTGCTAAACGGAAAACTTATATTCTGTCTTTGAAGTGAATGTCTCTCCTGCGCGAAGTATGCCGCCCGGGAAATTTTTCTTATTGATCGTATCCGGCCAGAACTGTGTTTCAAAGCAGACTCCGCTCCGCGGTTCATATATGCTGCCGTCCTTGCCGACCTGTCCATGAAGCCCATTTGCAGTATATAGCTGTACTCCCGGCATATCGGTCAGTACGTTCATTGTTATTCCTGAGTCATGTGACATCAATGCTGCAATTTCTCTGAATTCCCGTATATCTTTACCGTCCGGATATCCGCAGACGACATAATTATGGTCGTATCCGCCGCCTAATCTTATTGCATCATAATCCGAGTTGATATCTGCCCCCAGCATTTTCGGTACGCGAAAATCCATCGGTGTTCCGCTCACATCCTGAACTGCGCCTGTAGGGAGCAGTCCGCTGTCGGAAGGCGTAAAGTAATCGGCTTTTATCTCTGCAATATGCTGCAGCACTGTGCCGCGGTTGTGTCCATTCAGGTTGAAATAACTGTGGTTCGTAAATCCGATCGGAGTATCGGCATCTGAAACAGCATTATACTCAATGACCAGTGAATTGCTGTCAGTCAGTCGATAGCTTACTTCAAGATGCAGATTTCCCGGAAAACCCTGATCACCGTCCGGGCTGTCGAGACAGAATGTAACCATCTTGTCTTCAAGATTGGATTTTGCCTGAGTGGAAGACCCGTCACTGATGCTCTCTGATGCTACAGCATACATCAGATCACCGGAATCAACCTTTGAGAACGGTATCCTGACATCCCACAGCCTTTTATGAAAAGGATCTCTGCCTCCGTGAAGGGTATTGTCTCCATTGTTTACGGTCAGCTGATATTCTTTGCCGTTAAGTGTAAAGCTTCCTCCTCCGATCCGGTTCGCAACACGTCCTATCGTACCTCCGATACAACCGCTTCCGTTCTCATATCCGGCTGCATCATCATATCCCAGAACTACATCCAGCATCTTCCCGTACTTATCAGGTACATACAGGCTTACAAGCGATGCTCCGTAGTTACTTACTGCTGCGGTCATACCGCTTTTGTTTCTGAGAATGTAGAGACCTGCAGTGCCGCCATTTGAAAGATTTCCAAAACTTCTGATGATCATTATCCTCTCCCTTGTACTGATCGTTTATATATTTGCTGTCCTTTATTATATACTATGAGCTGCAGCTTTTGCAGTACCGATATTAACTCAGCACTCAGCCGGAGTATTTCGCGTTTTTTTTGATTCCGGCTTTTCACAGATCTGCAGCTAAATGTTTTCCTATGAATCCGGATCTGAAAATGCCGATGAAACGCAGTGGTTCCATCGGCATCTTTATTCATCATATTCTCTCCGCGATTATTACTCTGTCAAGGCCTGCAAGATCCTTGTATTTGCGGATATTGTTAAACGATCCGGATTTCATCAGCAGTCTTTTGACATTTCCTGCCTGATCAGAACCTATTTCCAGTGCAAGTATTCCGCCTGATCTCAGGTGACTGCCTGCATGATCCGCTATTATCCTGTAATAATCAAGACCGTCATCACCGCCGTCAAGCGCCATTCTCGGCTCATGATCCTTTACTTCCGTTGACAGCGTTTCTATCTCGCTGCTCCGGATATAAGGCGGATTGCAGACTATCAGATCAAATACTTTGTATTCAGGCAGCGCATCGAACATGTCTCCGATAAGGAATATGCATCGCCTGTTGACTCCGTTAAGACCGGCATTGCTCATAGCGGTATGCAATGCATTCTCGGAAGCATCACTCATAGTGACATAGGCATTCGGCACTTTGGACGCGATGCTTATACCGATAGCTCCGCTTCCGGTGCAGAGATCCAGCACATCCGGATGAGGCACATCACTCTCTTTAAGTATATCTATTACCTTTTCCGTAAGAACTTCTGTATCCAGTCTCGGTATCAGTACTGAAGGATTTACCCTGAACGGCAGTCCCATGAATTCCTGCATACCCAGTATATACTGTAGCGGAGTTCCCGTAAGTCTTGCCTGAATCCTCTTTTCGTACTCTTTGAAATCCTCATTACGCATCAGCTCTCTGCCTCTGGTGATCAGTTCGGTACGCGTCAGCCCTGTAGCGTATGACATTATGGTAGTAGCCTCGTTCCTGCCGTTTTCCACCATGCTAAGAGTTGCCTGTCCCCATTTGAGAGCATTCTCGATAGTCATTATATCGTTGGTATATCTGCGCTTGAGAGTCCTCTGCTTTGCTTCGTTTGCATCGTGTTCCGCGATTCCTGCAGCTAGCGACTGTTCATCATCGCCGTCAATCATAGTGACCGTATAACCTCCATGCTCCTTATCAAGCTCGTTGAGGAAATCGATTGCCGCATTTATGCCTTCTTCAGTTCCCGGTTCATCAGCTTCCACAGGCATTTTGCGTCTCATGACTTCAGAACCTTCGCCCCACATATCCATATCATTGTCTTCTGCAGGTTCTTCAGATTTTTTGAATAAACCTTTGATGGATGTAAGTATTCCTTTTGCCTTTTCCCCTATGGTTTCAAGGTCCAGACCTGCGATTTTGTTATCTTCTTCTATCTCTACCGGTTCGTTGTCAGATTGATCCGATTCTGTTTTGTCTTCCCATTCCTCTATCTGTCTTGAAAGCTCCTCTGCTGCCTGTTTTGCGGCTTCACTCTGATTCATCATGGTGTTGATGCCCTTGATATCTATCACATCGGTATAGTCTATATCCGAAGCTGCTTCTTCCAGACCCGGTACTATGTCAGGCTGATCGCTTTTCCCGAATACGCCGGACGGTTCACCGGATCCGGCGCTCTCTGCGTTTTCACTTGTGTTTTCAATTACATCTTCGCTTTCTTCAGGAAAAAGATCCTTAATATCAATATAGCTGTCGTCAGAATCATCTCCGAACATCTCTTCGATTTCGGCAGCAGCTGCTTCTGCAGCTTCGTTCACCTCATCCTCTGCACTTACTGCAGAACTGATATCTTCCGCATTACTCAGGTCTTCGCTCAGATCCGCTGCTTTCGCTTCTGCCTCCTTCAAAGCCCGCTCCGCTTCATCGCGGCTTTCCAGATATTCTTCCGGGATAAGATTGTCATAAGCAAATGTCGGAACCAGATTCGGATCATCTTTTTTATCGGATTCCGCCGCTTCAGGCTTTTCCTCTGTTACGTCAACTGAATCTTTGCTGTCTGCTGCGGCTCCTGTCTGTACGTCATCCGGGATATCGATCGGATTTCCGTCCTTATCGACGATTCCGTCTATTTCTTCTGTTTCAGGATCTACCAGTACAGCTTTGAGAGAGAGTATTCCGACTTCAAGCTGTTCCTTTGTCGGATCCATAGTAGTCAGCCTCTGCAGCATCAGTCCCGGATAACTGAGTATCCTGACTATCCTGCCGTCCGATCTGCCTGCCAGTCTGAGCAGCTCATAGCTGATTCCCGCGATTACGGGGATCAGAAGTATCCTGGATGTGATCCTCCAGACCAGATTAGGCCATCCGAGGAAACTGAAAAGAAGCAGGCTGACTATGAGTACGAAGACCATAAAGCTTGTACCGCATCTCGGATGCAGTGTGTAGAACATATCCGCATTATCCGGAGTCAGTTCAAGATTGTTCTCATAGCAGTGTATCGTCTTATGTTCCGCGCCGTGGTAACGGAACAGCGTCTTGATATCCTCAAGCCGCCTGATCGCAACCACATATCCTATGAACATCGCTATTCTCAGAAGTCCCTCTACAAGATTGAGAACAACTACATTGCTGACCCATTTGCCGAGAAAATTCACGACCCATGTCGGAAGTATGATAAAGAAGAGGACGGATACAACGAGTGCAAATACCACCGCTGAAATCATCATAAAATTCCATGCGGCTCTGGATCCGAATTTGTCATTGACCCATGTTTCTATTTTTCCCGGTTCCTCATCGTATTCTTCCGGTGCGTACTTCTCCAGTATATCTGCAGATTCCATCAGAGTAGACATCCCATTCACAAAAGACCGTGCAAAAGCTACGATTCCTCTTGCGAACGGCACCTTCATGACAGATGGTGACGGAGCCTTCTTTTTTGTCCTCAGATACAGTCCTCCCGGAAGTCTCATCGCCAGTGCAAGTCTGTCCGGACCCTGCATCATTATTCCTTCCATAACAGCCTGTCCTCCGATCGAAGTAGGGCAGGCCTCCTTAATAAAGATCTTGCTGTAATCCAACTTTGCCATTTTTATATAATCCCCGCGGTATTTCTTATTCCGGGCTTTTCAGTCCGTCATTCCCAATTTTTCAGTTCAGCTTCCTGAGCATGAAATTTACAAAATCTGCATTGCTCTTTGTGCTCGACAGATTGTCTATTATCTCTTCGGTAACATCCATTACGCTTCCCGAAGACATTGCTCTTCGGAGCATATACATGACCTGATACTCATCCTGACTGAGGAGAAGATCCTCTCTTCTTGTTCCTGATTTGTACAGATCTATAGCCGGGAATATCCTTCTCTCACTGAGCTGTCTGTCCAGATGCAGTTCCATATTGCCCGTGCCTTTGAATTCCTCGTATATCACATCATCCATCCTGCTGCCTGTATCGACCAGAGCAGTGGCAAGTATGGTAACACTGCCGCCCTCCTCGAGATTGCGGGCTGTTCCGAAGAATTTCTTAGGCGGATGGAGAGCCCCCGGATCGAGTCCGCCCGACAGAGTTCTTCCGGATGCCGGAACTTCCATATTATAAGCCCTTGCAAGTCTCGTAATGGAGTCAAGCAGAATAACTACATCGCGCCCTGTTTCTGCCAGTCTCTTAGCTCTCTCGATAACCATCTGTGCTACCTTGACATGATGCCTTGTCTCTTCATCAAATGTCGAGTATATGACCTCGGAATGTTTAAGACTCCTCTTCATGTCAGTAACCTCTTCAGGCCTCTCATCTACAAGCAGCACGATGAGCTCAATATCCGGATATTTGTCTTCTATTGAAGCAGCGATTTTTTTAAGCAGCACCGTCTTGCCGGCCTTTGGCTGGGCGACAATAAGACCTCTCTGCCCCCTGCCTATAGGTGCAACAAGATCCATCACCCTTGTAGAAAGGTCTATGCTTGAATTCTCCAGTACGATCTTTTCGTCCGGAAACACAGGCGTCAGATTATCGAAATTCGGTCTTCTCCTGGATTCGACCGGATCTATTCCGTTGACGCTCTTGACATACAGCAGCGCGCCAAATCTCTCGCCGGCCCTAGGAGCTCTGGTAATCCCCAGGATCTTGTCTCCGGTCCGCAGACCGAAACGCCTGATCTGACTGTTGGAAACATATATATCCTTATTTGAGGTCAGAAAATTATCAAATCTCAGAAATCCGAATCCGTCGTCAGCTATCTCGAGTATTCCCTCGACCTCCGGACGTTCTTCTTTCTCTTCTTTCTCGTCTTTTTCTGCCTTCTCATCCTGCTGCAGGGGAGCTTCTGTCTTAACCGTTTCCTCTGAAACAGTTATTTCCTCATCTGTATTTTTAATCTTATCTTCTGACATAAGTCCTCCCTTTATAATTCTTCATTTGCACCGACAGTTGTCAGTATCTCTTCTTCGGATTTGTCAACCTGGCTTACCTCAAGCCTTTCAACATCCTCCGGTTCAACTCTCTCGTTCAGAGCCAGCAGTGTAGGTGACAGATAAACTGTCGACAGCTGCTTGCCGTCCAGACTGATGATCGACCTCTCGGTAAAGTTTTTACCTCTTATGTAGTATCGGTCTCCGATCTTTACTACATCTTTGATACTGATCAGCTTATGACCCATCTTCATATCCACGGCTTTGAACGGTCTGCTGCCTCCGAATGCATAGCTTTCTCCATACAGCATATCGTATGCAAGAGCCTCCTGATCCTTGAGATATGATTTTTTATCTGAAGAATTGCTCTGCTGATAATCGAACATGATTCCTTCATGCGGGAATCCCGCATCCTTCAGCAGCACGGCTCCGCTCTCATATGAGTGGATGTCTCTGTCCTTTTTATCCAGACCGATATTGTCCCAGATCACATATCTTGTCTGATACAGATCGTCTGCTTTGTAGTTCTCTTCCTTTACATCGAGCGCAGGTATATGGTCCCCGTAAATGATCATGACCGTCGGCTCTTCGGATTTTTCTATCTCATTTATGAGGTCGCCTATAAAAGTATCCATCTCATGACATTCATTGAGATAGTATTCATATTTCCATTTTGTCTCCTCGTCTTCGGCTGTCACAGTGGTGTATGGATTCTTGAAGACCTTTTCCGTAGGATAGGCGCCATGTCCCTCTACTGATATCACATGCAGAAAATCTCTCTGTTTCGTTGACTTCATTATTTCCATGATCTCGCTTGTCAGCACTGTATCCTTACACCAGTTTGTAGGAGTAAAGGAAACATTGTTCATGTATTCGACTGATGTAAATGAGTCGAAACCGAGGTTTGCATAAACCTCGTTACGGTTATAGAACAGTGCCCTGTGGTTGTGCAGCGCACTGGTCTCGTAGCCGTGGCTGCGGGTCACATATGCCATGCTTTCGAGTGTTTCCTTGCGCAGCTTTCCCTTATACGGGTATTCTCCCGGACCGAAGAATCTCGCACTTATGCCGGTAAGAACTTCGAATTCCGTATTAGCTGTACCGGCTCCGCAGGCAGGAACTATGAATCGTCCCGATGTGTACTCTTTAGTCAGTTTGTTGAACACCGGTGTCGGATCCTTATCCACCTTGATATTCGCGTAATCCTGCGCCACAGTGAATGATTCCATCTGAAGCACGATGATATTAGGATGATCGAGGCTGTCGTTCTTTTCCGGCAGCTCCGTATCAGTTCCTTTTTTTGTCTTCTCTTCAAGTATTTTATCAATGAATTTCTGAGAATAACCTGCAGGCCTCGAAATACCTGCATTTGCGGATGTCATTATGAAGCAGTACGCGATTCCGTAATCTCTGTAGGCATAGTTCAGATTGCCGAAATATGTTCCTACAACTCCTGTCTTTATCGCACCGTATGTAGCTCCGGCAGTGACCAAAACAGCCAGCAGCACAGCAGCTATGCTTTTCGGATATTTTATATTCTTCCACTTTTCACTGCGGATGAATATCATTATTATAGCCAGCACTCCCAGTATAAGTGCTGCAATGAGAAGCGTTATCTGCCAGCTGGTGTAGTATGTAGTTATTATCGTAAGTCCGTCGGCAAAATTCTGCAGATCGTACAGAGTAAACGGAGTCATCCTCGAAAGGAGTATTACGCCGTTTACCGTACCCAGTATTATCCAGAACAGAGATATCATGAACCATACGAATCTGCGCCTTTTGAACAGCAGAGCGAAAGTCATGGTACAGAATATGATCAGCACATTGTAAAGGAATATCACCGGGTGAGTTATCATCCACATGAGACTTTCCCCAACGCCTCTTGATATCCGTCCGAAAATCTCCATGTACAGATTAATGATAAACGCACCGACAGCCATGAGACATATGTATTTCACCTCATGTCTGTCCGCATCAAAATACTTCGCCGCTCTCCGCGGGAATATTTTATAGAATACCCTGCTTATAATACTTCCGAGTTTTTTGAAAGACGATGCTATGACCGCCAGTACTTTTTTTATCTTTTCTAACAAATTCCTGCCTCCCTGAGGCTGTCCGACAGCTTTGCGAACTCCTCCATGCTGAGACTCTCCGCCCTTCTGGCCGAATCTATCCCTGCTGCCTCAAGAGCCTCCGCTATAGTTTTTCTGTCTGTATTTCCAAGTGACATCAGTGAATTCAGCAGAGTCTTGCGTCTCTGCGAAAAACCGGCTTTGATACATCTGAAGAAAAATCCCTCATCTGACGGATGTACGGGTTTTTCATCAAGTATATCCATCCTCAGCACGACCGAGTCCACTTTCGGTATGGGATAAAAGCACTCGCGTCCGGCCTCTGCTATCTCGCTCACTTCACAGTAATAATGAACTGAATATGTTATCGATCCGGAAAGCTTGGTGCCCGGTTCTGCTGCGATCCTGTCGCCTACTTCCTTTTGCATCATTGCTGTTATGCTTGCGGCTCCTGTATCGGATTCGAGCAGCTTCATGATGATAGGAGTTGTAATGTAATACGGCAGATTTCCCACTATACGAAGTTCCTTAAGTCCGTATTCTGCGAGTTTTTCTGCTGCGATACCGCGGATATCCGTGTCAAGTATATCTGCATGCATCAGTTCTACATTATCCATGCCAAAAGTCTTGATTCTGAGACCTTCTATCATACGTTCATCCAGATCGACTGCTATGACATAGCCTGCTCTCTCTGCAAGCGGCAGTGTAAGAGCCCCTGTTCCCGGACCTATCTCTATAACAAGACTGTCTTTTGTAACTCCGCTTCCCTCAATGATCGCATCGATAATATCATTGTCCACGAGAAAATTCTGTCCCAGACTTTTTGACGGCCTCAGACCTCCCAGTTCCTTAGGCGGCCTGCTTCCTGCTTTTTTGGCCTGCATCCTTTTATTCAGTTTCTTTGACCGCTTTCCTGAGCTCATCTATTCCTATTCCGAATCCTTTTAGTTTTTTCAGCATTGCTTTGGCGTTACCGTAGCCTATTCCCAGCCTTCCGCATACTGCGGTTCTCAGCTCCGAAGATCCTCTGCCGCCTGCCAGTCCGAGTTCTGCCAGATCCTCCATCTGTATTTCATCAACATGCGAAGGTTTATCGCTGTCCTGTCTTCCCGCAAGCTCCAGAGCCTTAACTACAGCCTCTGCAATTACTTCAGGCGATGAATTCTCAACGCCTATGTCATCGCCGGCTGTCGCTGCTCCGCGTTCGATGTAGCAGTTGACCGAAGCGGGAAATTTCTGATTAAGCTTTTTCCTTATTTCTTCACCGGCGTGATCGGGATCTGTAAGTATCAGCAGACCCTTTTCCCTGTATGCTTTTTCGAGCACCTTCCATGTTTCGGCCGTTATCCCGAATCCGTGTGTAGGTATTATCAGAGCATCAACTGCTTTGGATACCGCATCCACATCATCTCTGCCCTCTACCACGATTGCCCGTGAAACCCTGATTTTTTCAAAGGGTTTATTCATCTTTATCATCTGCTCCTTTGCTGCTTTGATCATCATCATCGAATAGAAAGAGTATCTCTCCCTCGTTCAGGAGTCTCAGCTGTTCGCGTGCTTTTTCCTCTACATATTCCCTGTCCTCGCTGTTTTTCAGTTCTTTCGACAGCCTGTCTCTCTCCGCTTCAAGTTCCTTCTGGTGTTTTTTTAAGGCAATGTTTTCGGCCTTGAGTCTGACTATCTCTTTACCGCACATTGTCATAAGCAGTCCGAGCACCAGTATAAGCAGTATAATAGTCCGGCGCTTCTTTGCGACCCGCCTTTTATCACGCTCTCTGCGTCTTTTCTCTATCTGCGCAGCAAATGCCTCCGCAGCCGCCTGATCTTCATATGATGCCTTAGCAGCATCACCTCCTGATCCTGATTCTGCGGCCTCGGTATTTTCATCTGTTTCGCTGTATATCCTGTTTTCTTCTTCCATCTGATCCTTTTTTATGATTCTTCTATATGATTTTTCTGTCTGAATTCCTGTTAAATTCCCAGTATCGGCCTTGGATCAACAGGTGTATCATTCAGCCTTATTTCAAAGTGGAGATGTGAACCGAAGCTGTGACCGGTATTTCCTACCAGACAGATGTTCTGTCCCTGATATACCTTATCGCCGACATTTACAAGCAGCTTGCTGCAGTGTCCGTATCTTGAAAGTCTTCCGTTTTCATGATCGATATCAACGCAAAGTCCGTATCCTGCATACCAGCCTGACCTTACGACCGTTCCTCCGTCTGTTGCATATATCGGAGTACCCGTTGATGCACCCATATCTATACCTGAATGTAGTCTGCCCCACCTGTATCCGAAGTTCGAGGTCAGTGTGTAAGTGTATATCGGCATAGCATATGTTCCCGTCGGTGCCGTCTTCGGTCTTTCCTTTGTACCTATCAGTATGATCTTATCCTGTTTTTCCTTTATAACCTCTATGTTTTTTGTATCTCTCTTCGTTATCTCTCCGCCTACCTTGGTCAGAGTTCCTTCGAAGATCTGTACGCCGTCAATACCTTCCTGTTTTGTATATGTATCGCCCTTGTAATAATCATCCGAATCCTTCTTAACAGTTTCGAATTCGATTATTTCCTTCATTTTACCGGTCTCTACCATTTTGATGCTGACCGGATTTACTTCTGTTCGGATGCTGACTTTATCTCCCTGTTCGACCTCGCTTAGTATTTCATTATTTTCCTCATCATAAATATTCATGAGGTCAACGCCGAATTTTGCGGCTATGCTTTCAAGGGTTTCATTCTCTTCAACTATGTGATCGATCCTGAGTTCACCGCCATCGGTCATCATTCTGCCTGCTTCTGCATTACTTTGAACGCTTGTGAGCAGTACATTTACAGGCTGTATGCTGAGTTCATTCGTAAACTTCGAGGAAACAAGCTCCATTCCTTCGTCCGGTGTGCTCAGCTTATCCATTGTCTCTTTAAGCAGAGCATCCGCATCTTCGCTGCTTTTGACTATTGCTGCTATCTTATCTCCGTCATATACTCCGAACGCTTCAGTTTCTATGTCCGTCATATATATCAATTTATTAACAGCTGTATCGGAATCATCGGTACTCTTGCCTCTTTTGTATACCTGATTAAAGGTTACATTCTGATTTGCCGTAAACTGTATCTCAGCTCCGTTTTCATTATTCTCTGTCAGACGCTCTCCGGCAATACTCAGTACATCGGTTATCTCGTCCTGATTCTGTACATAACCAAGCACTTTTCCGTTATATGCATATTCATATACCGTAAATCTGTCAAACAGGATAAGCATTGCTATGGCCATTACACCGATTATTACAATAGCAGTCCCTATGATCCTGCGGGAATGCCTGTAAGAGTCAGTCATATTATGTAAGCCTTTTATAATGCTCCTCCAAAGTGATGAAACAGTTTTGCTTATTTTTTCCTGGATCTTATCAAAAGCGTCTATCGGTCCGGCTATTACAGCTGCTGTTTTTCCTGTCTTATAAACAGCACTTTTTTTGCTTTTCCTACTCTTTTTTACCTTTTCCTTCTTTTTTAAATTTTCCTGCTTTGGAGTTTCCTTTATCTCTACTACATGGTCTAACTGTTTTACTGAAGATTTTTTTGCATCAGAAATTATTTCTGCCATCTGCTGCGGAGAAAGTTCCTTTTCTTTAAGGAATTTCGCATATGCAGAAGCAAGAGCTCTCATATCTTCTTCTGTTAAATTATCTTTCCTTTTTCCTGGATCCATATATAAGCCTCATCTGCACGCTCTCTGCAGCATGTGCAGATCATTCCCTCATCTGTATATCCTGTATCCCTGCATTTATCACATCTGTAATGTCTTTTGAGATAATCCGCAGGGTAACCGTTTCTCAGCAGCAACTCCTTTTTCTGCTCTTCTATATCTTTTCTTCTCTGTCTCAGACCGTTCCTTCTCAGCATGGCATCTGCTGTAGGTTCCATATTTATCATCTCCATATTGAGATTGTTTTCCTCTTCGAACAGTCTGTTAAGCTCCGGAATTTCAGCTCTTACCTCTTCTATTCTGGCATTTCTGTCCTCTTCCTCTTTGCTCCTGATATAATCAAAGTATTCTCTGAGTACTCTCCTGCTGACCTTTGCCTCAGGCTGCCTGTTTTTTTCGCCCCTGTCATTCCATGAACTGTCATGACTTTCGGAATATCCTGATGCAGATTTTCTTTCACCGCTCTGCAGTGTCCTTGTATTTATTCCCCCTTTTTCCAGCATCCTGTTCTCAAGCACTTTATTAACATATCTGAGATTCGGCTCTCTTATTCCGGCCGACGCCCTGCATGCTTCTATGACATCTTTTAAGCTAAAGTTCATTTCATCGAACCACCGGTCCATTATCTCCCTGTCTGAAGGATTAGGAAGTCTGTTGAAACCAAGTTCTCTGAATACCTGTCCATAGGCTGCACTTCTCTTACTGTGTCTGTCGAGCATTTGTTTGACCTGGGCCACATCCCGACATCCCTCTTCTGTCCATCTCAGTGCAACCTTGAATATATAGTCTACGCTGTACTTCTCAAGATCAGCGCAGTAATCTATCGCAAAATTCAGTATATCAGGTTCTATATTATAGACCTTGACCGCATCGCTGAGTTTTGTAGTTTCCTGTCTTGACATGGTGCGGCCGCTGATCATCTGATATTTATCGTATATTTCTTTTAGCTGCCTGTTTATTAACTTTGCTATTATCTCTTCTGCTGATTCTGCACTATCCGCAGAAATATTATCGTCTTCTGCTGCAGTTTCACGGATACTCCTGCCTTCGCTGTCTGCACAGTTTCTGCCGTAAAACATATCTACCTGACTTACGAATTCTATATTATTTATTTCTTCTCCGGTCTCCGTCAGTTTTACCAGCCCGTGATCTGACCAGTATTCCCAGGCTCTGTTGATCTCTTCTTCGCTCATTCCGAGCGTCATTGACAGAGCTCTGGAATCTATCTGTTCATCATACTGTGCATACATAAGACAAAAAAGGTAAACCTTAACATAGTCTCCCGGCGCATCTGGCAGAAACTCATTGATGAAAAGGTTTTCTACTTTTGTCGTATAAAGGAATATATCCTTTTTTATTCCCAGGCTGAATTTTGTTCTGGCCATTCCTTTTTTGTCCTGTTTCAGAATTATTCACGCGCAATATTGCCGAATTTGACATAACGCGGCACCCAGGCCAGCGTAGCCACACCTACCGGTCCGCTTCTGTGCTTAGCTATATTTACCGCACAAGTCAGGCCGGTATCGGCATCGATATTAGCTCTTTCCTCATCTGTACTGTAATAGTCTTCTCTTTTGAGAAATATAACTATATCAGCATCCTGCTCTATCGCACCGGAGTCTCTCAGGTCAGAAAGTTTCGGCATGTGGTCGCCTCCTCTCTGCTCCGGTCCTCTCGAAAGCTGTGACAGCAGAATTACAGCACAGTCAAGTTCCTTTGCCATGATCTTTATTGATCTTGTGATCGCACCGATTTCTTTTTCTCTCTGCTCGATCCTGTATCCGCCCATGCTCATAAGCTGCAGATAATCTATGATGACAAGATCAAGTCCGCCTCTTTCCTGCTTGAATCTGCGGCACTTGTTTTTCATTTCTACAGGTGTGATGACTGAAGTTTCATCTATGACCATGTCAACCCCGTAAAAACTGTCCTGTGCTGCGCTGATGCTTTCCCAGTCTTCGGCGGTAAGTTCGCCTTTTCTTATATTTTCGAGAGGAACGCTCGATGTCATGGAAAGAAGCCTCTGACCAAGCTGCGTGTATGACATCTCCAGACTGAATACCATTACCTTGTTGCCGAGAGATGCTGCATGTTCTGCTATATTCAGAGCGAATGCTGTTTTCCCGACTCCCGGCCTCGCCGCCAGTATGATAAGGTCTGTCTTCTGGAATCCTCCGAGAATACGGTCTACTTCCTTATATCCGGTCTCTATTCCCTTGATTTCTCCGCCCTGTCTCTCCAGTTCCTGTATCTCTTTGATATTCTCAAACAGAACATCATTGATATCAGTATATCTGCTTCTCTGTGCCTTGTGTGAAATCTCGAGTATTCTCTGCTCCGCACTGTCAAGTATATCTTCAGGCGGCAATTCATCTGAATAAGCAGCTTCTCTTATCTTTTCAGCCTGCTCAATGAGCTGACGCATTTTGGATTTGCTTGCAACCGTATCCGCATAATATTTTGCATTTGAAACAACGATGGTTTCATCTATAAGTCTGCTGAGATATGTAATACCTCCGACCATCTCTGCAGTTTTGCGCAGTTTAAGAGCTGAATAGACTGTAGTAATATCTACGCCTGTTCCTTTCTGCTCCATTTCAAGTATTGTCCGGTATATCTCCTGATGTTCCTTCAGGTAGAAATCCTCCGGATAGAGTATTCCGTTAACGTCTGCTCTTGCATCGCTGTTTTTGAGCATTGCTCCGAGAACCGCTTTTTCGGCCTCTATATCCTGCGGCGGTACAAGTATATTGCTGCTTCTTTCCTCGTCCATCTGTCAGATCTAAACCTCTGTTACAGTATTGAAGTGATCATTTATCAGTTTTCACTTTCGATACGTACTTTGATTTTTGCATTTACATCCTGGAACAGCTTGAGTTCTACCTCTGCATCACCGGTTTCCTTTATAGGCTTATCCAGTACTATTTTGCGGCGGTCAATTTCCGCACCGGTCTGTTCCTTGATAGCTTCAGCTATATCCATAGATGTGATAGATCCAAACAGCTTGCCGTTATCTCCCACTTTTGTTCTTATAACAACAGGCTTGCTTCCGAGTTTTGCAGCAAAGGCTTCTGCCTCTGCTTTACTCTGAGCATATGCCTCAGCTTTTTTTGCTTTTTCTCTGGCTATAGCTCGCTTGTTTGCTTCTGTAGCTTCAACTGCCTGTCCGCTCGGGATCAGTTTATTGCGTGCAAAACCGTCGCTGACCTTTACGATATCGCCTTCTTTACCTGTTCCTTTAACATCTTTTTTCAGAATTACTTCCATATCTTTATCTCTCCTTTTTTATTCGCTGTCCTGACTTTCCTTCTGCATGTAGTCGCTGACTTTTATCCTCAGCTGTTCCTCTACATCTTCAAGAGTTTTATCAATCTGAGCGGCGGCAGCTGTGAAATGTCCTCCGCCTCCGAATTTTTCCATCAGAGTCTGTACGTTCACATCCCCCAGAGATCTTGCACTTATGATGGTCTGCCCTTTTTCATTAATGCCAAGTACAAATGATGCTTTTATGCCTTTAACCATAAGCAGTTCATCCGCAACCTGCGCATTAACTATCTGTGTATTTCCCGTCTGTCCATTCGTCGATGCGTATGCAACGCCGTAATCTGTAAAATCAGCTCCGGCTATAGCACTGGCTTTCATCATGAAATCGTCAGGGTTCATCTGTAAAAATCTCTTTACTTCTGTTGTATCGGCACCGGCCCTCTTCAGCCACGAGGCAGCTTCGAATGTTCTGACTCCCGTTCTTCCTGAGAAATTGTTTGAGTCTACCATTATACCTGCAAGCATCGCTTCCGCTTCAAATTTATTTATAAATCTTTTTTGTGAGAAATGCTGCAGCAGCTCTGCCATGAGCTCACTCGCTGATGACGCATATGATTCTATATAAGCTACAGACGCCTTCTGGAATGAATCCTCTGTCATCCTGTGGTGATCTATAATCACTCTGTTGCAGCATGCTTCTACTACTTCAATGCTTTCTACCAGCACCGGTCTGTTTGTATCCACTATTATAAGCAGAGTATCAGGAGTTATCAGATTCAGAGCTTTTTCGGGCTTTATCAGATTATAATCTTCGCTGTCTTCCGCCTGACTGTATATAATATCGAGAGCTTCATTATGTTTATCTATAACGATGTATGCTTCTTTGCCAAGGTATCTGCTGATACAGTATGCTCCCAATGCTGAACCGAATGAATCCATATCAGGCCATCTGTGTCCCATAATCAGAACCTTATCAGCGTCTCCTATCAGAGTCTTCATCGCATGTGCAATTACTCTTGACTTGGCTCTGTTATTTTTTTCAATAGCCTGCATTGTTCCGCCGTAATATTTCGTACCTTCATCAGTCTTTATTACGACCTGATCCCCGCCTCTTCCGAGAGCCAGCTCCATCGCCGCCTCCGCAAGGTCGAAAGATTCACGAAGTGAAACTGTCGATACTCCTGCTCCTATACTTATCGATGCAGGAAAATCAATCTGTGCCTCTATTTCTCTAACACTATCAAGCACGCTGAATTCATCTTCTATCATCATGTCAAGTTTGCCCTGGCTGGTATACATGACATATGTATCATCACCCGTGTTTATAACAGGTGAATCAAATGAATTTCCCCATTTTCTCAGTATTCCGTCTATCTGAGAAGGAATTGCTCTTCTGCTGTTATCTGATGAACTTCCTATCAATTCATCATAATTATCTATATTTATATAAATTATAACTGCTCTTTCGCTTTCGAGTTTTGCTCTGAAAGATTCTCTTGCAGTAGCCTCTTCAAAAAAGACCGCAATATCATCTTTTTCTTCAGGATTTTCATTAGTCCTTATCTTGAAGAGTCTTTCATTTCTTTCTATTATCATTTCCTCCTGATTTGCTCTCAGAAGAGCTTCTCTTCTGAGTCCCGTCAGGGTGAAAAATTTTGCTCCTACTATATCTTCATATACGAAAACGTTTTTAATCAGATAATTGGCTTTTTTTACTATGCCTTCTGTACTTACAACACATGCGGGCATAGGTATCTGATCAATATAGTTTTTCATCATTTCAAACCTCCCGCTATATGAATGCTTTTCTTATTATTTCTATAAGTCTGTTCAGTTCTTCAGTGCTGTAGTATTCAAGCTCCAGTTTACCTTTTTTTCCATCACCGGAAATACTGACTTTTGTTCCTGTCAGTGTCATCAATTCGTTTTCTGCAAATTTTATTTCTTCTGTTTTTGTATTAGCTTCTTCAATTTTTTTTGTTTTTCGCCTTTTTCGTTCAGGTTTGAGCTCATCCTTAATTTTTTCAGCTAATTTTTCAGTGGCTCTTACAGAAAGATCATTTTTTATTATCTTATCTGCTATCTGTTTTTGTTTTTCTTTATCTTCTATATTTATTATTGTCCGACCGTGAGCTGCAGACATCTGTCCGCTTGATACATATTTTTGAATTTCTTCAGGTAGCTTGAGCAATCTTATGCTGTTAGCTATATATGTTCTGCTTCTTCCGAGCGATGCCGATACCTGCTCCTGGGTAAAACCGTATTTTTCAGTCATAGATCTAAGCCCCATAGCTTCTTCTATAGGATTCAGATCCTCTCTCTGCATATTTTCTATTATTGCAACTATCGCATTCTGCTTGTCATCAAAATTTCTGATTATGCACGGGACTCTGCGTATATTTGCCAGTCTGGATGCTCTCCATCTTCTTTCTCCGGCAACCAGCTCATATCCATTTTGAGTTTCTCTTACTATAAGAGGCTGTATAACTCCATTCGTCCTGATTGAATTAGCCAGTTCTTCCAGTTTTTTTTCATCAAAATACTTTCGAGGCTGTGCGCTGTTTGGTTTTATATCGTTTATATCGACATATATTACCCTGTCTTCGCTCTGCTTCTCTCTATCTTCTGATGAACCGCTGTTTTCTTTTTTCTTTACTGATGCTTCTGCCGTTCTATCTTCTTTTTCTTCCGAATCTTTTGCTGATTCTTCTTTATATTCTTCTTCATTGATAGGAGCTGCATCTGCAAATAAAGCATCCAGTCCCCTTCCAAGTCCTGCTTTTCGTGCCATAATTATTTTGATTCCTGTCTGCTTTTATCTCTGGCGAGAAATTCTTTTGTAAACGCTTCATATGCCTTTGCACCCTGTGCAGAAGGATCATATTTTATTATCGGTACTCCATAGCTCGGAGCTTCTGCAAGTCTTACATTTCTCGGAATAATAGTATCGTACATTGCTGATCCGAAGAAATTTCTTACATCTTCAACTACAGCCTGCGACAGATTCGTTCTTCCGTCAAACATACTCAGAATTACACCATCTATATAGAGATCCGGATTCATTCTTTTCTTTACCATTTCTATGGTACTTATCAGCTGACTTACTCCCTCAAGTGCATAGAATTCACACTGTATAGGTATCAGTACGCTGTCAACTGCGGTAAGAGAATTGATGGTCAGTATTCCAAGTGAAGGAGGACAATCTACCAGTATAAAATCATAGTCATTTTTGACTGCATCTATTACCCTCTTCAATCTTCCTTCTCTTCCCTCCAGCTGTGCAAGTTCTACTTCTGCTCCTGCCAGATCAACACTTGCCGGTATTATATAGAGGTTCTCCGTATTGGTAGGCAGAACCGCTTTTTTTACATCAAATGAATCTTCAACAAGAGCATCGTAAAGTGTTGTCTTGAGAGTTCTCTTTCTTATACCTATTCCGCTTGTGGTATTACCCTGCGGATCTATATCCACCATAAGGACTTTTTTTCCTTTATTTGCAAGACAAGCCCCTAAGTTAATATTGGTGGTTGTTTTGCCAACTCCACCTTTTTGATTAAAAATTGCTATAGCTTTTCCCATTTAATCCTCCGGAATAATAATACCCATTTTTTAAACATTCAGGATATTATACTTCATTATAGTATTTCATTTCCAGTAATATATGATTCTTACTGTGTAGATTAGATGTTTTTTGGTCATATTTCAGTAAACAGCCAGAGCCATATACTGTAAGACAGTGCCGTCCGGAGAAGGCTTCCGTCACCGAGAGTACCTGACTCGTCATCTTTGCCTCTCGGAGAACCTGGTCTGACTCTTTGCTTTATAAATATGCAAATATAGTATTACTTTATTATTTTTATCACCACATATTGTACATTTTAAAATGTTTCACGTGAAACATTTACTGGTAAGATTTATTTATCTATCAATCGCATACTGATTGTTTCACGTGAAACAATCAGTATTTTTCTATCATCAACAATACATGCCCGGATATAGAATCAGAAAGAGAATGAGGTATTACAACTCTTTTTATACGACCCCTGTATTTCTTCAGACTTTTCTGAGCTGATTCAATCTCATCATTATATGATTCTCCCTTATATGCTATAAAATATCCGCCCTTCCTTACGAATGGGAGACACCAGGAACAAAGCTTATCAAGACTTGCAACTGCTCTGGAGACGCATACATCAAAATTTTCTTTATATCCTTCTTTTCCGGATATTTCTTCCGCCCTGGCATGTACAGTTTTTATATTATCTATATCAAGTAATCCGGAGAATTCATCTATAACTTTTAATCTTTTAAGAGTAGAATCAAGAAGAACAAAATTCTTATCTTCATCAGCGATTGCAAGAACAGCACCCGGAAAACCGGCACCGGTTCCTACATCTATGATATTTGAAGCATTAATATATTCTTCAAGATCAACCGGAGAAAGAGAATCTTCAAGATGTTTTTGTAATGCCTCATCTCTGTCCCTGACAGCAGTAAGGTTTATATGCTTATTTTTTTCAAGAACCATATCAATATATGAAATCATCTTTGAAGCTTTATCTTTGCCATATTTACTTTCAAGTTTTTCAATAAGAGTTTTTGTTTGAGATGATTTGTCCATATCAGTCAGCCGACCTTCTTTCCTTTTCCAGATAAATAAGAAGCACATTAATATCTGCTGGAGATACACCGGATATTCTGCTTGCCTGTCCAAGCGTTACAGGTCTTATATCAGATAGCTTCTGTCTTGCTTCAAGTCTCAGACCTCCTATTGAATTATAATCAATATACTCATCAAGCTTTTTTGATTCAAGCTTTCTCATTTTTTCTACTTCGTTGATTTGTTTATTAATATATCCTTCATATTTGATCATCACTTCAACTTCAGTTTTTTCATTAAAGCTGAGAGAAGGTCTATCTTCATCATCTATTTCATAAATATCATCATAGTTTATACCGGGTCTTTTCAGAATATCAGCAAATGTCTGATTTTCAGTTTCCATAATATTTGCTCTTCTTTTTTCTATCATATCTTCAGAAAGGCCCGAAACATTAAGCTCACATTCATATTTGATCAAAAAACTTCTGATCTTATCAATATCTGTTTTTTTATTTTTTAATCTCCTGACTTCACTGTCTACATTATTTTTCTTAACAAGATATCTTTCATATCTCTCCTTACTTACCGATCCATATTCATATCCTATTTCAGTAAGTCTTCTGTCAGCATTATCCTGTCTGAGTATGAGTCTGTATTCAGCGCGCGAAGTCATTATCCTGTATGGTTCATTAGTACCCTTAGTTACAAGATCATCAATAAGCACACCTATATATGCCTGATCTCTTCTCAATATCAAAGGATCTTTATTCTTAATTTTTCTCACAGCATTTATTCCAGCTATGAGTCCCTGAGCAGCCGCCTCTTCATAGCCTGAACTACCGTTAAACTGGCCGGCACAAAATAAACCATCAGCTATTTTACTTTCCATACTCGGTCTGAGAGAAAGAGGATCAACACAGTCATATTCAATAGCATAAGCCGGCTGTACTATTTCAGCATTTTCAAGACCCGGAATAGTAGAATAAAACATATGCTGTACATCAACAGGCAGACTTGAACTCATTCCCTGAATATACATAAGATCGGTATCAAGACCCTCAGGTTCTACAAAAAGCTGATGTCTCTTTCTGTCACTGAATCGTGATACCTTGTCCTCTATTGAAGGACAATACCTTGGACCGACTCCAACAATATTTCCGGAATACATAGCTGATTTTTCAATATTTTCCAGGATTATTTTATGAGTCTTCTCATTGGTATATGAAAGCCAGCACGAAATCTGATCTTTATCATATACTTTATCCTCATTTAAAAAGCTGAACGGTACTATCTTTTCGTCTCCCTTTTGCTCCTTCATCACGGAATAATCCAGAGTATCTCTCAGCATGCGTGCCGGCGTACCGGTTTTGAATCTTCTGACAGGAAAACCCAGCTTACGGAGATTATCTCCAAGAGTATTTGCTCCTTTCAAACCCGCCGGACCCGACACTCTGATATCATCACCGATGAATATTTTACCGCTGAGAAAAGTACCTGTGCATATAATTACGACCTCAGAATAATACTTCTCACCGCTAAGTGTAATAACACCTTTTACTTTCATATGTTCATTTTTATCAATAATAAGATCAGTAATTTCATTCTCTATCAAATCAAGATTTTTCTGTTTATTGATAGTTCTGAGCATCTCTTCATGATATTTATGCTTATCAGCCTGAGCTCTCAGAGAATGAACCGCAGGTCCCTTCGAAGTATTCAGCATCTTTGACTGTATAAAAGTCTTATCTATATTAATGCCCATTTCTCCACCAAGAGCATCAACCTCTCTTACAAGATGGCCTTTTCCGGTTCCTCCTATCGAAGGATTGCATGGCATCATTGCAACAGATTCAATATCAGTGCAAAATATGAGAGTTTTCATCCCCATTCTGGCAGCAATAAGACCGGCCTCGCATCCAGCGTGACCGGCTCCAATGACTATAACATCAAAATTATATTTATTTTCCGAGACAGAATTTACTGAATACTGTGTCAAGGACTTCATCTTCTATTTCTTCTCCTATAATCCTGCCGAGTTCTTCATATGCATAATGAGCAGAAAGCTCAGCAACCTCAACAGGTTCTCCATTCTTTATCATTTCTATGCATTCATTAATATTGTTTAAAGCATTATAAAGAAGATCCAGATGACGCTGACTGCTGATTATGTTAGACTCTCTGATATTAATGTTCTTGTATTTTAATATCTCACCGACAGTATCAGATATTCTGACAGCAGCATCAACTGCAGCATTACCGATCAGAGATGTAATTATGACAGTATAATTACTTATATATCTTCTTACTATACTCTCAATCTCTCTTTCATAGTGATTTCCAAGATCCTCTTTATTAATAACAAGTATCACATGTTCGGGATCAATATCCTTTACAGTAGAAATCAGCTTTTCATCTTCTTCATCAGGCTTTTCACTGCCATCTGTAACTAGTATTACTATATCTGCAGAAGCAGCAGCCTCCATCGATCTGTTTATACCGATCTTTTCCACCTTGTCATCGGTATCTCTCAGTCCGGCAGTATCAACGAGTACTACAGGCATACCGCCAAGAGAAGCTGTCTCCTCAACTGTATCTCTTGTTGTTCCGGGAACATCGGTAACTATTACCCTTCCCTCTCCGAGAACGGCATTCATCAGAGAACTTTTTCCCGCATTTGGTTTACCTATGATCGCAGCTCTTATGCCTTCCTTTGCGATCTTACCTATAGATGCAGTTCCTATCAGTTTTTCTATATCCTTTTCCAAAGATGAAAGTTCATTAACAGTAAGATCGTAGTTTTCCGTCCCGGTGTTTTCCTCATCTTCGTCAGGAAAATCTATATGAACTGCCATCTGTGCAAGTATATCAAGAAGTTTTTCTCTGATTGATCTTATAAACAAACTGAGACGTCCGTCCTTCTGGCTCTGAGCAATCTCAAAAGAAATATCGTTCTTAGCTTTGATAATATCTATCACAGCTTCAGCCTGAGAAAGATCCATCTTGCCGTTAAGAAAAGCGAGCTTAGTAAATTCTCCGGGCTCAGCCATCCTTACATTTTCACTACCGCAGGCAAGAACAGCATTAAGGATTTTCCTCAATGAAACATTGCTTCCATGAGCCTGTATCTCAAGCATATCCTCGCCTGTATAAGAATGCGGCCCTTTCATAAATAAAAACAAAGCTTCATCAATAACCTCAGAATTTTCCTTACTGCTGTCAACAACGACTTTACCGAAGTATGCATGTCTCGGCTCAATAAAATCAGGATGATTCTTCATCATCCTTCTCATTATATTTTCACTTTCATCTCCACTGATTCTTACAATACCGATACCACCCTCACCCGGAGGAGTAGATATGGCGGTTATAGTCTCAGACATATTTTTCTCCGATAATAATATTATTGTTAATTAAAAAATACAAATTATTAAAATAATATTTAAAGCTTTGATCCTATTTAAATTACAAAAATAATAATAATATTACAATTAGCTCATTCTTATAGGCAGTATAAGATATGAATACTTATCGCCTTTCAGAGGTCTAATGATGCATGGTGAAATGCTGTCTCTGAAATTGATGCTTATTTCCTCATCATCTATTACACTTAATGCATCCTTTAGATATTTAGAATTCATTCCTATATTGAGAGGATCACCATCATTAATTATCTCTACCTTTTCCTCTATATTACCCGATTCATTAAGAGATTTAATAATTATAAGATCCTGGTCTATATTGAATTTTATAAGATTATTGTTCTGAGCCGAAGTAAGAAGAGATGCTCTCTCCGTACTTTTCAGAAGATCATTTCTTTTGACTCTTATATTAATATTGCCCTCTTTTGAGAGAATCTTTTCATAATCAATGTATTTACCTGAAAAAGTATTGAGAGTAGCTTTGATATTATCGAATTTCATTATTACTTTTCCGGACACGATCTCAAAACTCATCCTGTCTTCTCCCTCATCACTGATTATCTTTGCAACTTCATTGATGAGTTTGGCAGGAATAACGACACTCACACTATCTGCATTATTAACAGCTATTTTATATACAGCGATCCTGTACGGATCTACTGCAACCATCTTCATTTCTCCATCATTGATCTCTAGCAGAACTCCGGTAAGTATTCCATTAAAATCATCTGTGGAAGCACTGAATGCAGTTTTTCTTATAAGATTTTTTACATCGTCCTTGCTGAGAAGAATTTCATTCTGACCTTCATCAAGTTTTATTTTAGGAAACTCATCTGCAGAAAAACAGATGATTTCCGAATTTGAACCGGCACATTTAATACTTATCTTTAAAGAAGAAGGATCAAAATCCATCATCATTTCATCTTCGGGAAGTTTACTTATGATAGCAGCAAACAATTTGGAAGGTACTACAAACTCACATTTTTCGCTGCACTGTACATCTATAACAGAAGAAATAGTTATATTAGTATCGGTAGCAGTCAATTTAAGCTTTCCCTTATCCTTATCTGCTTCTACCAGTATACCCTCAAGAATATTTGAAGTTGTTCTGGAAGGAACAGAATGGGATACATTACTGATTGATTTATTAAGATCATTTCTGCTGCAATAGATTTTCATGGATATGCCTTTCTGTCGAAATCCGCTTTTATATTTATAAATAGATTATAGTAGTTATAGTAGGGGCTGTGGAATATGTGGAAAAGTCACGAAATCCTCAGTTTTCAGTATGTTCAAAACTTTTTAAAAGTTGATAAATTTATAGATAAATGAAATAAAAAATGTTGATAATCATTTGTTGTTAAGTTTCGATCTGATGTGATCTATTACTTCTCTCATCTCATCATCTTTCTTTAACCTGGATTCAATCTTTTCAACTGCATGTATTACAGTTGAATAATGCCTGTTTCCGAATAATTTACCAATCTTAGGAAGTGAAAGATCAGTTTCCTCGCGGCACAGATACATTGCGACCTGACGCGGGAGAGTTATTTCTGCATTTCTTTTAGGAGAATCCATATCTGCAATTTTGATTTTGTAGAAATTAGCAACTATGGATCTGATACGTTCAGGAGCGACAGCCTGTTCATTATCGGTAATAATATCCTTAAGAATGTTCTTTGCATTATCAACAGTGATCTTTTCATCGAGAAGCTGCGAAAGTCCGATGACTCTGTTATAAGCTCCTTCGAGTTCTCTGATATTATCCTTAACCTGATCAGCTATCATACACAGAACATCATAAAGATCGGAAGTCATCTCTATTTCGGATTTTTCAGCAAGATTTTTCAGTATGGCAACCCTTGTTTCATAATCAGGAGGCTGAATATCCGCTATCATATTCCAGCTGAATCTTGTACGCAGTCTTTCGTCAAGACCCTTGAGGCTTACGGGAGGGCAATCACTTGTAATAACTATCTGTTTGTTATTCTGATACAGAGATTCGAAAGTGTGGAAAAACTCCTCCTGCGTAGCTTCCTTCCCTTCCAGGAACTGGATATCATCTATAAGAAGAACATCGAGTTTACGGTATTTGTTTCTGAAACTTCTCGTCTTATTATCATTGATGGCGGTAATAAGCTCATTTGTAAACATTTCTGTAGATACATATAATACTTTTGTGTCTGGATTATTTCTGATTATATGTACGCCAATAGCCTGCATCAGATGAGTTTTGCCGAGTCCGGAACCTCCGTAAATAAAAAGAGGATTGTAAATATCACCGGGAGCTTCGGCAACAGCAACAGATACAGCATGTGCATATTTATTGGAATTACCTACTACAAAATTTTCAAAATTGAACCTCGGATTAAACAGCTTTTCCTGTTTGAAGGGATTCTTGGTACGCGTAGCATCAATCTTAGAAGTCTCGTAATCTTTTTCCTGCTTAATAACAACTCTGAACTTTTTGTCCAGACTGCTGTTAAGTGAATTCTCTATCTGATTGAGATAATGCTGATTGATATGATCAATCAGTTTGACCTGACCTGGCCAGGCAAGATAAATAATACCTGCTTCTTCCTCTATATGATGTATGTAAAGAGGAGCGATCCAGGTACTGTAACTGAGATTTGTAGTGTTAGCTTTGAGGAAATTAAGAGTTGTCCCCCATATCTTGTTCTTATCCAATAGTGTTCTCCTTAATGTTATGAACACATTTTACATAAAGTTTTCCACAGATGCAAAGCCTGAAATCGTATGAAATCAGCCGAAATAAAAGAATCAAAAAAATAGTTATCCACATGTTGTTGATAAAATTGTTAATAAAATACAAGCGCCACAAGATATTGTGTATAACTCACTTTTTGAAAAAATTGTATTTTATTTAAACATTGTAACGAATCAATGATTGGATGGTTTTTATTATTATGTAAAAACTTGACTTGAATATGTGTTTTACTTATAATGTTATGGCTTATGTGCTCATGGAATTCAGAGAGCTACATATTAATCACTAATTTTTATAATATTGAAGTGAAAAGGAGAAAGAAAAATGAAAAGAACTTATCAGCCAAAGAAGAGACAGAGACTTAAAGAACACGGATTCCGCAAGAGAATGGCTACAGCTAACGGACGCAAGGTACTCAAGAGAAGAAGAGCAAGAGGCAGAAAGTCCCTCACTGCATAGTTTTTGATGTCCCTATGAGAGATAACAGCGAATATACTCTGCGCAATCAAAAGGATTTTGTTAAGGTATATAACAAAGGCAAATCAAGAGGAAGCAGATATACAGTAATATTGTATAGAAAGAATAATCTCGGATTTAGCAGAACTGCTTTTGTATCCAGCAAAAAAGTCGGAAATTCTGTTAAGAGAAACAGAGCCAGAAGACTGATGAGAGAATCATACAGGTCTTTCAGAGAATCTGTTAATACAGGGTATGACATAATTTTTGTAGCCCGTAATACTATCAACGGCGCTAAAGAACAGGATGTGCAGAAAACTATGTTAAAAGCTGTGAAAGCGTGCGGTCTTGTATCGGATAGTCATGTGAAAAATAAATAAATGATTATAGATAGAAAGATAGCAAATTGATCAGGGACACAGTAATGAAAGAAAAAAATAAAAATATAGTTCAGAGATTTTTGATAATTATGGTCAGGGCCTACCAGCTTGGTATATCGCCGTATTTAGGAGCACATTGCAGATATACTCCGACATGCAGCGCATATTTTATTGAGGCTGTAGAAAAATACGGAGCTTTGAAAGGCAGCTGGCTCGGTATAAAAAGAATACTGAGATGTCATCCGGGAAGACCCGGAGGATATGATCCGGTACCATAAGAACGGAGAAATTTAATGGGAATTATAGCAAGACCTATCGGATATCTGCTGATGTGGATATATAAGTTAGTAGGAAGCTATGGAATCGCACTCATTATACTTACTGTATTAGTAAAACTGGTACTCTACCCTCTCTATGCGAAGCAGATAAAGTCATCCGGTGATATGGCTGAAATGTCTGAGAGATCGCAGGAGATTCAGAGAAGATACGCTAATGACAGGGAAAAGATGAATGAGGAAATGCAGAAGCTTTATGCAGAAGTCGGATTTAATCCGATGAGCGGCTGTCTGCCTATGCTGATTCAGTTTCCTATCATCATGGGATTGTTCGCACTTCTCAGAAATCCTATGAAATATATGCCACCCGGCAATTTGATGATTTTTGCGAACCACGAATCCTTCCTCTGGATAAAAGACCTTGCTCAGCCTGATATGTGGATACTTCCTATCATAGCCGGTGTTGCAACATTCTTTGCCTTCAGCATGAACAGCGCAATGAATAATATGCAGCCCGGAGCTTCCGCAGGACAGGCAAAAGCGATGAATGCGATAATGAAGTATTTCTTCCCGCTCAGTATTCTGTGGCTTGCAAGATCGTATCCTGCAGGTCTGGCCATCTATTGGGCAGGAGGTCAGATCATACAGATTTTCTTTAACATCCGCATCAATAAGATAAGAAAGCAGATGGCAGAGGAAAAGGAACATAAAAAGCTCGTACAGAGGGCGGAAAAAGAAATTGCCAGGAAGAGAAGAGCAAGAATGAAAGGAAGTTATCAATAAATGAGATCGTCAGAGAAATGGGGCGTCGATGTGGATACGGCCGTAAATCTCGCGCTCAAGGATCTAAAGCTCACAAGAGATGAGGTTGATATAGAGGTGCTGGAGGAATCATCCAGCGGTTTTCTCGGAATAGGATCCAAGCTGGCGCGTGTTAAAGTTACAGCCAAAGAAGATAAGAATGTAAACGTTAAGGAAAAAGCCACATTCGACGATATAGATGCTATTCTCGCAAGTCTCCCTGAAAATGCGGCTCAGACACTTCCGGATGAGGTGAGAGCTGAGTACGACAAGTTCGAGGCTGAAGAGAGAGAGGACGCAAGGGCAAGAGAAAAAGCTAATGCGAAATCCAGAAAAAGAGAAAAGGATAATAAAAAGAATCGCAAATACAGTCTGTCTGTAGAAGATACCATGCTTTATGAGGTTAAGAAATTGGATCCAGTAGAAGGACATCCGGTTGAAATGTTCCTCAGAGACATAGCTGATAAGATGGGAGTTGATCTCGATTTCAGCGTCAAGGCAGGAGATGAGATGGTATTTGTTGAGATAAGCGGTAAGGATACCGGAACCATCATAGGTAAAAGAGGTGCAACACTCGATGCAGTACAGTGCCTTGCAAGCTATGTAGTAAATAAGGAAAAAGGCAAATATACAAGAGTCATACTCGATGCGGAGAATTACAGATCAAAGAGAGAAAAGACACTGGTAAATCTGGCAAACAGACTTGCCGGCAAGGTTGAAAGGACAAAAAGATCTGTTACACTCGAACCGATGAATCCTTATGAACGTAAGGTGATACACTGCACACTGCAGAATCATCCAAAGATCAGGACAAGAAGCGAAGGAAAAGATCCATATCGCAAAGTCATAATAGAATTGAAATAAAAAAATATAAAAGGGCGATATCAAGGTCGCCTTTTTTATATTTTTTGGAGCGCAATCTTTAAAATAATGATATATTTGTATAAGGTTAAAAACGAATATGATGGATTGAATAGATTATGGAAACAAGGTTCAAAAAGAAATCACAGTTAATAGATATTGGAATTACAGCAGTGGCGGCAGTACTCTCCGTCGGAATTATGCTTTACGGAGTAAGTCATTTCGGAATTGCTGAGGCATGGCCTGAACTTGTACTGAATATTTTTTACATAACATGTATTGTACTGATGGCAATGTACTTTTTTAAGCGTATAGACAGTATGAGTTTTAACTACTGGAGTTCGGTATGCGTAGGCATTACAGTATTACTGCGCGATATACTCTTTCCGCCTCCGCTGGAGAGTTACCCTATCCACTTAGTATGTCTTACACTTGCTGTAATGCTGCTGCTGATGCTGACATACTTTTATGCCCGCAAAGACTGGAAGACTTATACCAAGCGAAATCTTTGGCTTCTGTTTATAATAGACATGTTTATTGCAGGATTGTACAACTATGTGATTTACAAAAATCCAATCAATGAATATACCAACTATATGCTCACTGAAATATGGATACGCCCTACTATCATATACGGACTGGTGGCCAGCTACGTGTCAGAAACAGGAGAATAACAGACACCGGATGTCCCCCGCCTCTTAGGCGGCGGGTTCCATATTCGACCATCAGTGGTGGGTAACAATCCCCCACTGATGCTCTCAGGAGGTGAAGCTCCCGGTGTCTGTTGACGGCGTCGCTCGCTCCAATCAAGCGAGCTTGTTGGAGCTTTGCTCCTGGTTGAATCAGTATTTTGAAACCCTGGTTATGTTGCCCTCCTCCACGCGAAATAATGTGCCGCCGCGCAGTTCTTTTATTACTTCAGCATTAGGTTCGGCTGAAGTAATAAAAAGCTGTACATCTTCTATCTCATTAACGAGAAATCTCTGTCTGTCGAGGTCCAGCTCAGACAGCACATCGTCGAGCAGCAGTACAGGCGATTCATCGAGAAGCTTACGTGCAATACGTATTTCCGCAAGCTTCAGAGACAGCGCAATAGTGCGCTGCTGCCCTTGTGATCCGTATTTTTTCGCATCTATGTCATTGATATAAAATTCCAGATCATCTCTGTGGGGACCGAGAGTTGAATAACCGTTATGAATATCTCGGTCTCGATTATGACGGAACTGGCTGTATAATATTTCCCTACCCTCCGCAGATGATATGAAATCACAGGAAGTCTTATACTCTATCCTGAGTTTTTCACGGCCGGCAGAAATATTATTCATAATATCGGATGCTTCATCGGAAAGCATTTCCGTAAATTCTCTGCGGTATTTAATAATTTCATATCCGCAGTCTGCAAGCTGACTGTCGAATATATCAATCATCTCGTCATCTGATCCATTGTCTGACACAAACCGATTTTTATTAAAACCTTTTAACAGAGCATTCTTCTGACGAAGAGCATCATTATATCTGCGCAAAACTTCGTAATAAGCCGGCCTCATTTGAGATATTTCTCTGTTAATAAAAGCCCTTCTCCTGTCCGGACTGTCTTTGATGATCCTGAGATCGTCCGGAGAAAACAATACGACCACAACATTATTGAGCAACTCGGTAGTTTTACGGATGATCTTGCCGTCTTTTTTTATCATCTTCTTTCCGTCAGACCTGATAGTTATACTGATATTTTTCTCAATATCATCGCTTGTAATATCAGTGCTGACGCGTCCGGTATCCTCTCCGAACATAATCAGTTCCGCAGAATTGACCGCTCTGAAAGATCTGGCAAAAGCAGTTAGATATATTGCCTCAACCAGATTAGTCTTGCCCTGAGCATTCTCACCTACAATGATATTTCTCTTTTCATCGAATGAAAGCTCAAGACTGCGGTAATTCCTGAAATTTTCCAATACAATGCTGTTGATTTTCATAGCAATTACATTTTAGCATAGATTTGAATTTAGTTACATAAACCAATACATCAATATCGGGGATATAGTATGACGCTTCGCTTGCGACAGTTGATACTTAGCCTTTCGCCTGTATATTTCAGTCAGAACTCTTAGCGTTTCCTGAAGATTTTATGCATGTCTTTTTTACAGTCCGTGAATTCCGGCTAATATGTCGAATGCATAATTGAAAAGAATAGTGAATGAATTGTAAGTTTAATATATGTAAATATCAGGTCGGTCTATGCTATAATTGCCCTAAGAATGAAATAAGATAAGTTGAATTCCATAGTAATACAAACGGAGATATGGATATGAAAAATAAAAGAGGCGGTGTAGGCGGCAAACTGCTGCTGGTATTGATTCTTATGATTGCATCGGCTGTCGGCGGCGCATATGGATATAGTGTGCTGGACGGTAAAATGGCTGTTTCGGATGCAAAAAAAGTAATAGAACGGGTTAATGTATCTGATTATGATTCCACTGATTCGGTAACAGTGCAGGGATATATTGATCAGGCAAATAAAGACCTTGAAACTGCAAAATCACGCAAAGAAGTCTACGATATAGTTGATAAATTCAAAGAAGATATATCCAAAGTAATGACAAAGAACGAAAAGGAACTTGAGGCTGCGCGCAAGGAGCTTGAAGAAGCCCGTAAAAACAGTGCAGCAACAGATACAGCCGCAACAGACAGTACAACGGATAATGGTACAGCCGGTGATGACGGCAGCGACAGCAAAAACGGTTTATTAAACAATTTATTCGGAAATAAGGATGATGATACATCATCAGATGATACGGCAACCGAAGATAATGATTCAGTATTCTGATAAAAAATAAAGATACTGAAATACAGAAAGGATAAAATAAAAAATGAAAAAGAGAGAAATATTTACAGCGGTTCTAATTATAATAGCCATGGTTATGACATTAATGATGTCATCATGTGAGAGCAAACCAAAGACACTTGAGGAATTCGTCAATAATGATGAAGAAGCAATGGAGGATATTCAGGAAACAGCGGATGAATCCGGCCTCAAGGTTGAAATAAAGGAAAACGATGTAATATATTCATATGATATAAGCGATTATGACGGCATGACAGAAGAGATCGCAAAAGGCGATCAGATGAAGGATGCTCTCGAAAATGCTCTTGAGGATGCAAGCGATACATTTACAGGTCTTTGCAGTGACCTCGAGGAAGAATCCGAGATAGAGGGCGTAAGGATCAAAGTAATATATACTTATAAAGATGATAAACTGATAACAAAAGTATATGACAAATCCGGAATAGTAAAAGACAGCGATAAAGATGATAAAAAGGATAAAGAAGACAAAGAGGATAAGGAAGATAAAGAAGATACAGAGCAATCTGATGAATAATATAGTTTGATAAATAAAATTCATTAAGATGAAAAATAATCATTTTTATACTAAAGCCGGCTTTAAGAGGCCGGCTTTAAAATGCTGAATTTGCAAAAAACCGCAATAAGGGCAAAAATCGGCGATTTGAGGGATTTTTATGAAAATACAATATATAGTGCAAAACTTGCAAAAAAATCGCTTATATGCTAAAATATGGACAAGAATTTAAGGGGTGCTATGCCCGATTTTTTATTGTATATCATTAAAAGTTAATACAATTAAACATAACAAAAAAATCAGGCAGATTACAAACTGTATCCCGTAAAACGAAAGGTAAAAGGAATTATAGAATGGCTCAGCAACAGGAATACAGTGCCAGTCAGATAGAGGTATTGGAGGGACTTAAACCGGTCCGTCTGAGACCGGGTATGTATATTGGAAGTACCGGTCCGGCGGGTCTCCACCATCTGGTATATGAGATAGTGGACAACTCTGTCGATGAAGCACTTGCAGGATACTGCAAACACATAACAGTAACTATAGAGCAGGACAATTCGATCACCGTAGAGGATGACGGAAGAGGAATGCCGGTTGATATACATCCTAAGATGGGGATCCCTGCCGTTCAGGTAATACACACTCAGCTGCATGCCGGCGGTAAATTCGGAGGCGGAGGATACAAGGTATCCGGTGGACTCCACGGTGTAGGTGCGTCTGTAGTTAATGCTCTCTCAACTCACATGGTTGTGCAGGTAAGAAGAGATAATAAGATATATGAACAGGAATATTTTAAGGGTGAATCTGCTTCGGAGCTGAAGGTGATAGGTGAATACGAGACCGGCAAGACCGGATCGAAGACTCAGTTCTGGCCTGACGGAGAAATATTCGATGAGACCGTATACGACTACGAGACATTGCAGCGAAGACTGCGCGAAATGGCATTTCTCAACAAAGGTCTTGCTATTTCACTCGAGGACAAAAGAGTCAGTCCGCACCGCAAGGATCATTTTCACTATGAAGGCGGTATCAAGGAATTTGTAGAATATCTCAATACCAACAAAGATGCAGTCAATCAGACCATCTTCTACTTTGAAGCCCGGAAAACAGGCTACGAGGTAGAGGTCGCTCTGCAGTACACAGACAGATACAGCGAGACGATAATGTCATACGCCAACAACATCCACACCAACGAAGGAGGTTTCCACGAGGTGGGATTCAAGTCGGCGCTGACGAGGACAATCAACGACTACGCCCGCAAGAACAAATTTATCAAGGAAAACGATGATTCTCTGCAGGGAGACGATGTCAGAGAAGGCATAACCGCCATAGTTTCCGTAAAGCTGACCAACCCGCAGTTCGAGGGACAGACAAAGGCAAAACTCGGAAATGCAGAGGTAAAGGGATTCGTCGAAACGAATACCACAGAACAGCTGACGTATTTCCTCGAGGAAAATCCAAAACAGGCAAAGGTAATAATCGATAAATGTCTAAAGGCGCAGCGCGCAAGAGAGGCTGCGCGTAAAGCAAGGGAAATCACACGTAAGACATCGGTACTTGATACGACTTCGCTGCCGGGTAAACTTGCGGACTGCTCGGAAAAGGATCCTGCTCTCTCGGAAATATTTCTTGTTGAGGGTGATTCCGCGGGAGGGTCCGCAAAACAGGGAAGAGACCGTAAGAGACAGGCGGTTTTGCCTCTGAGAGGTAAGATTCTGAATGTCGAAAAAGCAAGACTGGACAGAGTACTCAGTTCCGAAGAGATAAAGAACATGATCACGGCATTCGGCTGCAACGTAGGCAATGATTTTGATATCGAAAAACTCAGATATCACAAGATCATAATCATGACCGATGCCGATGTTGACGGAGCTCATATCAGGACGCTGCTGCTGACATTCTTCTTCAGATACATGACTCCTCTGATTGAGGGAGGTTATGTTTATGCTGCTCAGCCGCCGCTGTTCAGGGTAAAGCAGGGCAAGCAGATATGGTATACATATTCTGATGCCGAGCAGGACAAGCTGCTGGCGGAGCTCAGAGCTAAGGGCAGCAACAACAAGATAGAGATTCAGAGATACAAGGGTCTCGGAGAAATGGATTTCAACCAGCTCTGGGATACGACTATGGACTATAATCACCGTACGCTCGTAAGGATCACGATGGAGGATGCTCAGTCGGCAGATGAAATATTTACCACGCTGATGGGTGACAAGGTCCCGCCGCGCAAGGCATTCATAGAGCAGAATGCTCGTTATGTACAGAATCTGGACATCTAAGATCCGGATCAGTAAGGAAAGGTTATAATGGCAGATATTTTAGACAACAGCACAATAATAGAGCACGAGATATACGATGAAATGAAAAATTCGTATATCGATTATGCGATGAGCGTAATCGTAGGCCGTGCTCTTCCGGATGTCAGGGACGGACTCAAGCCTGTACACCGCAGGATACTCTACGGAATGCAGCAGCTCGGCACTACTCCGGAAAAGCCTCACAAAAAATCGGCGCGTATCGTCGGTGAGGTAATGGGTAAATACCATCCGCACGGAGACAGCTCCATTTATGATGCGATGGTAAAGCTTGCCCAGGATTTCAGCACAAGATATCCGCTCGTTGACGGTCACGGAAACTTCGGATCGGTCGACGGAGACGGCGCGGCTGCGATGAGATATACCGAAGCGAGAATGTCACCTTTCTCGCTGCAGATGATCAGAGACATCGAAAAAGACACAGTCGACTTTATGGACAACTTCGACGGTGAAGAGCAGGAACCTGTAGTACTGCCGTCAAGAGTTCCTAATCTTCTGATCAACGGATCAAACGGTATCGCCGTAGGTATGGCTACATCGATCCCGCCGCACAATCTCGGGGAGACCATCGATGCGTGCGTCAAGCTCATCGACGAGCCGGAATGTCCGATAGATGATCTTATCAGGATAATCAAAGCCCCTGATTTTCCTACGGGAGCTATGATACTCGGCAGAAATGCCGCGAGACAGGCATATCTGACAGGACAGGGCAAGGTAAATGTAAGATCTGTCTGCGAGATAGAGGAAACGAGCCGCGGCAGGATGAGGATCGTCGTTAGCGAGATCCCGTTCCAGGTAAACAAGGCCAGACTTATTGAGTCTATGGCTGACCTTGTCAGGGACAAAAGGCTTGAAGGCGTATCCGCAATAAGGGATGAGTCCAACAGAGAAGGAACGCGCATAGTCATCGAGCTCAAGAAGGATGTAAATCCTAATGTCATACTGAACAGACTGTATAAGCATACAGCTCTGCAGACATCCTTCAGCATGATCATGCTGGCTCTTGTAGACGGAGAGCCGAGAATACTCAATCTCAAGCAGATACTCGAGGAATATCTCAAACACCAGAAGATAGTAGTCACACGCAGGACTAAGTTCGACCTCGCAAAGGCAGAGGCCAGAGCACACATACTGGAAGGACTTATTATCGCGCTCGATAATATAGACGAGGTCATACAGACCATCAGATCTGCATATAATGACGCAAGAGAAAAACTGATGGTAAGGTTCGGTCTGTCGGAGATACAGGCTCAGGCCATACTCGATATGAGACTGGCCAAGCTGCAGGGTTTGGAAAGAGAAAAAATCCAGGCAGAGTATGAAGAACTGCAGAAAAAGATCGCTTACTATAAGAGTCTGCTCGCAGATGAGCACCTGCTGATGGGAGTAATCAAGGATGAACTGCTCGAGATAAAGGGCAAATGGGGAGATCCGCGCAGGACCAGGATAGTTGCATACGACGGAGAACTCGATGAAGAGGCTCTGATAAATGAAGAGGATGTAGCTATTACTCTGACACATCTCGGATATGTCAAGAGAGTTCCGGCCGACACCTATAAGGCTCAGAAGAGAGGCGGCAAGGGAATAGTCGGACTCACCACGCGCGAGAATGATTTCGTCAGAGACCTGATAATAACAAGCACGCATGATTACCTTATGTTCTTCACAGACATGGGTCGTGTATACAAGATCAAGGCTTACGAGATACCTGAAGCATCGAGGACGGCAAAGGGAATGCCGGTCATCAACTTCCTCAATCTCAACAGTACAGAGAGAGTCACGGCAGTCATCCCGATCAGGGAATTCGACAATAACGAATGCCTCGTTATGGTCACAAAACAGGGTACGATCAAGAAGACACCGCTGTCCGAATTCGACACGAACCGCAAGACCGGCCTGATAGCAATAAATCTCAAGGAAGACGACAAGCTTATAGCGGTAGCGCAGGCCGGCGGAGATGAAAATGTTCTCGTAGTCACCAAAGAGGGTAAATCCATAGCATTCTCAGAGAAGGATGTCAGACCTATGGGAAGAAATGCCGGCGGTGTAAGAGCAATACTGCTTGAGGAAGGCGATGAAGTCGTTTCGATGGAGCTCGACATAGATCAGAGCCGTAAGATGCTCGTGATCACAGAGAACGGATACGGCAAGAGGACGCCTCTTGAGGAATACAGGCTGCAGTCACGCGGAGGCAAGGGTGTTGCTACATATGACAAGACCAAATTCGGCAAGACCGGCAAGCTTGTAGGAGCAACGCTGGTAGGCGAAGATGATGAGGTCATGGTAATAAACTCCAACGGAGTCATCATCAGGATACATGCCAGCGAAGTCAGTACATCCGGAAGGACTACACAGGGCGTCAAAGTCATGAAGGTCGAAAAAGGCAACCGTATCGTCTCATTTGCAAAGGTTGTGGATGATGAGAACGGCGAAAAGCCTGATACATCGGACGGAACGGACGAATCGGCAGAACAGGATGACAATAATGCTTCTGACGCGATTGATGAACCGGACCTGATGGATAAGCAGGGGACAGCTGCCACAGACGAAAATACAGAAGAAAACACAGACGAAAACGAATAGATAAAAAAGGGCTAATGCGGTAAAAAAACAATAAAGGGTGTTTGACTAAGTCGGTGGTCAAGCGAAAATGAAGCTTTGCCAATATCGGTGGTAGAAGAGAATCAGGGGTGGACATTTTAAGTGTTCCACCCCAA
>CACYHR010000004.1 GCA_902774265.1 uncultured Eubacteriales bacterium
GCCACCAGCTGCACAGACTTTTCATTCTGCTCGATATTTTTGATGAAATTTCTGTCCATCTTGAGCACATCCACAGGCATCTCGGACAACATATTAAGCGAAGAATAGCCTGTTCCGAAGTCATCCATCTCTACCTCGAATCCCTTGCTGCGCAGGTTCTCTACTACTTTTATTACCTGCTCTGAATTTTCGGTATAAGTCGTTTCTGTCACTTCAAGCTTAATATCTTTGTGTTCAAGTCCGTTAAACGCAAGAATGCCCTCGAGTGTCTCTTCAAGTGCCGGATCAAATACATCGACACGTGACAGATTTACCGATACAGGTATCGTTACGCCGTACATATTGTGCCAGCGCACGATCTGACGCGCAGCTTCATTCCATACGAATTTATCCACCTCGCTGATATTTCCGTTGCGCTCAAACAGAGGGATGAAATCGTCAGGCGATATCATTCCGAATTCCGGATGATGCCATCGTATCAGGGCTTCCGCACTTACCGGCTTCGGTTCATCAGACTGTATATCGTACTTTGGCTGATAGTACACTTCGAATTCATATCCATCGATAGCTCTCCTGAAATCATTCAAAAGACGCTGCTCATATGTCTCGCGCTCACGGACCTCATCATCAAATATGATAAGGTGTTTGTTGTAGTGGCCGCGGGCCATGCTGCATGCAGTGCGTGCCATATCAAACATCTGAACCGTATCCAGATCATGATGCGACTGCATCACTCCCATCCTAAGACGTATGCTTGCATTAGGCGCCAGTTCATCCAGCACAGACTGCAGACGGTCGTATACTGCCTGATAATCGAATATATGTCTGCAGAATATGTCAAATCTGTCCGCTTCAAACCTGCCGGCAATTCCCGAATTCTCGGAAGCGATCTCGCGTATCTCTTTGCCGAGCGTGCACAGCACCTGATCTCCGAAAGCCCTTCCGTTCAAAGCATTCACGGAGTGGAACTGTTCGATGTTGAAGACTATAGCATCCATCGCCTTGTCAGGATTCTCGTGATGCATGCGGTTCGCATATTCGAGGAAGTAGTTCCGGCTGTACAGACCCGTCAGACTGTCTGTTTCAGTTGCGGAAATAAGTTCTTTCGCCTTGCGCTCTGCTCTCCTGCTTTTGATCATCAGGCTCATGATAATCATAAACACCAGTATCAGTATTATCAGAAAGATATCCAGATTGTCGCTCAGGAAATCCTTTAAGGTAGCCTTAGCATCCTCTGTAATATAATATGAAAGAACCGAATTGATCGTGGATTCCGGCACCAGACCTGTGATCCTGGACATTACTGAGTAAAGTTCTCTGTTGCCGCTGCTTACCGCAAAACTGTAATCGATCCCTATGCCGGTATCAAAGGTCCTTAGCCTGTATCTTTCACACTGTCTCGAAAGATTATTGTATCTGTAGCTGCTGATCAGGACACAATCCGCCAGTCCGTCTCTGACAGCTTTTATGCATTCCTTTGTGTCAGGAAAATATACCATCCTCCAGTCCGGAAAATTGTCAAGCAGAAAAGCTTCGTAGTTTGGGTTGCCCTCGTTGACAGCTACGACCACGTGCTGCTTCCTGCTGAACATTTCTATGTCCGATGATCTGACAACAGCTACAACGTTGGTAGTGACCATCGGGGGCGTCATCACGATGTTCAGAGTCTCACCGTCATAACCGCTCATATTAGCCGGAAAAACACAGTCGATCTCGCCTTTTTCCATGGCTTCCATAGCCGCGGCTGTAGTCGGATAAGCAAATGTCTGGAAATCTATCTCGGCATTATGAAGGCAGCCGGATGCGTATTCAAGGTAATCCTTAAGCGCCCCTGTCAGTTCGCCGGTATCTTTATCGCGGGCACAGAATGCCAGATAGTTGTCCTGATATCCTACCTTTATCGGTCCGTGTTCATCGAGCCACTTTTTTTCCCCGACAGTAAGGAATGCGTTAACTCCCGATCTGATAAGATATTTTTCGGACATCTGCTGGTTATAATATCGATTTTCACCCTGTATGCTGCTCATCGCATTGTTCAGCTCGGACAGAAGATCACTGCGGTCTTTATTTACGGCAAAGTAGAAATCCGAATACCCTATTTTGCATACGGGAACCAGATATTCGGGATTACCGAATGCATCAGGGGTGATATACGCATCCAGTTCGCCTCTTTGCAGCATTTCAAGGGATTCTTCTTCTTCAGTTGTCAGCTCAATAAGCTTAGCATGAACGTTTTGCTGCTTTGCCCATGCACGGTAATAATCAGCCTGTATGCTGCCCTTGTTGACACCTATTCTCTTGCCGTTGAGCGTGGAATAATCTTCGGCCGAAATATCAGTATTATCAGGCGAGGTGAATATATAGTATTCCTCTGTACCCATTGGCAAGGTCGGGAAGAGCATCTGCTGCGCACGTTCTTCGGTGTACGAGACATCACTCATCATGTCGATCTCGCCCCTTTTGAGCATTTCCATCAGCTCTGACCAGCTTCCGTTGACATAAACATAGTTCCAGCCTGTGTAAGCAGCAAGCTTGATCTGGTACTCATATGCATAGCCTGAGCGCCGTCCTGACTTGTCAAGCGTACAGAAAGATGATTCGTACCAGCCGACACGAACAGTCTTGCCTGAATTACTGGTTTGCGCCGAAGCATAAGCAAAAGGCGCTGCTGCAGCAACCAAAATTAAGGTGCATATCAGTAGCGCCGTAAGACATTTGACTATCCTCTTAACTGAGCATTTTACAGAATTGTCTTTCATGGAATATTCCTTTAATTATTATCCTGTGTGCTGATCCTTCCGGATCTGTCCCATAGTTTTTTATTAATCAAATTGTATCATTTTTTGTTAGAGTACACTATATAAAATTGCGGATAATCCGCATCATTTATCTGTTATTATTGCTCATGTATTTCCGGTTTTTCCGTATCCCTTGAAACAGTCAGCAGCACTCCGAAAAACACAATAATGATTCCGGCAATCTGCCTCATTGTTATCGGTTCTGACAGCATCATGAATGAGAACAAAGCAACAAAAACCGGCTCCGAAGCATAGATAAGAGTCGTATGACTCGCCGGACTCAGTTTTTCCGCCGATGTCTGCAGTATAAAGCCGAGAGCGCCGCAGCCAAGCGCCAGATACAGCAACTGTCCCCATCCTGCTGTGCTTGCAGGCAGTCTGAATGCATCTTCAAACAGGAACGAAAATATGAAACCGTATGCTGCAACATAGATCAGCTGAAATGTTCCGAGTACTATAGGATCGTGTTTATGTGCATAGCGCTCTGTATACAGCATCTGGAATGAATAAAAGAATGCGCTTAGCATGCAGATCAGATCGCCCTTATTCAGTGAAAAACTGCCTGAAAGACACATAAGACCGACGCCTATAAGAGTTATGATAACGCTGATGATCTGTTTGCCTCCCGGAATAACTTTGTCCTGCACCAGAATGATAAGCGGAGTAAAAAAAGCCACAAGACTCATCATAAATCCCGCATTCGAGGCAGTCGTGTATTTGCATCCAATCACCATGCACAGGTAGGAAACAAAAAGAAATGTTCCAAGTACTCCGGAATGTACGGCAGTTTCACGGTCGAGACTGCGGTATCTCTTTCGGAATACGATAAAACAAACGGCAAATGCTATCAGGAATCTCAGTGCGACCATATTGAACACATCCAGCTCCGCCAGTATCTGCTTGGAAAATATCGTCATTGCTCCGAATATCATCGTAGCCGCCAGCATCATAGCATCACCAAGCCAGACACTCCTCATCGCATGATTTTTATCATTACTGCCGGTCATAGATATTTTCCCTTCCGCTTCGAATTCATCAAAAGGCCCAATACATCAAATATTGATCGTATATGCAAAATTATATACCTTATACGGATTATATACAATTTTTTAGCTCAGCAAGCCGGCAGCCCGAAGCCTGCTGCTTTTTACAATTCAGTACAGCCCAATGATGCATAGGAGCGCGAAATACATCTGCGAAATCAGCATTCGGCGGAGTGACAGATGCAATGCACGAGTACGCGGCAGTTCGAACGCCAGGAGTTGTGCAGCCCGAAGCGAAGCTGAGTCTGCAAACTCCTCGTGAGAACAGAGCGGCGGAGTAGCAGTGCACTGAACGCAGCCATGATGATAAGCAGAGTATTTCGCGTTTAAGAATCCTGGCTCTTCACTGAATTTTAAAGCCTGCTTTCAAAAAGCGGCGGATCCCGCGGCGAGATTTCCTCCGCGGGATCCGTTTAATACATTATATTACTCTTCTTTATTCGCCTATCCTATCAGATACGCGTGGTCTTTGAGAACTGCGCAGATTATTGCATTCACATCTGCAGGCAGCTTATCATCGCCCTTTGCAGGATCGCATTCGAATTCCTGTCCGTCGTAGCGAACCTTTACATTGCCGTCTGCAAGAGGCAGGAATCCTTCATTTTCGCTGTCAGCCATGTCTTCAGCCGAACCGAAGAGAGTGAATTTATCCTTGTACGGTCTGCCGTCATACGGGCAGAATACCGCACAGTTTCCGCACTCGTTGCACATAAAGTCGACATGTACGATCTGCAGCTGATCGAGTCCGTCGACCCTGATAGCGACATTAGCTCTGTTTGGACATACCTCTGCGCATGTAGCGCACAGCTTCTGGCATCCTAGACATCTGCCGGCCTCGCACTGAGCCTCTTCACACAGATAAGCGTGGCGTGCCTTGTAGATTTCCTCGTCTGCTGATTCTATGCTGTCATCATCAAATCTGATGCCTGCTATCGCACTGCTTACTTTTGCAGCATCTGCAATACCCTTGACTACTGTAGCAGGGCCGGCTTTGCAGTCGCCTGCAGCATAGATGTGGGCTGCAGTTGTCTGCAGATTATCATCAAGAACAGGTTTGCCTCTGTCATCAACAGCAGCTCCGCACGCATTGTAAAGCGCCGTATCAATTCTCTCGCCTACAGCCGCTATGACTGTGTCTGCAGGTACTGATGTACGTTCACCTGTATCGACCGGACTGCGGCGTCCCGAAGCATCTGGCTCGCCCAGCTTCATGACCGAGCATTCCAGGCTGCCGTCTTTTACGCCTATAGGAGCGAGCAGTTCCATGAACTCTACTCCGTCCTCCATAGCCATTACCAGCTCTTCCTCGTCCGCCGGCATGTATCTGCGCGTCCTGCGGTATACGAGGCGCACATTCTCAACGCCAGGAATCCTCTTTGCAGCGCGTGCAACATCCATAGCCGTATTGCCGCCGCCGATAACAACAATGTCACTTCCTATATTGAGTGATGCAGGATCTGATTTTGCAGCCTGCAGGAATTCAAGAGCATCCAGTTCATCTCCGTATTCGAGGCTTGCACGGCCCTTTTCCCATGCACCTACTGCAACGATAACATCTGTATATCCCTGAGCAAGCAGATCTGCCGGATTCTCAACAGCCGTATTGAATCTGAACTCAGCGCCGTATGCACTGCAGAGCTCGACATCCTTATCGATTGCAGCATCTTCTATCCTGAATCCCGGGATGACATGGCGTACAACGCCGCCGGCTTTGTCTGTCTTTTCAAATACAGTGACCTCAGCGCCTGCTCTTGAGAGGAATGATGCTGCTGCGAGTCCCGCAGGACCTGCTCCTATGACAGCGACCTTCTTTTCCTTTGCGCAGTCGTATTTTTCAAGCTTAGCCCTGATGCCGTCAAATGCGGCAGTTGCAGCCTGCAGCTTGACATCTCTTATATGTACCGAAGTTTCATAGTGGTTGCGCATGCACTTGTCGCCGCATGTATGAGGACAGATAGTTCCCGTGATGAACGGCAGCGCATTTCTCCTGAGAATAATCTCAAGGGCTTTGTCAGCGTCTCCTGCAGCCATAGCAGCAAGATATTCAGGAATATCCTGATTGATAGGACATCCGTCACTGCAAGGTGATGTGAAGCAGGATACTACAGGCAGCTTGCTGTGTACCTTTCTGTCAGGCAGAGGCTTGACAGGCTTGCGGTAATACGGATCCTTAAGTGCTTCAGCAGCCATATCGGCAACCTTTGCCGCATCCACTCCGCCGAATGCTTTGTATTCACAGTCTGCCAGTATATCCGCAATCTGTGCCATACGTTCGTACCCGCCCGGTTTGAGCAGAGTAGTCGCCATTGTGATCGGCCATATGCCTGCGCAGAACAGATCCTTAATGATATGCGCATCTGCTCCGCCGGAATATGATATGCGCAGTTTACCTTCAAACTCGGCACTTATCCTCCTTGCGAGCTCTATAGTCAGAACATACAGGGATCTTCCGGACATATACATTTCTTCGCTTGGCAGCTCGCCCGCTGCTACATCGACAGGGAAGGTGTTTGTCAGCTTGACACCGAATTCAAGACCTTTCTCATTGCTGAGTGCAATGAGTCTGTTGAACATCGATACAGCGTCTTTCCACTGCAGATCCTCGAGGAAATGATGGTCGTCAAATACTATGTAGTCATATCCCATAGCATCGAGACGCTCTCTCGCAGTCTCGTATCCGAGCAGCGTAGGATTGCATTTTATGTATGTGTTCAGACCCTTTTCGGTGATAAGATATGTCGCAATACGCTCTATCTCATCAGGCGGGCATCCGTGCAGTGTGGATTCGGTTATGGACATCGACACCTGCGGACTGATGCTGTCAACGAATGCCTCATCTATCTTGCTGAACAGCCCGATGTTCTCTTTGAGCCATGCTATGGATTCCTTGAAAACAGGTCTGTCCGAAGCATCTTTCATGCCTTCGATATAGCTGTCTACCTTTGGTGATTTGATGCCCTCGAGGTCGTATCCTACCGACATATTGAATACAAAGCCGTCAGGATCGCCCAGACCGAGTTCACGTGCAAGCACCTTACATATTATCCATGCCTTTACATATTCCTCATATGCCTGATTAACCTCGAGCTCTGTAGACCACTCACAGTTATAGCATTCATCGTGGGCAGTGATACAAGGCTTAGGAACACAGGCGGCCAGCTCTCTGCCGTCCATGATCTGTACGGTCTTGAGTTCGAAGAATCTGGCACCTGTCACATAGGATGCGATTATGTTCTGCGCCAGCTGTGTATTTGGTCCTGCAGCCGGGCCGAACGGCGATTCCAGTTTTTCTTTAAATATAGGAAGTGTTCTGTCCGCATCGAATGCAGGCATTCTTTGTTCGCCGAAAACGCTTCCCTCCTTCTTATATTCCTCAAGTACCCATTTCATCAGGTGTCCGAAGGACATAGGGATCATAATATCGCTCATACTTCCTCCCTTCTGCCGGCTCACCCCGCTGTGATCCGGCTCAATATCTGCATTATCACTAATATGTTCTGTGATTCAGTTCACCCCACAGCTTTTTGGACTGTTCCATAGTCCATGCATTGATCGCATCCTCGTCGATGCCCACGAATTCGCGGTCTTTGTAGAGCACCTTGCCGTTGATTACAGTTGTGCGGCAGTTCTTGCCCATCATGCCGAAGAGCATGTGTCCGTCGATATTCGCATCCGAGAAAGGAGTGAACGGCTTGTAGTCCATAACGATCACATCAGCCGCAGCACCTTCTTTGAGTATGCCGAGAGGTTTTTTGAAATACTTGCCCGCTATAATACGGTTGTTGTCAAAGAGCATCTGCATATCCTCCATGAATGCGACGTTAGGAAGGCATGCGTTGTGACGCTGGATTATCAGGAATACCTTAAGGCTCTCGAGCATATCGTGTGTATATGCATCAGTACCCATACCGACGGTTATGCCTTTTTTCATCATCTGCAGTACAGGTGAGCAGCCTACGGCATTGCCCATATTTGATTCAGGATTGTTGACTACCATGGTGCCGGTCTCTTTGATTATGTCCATCTCAGCCGGATTGACATGTATGCAGTGACCGAGCATAGTCTTTTCCCCGAGTATACCGTGATTCAGGAGACGGTTGACAGGTCTGCAGCCGTAATTGCGAAGTGAATCATACACATCATTCATACCCTCTGAAACATGAATATGGAATCCTGTCAGACCGTTATTCTCTTCGACCATTCTTTCGAAAGTCTTGTCCGAGATTGTAAACAGAGCATGTCCTCCGAACATAGCTGCGATCATATCGCTGTCCTGCTTTGCGGCCCAGCGTGCGAATTCTCCGTTTTCGCGAATGCTCTGCAGCGATTTCTCTTCACCGTCTCTGTCGGAAACCTCGTAGCAGAGGCATGCGCGCATGCCAAGCTCTTCGCATACGTCCTTGATAGCAAAAAGAGATCCCGGTATCTCGCAGAAACTTGCGTGATGGTCGAATATAGTCGTGACTCCGTCGCGTATGCAGTCGAGAACTGTAGCATACGCGCTTGCTTTTGTTCCGTCTATTGTCAGATGGCGGTCTATGTTCCACCACATTCCTTCAAGCACTTCGAGGAAATTTGTCGGATCATTGCCGTCTATGGCAAGACCTCTCGCAAGTCCCGAATAGATATGGGTGTGAGCATTGATCAGTCCCGGCATTATGATGCCGCCCTGCGCATCAAGATATTCCGCATCAGGATACTTGGCGCGAAGCGCACTTTCTTCTCCTACATCACAGATCACTTCATTGTCGCAGACGACCGCGCCGTGCTCGAAATACGGCTTTTCACTGTCTCTTGTTATAAGTCTGCCGTTTCCTATCAGAAGCATATTGCCACCTCCTAATAAATATTTTTCAGTAATATTTAACAACGGCTCCTAATTGCCTTTACGGGAGTACGGCTCGCGCCCGGGCATCATGAGCCGTTATGAATAATTACTTTTGATTTTGATTGCGGTCACTTTCTTATGATAGTTCCCGTGTTGCCTTCTATTCCGTCTTTTGCTTTTTCGAGAAGTGTTATGAGAGCTTCGCGGCCCTCGCCCGATTCGGCGAATTTGACAGATGCCTCGACCTTAGGCAGCATTGAACCAGGAGCGAATTCTCCGGCGTCCATGTATCTGCGTGCCTCTTCGGTGCTTATCTCTCTCAAAACCTTCTGATCCGGCTTGTTGAAATGTATCATCACGTTCTCAACGGCCGTAAGTATGATAAGCAGGTCCGCATCGAGCGCCTCAGCCAGGCATTCAGCGGCCAGATCCTTATCTATGACTGCCGCGGCTCCCTTGAGATGATTTCCCTCTGTCCTGTATACCGGAATTCCTCCGCCGCCGCAGGCGATAACTACCTGTCCTGCATCAACGAGTGTTCTTATCGTATCAATCTCAACGATAGAAACCGGTTTTGGCGATGCAACTACTCGTCTGTAGCCTCTGCCGGAATCTTCGATCACATCGTAGCCTCTTGTCTCAACCAGATGGTCCGCTTCTTCTTTTGTCATAAAAGCACCTATAGGCTTTGTCGGATGTTTGAATGCCGGATCATCCGGATCGACTTCCACCTGTGTCAGGAGCATATCCACACCCTTTTTGATACCGCGGTCGAGAAGCTCTTCTCTGAGCGCATTCTGCAGGTCATATCCGATATAGCCCTGGCTCATTGCCGTGCAGACGGAAAGAGGACAGTAAACATGCTTTTCCGGCTCAGCTCTCTTAAGCTCAGCCATCGCCTTCTGTATCATTCCTACCTGAGGCCCGTTGCCATGCACGATCACAAGCTCGTGACCGGCTTCTATAAGGTCAGCTATTGCTTTTGACGTGATCTTGACTGCCTTCATCTGTTCAGGCAGATTATCGCCCAGGGCGTTTCCGCCCAGGGCAACAACTATTCTTTTGCTCATATTCTGTGCCTTTCTCCTCTGTCCGCAATTATTCAAAGTGACGAGGCTTTGCGTTTTCGAGCAGAGCCTTGAGTGTAGCCTGCGGATCCTTCTGTTTTGCAAGGAAGATCATAGCTGCAATTATATACGGCTTGTTTGATGCCTCTTTGTAAAGCGAGTCTCTTGCATGGTCAAATACCTTTGCAGTTACTTCGCCGTGTTCGCAGGATATTCCCTGGATATCTGCAGGCAGCGGATGCATGTATAGAGTATCGAGGCCGTTCTTTGTCAGCTCCATCATCTCATCATCAACGAGCCAGTCCTGATGTGTCGCATTCTGTGCGAGCAGCTCCTTCTCAAGCTTGTCGATACCGTCGAAATCGCCCTTTCCATAGAGATCTGTACGGATCTCCATAGCTCCGAACGGAGCCCAGCTCTTAGGATAAACGATATCAGCATCCTTGAATGCTTCCTTCATGTCATGTGTTACAGTGAATTTGCCGCCGGACTCTGCCGCGTTTTTCTTTGCTACCTCTACGACATCGCTCATGACTTCATATCCTTCAGGATGAGCAAGAACTACATCCATTCCGAAACGTGTAAGAAGCCCGATGATTCCCTGTGGTACGGACAGCGGTTTTCCGTATGAAGGGGAATAAGCCCAGCTCATAGCGATCTTCTTGCCCTTAAGATTCTCAACGCCTCCGAACTCATGGATGATGTGAAGAGCATCGGCCAGTGCCTGTGTCGGGTGGTCTATATCGCACTGGAGATTGACAAGAGTAGGTTTCTGCTCGAGCTCACCGTCAGCGTTAGCCTGTGTAACGGAATCAACAACCTCGTGCATATAGGCATTTCCCTTGCCGATATACATATCATCACGGATACCGATAACATCTGCCATGAAGGAGATCATCGTAGCTGTTTCACGAACGGTCTCACCGTGAGCGATCTGTGATTTCTTTTCATCGAGATCAGCTACCTCAAGTCCGAGCAGATTGCAGGCGCTCGCAAATGAGAAACGTGTCCTTGTGGAGTTGTCGCGGAAAATCGAGATGCCGAGTCCGGAGTCGAATATCTTTGTCGAAACGTTCTTCTCTCTCAGACATCTGAGTGCGTCAGCAACAGTAAATACTGCGGCTATCTCGTCATCGGTTTTTTCCCATGTCAGGAAAAAATCGTTGTTGTACATATTACTGATATCGAGTGTGTCAAGTTTATCGATGAATTTCTGCAGGTCTTTCATTTGATCCTCCGTATCTGATACTTATCTGTTAGCGTAATAATTATTTGATATCGTTATCGGTCTTGCCCGCGCGAAACTGGCTGACATCGTCGGTCTTCTCCTGCTGCGGATAGAGATTGATTGCTGCAGCGTAAAGAGCCGCGCAAGTTACGAGATCCTGTTTCCATGTGATCTCATTTGGTGCATGAGCCTGAGACTCTGCTCCCGGACCGAATCCAACGCAAGGAATTCCGTATCTTCCCTGTATCGAAACTCCGTTTGTGGAGAATGTCCATTTATCCGTGAGAGGTCTGCCTGTTCTTGTCGACATTGCCGAAGGGGCGCCTATCCTCTCATCACCGAAGAGTCCGTGATGCGCTTCCGCGAGTGCCTTTACGTGAGCGGCATTCTCTTTGTTGATCCATGTAGGGAAATAAGCTTCAGTCTCATATACCTCGCCTGTGTACGACGGACGGTCATACATATACATGCTTACCTTTACATCATCTCCGTATTTCTGAACGGATGGCAGAGCACGGATCTCATCGAGGCAGCTGTCCCAGGTCTCGCCAGCTGTCATTCTGCGGTCGATGGAGATTGCACATGAATCAGCTACAGCACATCTCGAAGGTGATGTGTAGAATATCTGGGATACAGCGCATGTACCCTTGCCGAGGAATCTTGCATCCTCATAGTGATCAGGATTGAATCTCGGGTCGAGCATCTTTACGAGTCCGTTGATCTGTGTAGAATCGTCACAGCCGTTGTTGTTGAGCTGTCTGACCTCGTCGATGATGTCGGCCATTTTGTATATAGCATTGTCGCCTCTCTCAGGAGCGCTGCCGTGGCAGGACACGCCCTTGACATCGACTCTTATCTCCATACGTCCGCGGTGTCCTCTGTATATACCGCCGTCGGTAGGCTCTGTGGAGATGACGAACTCTATTTTGCTCCTTGCATCTTCAGGTCCGTTGAAGTATTTGTTTACGATGTACTGCCAGCACATTCCGTCGCAGTCCTCTTCCTGTACCGATCCTACGACCATGATCTTATAGCCCTCAGGAATAAGTCCGAGATCCTTCATGATCTTTGCGCCGTATACAGCACTGGCCATACCGCCTTCCTGATCGGATCCGCCGCGGCCGTAAATGATCTCGTCTGTCTCATATCCTTCATAAGGATCCTTTTCCCAGTTTTCGATATTTCCTATGCCGACGGTGTCGATGTGGGAATCTATGGCGATGATCTTATCTCCGTCGCCCATCCAGCCGATAACATTACCGAGTCCGTCAAACTCTGTCTTGTCGAATCCGAGCTTGTCCATTTCAGCCTTGATGCATTCTGCTACTGCTTTTTCATCGCAGCTTTCGGACGGATGCGAGATCATTGCTCTTAAGAATGCAGTCAGATCTTTCTGATAAGATTCTGCAGTTTTTTTGATGATTTCATAATCAAGTGCCATTACATCTTCCTTTCCGGCGTACGGGAACGCCATTTGACAAAAATTAATATACACTCTGTATCCCTGAATCTAAATATTTTTTTGATTCTAATCAAATGATAGCACTTTTACTGCCCTTTTCAATGGTATTTGACCTAAAAGATTTTTTGATTTTCCGACCGCCGGGATGCAGTCCCGTTCAGCCTCCGCGCTTTATTCAGACAAACGGAAATATCAAAAAGCGCCTGCATACGCTTGATGCTGTCCAGGCGCTTTTAAGTCATATTAAAGGAATTTCAGCTTGCCTGCATTGTTCTGCAGCAGTCCTCTCGGTGTGATGCGAAGCTCCGGAATTACCGTAAGAGCCATGAATGAGAGCGTGATGAAAGGATCGAATTCTGTCGATACACCCATAGAGTAAGCCTTGTCTTTCATAAGCTTGAGTATCTCATTTACCTTTTCAAAGCTGACATCTGTCATCAGTCCCATGATAGGCAGAGGAAGCGTGGCAAATACTTCGCCGTTCTCAACAATAGTATATCCGCCCTGTACGCGATCGATCTCATTTACCGCAAGAGCTATATCTCTGTCGCTGTCTCCGATAACTATTATGTTATGTGAGTCATGCGAAACGGAAGAAGCTATGGCTCCGCCTTTGATGCCATAGCCCTGGGCTACCGCTACGCCGATCTTGCCGCTGTTCTTATGTCTTTCGACAGCAGCTATCTTGAGATAGCCGTCATGAGGAACAAAATTGTCAGTCTTCTTAAACTGAACGACTAAGTCACTCGTATTGATCTGCTTAGGCTGCATACCGATTACATGCGTATGAGCTGATCTTATCGGCAGCACAAAATCCGAAGGCTTGACCCTGTCCATATTGACAGTATGCTTGAGTGAAGCAGGACATCTCTTTACCTTGACCGGAGCATTCTTGTCTATGCGTTTGCCCTTGAAATACACATCAAGAATATTAAAGTCTTTCATGTTGTCGAATACCACGAAGTCAGCCTGATATCCCGGTGCTATAGCTCCGAGGCGCTTGAGGCCGTAGCATTTTGCGGTATTGATCGTCGCCATCTTGATAGCCTTGAACGGATCAAGACCGAGAGCAACGGATTTCCTGACATTGCAGCCGATGTGACCGTCTCTCAGTATATCCTCAATATGCTTGTCATCAGTACAGAACGAGAAATGTTCTGTATCTATTCCGGTCTCGACTATTCCCCTGACTATATCCTCTACATTGTGAGCTGCCGAACCCTCTCTTACATGGACATGAATACCTCTCCTTACCTCTTCAAGAGCGTATTCGAACGATGAAGCTTCATGGTCGGTATCTACACCTGCAAGCTTGTATGCTGAAAGCATTCTGTTAGGCAGATAAGGTGCGTGTCCGTCAATGGTCTGATGTTCGAAGAGCGCGAATTTGGCGAACATACGCGGATCGCCATGAATGACCGCTTCATTATCCATTACCTCGCCGAGGCCGAGGATACGCGGATTTCCGACGAAAGGATACATGTCGTTTGCAGCGAACATGCAGCCGTTGTCATCCAAATCAGTCGCAGGAACACAGGAAGGCAGCATCACGAATACATTCGCATGTGAGTCTTCAGTCTGATCGAGAATATAATTGATCCCGTCAGCTCCGGATACATTTGCCGCCTCATGAGGGTCAACGATGAATGTAGTCGTTCCGTATGCTGACGCAGTGGCTATCAGCTCCGCCGGTGCAACCATTGTGGACTCAACGTGCAGATGCGCATCGATAAATCCCGGAGCAATGTAAGCACCACCGAGGTCGATTTCCTTTTTACCGGTATAGGATTTGGAAACACCGATTATAATGCCGTCTTTGACACCAATGCCCGATTCGACTATCTCACCGGTGAATACATCTACTATTTTGCAGTTTCTGAATACCAGATCTGCCTTTGCCTTGCCGAGTGAAGCGCTCGCAAGTCTCTTATAAGTTTCGTGTTTCAATGCTTCTCCTCCCTTCTGCGATATATTAAATTGTTTTTGCGATATATTTCATATCAGACTGCTGACGCCGCGCCTGAGATACTGTCCGTATCCCCTGCTGCCGGTAAATTCGTTATTTTCCGCCGCAAGTCTGCCGCGCACGAATACCTTTTCTATCCTGCCCGTGAGCTCTATGCCTTCATAGCATGTATAGTCACATGCTGTGTGCATGTCCTTAATGCTCATTATCCTTTTTGCATCCGGATCCATTATTACAAGATCCGCATCGGATCCGGGCAGTACAGCTCCTTTTTTCGGATACAGGCCGAATATCCTCGCCGGTTCCGTGCAGAGGTATTTTACCATCTGAGGCAGGCTTATCCTGCCTTTGGCAACTCCCTCCGAATAAACTACACCGAGTCTTTCCTCGACTCCCGGTGCACCGTTAGGACATTTCCTGAAATCACTTCGTCCGAGCTGCTTCTGTTCGCCGAAAGTAAACGGGCAGTGATCCGTTGCTATGGTATCGATCATGCCTCCCTTTGCAAGAGCCGCCCATATAGCGCTGCAGTCGCTGTCCCTGCGAAGAGGCGGAGACATTATCGCCTTGAGTCCCTCGCTGTCGTCATCATAGGCTGCATCCGTCAGAGCCAGATACTGGGTGCAGGTCTCGACTCCGAAATGCTTCTGACCCGCATGCCTTGCCTTGCTGACCTCCTTCAGGCTCTCTGCCGCCGACAGATGGACTATATACGCCGGCGCATCGCCTGCAAGACGGGCCAGATGCAGCAGCCTGCTCACAGCCTCTGCTTCGGCTCCGGCAGGTCTTGAGAGCGGATGGAAGCGCGGCTGAAGTTTGCCTGCAGCTCCGAACTCAGCTTTGAGAGTCTCCACCACCGCATCATTCTCGCAGTGTACGGGGATGACCAGACCCGCTTCATTCGCATTACGCAGCACTTTGAAAAGCCATTCGTCATCCGTCATATTGGCCCCGTATGTCATATAGGCCTTCCAACTCGTAATGCCTTCCCTCTCTGCTATAGCTCTCATCTCAGCGAGCTTGTCATCGTTCATGAGCTGCAGCACACCGTGAAAACCGTAATCTGTAACGGCGTTCCCGTCTGCAAGCCTGTGGTATTCCTCCACCTGATGCATCAGGCTGACATCTTCATGAGCAAATGCCATATGATCCACTATGGTCGTAGTGCCTCCGCACACGGCTGCCACTGTTCCGCTGTAAAAATCATCACATGCGCGGGCTATTCCCACATCCAGATCCATATGAGTGTGGACATCGACAGCTCCCGGCAGCAGCAGTCTGCCCGATGCATCGATCTGTTCTGCGTCAGGGCAGTCGATATTTCTGCCAATGCATTCAATGACTTCCCCGTTTATCAGAACATCGCCTGTGAATACTTCCGACTCAGTGACTATATTCGCATTTTTTATGATTATTTTATTCATGAGTCTGTGTCTTTATTAATATCTGGAATTAGAAAATCATTTGAAAGGCATCGGTTCAGGATAATCCGTAATGCCCTGTGAATTTACTTTTTCCGCTTCTTCGAATTTGCCGAGCCTCCTGAGCATGGTCTTTTTGACCGCGCGGAATATATTTTCGTATCCCGTGCATCTGCAGAGGTGCCCCGAGAGCGCCTTTCTCAGCTCATCATCCGTATATTCCCTGCCCGAACGCAGTATTTCCCAGCTGGTCATGATAAATCCCGGCGAGCAGAATCCGCACTGTATTGCACCCTCGTCTATGAAGGCCTGCTGTATATCCGAAAGCTCTCCCTCAGGTGATGTGAGGCCTTCAAGAGTCCAGATATCCTTTCCCTCAGCCCATACAGCCAGATAGATGCACGAATTGAATCCTTCATCATTGATTATTACCGTGCACGCTCCGCATTCTCCGACCTCGCAGCCCTTCTTTACAGAGGTCAGACGGAAATCATTTCGCAGCATATCGGTAAGAGATGCGCGCACGTCAACGACCTGTTCGACCTCTTTTCCGTTTATCCTGCAGTGGACCACTTTATACTGCTTAGCCATCTATCTCACCTCCCGCAAGGCTTACTGCTTCTTTAAGCGCACGTTCTGCCATGACTACCGAAATATGTCTCCGAAGTGCTCTTCCGGCACGCCAGCTGTCACGAGGATTGATATCCTCAAGAACAGTCTCCGAGAACTTTTTTATATTCTCTTCGTTTATCTCTTTGCCGTTTATGAATTCCTCAGCAGTTGCGGCGCGGACAGGAACAGGAGCCGCAACTCCGTATCCTATGCGCACGCGCTCAAAGGTCTTTTTGTCTTCGCTCAGTCTCACGTTGACAGAGCAGCCGGTCGTAGCGATATCAAGGGCATTTCTCATGGAATACTTGATGTAATGTCCATAACATCTGTCGTACGATTCCTTAGGAATGAGTATAGCAGTCTGCAGCTCGGTAGGTCTGAGATCGACGACCTTTGCCTTGATGTAGAAATCTTTGATCGGCACACGTCTCACTCCCTCCGGACCCGTCAGCTCCATGACCGCATCCCAGGCCATAAGTGTAGACGCCGAATCAGCCGATGTGACGCCGTTGCAGGTGTTGCCTCCGATAGTGCCTATAGCACGTATCTGCGGTCCGCCTACCATATCCACGGCTTCGCCCAGTACATTAATGTATTTCTGAATAATTGGATCATTTGTTATGTGCGAAAAGCTTGTCAGAGAACCTATCCTTATATTCTCCTCCTCATCTATGCTGACGCCTCTCATCTCATCGATCATGTAGATGCTCACCAGCTCCACTCCGGCTCTGCGGCCCTCGCGTATCTGAACCAGTACATCAGAACCTCCGGCCAGTATCTGAGCATCCGGATGTTCCTGCAGCAGGCTGATGGCATGCTGCACGCTTTCCGCTTCATACAGCGCTTTTATGTCATACATCTGTATATGTCTCCTTTCGTGTCTCTGCTGTGCCGTTCGTTATTCCGCAAATGAATCGTTTATCAGTCCCGCTTCGGTGAATTCGCGGAAAAGAGTGTGCGGCGACAGAGGCAGCTCGTTTATGTACAGTCCGGTCGCCTCGCCTATGGCATTTCTGATGGCCGGTGCCACCGGGCACGTCGGAGGTTCTCCGAGTCCCTTGGTACCGTAGGCGCTTGTCGGTTCGTAGTTCTCGACAAACGTTCCAATCAGTCTTGGGTGATCCATGAATGAGGACATCTTGTAGTCGAGCAGATTGTTGTTCAGAGGTCTTCCGGTCTTTTCATCCCACATCAGCTTTTCGGAAAGAGCATAGCCTATTCCCATGCTCATGCCTCCGTGTACCTGCCCCTCTGCCAGCATAGGATTGATGACCTGCCCGCAGTCGTGCACATTCACGATGTTCAGAAGCCTTACGCGGCACATCGGTATATCCACCTCGACCTCCGCGAAGCAGCAGCCGAAGGAATAAGCGTTGGATTTGATCTGATATGTGGATTCCGCCGTCAGATGCTGCGATCCGTCCGTCGTATATAGTTTTTCGAGAGCCAGTTCTCCGAGAGTCATCAGCTCACGTCCGTCAGTTGTCCTTACTATGACGCCATCCACTACATCGAGATTGTAAACAGGCATGCGCGTAAACTGATGAGCTGCTTCGAGTATCTTTTCCTTTAGCAGCAGAGCTGTCTGCCTGACAGAGAAACCGAGAGTATATGTTCCTCTCGATGCATAAACTCCGGTGCCGAAAGGCGTGACATCCGTATCCTGACAGGACACAGGATGGACCATCGAAAGCGGCATGCCTATGGTATCCGCTATCATCTGTGCGGCCACCGTATCTGCACCCTGTCCTATCTCTGTTTCGCCGAGCTGGAACTGGACGGAACCGTCCTGGTTCATTACTATGCGGCATGAAGAGGTTTCAAGAGCTATAGGATATACAGCCGTGTTGTACCAGAATGTCGATACAGCTATGCCCCTTCTTATATCGCCGGTCTGATTTTTATATTTCTTTACTTTATTATAATAGTCGATTATCTCCGCGCCCTTGTCGAAGCACTGGTTGAATGTGTCGCTGTAGAGCTCGTTCTTCGAGAAGGCGTGGAAGAAACCTACAGGCATCAGATATTTGCGTCTGAATTCGAGAGGATCCATGCCCATAGCCCTCGCGCAGTCTTCTGCATGACATTCCATCGCGTAGCTTGCCTGAGGCATACCGTATCCTCTCATGGCTCCGGCAACGGAACGGTTTGTATATACAGTCCACGTCTCTCCGTCAATGTTATCGCACGGATACAGCTGCGGGAATGCATTCAGTCCCTTTGCCGCTATGGCATGACCGTGCGAACTGTAAGCGCCGTTATTGCACCATGCCCTGAATGTCCTCGCGGCAAAGCTGCCGTCAGGTCTCATCCACGAAACGATGTGATACCTGATAGCATGTCTGATCCTGTTGCTTATAAATGTTTCCTCGCGCGGCACATCGAGCTTTACGAGTCGGCCGCCGAGCTTAATGCTGATCCATGCTGTAAGAGGTTCATAGAGAACATCCTGTTTGTTTCCAAATCCGCCTCCCACATAAGGCTTGATGACTCTGAACTTTCCCCAGTCCATACCGGTAGCCTGTCCGACTACGCGGCGAACGATATGAGGTATCTGAGTCGACGTTACTATGACCGTCCTGTCGCCCTCGCCGTAAGCGTAGCACACGAAATTCTCAATATGACAGTGCTGTACCGGCTGGGTCTCATACCAGCCTTCTACCTTTGTAAGTCCGGGTTCTTTTATTGCCTCTTCTACATTTCCCATATGTATCTCGGTGTGAGCCAGAACATTATTCGGATATTTTTCGTGCAGCAGAGGCGCGCCATCCTTCATGGCCTCCTGAGCATCCAGAACAAACGGCAACTCTTCATATTCCACACTTTTTTCGAGTATTCTCAAGGCCTGTGCAGCTGCGACTTCATCCTCGGCAACAACAGCACCGATGTCGTCACCGTAGAACAGCGGTCTGTCAGTCAGAACCAGACGGTCTGCAATATCCTGATGCGACGGGTCGGTCGACCACGGATGCCCGGCTGTCGGAAAATAATGCTTTTCTTCGACATCGAAGCATGTAAAAATACGAACTACACCCGGCACTTTGCAGGCTTCGCTCGTGTCGATCTTTTTTACTATACCGTTGGCTACCTGAGAATGAAGCACTCTTATAACAAGCGCCCCCTTGTCGCACATGTCGTCGGTATATTTGGTGCGTCCCGTCGCCTTGTCATAGGCATCCAGTCTGGTAACTGCCTGTCCGATATATTTTTTGGACATGCCATACCCTCCTTTGATAGTTGATCTCCTCAATATTGTATACTTCGAAAAATTACTTTACTTATCTGATATTTTAACATATATTAAAAGATTCTTACATACTTGTATTTTTTAATTTTCAGTATATTATTTTAATGAGAGAGAATAAGCTCTGAACTTTTGTTATGCCGGCAGGCAAACATATCATTGAAACAAATAATAATGGAGGTGACCAGATGGCTGATAAATTTATAATTGCCGGTACGCCGGAAGAAGCCGTCGGATCGAAGAGCAAAGATAATGTCTACATGGCAGGCGGGACCGAGGTTATGAGACTCGGTTCATCCGTATCAGCCGATTCATTTGTCTCATTGCGCAGGATACCTGAAATGCACATTATCGAAACGGATGGGAACACAGTCTCCGCCGGTGCTTCATGTACTTTCCAGGAACTGCTGCAAAGCGATCTGATCCCGGGCTATTTAAAGGAAGCTCTTCTTTTCATGGCATCGCGCACAAGGCGCAACATGGCCACGATCGGGGGCAACATCGCGGTATGCCGTGATGATTCATTTCTGATACCGACGCTGATCGCAGTTTCGGCTTCACTCAGGCTCTCAGGTCCTCAGGGCAGCTGTGCGGTCACGGTCAGAGACTATGTTACCGAAAAGGGAAAATACGAAGATATGCTGATCATTTCAGTATCATTCCCTGCTGAAGGGGTGATCGTAAGATCATACCGCAGCGCCAACACAGCTCAGAGCCACGCAAGGCTCACAGCTTCACTGGCATTTGCAGACGGTAAATACACAGCCTGCGCAGCTGTCAAAAATTCCGGCATATATATGGCGGATGATCTCGCGAATGAGCTTGGCAGCCGCGGGATGAGCGAAGATGAAATCGTGGAATTCGTAAAGCAAAAGAAAGACATACATCTCGAAGACGACCTGATATACGGCAGCGCTGCCTACCGAAGTTATCTGACCGGTATAAGCTTCGCGCTGATGTATGCCGAAATCAATTCTGAAATAAACAAGGAAGGAGGATCCGTGAGATGAAGATCAATTGCCGTATAAACGGAACAGACAGATCATATGAAGTCGATCCCTGCATGCGTCTCAGGGATTTCCTCGTAAGCAAAGGACATTTCGCGGTCCGTGACAGCGATGATGCTGAGGGATTCTGCGGAAGCGATACAGTTCTTGTAGACGGCATGCCTGTAATGTCGAATCTTATGATGGCTGGTGAGATCGACGGATGCGAGGTTCTTACACCGGACGGTCTCGGCAATACCGAAAATCTTACTATAGTTCAGCAGGCGCTTATTGACGCGGGAGTAGTACAATCGGCTTATAATTCACCGGCGACCGCCCTGCTCCTGACATGGCTCCTTGAAAACGTGCCTGATCCGAGCCGCGAAGAGATCAAAGACTGCCTGTCCGGAATATTCATTCGTGACGCCGGTTACGAACATTACTATCTGGCAGTTCAGCTTGCCCGCGAAAAGATGAAGGACGGCGAATACAAAACAACTATCTCTCCTTCGTTTATGGACAGCTGCAAGGTCATAGGCAAGCCGGGAGCAAAGATCGACGGTCCTCAGCTGGTAAGCGGAGGCAGAGCCTTTGTAGAGGATTTTGTCGACAGCGACACATGCTACATGGTAGTAAAGCGTTCGCCTCATGCGTCCGCGTACATAAACAGCATAGATACATCGGAGGCCGAAAAGGTCCCTGGAGTAATAAAGATACTGACTCCTTACAACACTCCGGAAACTCACTATATGCAGGCCGGCCAGGGCGAGCCTGAGCCGTCCCCTCATGACAGGCGTCTCCTCAACCTGAAGGTACGCCATGTCGGAGACAGAGTTGCCGCGGTTATCGCGGAGACTCTTGAGGCAGCTGAAAAAGCCCGCGACCTGATAAAAGTAGAATATGAAGTTCTCGATGCCGTATTTACGGTCGAAGAAGCAATGGCCGAGGGTGCTCCTCTTGTACATGCCGGTCCGGTCGAATACCGCTCCGGTGCCCCTGCCGATCTCGATGAATACAATGCACGCGCATCCAAAGACCCGAGAGAGGGCAAGGTCATTTATCAGTTCCCTCTCCACGCCGATGTACAGCGCAATATCGCCGCGTCAAACCGCGGAGGTATAGGCGATATCGAGAAGGGCTTCGCTGAAGCTGATGCCATAGTAGAGCATACATTCCAGACTACACAGATACAGCATACTCCGCTCGAGACACATATATGCTTCGCCAAGATGGAGGCAGGCAGACTTGTAGTATACGCATCGACTCAGGTGCCTTACCATGTCAGACGGATATGCTCATGGGTCACGGGATTGCCTCAGAACCGCATCCATGTAATAAAGACAAGAGTCGGCGGAGGCTACGGCTCCAAGCAGGACATACTTGTCGAAGATCTGACAGGATACGCTGCATTCGTGACAGGACGTCCTGTGCTCTTCCACAATACGCGCGAAGAGGAATTCATAGCCAATTCCACAAGACACCCTATGCGTGCCCGCGTCAAGATGGGAGGCACCAAAGACGGAAAGCTCACAGCCATATTCATGGAGGTCCGCGCCAATACCGGTCCTTACGGCAACCACTGTCTTACAGTACCTATGAACAGCTGCTCCAAGACCCTGCCGCTCTTCAAATGCGACAACATGGCATACGATCTTGAGATATATTACACCAACTGTCCTCCTGCCGGAGCTTATCAGGGTTACGGCACACCAAAAGGCACATACGGTCTGATGATGTGCATGTGCGAGCTGGCTGAGAAACTCGGCGTGGATTATAAGGACTTTGTTCTCAAAAATCATGTAGAAGAAGGATATATGCTTGAGATCCTCAAGGGTCTCGGCGAGGGACGTGAAGGAAACGTCGTCCCTGTAGGTTCCTGCGGTCTTGCCGAATGCATAAAGAAAGGCTGCGACATGATAAAGTGGGGTGAAAAGGAAGAGACTCCGGGGCCTGACTGGAAGGTCGGCAAGGGATTCGCTATGATCATGCAGGGTTCGGGACTGCCGGGACTCGATCACGCGGAAGCTCTCGCGAAACTGACAACTGACGGCAATGTAATACTCCACAGCGGCGGCGCTGACATAGGAACAGGTCTCGACACTATTTCCGCCAAGATCGTATCCGAACTGATATGCATCGACATGGACAGGATAACCATTCTGTCCGGCGATACAGACGGTTCTGTATTCGATACCGGTTCATACGCGTCATCCGGTACCTTCTTCTCCGGCAACGCTTCGCTCGAAGCGACCAAAAAGCTCAAAGAAGCTATGCTGACCGAGGCTGCCCTTCAGATGGAGGAAGACAAAGACGATCTTGAGCTTCGCTGGCCGGGAGAAGTCCACTCGCTCAGGACCGATAAGACTCTGAGCTACTACGAACTCTCGCACACCGCGTGCAGCGGAACGGGGCGCGGAGAAATGGTCGGCCACGGCGTATTCACAACAGCGGCTTCATCTGTACCATACGGTGCTCATTTCGCTCAGGTAGCGGTCAATATAAAGACCGGAGAGATCAAGGTGCAGAAATTCTACGCTCTTCAGGATGCGGGAACGCCTATCAATCCGGAGATAGCTCTCTGTCAGATGTACGGAGCAGCTCTCAAATCTATAGGGCACACACTGTACGAGGACATGATACTCGACGAAAAGGGAGTCTGTGTCAACGCGAATATGACAGACTACGGTGTTCCTATGATAAGTGAGCAGCCTGATGACTTCAAATCGATACTTGTAGATGTAGTTGATGACTTCGGACCTTTCGGAGCCAAATCGATATCCGAGATCGCATGCAACGGCGCTGCACCTGCTATAGGTAATGCCATACATGACGCCTGCGGAGTATGGATACGCGACTGGCCTATGACACCTGAAAAAGTTCTCAAGGGGCTGGGTAAGTTCTGACAGCTTTATCAATTTATCTGAAATGCCCGCCATTGATATGGCGGGTTTTATTACAAAATCAGGCTGAGGACTGAAATATAAAACAGCTGGGAGGTTGACAATGAGCAGAATACTCATCAAAAATATAGCCTGCGTCATCACATGCGATGATGAAGACCGCATGTTAAAGAATGCTTCGATACTGACAGAGGACGGACTGATCAGTAAAATCGTTCAGGGTGATATTGATCCGTCCGGCTGCGATGAGATCATTGACGGCAGCGGGATGTACTGCTATCCGGGACTGATCAACACGCATCATCATCTCTATCAGATGTTCTCAAGGAACATACCCGATGTCCAGAATATGGAGCTTTTCCCGTGGCTCAAATACCTGTATGAGATATGGAAGAATCTTGACACCGATGTGATCAGGCTTTCATCACTTACGGGCATGGGCGAGCTTATGAAATACGGCTGCACTACATGTTTCGACCATCACTATGTCTTCCCTCACGGATCCGGTGATCTGCTTGAAGCCCAGTTTGCTGCAGCAGATGAGCTCGGTATCCGTATGTATGCTTCGAGAGGCTCTATGGACCTGAGTGTAAAGGACGGCGGCCTGCCTCCTGACAGCGTTGTACAGACTACAGACGAGATCCTTAAGGATTCGCAGGCAGCTGTTGAACGCTTCCACGATGATTCATACGGAGCAATGCACAGGGTCGCTCTCGCGCCATGTTCGCCTTTCTCAGTCACGGAAGACCTGCTGAGAGAGAGCGCCGTACTGGCACGGCAGTATAAAGTAAGACTTCACACTCATCTCTGCGAGACCATAGACGAAGAGAATTTTATGCTTGAGCGTGAGGGAATAAGACCTCTTGCCTATATGGAAAGAGTCGGCTGGATAGGGTCTGATGTCTGGTATGCGCATGGTATCCATTTCAATGATGAAGAGCTGAAACTGCTTGCGGATACCGACACCGGAGTCGCACACTGCCCTATTTCCAATATGAAACTTTCATCCGGAATAGCGCGCATATCCGAGATGGTAAAGCTGGGAGTACCTGTAGGCCTTGCTGTCGACGGCTCAGCATCAAACGACGGTTCCTCGATGATGGAGGAAATGCGCGTCGCATTCCTGCTGCAGCGTCTTAAATATTCAAATGACGCCACCTCGGCATACGATATTCTTAAGATCGCGACAAGAGGCAGCGCTTCAATACTCGGCCGTGATGACATCGGCGTGATAGCCGAGGGCAAATGCGCAGATCTCTTCATGATAGACAGCAGCAGGCTCGAGCTTGTCGGAACAGAACTCGATCCATCCGGCATATTCGGTACGGTAGGCTGCAAGATACCTGCAGAGCTCGTCATGGTAAACGGCAGAGTTACAGTCAGATGCGGCGAGCTGTGCACCATCGATGAGCAGCACATCGCGGACGAAGCAAATAAGAAATGCCGCGAATACCTCTCAAAAGCGTGATAAAACGGAGTCTTCCGATACAGCATAAATCAAGCCCCGGCCTTTCTCAACACGACAGGCCGGGGCTGTTTTATTGAATTGTAATAAATCTTACGTATATCTTATTTCTTTTCCTTATATACCGAATCGCAGTATATGCAGCGGTATTTTTTATTTTCGCGGTCTGCAAGCCAGAACTGGTGGACGATATCCTGCTCTACAGATGTGATGCACCTCGGATTGCGGCATTCTATTACTCCCGTCAGCTTTTCAGGGAGTTTGAGCTTTACTTTCTTTTCAAGCTTATTGTCTTTGATCATGTTTACAGTGATCTTTGTATCAAAATATCCGAGCACATCGAGATCTATATCGACAGATCCGTCAATCTTGATTATGTCCTTTTTGCCGTATTTAGTGCTGCTCGCACGCTGTATGATAGCTACAGTGCAGTCTAATTTTTCCAGACCGAGCAGATTATATATTTCCCAGCCCTTGCCTGCCTGTATGTGATCAAGTACTAAACCTGTCGTTACTCCGTCAATATTCATATCTACCCCTTTCGTCTATTTGATCCCAAGCAGGAACAGTATGAGTGCCATGCGAATGTATTTGCCCATGAGAGCCTGATAGAAATATGCTGCTCTCGGATCATCATCCACATCAGTCGAGATCTCATTGACACGCGGCAGCGGATGCATGACTATCATATCATCCTTTGCTGTGTCGAGCATCCTGCGGCGCAGTATGAAACTGTCCTTCAGTCTTATATAGTCTTCTTCGTTGAAGAATCTTTCTCTCTGAACTCTTGTCATGTACAGCACATCGAGCTGAGGGATGGCATCCTCAAGGCTTCCGGTCTCTTTCCAGTCAACGCCTGCGGCATCAAGCTTTTCCTTCATATAACCCGGAAGATCGAGTTCTTCAGGGGAAATCATTATGAATCTGATATTGTCATATCTCATCATAGCCTCAATGAGGGAATGGACGGTGCGGCCGAATTTGAGGTCTCCGCAAAGCCCTATCGTCAGATCGTTCATCCTGCCTTTTTTGCGGTGTATAGTCATCAGGTCTGTAAGAGTCTGTGTCGGATGGAAATGGCCTCCGTCTCCGGCATTGATCACAGGGACCATCGCACGGCCTGCCGCTACGAAAGGCGCACCCTCTTTAGGATGTCTCATAGCTATTATATCCGCATAACAGCTGGCCATTATTATGGTATCAGATACGCTCTCTCCCTTTGAAGTAGAGCTGGACGATGCCTGGTCAAAGCCCAGTACATTGCCGCCGAGCTCCATCATGGCAGCGGTAAAACTGAGTCTTGTCCTTGTGCTCGGCTCAAAGAATAATGTCGCCAGTTTCTTGTGAGCGCATATATCCTGATAGGTCTCACGATGATCGATTATATCATCAGCTACGCTTATCATATGGTCGATCTCATCCACTGAAAGGTCAGTGATATTGATCAGATGACGCAGATCATTCATATATTCCCTCCCTTTGAGTCAGTTTAAAATGCTTTTTACAAACTACTTAATTGTCATTTATCTTCAAAAGCATATCACATATGCCAACGGATTTTGTGTTTGTTTTTAAGAAATACCGTCACTGTTTCTTTGCTTTTTTATAGTAGGTATCCTGAAGAGGAAGTTTTGTCCTGAGAACTCCGTCTCTTGCGTAGTAAGCGCCTGCTATCGCAGGGGCAGCCGGTATAGTCGTTATCTCACCTATGCCCTTGGCTCCGTATGCGGCATCAAGCTGCTTTTCCTTTTCGACATGTATAGCATGTACATCCGGGATATCGGTCGCTCTGAGCAGTCCGAGAGTACCGTACTTTGCCTTCGGCACACAATCCTCAAGAGGCCAGTCCTCCGTCACGGCATAGCCCATTCCCATCAGAACGCCGCCTTCTATCTGTCCCGACATCGAGAGCGGATTGACGACCCTGCCTGCATCGAATGCAGCATATATATCAGTAACCCGGCCATCTTCATCAAGCACCGCAACATTTGTAGCAAATCCGTATGCAAGGTGGCTCTTCGGGTGAGGTTTGTCCGAACCCAGTTTGTCTGTCGGCTCGAAGTATTCATACTCGAATTCCCTGCCGTTCATCCTCTCAAGAGTATCGGCAGTGACGCCCTCTTCATCCATGACCTTACGCAGCTTCTGAGCTGCTCCTCTGACAGCTTCACCGGTAATCAGCGTCTGCCTCGAGCCTGAGGTTGTGCCTGAATCCGGAGAGTTCTCCGTATTTGCTATTCCGTTTCTGATCCTGGATACAGGAAGATCCGTAGCCTGAGCAACATCCTGACAGAATACCGTCTGACATCCCTGCCCTATATCGGATGCTGCAGTATAAATATATACTACGCCTCCCTCAACTTTCAGTTTTGCCCTGCCCTTATCCGGGAGTCCGACTCCGACTCCGGCATTTTTCATTGCGCAGGCTATACCAACGCTGTCTTTCGGCGCTTCGTCGAAATAAGGTTTAACTGCGAGCAGAGTTTCTTTGAGCGCTGTAGAAACGTCGGCAAGCTGACCGTTAGGAAGCTCAAGCCCCGGTTCCACGGCATTGCGGTATCTTATCTCCCACGGACTGATCCCGACCTTTTCTGCCAGAACGTTTATCAGAGATTCGAGAGCAAACTGGCTCTGACACACACCGAATCCCCTGAACGCACCCGCCGGAGGATTATTGGTGTAATATCCGTAACCTCTTATATCCGTATTGTGATAATGGTACGGTCCTACGCTGTGAGTACACGCTCTCTCAAGCACCGGGCCGCACAGGCTCGCATAAGCTCCGGTATCAAAATTGATCTCGCAGTCGAGAGCAGTCAATATGCCGTTTTCATCACATCCAAGAGTAAATGTGCCGTCCATAGCATGTCTCTTAGGATGGACCCTCAATGATTCGCTGCGGCTGAATTTAACCTTTACCGGCCTCCCGAATTTCACTGCAGCCAGCGCGGAAATATGCTGTGTCGTCACATCCTCTTTGCCGCCGAATCCGCCTCCTATCAGCTGGTTTTCAACAACGACTCTCTCCGGAGTATCCTCCCATCCGAGCATTATCGATACTTCACGCCTTGTATCATATGCGCCCTGATCAGTGGACAGTACTTTTACTCCGCCTTTATACGGATATGACACGGCACATTCAGGTTCGAGAAAAGCATGTTCGGTAAACGGTGTGTGAAATTCCGCCGTTACGACATGTGCAGATTCCGCAAGCGCTTTCGCAGCGTCTCCCCTGACGACATGTCTCTGCTGACAGAGATTTCCTTCTTTATGTACAAGCGGAGCATCGGCAGCCCTTGCCTCCTCTATATTATGAACAGGCGGCAGAGGTTCATATTCGATCTCTATTGCCTTCTTTGCCTGCTCCAGTATATATCGGGATTCGGCAACCACCAGGCAGATCGCATCTCCGACCATTCTTGTTGTATCGCCCTCAGCGATCATCACATCCCAGTCAAGCTGAATATGACCGACCTTATTATGCGGGACATCGGCCGCAGTAAGCACACCGAGGACACCCGGCAGTGATTCTGCCTTTTCCTTATGTATCTTCTTTACCACAGCCCTCGGATAATCCGAGCGGACAGCAGAGGCATAAGCCATCGGCGGCATGTCAGCTTCAACAATTGTGCATGCATTGCATCCGTGTTCGCCCTTATAGAATATATTTTCCCCTGCCTTTATCCTGCCTTCCCTTACAGCTTCTCCTACCTCTTCGCTGCTCCAGCCTGCCAGCCCGCATATAAGTTCGGGCCTGTCTTCCGGCACAAAATACTCCGGACCGATATCATCAGGATATTTACCGTATCCGAGAACTTTTCGTCTTACATCTACGCGGAAAACGTTCTGACCTATCCCGTATCTGGCCGCATGCTTGTTGCCGTGGTAGTGCGCTATACCGGAAACCAGCTCAGGATCATAGGGTGTACCGAATTCGGAAATAAATTCATATTCACCCTTTGTATCCTCATCGTAAAACTGGCTTACGAATTTGATTTCCTCGTCGCCTCTCAGTATAGCCGCAGCTCTTTTGATGCCCAGGATTATCTTCTTATATCCCGTGCATCTGCATATATTGCCTCTGATCGCCTTCTTTATCTCTTCATCCGTCGGATCAGGGTTTTTATCCAGCAGAGCTTTTGCAGACATGACCATACCCGGGATACAGAAGCCGCACTGAACGGATCCGCAGGATCCGAACGCAAAAGTATAGGTTTCCTTTTCCCTTAGAGTAAGTCCTTCGACGGTGATTATTTCCTTTCCTTCGGCCTTTGCGGTCGAAAGCACGCAGGATCTCATCGCACGTCCGTCGACGATGATCGTACATGTGCCGCATGCTCCCTCGGAACAGCCGTCCTTGACTGAATAGAGTCTGAGATCATCTCTAAGATACCTCAGGAGAGGTTTCTCTTCATCTGTCGATCTCTTTATTCCGTTGACAGTGAAAGAATAAGCCATAATACACTCCTTTCAGTGCGTAAGTACAGATGCGCATAACAGAGGTACCGCAGTTTCCATATAATGCGGATCTATATTGAATGCCGGATCATGCCATGGCGCACAGCTTTTTCCTGCTGTGCCGCTTCCCGCCCAGTAAAAGAAAGAAGGAATCACTTCTCCATATACGGCAAAGTCTTCTGACGCCAGCACAGGATGACTGTCTATTATATGATCCTCTGAAACCACGGCCTTCGCCGCTTTGACAGCCCTTTCGTACATTTCCTCTGAGTTGCAGACCGCCGGCACCATATGCGTTACAGCAACTTTGCACCGGCACTCATATGCCTCTGAAATTCTTAATGCAAGTTCAGTCAGTCTCTCTGACATCCGTTCATGTGAAGCATGATCGAATGACCTTATATAGCCTGTAATATACGCATTTTCAGGTGCCGAACTCTCGGAATCTCCCGCCTTTATGCTGTTTACAGTACAGATAGCAGGTTCAAAAGGATCGACATTCCTACTTATCACAGTCTGTATACCGCAGATTATTGATGCGGCCGCAACGACCGGATCAACGCATTTATGAGGCAGTGAACCGTGCCCCGCCTTTCCGTTGATCGTGATTCTGAATACACTTTTTTCGGACATCAGAGGTCCCTTGTGGACAATAACATCTCCGCAGTCCGCCTCCGGTCTGTTATGTATGCCGAAAATACACGAAGGGTGCTGAGGAAGCTTCTCAACGAGTCCGTGATCAAGCAATGCCCTTGCACCACGGGTCCCTTCCTCTCCCGGCTGAAATATGAACAAAGCATTACACGGGAGATATTCAGGCTTTATTGAAGCAAGATAGTGGATCGACCCGAGCAGCGAAGCCGTATGCGCATCATGTCCGCAAAGATGCAGAGGACCGTTTGCTGTAGGAACAGCATCTATATCCGCTCTCAGGGCAACTGTCTCTTCTCTGCCTGCATCAAGATAACAGACGACAGCTGTATCCATACCGGTATCGATCATCCTTAGAGGATAATCACCGCAGACGGCTCTGATATATTCAGAGGTACGATATTCCTCAAAAGCCATCTCCGGCATCTTATGCAGAAATTCTCTGTGACCGGACGCAAGCCTGACAGCTTCTTCCATTAATTCTTTATCGAACATTCCCATTTTTTGTGCTCCTCAATCCCGGAATAACAGACACCGGATGTCCCCCGCCTCTTAGGCGGCGGGTTCCATTTTCGACCATCAGTGGTGGGTAACAATCCCCCACTGATGCTCTCAGGAGCTCGCTCGCTCCAATCAAGCGAGCTTGTTGGAGCTTTGCTCCTGGTTGAACGCAATGATGAACTTCAGCGCAAAAGAGTTCTTTTTCAAATACTACCGCATTATCGATAAAACGCTTTTGCATTCTCTTTCAAAAGAAAAGGCGCAGCTGCGCCTTTTCTGTATTAATCCCGATATTTCCAAAATCAGCGCTACCGGTCTTCTCGGAAGTACGGCAGACCCAGGCCTTCAGGCGGCTGATTCTCATGTTTGTTTCTGAGGCTTATACCGATCAGCACTATTATAGTTACCAGATACGGGAGCATCTTGTAGATCTCCTTCATGGCGAAGTTCGTTCCTGTCGGGATGTACAGATAAAGAATGTACAGTCCGCCAAAGAGCATCGATTCCCAGATAGCCCAGTTAGGACGCCAGATCGAGAATATTACCAGTGCGATAGCAAGCCATCCGCGGTCACCGAATGCATCGTTTGACCATACTCCGCTCGCGTAGTCCAGAACATAGTAGAGACCGCCGAGTCCGGCTATCATACATCCGATGCAGATCGCAGAATATTTATATTTTGTGATATTGATTCCGGCAGCATCTGCAGTAGCCGGATTCTCACCTACAGCCCTGAGTTCAAGACCGACTCTGGTTTTATTAAGCATATAAGCTGTATAGAACGCTATCGCTATAGCTACATATGTCATAAAGCTGTATGAGAATAAGAGTTTACCGACAACTCCCAGCTTGCCCGCGAAAGGAAGCGACGCCTTGAACGCCTTACTTGTCGCGGAGAGAGCTATTGAAGGTACCTCAGCTCCTGTCAGCTTGATGATGGAACCGCCGAAGAAGTTACCGAATCCGACACCGAATGTTGTCATTGCGAGACCGGTTACATTCTGATTCGCTCTCAGAGTTACTGTAAGGAAACAGAACAGCAAACCCATCAGGAAGGATCCCAGCATACAGGCAAGTATAGGTATTATTACGCCTATTACCGGATTGAATGTAGAAGCTGAATTCTCATAAATGAAGGAACCTATTACACCTGAAATAGCTCCTACATACATGACTCCCGGAATTCCGAGGTTAAGGCTGCCGGATTTTTCGTTAAGTGTTTCACCTACGCAGCCAAGCAGAAGCGGAACGCTCTGCACTATTGCTCTCGGTATAAATGTTACAAGACTAAACATCAGCAGCCTCCTTTCTGTGTGACTTACGGAAGTGTATCTGATAATTGATGAAGAATTCACTTCCTATTACGAAGAACAGGATAACGCCTGTCAGGATGTCGCCGAATGACTTGTTAAGTCCGAAAGCAGTCGATATCTCGCCTGCGCCGCGGGACATGAATACCAGCAGCAGACCGGAAAGAATCATCCCAAGAGGGTTGAAGTGCGCGAGCCATGCTACCATTACTCCGAGGAAGCCTCTGCCGGCCTCGATCGTAGTCGTCATAGTATGGTCTGTTCCGGCTACAAGGAGCCAGCCTGTCAATCCGCAGATAACACCGCAGATAATGAGTGTACGAATAATTACTTTTCCGACATTGATGCCGACATATCTCGCGGTATTCTCGCTTTCGCCGACGACAGACAGCTCATATCCCTGCTTTGTATACTTCAGATATATGAACATCGCTACCGTGACGATCACTGCGATCAGTACAACGAGCAGATACTGTTTGCCGCCGATTACAGGAAGCCATCCTGCCTGGCTGCTCGAATTGATTACGCCAATCTTACCCGAACCCTTAGGAGACTCCCAGATGATAATGAAATATGCAACTATCTGGGTCGCAACGTAGTTCATCATCAGTGTGAACAGCGTCTCATTTGTATTCCATTTAGCTCTGCAGAATGCAGGAATGAATGCCCAGAAAGCTCCTGCTGCAAGCGCAGCGATCAGTGAGATAATGATCAGTACTCCGCTTGGCACCTTTCCTCCGAGCGTTATCATGCATGTTGTTGTGGCGAGTACTCCGGCCATAGTCTGTCCGCCGCCGCCGAGGTTCCAGAACCTCATCTTAAACGCAGGCGTCAGCGCTACAGAGATCATCAGAAGTATGGAGAGTTCCTTAAGCAGTGACCATATCTTACGCTCGCTGCCGAACGAACCTTCCCACATCGAAGCGTACACGCTGAAAGGATTCAGATGTGTCGTGATTGTCGTTATGATCGCACATACTATGAGTGCGAGAAGAATGCTCCCGAGACGAATAGCCCATTCCTGCTTCTTCGAGATCATTTTGCGCTTGGTGATATGGATCAATGGTTCCTTTACACTTTTATCCAACTTCACCACCTCCTAGCTTTGTCATGAGCAATCCGAGCTCGTTTTTGTCAGTTTTTCTGCCATCGACTATACCGCTGACCTTGCCGCCGCAGAGAACTAGTATGCGGTCCGAAAGCTCAAGCAATACATCGAGGTCTTCTCCGACGAATACAACGGCTACGCCGCGTTCTTTCTGCTGATTGATAAGATCGTATATCATGTAGGACGCGTTGATATCGAGTCCTCTTACCGCATATGCAGACATGAGTACTGTAGGGTTCATAGCGATCTCACGGCCGACAAGTACCTTCTGTACGTTTCCGCCTGAAAGTCTTCTGACCGGTGTGCCTATGCTCGGCGTGACAACTTCGAGTTCGTCAACGACTTTTTCCGCGAGCTTACGAGGAGTTTCTCTGTCGGTAAATCCTGCTATACTGCCTTTTCTCCTGAACGACCTGAGCATCATATTGTCCGCAAGATCCATGTTGGCCACAAGACCCATACCAAGCCTGTCCTCAGGTACGAACGCAAGCGATACGCCGAGCATATCGATTTTGATAGGATCCATACCTACGAGATTAACTCTCTTTCCGTCATCCTCAACATAATCGATCTCGCCTTTTTCTATAGGCTGAAGTCCGGCTATAGCCTCAAGAAGCTCCTTCTGACCGCATCCGGATATGCCGGCAATTCCAAGCACTTCTCCGGTATTGGCAGTGAACGAAACATCATCGAGCTTTGTTATTCCGTCGTCAGTCTTAACAGTAAGTCCTTTGATCTCCAGTCTCGGTCTGACGTTCTTTGGTTCCGGCCTGTTTATGTTGAGTTTGACCTCACGCCCTACCATCATATTGGTCATTTCCTGAGCGTTGGTCTCCTTTGTTATCAATGTCCCGATATACTCACCCTTACGGAGGATCGCAACCTTGTCAGAGATCGCTTCCACCTCGTGAAGCTTATGCGTAATAATGATGACCGTCTTGCCGTCAGCCTTCATGTTGCGAAGAACGGCAAAGAGTTTTTCTGTTTCCTGAGGTGTGAGTACAGCTGTTGGCTCATCAAGGATGAGGATGTCCGCGCCCCTGAAGAGTACCTTAACGATTTCGACAGTCTGCTTCTGTGATACGGACATGTCATATACTTTCTGATCCGGATCAACATCGAAGCCGTAAAGATCGCAAATTTCACGAATACGCTTTGACGCCGCCTCCATATCCAGTTTGCTGAAGCCTTTTACTTTTTTCCCTTCTGCCTCATTGATGCCGAGAATGATGTTCTGAGCCGCGCTGAAAACATTTACCAGCTTGAAATGCTGATGTATCATACCTATGCCGTGATCAAACGCATCCTTAGGTGATGAGATCATGACCGGTTCTCCATCCATCATTATCTCGCCGTCATCAGGGAAATAGATCCCGGAGAGCATATTCATGAGCGTAGTTTTGCCTGAACCGTTCTCGCCGAGAAGCGAAAGTATCTCTCCGCGATAAATGTCGAGATTGACATTGTGATTGGCAACTATGCTGCCAAATACTTTGGTTATGTTTCGCATCGAAACTGCGGGTGTTCTGCTGTCCTGCAAAATAATCGCCCCTTTCCCAAATAAAACTTGTTTTAAACTCTGACCGGTCCCACTCCCGCGAGACCGGTCAGTACAAATGCTAATTTATCAACAATGATTTTCCGAATTAGAACGCTGTATCGAGCAGGTTGATTCCGTCGATCTGGAGATCGAAGTAAGGTGCTGATCTGTACTCGGATTCGTGGAAGTATCCGTCGGAAATTACCTCTGTCTCGTGCTCATACTTTTCATCAGCCTCTACGTCAGCCTTGTATGAGTCAAGCTTCTCTCCTTTAACAGTAAATGTGCTGGTGTCAAATACATGGATCGATCCGTCCTTGAGTCCTGCTTTTACTTCCTCGAGCTTGTCAGCAGTACCCTCTGCGGCAACATCCTCATTGAGCTCTGTCAGCTGAACGGAATCTGTGTCGATCGTTCCTGTCCAGTTGGTGTCGAATGACTCTCCGTTCTGAACTGCGGTGATAGCATATTCATAGAACGGTGCCCAGTTGATCCTTGAAGAAATGATGTAAGTGTTAGGAGCAGCGCTCTTTGTAGATCCGTTGTAGGATACATCAGGTATGCCTGCTTCTTCACATGCTGTAGGAGCTCCCATGGAGTCAGCATGCTGCGAGATCAGATCGCATCCGCCCTGGATCAGCTTGTTAGCGCCTTCCTTCTCAGCAGTTTCATCATACCATGAACCGGTGAAGGTTACATCCATTGTTACATCAGGAACTATACTCTTTGCTCCGAGATAGAATGATGTGTATCCGGATACTACCTCAGCGTATGTGAACGCGCCTACATAACCCATCTTAGGCTTGTCGCCTTTGAGTTTGCCTGCATCCTGGAGTTCCTTCAGCTTCATTCCTGCAGCAACGCCTGCAAGATAACGTCCTTCATAGATCGAAGCGAACGCATTGTGATAGTTGTCAACTCCCGCAACGAGAGCCTTATCACCTGTGCAGCTTACGAACTGTACATCAGAAGCTTCTTTTGCTGCCTGGAGCATGAAGTCCTGATGACCGAACGAATCCGAGAAAATCAGTTTGCAACCCTGGTCTACAAGGTCCATTGCCTCGTCATAGCACTCCTGACCTTCAGGAACGTTCTTCTTGATGATAGGCTCAACACCTGTCTTTTCGCAGGCTTCCTGGAAACCGTTCAGGAAGTTGAGGTCATAAGTTGAGTTTTCATCGTGAAGTGTGATCAGGCCGACCTTTATTGCGCCTTCCCCGCCGCCTTCGCCTGATCCTTCATTGCTGCCGCCTCCGCAGCTTGCAAGCATTACCATTACCATAGTAAGGCTGAGCAATAACGCTAAAAATTTTTTCATATTATTTTCCTCCCTATAACTACGCATACAGAAAACCTGATTTAGGGTATAATTATGCACCCTATAACAGGAAAATATATGATGTGTTAATTATAAAACAGCTCAATAAATCTTACAATAGCAATCTTATTTCTTTTATGGTTTGGATGATTATTTAGCTTGCAGTTCTTCGAACACCTTACGGAATTTATCCATGTCAGGTTCGAGTCTGATCGGTTCGCCTGCGGCCTTGATCCCGTTTGCCGTATCCTTGAGTCCGTTGCCCGATACGATGACGGCAACGCTCGCATCCGCAGGGATCTTTCCTTCGGCGCAGAGCTTAGTGAGTCCTGCCATGCCTGTAACGCCGGCCGGTTCTCCGAATACTCCGCATTCCCTGCCTGTAACCCTCATTGCCTCGAGGATCTCATCATCAGTAACTTCTACAGGAATGCCGCCTGATTCCACGATAGCATTGATAGCTTTATCAGGATTGCGAGGTACTCCTACGGAAATCGAATCGGCGATGGTGTTTTCCTCCATTGGCTGCCACGGTTCTCCCGTACGCGCAGCAATATTGATAGGGCAGGTGTTGACCGACTGTACCGAGATCAGTTTAGGCAGTCTGTCAATGAAACCTGCACTGTAAAGATCTTTGAACCCTTTCCATACTCCGGCTATTGTGCATCCATCACCGGTTGACAGTGCCACATAGTCAGGCGCCTGCCAGCCCAGCTGTTCTGCAATTTCGAGAGCTACGGTTTTTTTGCCTTCCATGAGGTAGCAATTTATCGCAGCATTTCTGTTGTACCATCCGTATTCATCGATAGCCTGCTTCGACAGCTCGAAGGTCTCCTCGTAATTGCCTTTTACCGAAATGACAGTCGCTCCGAATATCTTCAGCTGAGCTACCTTGCCGATAGGCGCTCTCTCCGGAACGAAAATATATGTCTTCAGTCCGGCAGCTGCCGCATTCCCCGCAAGAGAGCTGGCCGCATTTCCAGTCGAAGAACAGGAAATTGTGTCATAGCCTGCCTCGATTGCTTTCGCTACTCCCATAGAGCTCGCCCTGTCCTTAAGAGAAGCTGTCGGGTTCAGACCGTCATCCTTTAGATACAGCTTGCGTATACCCAGCTTCTCAGCCATGCGCGGTTCCTCATAGAGCGGAGACCAGCCGACTCTCAGAGGAGGCTGTTTTGTATCCTCTTCGACCGGCAGGAAAGGACGGTAACGCCACATCGTATAATTGTCGCTTGCGGAAATCGATTCAGGACTCGAAACGGATCTTATGTAGTCGTAATCATAAACTACATCCAGGATCCCGCCGCATTCACAGGTAGTCGCGTCAGGGGCAGCTTCATATTCCCTGCCGCATTTGATACATCTGAGACATTTGACATTCTTCATACAGACTTCCTCCTCCTTAATTAATTTGATTGTGTTACAAGTTACAAGTAACAATTCAGTATTCGGCAGCTTCCATTATGCATCGTAATCAGCATTCGGTGGAATGATTACAATTACGGACTGTACGGCAGCGACAGACAGAGAATCTGTAGGAACCGCTAAGAAGTGCTGCGAGAAGGCTGCAGGCGAGCGGCTAAGGACCGGTCGTCGCAAGCGAAGCGTCAGACTAGGTCCTCCGCGAGGCAAAGCCGACGAGCCAAGCACTGATGTGCAGATGAATTTCGCGGTCCAATGCACCACGGAATCGGCCGATGACTGAATTGTAACAGTTATACAATTCACCTGCCTCAAATATACCATGATTTGTTTGCTATTTGGAGATGTAATCTATATAATTAATACGCAGAACGCAATATATTGCTCATCATTTGTTCTGTTTCGACTTCACATCAATATCACTGCGGAGGACTTTTATGCCTATTCCGAAAAAATCATCTTACGAAGCACCAAAAAGCGCAAAGATCAGAATATATGAAGAACTGAGAGACTGGATCATAGACGGGACACTGCAGCCGGGTGAAAAGATACTGGACAGTGAACTGTCACAGTATTTCTCTGTGAGCCGCACGCCGGTAAGAGAAGCGATGCAGATGCTTGCAGAGCAGAAACTCATAGATGTCCGCCCGGGCAGAGAGAGCCGCGTCAGCGAGACAGATATAGTCGATATTCCCCAGACATACAGAATGCTGGCGGAGCTCCATTCTATGGCAGTTGAATTCGCATTCGATCAGATAGATGAGGAAGTCATTTCCGAGCTTCGCAGTATCAACAACAGATTTATGAATGCATATGAAAAGCGTGATATCAGGGGATGCCGCACATGTGACAAGGATTTCCATGATCTGATCGTAAAGCTCGCCGGGAACGATTTTCTGGCTTCATTCTGCGAAACGCTGAGCGGTCATGCCGCAAGGATAGAGAATATATATTTCAGCAAGGTCGGCGGAATGGATGAACTCATACATGAGCACAATAAGATAATAGACGCTTTCGAGGCAGGAGACCTCGAAGCCGCAAAAGGATATATGCGTGAAAACTGGCTGCATACGCCTGATGTCATCGCAGCTCAGTGATGCAAAACGCAGTCCTGCTGATTACAGCAGGGTCACGCCTGTACGGGAAGGAGTCCCGCCTGTTTCCGGAAAGATTCACAGCGCTTCAAGAAGGACCCTGATCCGTCCGCCGCATACCATGGCCTCATCCTCGGCTGTCTCCGTGCTTATATCCACATCGACCAGCACCGGTCCCTTTTCACCTGTAATAAGCATTCTGCGAGCTTTTGCGATTACCCCGCCCTCTATGCAGCCGCCTCCTATAGTACCGGTAAGGCGATCACGCATAACCAGCATCTTGGTTCCGATCCCGCGCGGAGCCGATCCCTGTCTCATAACTATTGTAGCAAGCACCGCCGGATCTCTTTTATCATCGATTATCGCTTCGAGTATTTCTTTATCAAAGCCGCCGGATTTCCTCTTATTTTTGACCTCTATGATCTCGGCCATTACAGAAATTGCGATCTCATCCGGTGTTTCCGCCCCTATGCTGATCCCTATTGGCATATGAACGGAATCGAGAAGCTGCCAGTCGTGGCCCTCCTGTTCCAGCTCATGCCTGAGCATTATAACTCTCCTCCTGCTTCCCATCAGTCCGATATAGGCATGGGGCTTATAAAGTATCGATTTCAGGCATTCGCGGTCATATCGGTGTCCTCTTGTAGCTATGACAAAATATGTATCGCTGTCTCCTTCGATCTCTCTGAGAGCTTCTTCAAAGTCCTTGAAAATCACTCTGTCCGCACCTCGTTCGATAGCCCTGTTTACGAACTCAAGTCTGTCATCGATCACTGTCACTTTAAAGCCAAGCAGCCTGCCTATCGACAGCATAGCCATTGAAACATAACCCGCTCCGCATATCACCAGCTTGTTATCTCCTCCGGTCATTTCCGAATAGACTTCTTCCCCGTCTACCTCAGAAATGCGATTGTTTTCCAGTCTGCGCAACCGGTCAAGATTTCTTTCAAAAAAATCTCCCGCTGCCGCAGCTGAAGATCCGGCGCTGTGGGCTTTAATTTCTCCATCCGAAAGAAGAGCCAGCTCGCCTGCATGCTCTCCCTTTATTACATGCAGTACTCTGGCTTTACTGTCATTCAATTCTGCTGCCGCACGGTACAGCTCTGCACTGTTCATATGTCAATACCCCCTGTGCATAATACGTTTGGGATTTCCCGCCCGCATTATCTAAAGTCCGTTCTCCTCCATCAGTTCTCTGAATCTTTTATCGGCATACTCCGTCAGTTCCTGTTCAAGTTCGTCAAATATCTTCATCAGTTTTTCACCGGTCTCATTGACTGAAGCGACTCCGCCCCCTGAGCCGCCTTTACGGCGTTCAACGACCTTATATCCCAGTCCTTTCTCGCATCTTTCAAGAATTGTCCAGCCCTTGCTGTACGAAAAACCGCATTTCTCGCATGCATTGCGCACACTTCCGCATTCCTGTATCTCCCTGAGCAGCATCATAGTGCCTTTACCGAAATACGGATAGCTGCGCGAAAATCTGAGACGCAAATCCGCCCTGATCTCAGCTTCATCATTGACCGTTATTTCTCTTCTGCTCATCTCAGTCCTCCATAGATCCGGCTAATCATTCCTTATCTTTTCCAGATCTTCAACCGTATCAACATCATACAGCTCATTTTCAGATACAGGCATACATGTATATACATCATCAGCATGCATGCGGACGATGCTCTTTCCGCCCCTGTCACCCGAAATATCATACAGCGCCCCGTAATATGATGCGCCGAATATACACGGATTGGAGAAATCACCTGTTTTTGTCGTTATGGCGGCAAGCTGTCTGTCCGAATCCTTAAATCCGTTCACGAGAGACCTTATAGAGGTGCTGCTCAGATATGGCTGATCGGCAACCGTAAACAGGCAGCTTCCCATATGCAGGTTTGCGCAAAGTCCCAGCTTCATTGACGAGGAAATGCCATCCTGCGGATGTCTGTTAATGACTACATGTGCTCCTGCTACGGCAGCTGCACGTGCCGGTTCACCGTCCGAGGCGACAAAAGTGATCCCGTCATAGCCGAACACTTCAACCAATTCATCCAGAACGCGCATAAACATCGGTCTTCCTTCGACCATGCTTTCGAGCTTGCCCCCTCCGAATCTTGTTCCCAGGCCGGCTGCAAGTATGACAGCTCCCATTCTGTCAGCATTTCTGATACTTCCGCACGCGGCACAGATTCCCTGAGCTCGCAGCTTATCCATTATCAGCAGCGACTCTGCCGGATCCGTCATAGCATCCACGGCATTGAGATAAAATCTGTATTCCCTGTCTCCTGCGCTTTTGCGAAGGCCGTTTTCAGACGATGCGATCCTTATTATATCGCTGCTGTCTATTATATCATCTGCACTTTTTCCGAGAAAACGCGCAAGTTCTTCCGGTCTGTATGCAGCATCTGCAATGGTCTTCCCTATCGATCCAGCTCCGGCAACCGAAATGACCAGATCACTGCGGGCAGCGATGACCGGCTCCCATTCAGCCGGCACTTTTACCTGCATGCCTCGTGCTCCGTCAGCCTCTATAAGCAGCACATCGCAGAGTTCGCCGAGGCGGTCAAGCATTTCCGCGCCGGGTGATGATACTTTCGAAACACCGGGACATGCATCATCACTTATGCAGCCGGCAACAGCATATCCGAGTCTGCCTGTCGTTTCACATATTTTTTCAGAAAATGACAGGGCTATGCTTCCGCTTTTATTTGCGTGCAGTCCGCTGCCGGTCCGGTCTTTCGCGCCGGCTCCGGGGTCACGAACATCACCGCAGCGCACAAAAGCCACCGGATCGTCGTACATAATATGGGTCGATGTAGTGATGATAACTTTAAGTCCCTGCGAAATGAGTTCATCACGCAGACGCTTCATCAGCGATGTCTTACCTCCTGCTCCGACTATGGATATCGTCCTGTGGACAGACGGATCTATTCTCAGTTGTCTCAGTAATAGCGCTTTGGTCTTCATTACAGATCATCCATGCATAAAGGCTCATTCCCGGCATTCATCCGAATATGGATTGCCTGCCAGCGACAGTATAGCTTCGAGCACCCCTCCGCCTATAGCGAGGGCTTTGTCAGATACCATTGTACAGTTTACAACCTGACATCTCGGATCCACATCACCGCATTTCAGACCTTCCGGCACCTTAGTATCATCGGCAAGCAATCCTCTGAGCACACCTTTTATCTGTGCGACTACAGGCATCCCGTCTACCTCAGCGACGCTTTCGCCTGCTTCAACTATATCACCTATGCTTCGGATAGTCCTGAAAGTACCCGCACATGGCGTCCTGAGCAGTCTTTCAGAAGTGTATCCGCCGATATTGCCGGGTGTTCCCGTGTCAGGCAGAGCGCTCCCCTCACGTATGACTCTCCCGAGAGTATGCCCTCTCATGGTTTCTATTACAGCATGACAGTCAGTGCCGGCAGTAAAGCCGGGTCCTACGCCTATCACGACAGGTGCAAAATCTATGCGCGTTCCGAGATTCTTCTTCGCCAGGCAGGCATCGATAAAAACATCCGGATGCAGCTCCGTTCTGGTATCAGCCTGCGGATCAGTGATTACCGGAATAGAGCCTCCATTAACCGCCTCAGTGATCTCATCAATGCCGGATACATGTACGGCTCTTATCCCTTCCACAGTTGTTTCACCCTGTCTGACTGCCTCACTGAAACAGACAGTCCGCCGTATAGAAAGCGGACGGTCTATCTCTGTCATTACTATGCGAAAACCGCTGCGATGCAGTCTCACTGCAATGCCGGAAGCCAGATCTCCCGCGCCTCTTATCATAACAAGCATAATGATCCCTCTTGATTTCTTATCATCATACAGCTGCTCAGGATCGCAGCGAGCACAGCTTAGCTGCCGGGCGGCCCCGGTCATTCTGAACAGCGGTATTGAATTCCTTAAATATTATTGTACTACCCAAGTCAATGACAGCGGCTTCACAGGAAGCGTGCAGTTCTGTAGAATAAGTGAGCCTGTAAAAGAGGAGCCGGACATTGCAGCCGGCTCCTCTGTCAGGTCTGTTATTGTTGAGCTTTATCCGCGCCGTTTGCCGCGGTCAGCATGTCATTCTTACAGGTTCTTGAGCAGGCCTGTAGCTTCGTTGAACTCATTGATGAGTTCATCGACCTTAGCAGCCTCTTTTCTGAGAGCGAACCATGTGTTGGCCTCATCATACCAGAGAGCGTTGAGCTCGTCGCTGGTCTTGCCCTGCTGCTCGACCCATGTGTAGTACTTGAGATTGTGGATCCTCTTACGGTCTGTGTAACGCAGCTCGAGCAGATTGTCGGTCTTCTCGTCAAGGATGTGCTTGTTGTAGTGAAGAGCAGCCTTTTCATGAGTGTATTCGCCCTGCTCTTCCTGAAGCTCCTTGATACGTGAGCCGTACATAACAGAAGAATCTGTCATAACTGTTGCCAGTACATCGTCCTCTGTCAGCTCATAGTATTTAGCCATCTTGATGCAGCAAAGCATGTTGGCTATGCCGCTGATGCCGAAGTATCCGAGCAGATCAACCAGCTGCGGATCAACACCCTGTTCCTTGAGGTATTCGCGTCCGACAGGTTCGTTGAAGAGTCTGAGGATGTTCTGGGAATCTTCATCATCGATAGCGATGACCATATCAGTATTCTTAACATTGTGGATCCAAGGAACGTGCTTGTCGCCGATACCTTCGATACGGTGAGCGCCGAATCCGTTGTCGAGAAGTGTCGGGCACTGCAGAGCTTCACCGACTGCAAGTTTTGCATTAGGATAGAGTTCCTTGAGTCTGTCTCCGGAAGCCATTGTTCCGGCTGAACCGGATGTGAACGCCATACCTGCAAGTCTGCCGTTCTCGCCCTTGATCTCTTCAAATGCTTCTGCGATAGCGTTTCCTGTAACATTGTAATGCCACATATAGTTGCCCATCTGTTCGAACTGGTTGAGGATCCAGACATCTTCTCTGGTCTCTCTGAGTTCGTGAGTCTTGTCGAAGATTTCCTTTACGTTGGATTCTGTTCCAGGTGTTGCGATAACCTCGCTGGCAACATTCTTGAGCCAGTCGAATCTTTCACGGCTCATGCCCTCAGGCAGGATAGCTACTGAATAAACGCCGAGCAGTGCGCTGTCGAATGCGCCGCCTCTGCAGTAGTTGCCTGTTGATGGCCATACTGCCTTGTGATAGCTTGTATCGAACTGACCTGTGACGAGTTCAGGAACGAGACATCCGTAGGATGCGCCGACCTTGTGGCATCCTGTAGGGAACCACTTGCCTATCATGCAGATGATGCGGCACTTTACGCCTGTCAGTTCAGGAGGAAGTACGATATAGTTCGGACCATGGAACAGTCCGCCGGATTCCTTCTGTTCATTTTTCCATGTGATACGGAACAGATTGACCGGATCGATATCCCAGAGTCCTGTTTTACTCAGTTTGTCGAGTATCTTCTGAGGGATCTTCTCAGGATGCATCTGCTGATCGATCGTAGGCAGAATGATATTCTGTTGCTTAGCACGCTCGATATTGCTTTTTAATCCTTTTTCATTAATGGTGAAATCAAGCATTTTTTGTACCTCCCTGTTTATTTAATAACTACTCAGTTTTATCTGCGATATATTGCATTTCGTATATTTGAATGATAGCAAAGGGGTATTTTCATGTCAACAAAAATCAATTCCGCACTATAAAAAAGTATCCTTAAAAAAGAGGCGCCACACAACAGTAACGCCCCTGAATAATTAATTCTGATCCTCACGGAATATGATCTCGGAATCTGTCATCTCTTCAATAATGGCAAGTGATTCTATCCTGTAGCCATCGTTTCTGAGTTTGTCTCCTCCGAGCTGGAAACCCTTTTCTATAGCAGCAACGCAGCCGACCACAGTTGCACCGGCCTGCTCAACAATATCGATCAGTCCTGTGAGAGCACTGCCGTGAGCAAGGAAATCATCTACTATCAGTATCCTTTCATCGGAGGAAATGAATTCCTTTCCCACTAAAACATTATTATTGTTGCCGTGAGTGAATGAATGTACTGATGTGCAGTAGACATCGCCGGATATATTGGAGCTTCTGTTCTTTTTGGCGTAAACTACAGGTACCTCCATGGCAAATCCGGCTGATACCGCGATAGGTATTCCCGAAGATTCGATAGTAAGGATCTTGCTTACTTCATCGTCTTTGAAGAGTTCTGCGATCTCCTGCCCTATCTCCTTCATGAACTTGGTATCGATCTGCTGATTAAGAAAGCTCCCAACCTTGAGTACTCCGCCCGGCAGTATCTTTCCCTCCGCGAGTATCTTTTCCTGCATTTTCTTCATAATAAGATGATCCGTTCCTTTCTGAGTTATTTTGCTTTTGCTGCTTTTATGTTATTTATGCTGTCACTGTAATACCGGTTTATCTCCGTCATCATCTGCGGTCCCGCTGTCGTCGAAAGAGTCTCTCTTCATCAACATCTTCGAGATCCGCAACTCTGGCAGCCTGATTGGTTATTATCTTTTCGAAGAGATTTCTGACCTCTCTGGCATTGGCGAAATTCTCTCCTTTTGATTCCTCAAGTCTTACTATCTCATCCCTGACTGCGGCATCCGCCTCATCAGTAAGTGTGTATTGATACTTACTGCACTGCAGTTCAAATATCTGCTGCAGCTCATCCGCAGTATAGTCAGGAAACTCAAAAAACTTATTGAATCTCGATTTGAGTCCCGGATTGCTCTCAACAAAGTTTTTCATCAGCTCCGTATAACCTGCAACGATCACGACGAAGCGGTCACGGTTGTCCTCCATGGCCTTGAGAATAGTGTCGATAGCCTCCTGACCGTAATTCTCGCCTTCCTGATTCAGCGTATACGCCTCATCGATGAACAGCACACCTCCCATCGCTTCCTGTATCTTCTTTTGTGTCTTGATAGCCGTCTGTCCCACATATCCTGCTACGAGACCGGAACGATCGGTCTCTACCAGCTGCCCGGTCGTAAGTATCCCTATCTCTTTATACAGCTTTGCGAGTATTCTGGCTACAGTTGTTTTGCCGGTACCGGGATTGCCCGAAAACACGAGATGCAGAGATACCGGAACAGTCTTAAGACCTTTATCCTGACGCATCTTCATGACTCTTGCCAGTCCTACCAGCTCCTCAACATCATGTTTGACCGTCGCAAGACCGATGAGTTCGTTTAATTCCTCCATCCCGGATTTTTCAGGTTCTTTTGCTTCCCCGGCCTGTTCAGCTGTTTTTGCTTCAGTCCGGGATTCCTCTCTGTCTGCTGCGATCTTATCTGCATCCCCTGATTCAGGCCGCAGCGTTCCGTCTGAAGGCTTCGCATCCTGAAGTTCAGATCCGAAAAAGTCCCTGTATATCCCCATAAGATCGCTGTTTACATCTCTCATATTCCTAATATCCTTATTTATCACTGCTGATAAAAAGCAAATGTATTCTTTCCGCTCTGCTTTGCCTGATACATCGCTTCATCAGTTCTTTCATACAGACTCTTTGCATCCGACACTTTTGAACCGTGCGTTATGCCGACACTGACAGAAATAGGAGGCAGCCCGTTAACCGACATCGCAAGCTCATTATTGATCTTGTCTATCTTGGCTTCAACCAGATTGCGTTGATTTTCGGTCGAATGCACCATAAAAACAACGAATTCATCACCGCCTATGCGGCAGATATAGTCATCAGATCTGAAATGGCTTCTGAGCACCTGCACAAGTCTGGCGAGCACCTCGTCTCCTGTTTCATGACCGTAGTTATCGTTGATGTGCTTAAAATCATCCACATCGAACAGCATCATATATGTGCTGTTAAGATCGATGCTTGACAGCAGCAGTTCGTATCCCGAGCGGTTGTATGCGCCGGTCAGCTCATCATGAGAGGCCTTGAAATTAAGATGTTCAAGACTGCGCTTATACACATCATACATTTTGTTGTATGCGCGCGCAAGATACCTGAATTCATTTGCTCCCACCTCAGGTATAGGGCTGTCAGCCTGAATGCGGTCGACTGCATTCAATACCGGATGGATTCCGAGGCGCGATGTCAGCCAGACCATAAATACTATTCCGACTGTCTGGAGCATGATGACTAAACGCACAAGCAGCATTTCATCTCTGAGCGCATCAATTGCAGATGCATCTGAATCATATGCCATTTTTTCGAGTTCATCAAGGCTGGCTTTCATGTTTGATCTGATCTTTTCCTTGAGATCATAATAATCATCACTGAGGAGCAGTTGAGTCGCTCTTCGCATCTTGTCTTCGTTGTTCAGCTTGCTGTCCGCTTCGGACAGTTCAACATCTTTAAGGATTTCGGGATAATCAGTATATCCTTTTGCCGATATCACCAGCTTCATGGCGTAGTATTCCTGATCCATCAGTGCTACCGAGCTGTCCATAGCTGCCTGCAGACGATGCAGGGCATCAGAGTCCCCGCTGCCTGCAGACATTTTTTCGAGTGCTTCCTCTCTGTGGTTGGCTTTGAACGCTTCCTCAAAATAATTGTTGAGAAAAGTCATATCACCTTCGACGGTAAAGCGCTGGGCCTGTTCGGTCAGATAGTCTGAAGCATCCATCAGCTCGCGCGCAGCCTTACGCAGTTCTATCTGCTGTTCTGACGCCTTAGCCAGACGGCTGAAGCTGGCTGAAAGATGATAAGTAGAATAAAACATCAGGGCTGATATTATCAGAGCCCCGACTATTAGCCATCTGTGTATTGTTCTTAACGAAATACCGTCATTATCGATATGTTTCAGTTTCATTATATGTTTTGCCTCAAATATAAGTCCTCCCCCAATCTATAAAACACTCATATCCCCCCTTACCACATATAATAATATCACTGCAAATTCAAAAAATAAACCTATTCAATATCTGAAAATCCCGCTTTTTCCGCCTGTTTTTTCGATAAGATGCACATCCCTGATCAACATGCGCTTATCGATAGCCTTGCACATATCGTATATCGTGAGAAGAGCCACAGTAACTCCTGTAAGAGCCTCCATTTCCACGCCTGTCTTTCCGTCGGTAACAGCAGTGCAGAAGGCCGTTATCGCGCAGCTTTCCTCGTCCGTTTCAAAAGTAATTTTTGCATTAGTAAGACTGACAGGATGGCACATCGGAATAAGCTCCGATGTGCGCTTTGTTCCCATTATGCCCGCAACCTGCGCGACAGTATAAACATCACCTTTTCTGATACTGCGGCCGATAACCGCATCCATGACCTCACGGCTGACGCATATAGTCCCCTGCGCAGTCGCTGTCCGCCTGGTGATGTCCTTGTCCGAAACATCTACCATATATGCATTTCCATGCTCGTCAAAATGTGTAAATCCGCTCATCAGTCTTCTTCTATCAGTCTTCTTCAACGGCCCTCTTTATTTTCTCTATTGTCCTTCGCTTCGGATCTGTCCTGAGTTCTATCCTGTTTACGAAATATGTCAGTATCGCTGCAAGTATGAAATAGATCACCGCTACGGCAATAAGAGGGAAGAACGCCTCGTATGTACGGCTTCGTACGATATCTCCCATTTTGGTAAGATCCTGTACCGCTATGTAGCCGACAACAGCTGTAGCCTTTATCAGTGCCGTGATCTGGGCCTTGTATGTCGGCATGATATGAGGCAAAGCCTGAGGCATCACAATGCGGAAGAATGCTCTTAAATCAGTATATCCAAGCGAATATGCAGCTTCAGTCTGTCCGATATCGATCGCTCCGACTCCGGCTTTGACCATACTGAATACAGCAGCAGTGAATATCATCGTGAATGCTATCACCGATACTGTTCCACCGGAAAGTCCGGCTTTGCTGAAAATTATATAGTAAAGTATCATGAGCAGCACTACTACAGGCATTCCGTTAATGAGCCATATGCAGAAACGGGTGATCAGATTTGCTGCACGGCCGCCCCTGCGGCATATCATGAATATGATGAAACCAAGTATTGTACCGAAAATAATAGACAGTATCGTAATTAACAGTGTTGTGAGTATTCCCGAGAGGAACAGCTTCCAGCGATCTTCGCGTATGAATGTTTTATTGAAACTCTCCTTAAGCGAAGCTATAAAAGAGCCTCCGCCTGAAGCATTTGACTTATCGATATAGGCGATGACCGAGTTGCTCTCATACATCGTATCCGAGAAATTTACGCTTTCAGCTCTTTCTGCCGTTTTGGCAATGCCTCCGATACCGAAATCGCATCTTTCTGATGCGACAGAATCAACTACTCCGCTGAAATTCATTCCTACTATTTCCAGTCCGTATCCATATGCCTCGCAGAATCTGCTCGCGATATCGATATCCATCCCGGCAGCATTGTTATCCTTGACATATGAAACAGGAGGCACACTGTTATCAGTTGCCAGTTTCAAAGTCCCGTTTTCAGCGCTCAATTTGGAAACATCAATGATTTTTTTGAGGCTTTCGTCATCGCCGAACCATATGCTGTCGATTTTTTTATAAGTTCCGTCCGCCTTTATCTGTTTAAGATATTCATTGAATTCTTTGCGTACCCTGTCTCCTTTTTCCGTTTTGCTGAATATCGCTCCGACTTCTACAGACTCTGTCAGAGGTTCTTTAAGATAAGTCAGATCCTTATTTTCTATCATCATATAGCGGATGAAGACATCCCCGTCTGCAAAACCGTCTATCCTGCCCTGCCTCAGAGCAGCCAGAAGATCTGCATGAGAATTGTAATATGTGACCTCAGCTGAAGGAATCTGCTTTTCTACCGCCGGTCCCTGAATAGCGCCTGTGCTTGCACCTATGCGCTTTCCACTGAAATCCGATAATGACTTATACTCAGGCGCTTTAGTGCCGCCCGATGATTTTACCATTATTCCGATTGCATTGTTATAAGTAGGATCGGAAAACTCGATCTCTTTACGTCTCTCCGGAGTGGCAAAGAGATTTGCAAAAATGCAGTCCACATCTCCGGCCTGAGCCGCAGCTACTATTCCGTCATAGTCATAAACCTTAAATTCTATATCGGCTCCGATACTTGCGGCAAAACGTTTTGCAAGCTCTATATCATATCCGACCAGTTCAGTACCGCTATAAAAAGTGAAAGGCGGACTCGTTCCTGCCGTACCGACGACAAGATGCAGCTCAGGATGATCGGCTTCCGGGATATCAGGCATTTCCTCCTCTCCCTTTATCATCCACCGCTCTTCCATTTCGTCCAGAGTCCCGTCGTCCCGCATCTCTTTGAGAAACTTATTGATCTTATCCTTAAGATCGGGAATCTTTGTTTCAGGCGAAACAGCAACAGCCCCGTCGTGTCCTTCTCCCAGAGTCTCATCGAGGAGCATGACGCCATCCAGACCTTTATTTATCGCAGTCTGCATATTAACAACAGTGAAAACATATGCATCTATTTTGCCCTGTCTCACTGATTCGTAGGCTGTATTATCATTATTGAAATATGCGATCTCTGCCTTAGGAAAATTTTTCTCTATGAGCTTGTAATCAGCGGTATCTGAGGTGACCCCTATCGTTCTGCCTTCTTCATTCAGTTGTTCCGGCGATGTTATGTCCTTGTGTCCTATGCCGCTGCAGCCTGCAGTTATACATAACACAGAGATTGCAAGCACAAGAGTCATCAGTTCTGTCAGTCTTTTTTTAATCATGCAATTCCTCCGGAATTTGTATGAAATACTTTCCGCTTATGCCTGGCGCTTCTTTTCAGATTTATCAGGACCACATCATCTTTGCCGATACCCTGTTTCTTCAGTAAAGCATGTATGCGGTCAGACAGATCATCAGCCTCAATACGGCTGTAGTCATGTCCCGACATATCCGAAAGAGCGACCGCCTTTGGATCAGATATATGTTGTTGTGGTTTTACGTTTATTCCATCGATTTTTTGCTTTTTATGACTTTTTGCAACCAAAATGCAACCGAAAGCTAATTGTCTTCTTTCAGTCGCTTTTCAATATCAGAGGCACTATATAATACTCTAGTTATCATGACAAGCTCTTCCTTGAATACATAAAATACCGAGTAATTATCTACCAGCATTCGCCTGAGTCCTTGTGAGCGTTCAGGCTCAAAATCTACCAGTCTGAATTTTTCTGGAAAGAAGCCAAGTCCAAGTACACTATCAGCTATTCTGTTATACTGCCCCATAGCATTTTCCGGTGATTGTAAATTAACTGCGATATACTCATATATCCCATTCATATCACACAATGCTTTCTCAGTAATTTTTACAGGATATTCTCTCATCTGTGGCTCTCTCTAAAAGCTGCAAATGCAGTCTTTGCATCCTGTACTCGTCCAGCTTCAATATCCTCAAAGCCTTCCTGTAATTTTGTATGAATCTCTGCAGCTGTCATAAGATCCGCATTAATGGAGTCCGGTGCCTGAGGTAATGAAACTCTAAAAGGAATTCCGCCTGTGAGCGTAATCTGTCTTAAATACATTTCAATAGCTGTAGACATAGGAATTCCAAGACGTGAAAGCACATCTTCAGCTGATTTTTTCGTTGTAGGATTAACTCGTAAATTAAGTGTTGCTGTTTTCTCCATACTTATCAACTCCTTTTTATTTATTGTAACGCGATTTGCGTTACAATTCAAGACGCGCTTACAATATTTATCGCTTAACTCCCTTCTTAATATAGATTTAACTCGATTATAACTCAGTAAAACCATTCTATCGAGTTGCATCCGAAGTAAAATCGAGTAAGATGCAAAATAAAGATTACTCATGTAAGAAATGATAAAATCGTTTTTTATATTCCTGGAAAATTCTTGGAAGCCGCATAAATACGGCATTCTTGAGATTTTTGTCCCTGTGTAATACTCTTTATCCTGTGATGCAACTTTTGCTATCGTCTCTAATCCATTCCCATAATTATTCCCGGCACATCATTCACGCACCGATATCTTTTTGTTTTCCCTGTGCATTCGCCCATTTTTTCTAGCGGTATATACCGATAGAAATAAAAGAGCGCGCGTGTCGCACAGAGACCATGAAACGAAGTGATTTCAACGATTTGATGTTGGAAGTAAAATCTCTTTAAGAATCCTTTTAAGAATCAGAGATCGAGACTGCCGGCCATAATCGGCCAATGAAAAAGGACCTACGGAGAGAAAATACTCTCTCCATAAGCCCTAGTTTAGTGATTGATTTAAGGTCTAAAGAACGATATTGTTTTGTGCCCTTTAGAATAAAACCAGTTGCCCTGTGACATAGAGAGATTTGCTCCCAACTATGTTTATTATAATCGGTCAAAACACTACAGACAAGAAGATTTGATTTTCCTTGTCTTGTTGCAATTCATGTTGAATTACAGCTACCATATCTCCCCTGTCATTTATGACGTCGCGATTGTTGCGCCTTACCTAATTACCGCCCTGTTGCCGATCATCCTTTACTTATCCTCTTTCCTGATATGCTGCGTAAGCTGGATCGAGAATCCGGAAGGGGAAATCATCAGGCAGGATTTGGCAGAACTGGATTCAACTGTCTCATCACTACCGGTGGCATTCTTAAATCCATGTGCCTTCAGGAATTCATAAGCTTCCTCATAATCACGGACATTCATCCGCATGGTAGTTATGTCCTTCTCAAGATGTGTCTGAGCCACATCAACATAGAAACCATTGGCATCTTTCATTCGTACGCTGTTGATCCCTCTGTCATCGACATTGTCTACTTCGTGGCGGCGTTCAAAACCAAGCTCCTCAAAGAGTTTAATGATGTTTTCGGAATTCTCAATATTGGTGAGGATCATTGGGTTAAAAGTTGTGATTTGCATAGTCATTTCTTCCTTTCTTATATCTCATGATTTGAAGCCAATTATACAACAAAACAATATATCTGCAATCCTTACCGGATTTTCAAACATCTGTGCATCCATGTTCCAAGCTGCCTGGCCGCGGCAACTCCCAATCTTCGAAATTAAGGTATCTTCAACTCTGCAAATGATATGCTCCCTTTATGAGAGACAGTGAAACGATAAGCACTGCTGATCATGAAAGGGAGCATTTTAACTCAAATGATATAGCTCATATTATTTGATTCTGATTCTGAATGTCCTGGTCAGGGTTTTGGATTTGTAGTTATTGTTGCCCTTAGCTGTTACTTTTACTTTGACCCTGTATGTGCCTTTCTTAAGGCCTTTCTTTAAGGTCACCTTTCCGGTATTCTGGTTTATGATGATCTTCTTATTACCTTTGAGTTTGGTATAGACCTTCTCGCCCTTTCCCTTCTTCTTGAAGGAGAGCACTTTGGATACGGAAAGCTTCTGAGATGCTTTTTTCAGTTTGCTGTATTTGACCTTTGCTGTTTTGCCTTTGACGGTAAGAGGGTTCTTAGCCTTGCTGATCGTAAAGTTCATCCTGATATCAGGACCGTACTCACCCTTGCCTATTATGATAACAGTCGCTTCGCCGGCATTTTTGTTGTCAGTATAAGCAACAGAATAGTCTTTGCCTTTCTTCAGGACCTTATCACCGTCCTTTACGGTGATCTTCTGTGTGACAGCTTTGCCTGTATAGGTCATGTTCTTAAGACCGCTTACCTTGCATTCCCTGATATCCTTTATCCCGTCGATCATAGGGGTTTCGTATTCATCCAACGATGCCTTTTCTCCGTCTTCTTCAACCACTACAGCTCCGGTCTCAGGAGATTCAGCGAGCTTTGCCGAGCCTTGATCTGTCATGTTCGCAGAGGTCTCTGCCGCGTCATCATATACGATGACTGATGCAGAGGCTTCTTCTGCAGTACCGACTCCGCCTGCACTTCCCTTCATGCTTCCGTCTTCATCTCCAAAGAATATGTTCGCTGCTTTGTTGTAACGGTAGGTCGCCGCCGAGAGTTCCTTCAGGCTTTCCGGTGTCATTTCTGAGTTCAGACATGCTTTCACGTAATCGAGCGCGGAGTATCTGTACTCAGTGTCGCCGATCCTGAGCGTAAACTGTGTATCCAGATCAGGTGCTGCGATATTCGGCAGTTCGAAGTAGATTGTGCCGTCCTTCTCGGTATATCCGCACTTTTCTCCCTCAAATGTGATGCTGTCCTTTATCGCGTCGAACCTCGCCTGATCTGTGATCCTGTAATAGTGACGCATCGATGACATCGAAAGATATACTATCGTGGAATCCACATATTCAAGACCATAGTCCTCAAGGCCTTTGCTCATATCGCTCGCACCGGTATTGATCATACCCGGAGTAACCGCTTCAGGAACATAGTAATACGGAGAAGAAGTATCGTTCGTCACAAATTTGCTGTTCTGAAGCTGATCAGGAGCCCGGTCGAAATAGACCTGTGCCCATGAACCGTAATCGAGCATCGCTTTAATAAGTGTTCGCAGCTGCTCCAGCCTTTCTTCGCCTTTATAGCCTTTCGAGTTCTGATACTCTATATATGACTTGGCAAATCCTTCGCCGGTCAGGATAGTGTCGGCAAATCTGGATACCGCATAATTATCAGTATATTCTTCGCCATCGATGGTTATGGATGCATTGACCCCGTAACCCATCTCTGCCGCAGCGACAGGACATACCGCAAAGTATAAGCCGTCCTCTTCGTCTTTCACGAGTTCGCCGGAGTATGATTTATTCTTCAATTCGCCGCCGTCATAGTATGACCAGTTGAAGTTTACAGACTTGTTCTTTGCCTCCTCATCGGTTATATCCAGATAATAAATCAGGCCGATGTCACCGCCAAGCGACAGATTATATCCAACGAAGACCTCACGTGCAGACTTCTCTTTGTAATTACAGTATATACAGCGATTTTTGTTTTTATCACTGAATTCATGCTCCGTGCATGGTTTGATGTCTATGATTGGATTATGACAGCCCTTTACACGGTTTGACGCTTTATATTGATATTTAGGCCAGGCTATAACCGTCAGTCCATCGGCGATGTTTAGAGTCATTTTGCTCGAATCACCGTCTTCGCCGCTGCCGATCGCTTCAGCAGAATCAGCGACCATCGTTTCTATCCGGCCGCCGGTGATGTTGATGGTGCCGGAGCACTTTCCACCGCTGCCATAGCCTTCAGACCAAGCAACCGCCCCTGCGCCAATACCCGCGCCCGCACCATATTTGTTTCTGGTATTTACTTTTACTGTACCGCCGGATATCGTGATGGTTCCGTTCATGTTATAGCCACGGCCAGAGCCTATTGCAGCACCCTTAAGTGCATATGCATCAACGGTACCTCCGGAAATAATGATCTCTCCGTTCATATCATTAAAGCTGCCGATAGCAGCAGGGCCAGTCCATTCTTGCCACGTGGTACTTCCTGACCAGTAGTTCTCATCAATTCGGGCAGTAACATTACCTCCTGTTATGCGGATAGTCTTAGTCATTTCTTTCCTGCAGCCAATACAGACTCCGAAAATCTGGCTGGTCGCAGTCACATTTCCGCCGTTAATAATTATATCTTCAGCCGTTCCGTCCTTTCCGCTTCCGATACCTGAGCCGCTATTTTGGCCTTGAGCAATTACGGTACCGCCATTGATGGTAGTAACCGCGCCTTTGCCGCTGTTGCCTCCGCCGATACCTGCACCGTTATAACCGGCGTTCGCAGTAACATTGCCGCCTTCGATGGTTACAGTGCCTGCATTGCCGCCGCCTTCTATTCCATCGCAGTTGCCGCTGCCAATACCCGCAGCGCTTTTGCCGCCGGTCGCGATGACTTTGCCGCCTTTGATGGTTACAGTTCCGCCTGCTCCTTTTTCTCCCGAGCCGATCCCGGCGCCGTTTTCGCCTCCCTTCGCGGTGACATTACCGCCGTTGATCGAGGCAGTGCCGCCTGCACCTTTCTTTCCTCCGCCGATCCCGGCACCGTTTTCGCCTCCCTTCGCGGTGACTTCCCCGTCTTTGATCACGACAGTGCCGCCTCTGCCTTCTTCTCCTCCGCCGATTCCGGCGCCGTATTTGCCGCCTGTTGCAGTGACTTCACCGCCGTAAATAGTAGTTTCGCCACCGTAACCGCCGTCTCCGTCAGCGTCTCCGCCGCCGATCCCGGCGCCGTATTTGCCGCCTGTTGCAGTGACTTTGCCGCCGTATATCACAGTCTTGCTGCCATTACCTTCATCGCCGCCGCCGATGCCTGCCGCGTCACTGCCGGCAGTCGCGGTCACATTTCCGCCCCAGATTTCAACTGCAGCAGCATCGCTCTCGTTACCACCGCCGATCCCGGCGCCGTCTGTGCCGCCGGTTGCTTTAACATTACCACCGTATATATATACATTACCGCCGACGCCGCTTTCATCACCGCTGCCGATTCCGGCGCCGTAATCGCCTCCGATAGCAGTAACGCTGCCTCCGTAGATGAAGATACGTCCGCCCCGGCTCTCGTTACCGCCGCCGATTCCGGCGCCATCGGTACCCGATTTCTCAGTGTCAGCAGTGATAACGCCTCCGTGGATCTCGATTTCTCCGCAGGAGCTTTCTTCATCGTCAGAGCCTATCGCCGCATTGTAGTCAGTATCAGCATAACAGTACAGTTCGCCGGTGCCGTTCTCCTGGGCGAAGATCCTCAGCGTATTGCCCGTACCTACGTGAATTCCATCTATACAGTACAGCTTTGCGCCATCGCTAAGGATGATGTTAGCAGTTCCGTTGACTTCCAGTCTGTCCTCAATGTCCAGATCTTGGTTTACAACATACCATCCGTTCAGAGTCGTTGTATGAACGTTTATAACGGAATAGTCTGTGCAGTACATGGTTTCTTCTTTCACCGTTTTTGCCTGCGAATCCCATTTCCTGACAACATACGGTATACCATCTTCTGCGCTTGCAGTGATGGAGAATACAGCGAGCATGCCGGCCATCGCAAACAGCGACAACAGGATACTCAGCCATTTCCCTGATCTCTTCATATGGTTACCTCCGGTATTATTCCTTGTTCTATTTAAATAACAATGGAACCATTATACATATATAGCACTATCAGTTCAACTTGAATCACAAGATATAGTATCTTTCTGCTATCGTATGTATTATCTCCGAGAATTCTTCTGAACGCGCTTCCGCCGTCCATTTAGAAATGAATCCGTAATCATAGTCGAAGAAGAAGCCGGAAGAGGTGTTCGCTCCCCCGATAACAGAGATCGGATAGCATTCTCCGCTGTTTGGAGCCCCGAACAAATACGATTGGACATAATTCCATGAGGTATGGACGCCGCAGGCGATCCAGAAATTGCCTTCCAGCTTGACCAGAAAGTAAAACCATACGCCGAGCAGAAATACATTCAGACAGAATAAAGTGCTGAAGCCAATAGATTCCATATTGAAAACATGATGGAAGATAAAAAGCGTGCCGCTGACAAATGCCACAGCATCAGAACGATGGTGCGGGTCAAGTACGGCAGGCACATATCCCCTCAGCAGCATTTCCTCCGCACAGCATTGGATAAAAACAAAGAAAATGAGCGGAATAATAAGGAAATTGAAGGATTGATAGCTATACGGTTTATCTGTTTGTCATCAATACTACGCACGGAAGAATAGTATCCTCGATGAAATCTACCCGGTCAAACACAGTAGGTTTGAAGAAGGAAGAAACCGCGACGACGATGTCCTTCTCCGGATTCACATAGATTACATTTCCGCTATTTCCGATTGCGGCATAAATCCTCTTTTCCGGATGAATGACCCACCATAGGTAGCCGTATTGCATCCCTCGAAAATACTTGCTTTCCACTTCTCTGGGATTTGTCATTTCATCAATCCATCCTTCTGAAATCGAAGACATGGATCATGGATGTCTTCCTAAATTGCCTGTTTATGATTTCTATAGCTCTTTGTTATCAATAATAGTGTTCCATATTCCAGCTTAAATATAGCGGAATGCTGATAGTTCTTGTCTGCTCACACATGTTTTCTGCAATATTTCTCTCAGACAATTTGAATCCGAATTCCGGCTGATATTTCTTGCAAAATTGCTTATAGCTTTTTGCCTGAGTATTATCAGCAGACTTTACTTCGACCGGGATCATGTGCGACTTGTCCTCATAAATAAAATCAACCTCCGCAGAATTACCCGAGCGCCAGAAATAGGGATCTTTGCCGATCGAAAGCAATTCATTCAGAACATAATTTTCCGCAAAAGCGCCTTTGTATCTGATATACATACCCGTCTCATTCAGAATAGTCTCCGGAGATAACCCGGACTTAGTTCTCAAGAGACCAATGTCGGACATATATACCTTGAAGTATGTTTTATCAGCAAATCCCGAAAGCGGTAATTCGGGCTTTTCAACAAGAAACACCTGTGTTATCAGGCCGGCATCTCTGAGCCACTGAAGCGCGTCTTCAAGTTCTGCCGATCTTTTCCCTGCCTTTACGTGGGAAAACACGAATTTATTATTCTCTTTTGCAAGCTGCACAGGTACAGAATCCCATATCCATCTTATCTTCGGCACATCATTCACCGGCGCGTACTTTGAAAAATCAGATGCATAATCATTCAGGATCCCGTTCTGAATATCTGCTACCTCTCCATAATCATGAGTATCCATCCATACTTGTACTGCCTCAGGCATTCCCCCCACGATATAATAATCTCTGAGCAGTTTTTTCATTGGAGCAGAATACAGGTCCGGTACAGGTCTGTCCACTGGCCAGTCCTTCATTACCTCTATGATGTCTCCACGGCCGCTGGCGATCGCAAATTCTTTAAAACTCATCGGATAGAGCTGCATCCTGTTCACCTTTCCGACAGGAAAAGATATCTTTTCTCTTTTGATCGCTACACCAAGCAGTGATCCTGCACATACTATATGCAGCTCATTCATGTTTTCGCAGAAGTACTTAAGCGCAGCTATTGCTCTTGGACAATTCTGTACTTCGTCAAAGAAAAGCAACGTCTTCCCCGGTATTATCTTTTCTCCTTCAAGAAACTCTATTTCGGAAATAATCCTGTTAACATCAAAGTCGTAATCGAATATCGCACCCGCTTTTTCAGACCTCTCAAAATCCAGCTTTACAAAACCTTCAAAACGGTTCTTCCCGAATTCCTCAATTATGAAAGTCTTTCCGCATTGTCGTACTCCTGTTATCAGAAGTGGCTTTCTGCGTATTTTAGTCTTCCACCTGATAAGGTCATCCATTATCTCGCGATACATATTGCCCTCCAAAAGTCGTGCCAATTTTGCAATTATTATACAAAAAGTCCTATGACTTTTGCAAACGATGTTGCGTTTTTCATAGGACTTTTCATTTATTGGTGAAAGCGTGGGTAATTGAACCCTCTTGCATAGCGTCTGCGAGCATATCAATCACTTCATCTCAGGATCCATCTCCGGAAGTCCTTGGTTTAGTGATTGATTTATAGCTTAGTAGATGCTATTCGAGCTCAACTGTCCCCGGCGGTTTGCTGGTGAGATCGTAGAATACTCTGTTAACATGATCGACCTCGTTGACTATCCTCGTCATAACTCTCTGCAGCACATCCCACGGTATCTCAGCTGCTACAGCCGTCATGAAATCGGATGTTATAACTGCGCGAAGAGCAATTGCATAGTCATATGTTCTGAAATCGCCCATGACACCTACAGTCTGCATGTTGGTGAGAGCAGCATAGTACTGACTTATCCCGCCTGCCAGTCCGGCTTTTTCGATCTCTTCCCTGTAGATCGCATCAGCATCCTGTACTATCTTTACCTTTTCCGCTGTGACCTCTCCGATGATCCTGACTCCGAGTCCCGGCCCCGGGAACGGCTGCCTGGTAACGAGATATTCAGGCAGACCGAGCTCACGTCCGAGCTGTCTCACCTCATCTTTGAACAGCATTCTCAGAGGTTCGATTATCTCTTTGAAATCGACATAGTCAGGCAGACCGCCTACATTGTGGTGAGACTTGATCACCGCTGACTTGCCGAGGCCGCTCTCTATGATATCCGGATATATAGTTCCCTGAGCCAGATAATCCACAGCACCGATCTTTTTCGATTCCTCCTCGAATACTCTGATGAACTCTTCGCCTATTATCTTGCGCTTTTTCTCAGGCTCGGTCACTCCCGCAAGCCTGCCGTAAAATCTCTCTGCCGCATCGACTCTTACGAAATTCAGATCGAATTGTCCGTCCTTTCCGAATATGGACGAAACCTCGTCAGCCTCGTTCTTTCGCATCAGGCCGTGATCTACGAAAACACATGTCAGCTGCGGTCCGATGGCTTTTGCGAGAAGAGCGGCAACGACCGAGGAATCCACACCGCCCGATAGAGCGAGGAGAACCTTTCCGTCCCCGATCTTTTCCCTGACAGCCGCTATCTGAGTCTCTGCATACGAATCCATCTTCCAGTCCTGATCGCACCTGCAGACCCCGAGTACAAATTCTCTGATAAACTCATCACCGTGCTTTGTATGATTTACCTCCGGATGGAACTGCACCGCGTAGAAGCCTCTCTCCCTGTCTTCCATGGCTGCAACCGGACATTCACCGGTGAATGCAGTCACCGTAAATCCTTCAGGAGGCTCGCTTATGTAATCAGTATGACTCATCCAGCAGACATTCATATCATCCGCTGCCTTAAGTATCCCGTCTTTTCCTGTAACATTTACGACGGTATGGCCGTATTCGCTTGTCGGAGCGGACTCTATCCTGCCTCCGAGCCTGTATGCCATCAGCTGAGCACCGTAGCAGATTCCGAGCACCGGGACCCCGAGTTCAAAAATGCCGTCATCTATAGACGGGGCACCCTCTCCGTATGCACTCTGAGGACCGCCCGTAAAGATAATGCCTTTAGGATCAAATTCGCGTATCTCATCAAGAGTGACAGACTCGAAGCCTTTGACCTCCGAGTAAACACCGCACTCTCTGACACGCCTGGCTATCAGCTGGTTGTACTGTCCGCCGAAATCGATAATTAGAATTCTGTTTGAGGACATTTCGTTCTCCTTTTGCTTTTTATATGCAACATTTATTAATCTTTTTGCAGAAATAATACTTCATACTATGCTCTATTTCAAGCTGTGTTCACTGCACTGTTCCTGCGCGTTATCGTTCTATAGTCTGATACTGTAATGGAGCGCCATCCAGAGAAGGCTTCCGTCACCGAGAGTGCTAAGCTCGTCGGCTTTGCCATCGATCATCTATGGCTCCGGATGTTCACTGAATCGTGACCTTCATGAAACTCAGCAGGCGTTCTCTGTAGTCGGGAGCCAGATCGTATGCTATATGTCCGTAACCATCATATATGTGATATGCGAAATCATCGCGTCCGCTCATCCTGTCTATGATCTCTTCTGCAAACTCTATAGGGAATACCTTATCTTTTTTATCATGGATCAGAAGCAAAGGGCATTTTATCTCTGCCAGTTCATCCAGCATATCAAGGTCTCTCATTCCTTCAGTTATTATGCGGAAGTGATCCATTTGCTCATCTGTAACAGTCTTTGCCGCTTCGATATATGCCTTTCTGAACATTTCAAAAGCCGGCTCCGGGAATATCGTCTCTCCAAACAACAGATACAGGGATTCGGCATCCCTTTCTGTGCACAGATCGATCAGCTGCTGAAAGAATCCGAATCTTTCCGGCATAAGACGTACCGCAGTCGATCCGACAGCTGTTTTTTTCACCAGCTCCGGATGACTGAGTGCCAGATCGATTGCGATCATTCCCCCCTGAGATGCTCCGAAAATGTGCAGATCCTTCAGCCCCAGAGACTTTACCGCCTCTGCCGTATCCTCGGCCATGTCATGAACGGAATAATGCTCCGGTATCTCATTTCTCCTGTCGAAAAGGTACACCGTAAAATCATCCGTCAGTATCCTGTACTGCTCAGCAACAGCATCAGCCAGAGCTGCTACACTCTGAACGCTTATTCCGGGAAGGATCACAAAAGTATCAGGACCGTTTCCGAATCTGCAGTAATCCATCGAGTAATCACCGGCATTATACTTTCCTGTAAAAATCTCCATTTTGTCTCTTTTTATGCCCTCTTTTCGTCTATGCACTCTTTACCGTTACGATTCTTCTTCTGACGCAATTCTTCTTTTATGTCTGATCGCAGCATATACTGCCGTTGCGAACGCTGCAAGTATCAGTACTGCGATAAAGGCAAGCCCTGCCATACCTCCGGGTATACGGTCGATCAGCGATCCCTGTCCGTCTCCCTGCTGCTTAGCAGGCTCTATCCATTCAAGGCTGAAAGGATCACCATCCTTAAGAGTATCCTCAAGCGGTCCACCCGACCTGTCTGTCATATTTATCGTCCTGAATTCAGGCAGCATTTCTTTTTCATCTTTGTCAGGACCATCAGGAAAATCTTTCTCCTTCCCGTTGTCCTTTTTCTTATCCTCTACACATATATCCTCACCGTACGCCGCATCAGTCGGTGTAGCGATGGCCATAAACAATATCCTCGGACTGGTTCTCTTGAAGGTAGAATAGACATTGTCCGGCAGATCCTCTTCTTCCTCTTCCTCTTCACCTTCTTCTTCACCATCAGGCTGATCGGAGTCTTCTCCGTCAGTCCCGTCATTATCCCCGATTTTATCCTTTTCTTTATCCTTGTCTTTATCCTTATCCTTTTTCGCATCCTCAGTCCCGTCGATTATCCTGAGGTCCATGTGCAGTTTTACCGGTTCACCGTCTACGGGTTCCGCCATGCGTATTTCATTCAGATCATCCTCGCTCAGAAATATCTCCTTGTCCTTACGGCTAAACTGATTGACAGTTATGATACCATGCGAAGGTTTCCTGCAGTTGGTCTTTCTTATATAAAGTCCGGATTGCTGCAGTATCTCGGCAGTCAGCTCATCATCGGACATTTCAGATACATCCTCAGGTGTAAGCACCACATTGTGAGTGACGAAGAAACAGTACTTGGTATCGCCTACCTTCACCTGATGGACCTCACGAATCGGCTTATCGCCGTTTACATCCTTCTTCTCTTTTGCTTCTTTCGCTGCATAAACACTGCCTGAACTCATCAGTATCATCAAAACGATAAGCAGTACCGGAATAACCATCGTCAGCACACCGCTTCCTGCATCCGGCCGCCTGAATATGAATTCTTTATCTGTTTTTCTCATCATGATCGTCACCCCTGTATCAGTTTACATCTGTTCGGGCCAGTATCGCAGCAGGCCTCTTTATCAGAGTATGGAACAGCGGAAGCAGTCCGAACAGCAGATTGAACGCCAGTATCAGTGCAAGTGAAGCCAGCACGGTCTGAGGTGTACATTTGAACATATTTGACAAATATGAGATACCGTGAAGCTTGCTTACTATATAATTCATCAGAATCCATCCCGGCGCCGACGCCATAACGGTAATGGCGATTATCTCTCCGGTGAACATTCTGTAGATATCGCCCTTCCTGACTCCTATAGCGCGCAGTATACCTACCTCTTTTATTCGTGACAGGAATGACGCCCTCATCATCAGGAACACTTCGATAAGAGATATTATTATTATAATACTTCCGACAAGCAGGAATGTGCGTGTCATAGCCAGCTGACTCTTTCTGTATTCAGATCTTTCATAGTTGTAAAGATCTCTTACCTTGATATCATAAGCCTTGAGCGCTACGATCGCTTCAGCCTTGCTGCCTGCCGGTTTGACAGTCATGTTTTCCAGTTCACGGATGAGCCGGTATTTTATGGTATTTTTGCTGACAAAGAATTTGCCGCTCACAGTATCACTGGTGTAATGACCCACCACCCGGAGCTTATGTCCGTTTACCTTAGTCTTTATCTCACTGCCGATCTTCATAGACTTGGCGTAATCATTGTCGACAAGCACATCATAATCATTGATCGGTGCGACACTTCCCTGAGTCAGCTTCAGCTCTTCCTTGTACAGATCGTAATCTATGAGCTTTGAAGCATCCGGCGCGGAAACGATAAGGCTTCCGTCCTCACTGTACTGTTCCTCTGCACCTTCATCCTCCATGTCGTATTCCTCAGCTCCGTATTCGTCTTCACTGCCGTTATTGGCAAGCATATTGATGAACATCGACGGCGATGCATATATACACGGGCTCTTCAGATCAGTGATACCGACTATGGTGAACTCATCAAGATTCTTAAGTGTCAGATGCCTTCCCAGCAGTTCATCCGCCGTCTTATATCCGGCCTGTATTATATCGGGATTATCATCCTGCAGACGCTTCAGTATGAGATTATCCAGGACCACCTCGTATTTGTTCTCAGGCATCCTGCCGAATATCAGATCGCTCTCACTTATATTATCCTTTGAGCTTAGCGATCCGCTGAATACACAGCCTCCCCACGAGGTCTGCCAGTATTCATCAAATTTCATGCTCATATTGATATGACCATCTCCCGGCAGAGCATATCCGACCGCCGGATCCGCCTCGTATTTGAGATAATCCTTTACAGCTATCTTCTGCTGTACAATGCTTATGTAGGATTTGTCATCCTTTACGAATTTTTCATCCGGCATATCCATTATACCAGCGATATTTGAGACCGCATATGTAATGAACATCGCAGAGATAAAAAATCCTATCAGAAGGACTTTTTTAAGTATATGATAATTACTGACAGTCCTGAACCCCGAGCCGAGCATCGTGAATATATTAAGTATCGATGAATGACGCAGAGGGCGCGACGCCTCAAAGCGTTCCGAATGGAATTTCCGCGCTTCGGCTTCCTCCGCGGTCAGTGCTCTGTAATGGTCATCGACGAGCTCAATACTGGAGTTTTCGTCGACGATCTCCATCCTGTTGTCCCTGTCTCTTGACTGTATGAAAATATTGCCGCGGCTTATCACGATGTCTATATCCATGTTTTCTCCGCTCTCGTTAAAAACACGTATCTTATGATCATCATCGCCGAATTCACGCCTGTCATTTATATCCTGCAGATATATCCGGTTCTCTATCCTGTAGTCGAGCCCTTCGGCATTCTCATTTATCTCATCGGAAACCACGCTGCCGTCTTTAAGACGTATGATCCTGTCAGCATAAAACTTAGCCAGACTTTCCTCATGGGTGACAAGGATGACCAGCTTTTCGCGTGAGATCGCCTTTATTATATTCATGACCTCGAGGGTATTGGCACTGTCGAGATTGCCTGTCGGCTCGTCCGCTATGATTATGGAAGGGTTCTTTACAATGGCACGAGCTATGCCGACACGCTGGCGCTCTCCTCCCGAAAGCATGTCTGCGTAGCGCTTTCTGTATCTGTACATCCCGACAAGATCGAGAGCGTACTCAACCTTTTCACGTATCTCTTCCTTATCTTTGATACCGACCATCTTCAGCACCATAGCCACGTTGTCAAAGACAGTCATGCTGTTTATCAGGTTGTAATTCTGGAAAATATAACCGATATTGAGATTTCGTATCTTATCTACCTTAGCTGCTGTTCTGCCTGTTATTCTCTGGCCGTTTACAAAAATGCTGCCTTTGTCGGGCTTATCGAGCCCGCCTATAACATTCAGCAGTGTGGTCTTGCCGCAGCCCGAAGGTCCGAGCAGCGCTGTCAGGCCTGTTTCACCGAATTCAAGAGAGGTGTTGTTTATAACATGCACCTGGTTGGATTTGCGGCGGTAGAAATATTTATCAACATTTCTGAGTGTCAGCATGATCCGCTATGCCTCCTCTCTGTACGCGCCCATAGCAGAGCTTCTGAACAGCGTTCTCATAAATCTTCCCGAAATAAGCACTGCCATTACGAGCAGAATAACAGCGAGCACGGTAAAGTCGCGCGGAGTCAGATAATTCAGATAGTCTTCAAGCTTTTCCGAATTGATTATTCCCTCGCGGTTCAGCCTTATCAGAAGCAGAAATATCGCATATGCGATGGCGCATACCAGCATCAGTTCGACGCGCATTATGCGTTTGGACGGGCTTTTGCCCATGCCCAGCATCCTTACAGTCGCAAAATACACACCCTGTGATTTCAGTATCAGCCGAACCACAAAATATGCGATAAAGAAGACTGCAAAGCAGATTATCACAGCCATAGGGAGCTGTATTATCCTGACAATATCTCCGTCCATATAATTATATATGTGATCTCTGAGGACCAGAACATGATATCCGCCTCTTTCGAGCATGTCCTTCATGCCTTCCATGTTGCGTGTATCATCAACGAAAACAGACGCCTGAAAACTGCCTTTTTCATACATTCTGCGGTAATCCGTTTCATTGATATATATCTCTCCGTCATGTTCAGCCAGATCCTTGAGACCGGTTTTTCTTTCGAATGTCTTTTCTCCGTATGTTCCCATTATAACGAGCTTAAGAGTCTGTTTATAGTAAAGGCCCTTTACCTTTATCACGACTTCCTTCCCTGCTGCATAGCCGTCCTTGAAAAGCGGATCATAAGTAGTAGGCAGCAGTATATATCCTTCCGGAACATTGTCATTTACCACAAGGCCCCCAACGCCCGGTGTCAGAGGTTCTTCAGATCCGTTTATCAGCATAGTAGTGGTGCTGTTTGATGCATACATCCCTTTTCTTATCTCTTTGATCATGGCATCCGAAAAATAGACAGCGCTGCTTTCACCCATGTCTGAGAACCCGTCATCACTTTCTTCCTGCTGTACTATTCCCACTACTTTTATTCTGTGTTCTGCACCGTCATCAGTTATCACGGTATATTTCTTATCTACCAGATCCTCCGGCGATTCTCCGAATGTCCATCCGTCATCGACTCCGGACAGAACTACCTCATTATCAGCATCAGGCATGCTGCCCAGAGTCAGTTCATCTTCAAGATCTCTGATATTCATCATATAGCCGGAGAATGAAAAATCGTCGTTCTCAATATAAATCGAAGTATCATAGACCATATCCTCACGTATCAGCTTTGAAACATGAGGGGCATTTTCTATCGCTTCATAATCCGCCCGTGTAAAAGCTTTGCGGTCTTTTCGCTCGATCACTATACGATTAGGATCATAATTTGAAAAATAGCTGTTCCAGCCTTCCTCAGTGATAGTATCATCCTGTTTTTTGACCGTAACATACTGTGCGCTGACAGAACTGACGATAAAGAGAAATACCAGCAGCAGCAATATGAACTTCGCAGGCAGATTAAATGTGTTTCTCACTCCGAGCCTCAGCTGAGTACTGTATGGAATGTTCCTTCTCTCAGCTTGTCTCTTAGCGGCGATTTTTCCCGCAGGCGGGTACGCCGCTTTGCCCGGGTCCGCCATTACCTTTTCACCCGGCTCATCCGTTACCCGATCCTCAGAAGATGAATCAGTTTCAGCAGCAGCATGTTCATTCTTTTTGCTGTCTGATGCTCCGATACCGGTATCTTCCACGATCTTGCCGTCGTGCATCTTGATGACTCGTGTTGCATGCTCGCTGAACTGATCGAAATTATGAGTGACTACTATAACGAGTTTGTCAGAAGCTATCTCCGTAAGCAGCTCAACTATCCCTTCTGCTGATTCACTGTCAAGATTTCCCGTAGGTTCATCTGCCACAAGTATCTGAGTATCTTTCGCCAGCGCGCGGGCTATGGCCACACGCTGTTTCTGTCCGCCTGAGAGTCTGGATACCTTGCGGTTCCTCAGATCATAAAGGCCGACCTTTCTGATGATATCAGGCACTCTTTTCCTGATCTCAGCAGCTTTATATCCGTCGATCTGCATCGCAAGAGCAACATTCTGATATACAGTATAGCTGGAAATAAGATTAAAGCTCTGGAAAATACATGAGATGTATTTTTGTCTGTATCTCTCAAAATCCGATGCTGTGTAATGGCTCGTCTCCTTACCGCCTATATACATCTCGCCGTCTTCATATGTATCCAGACCGGATATGACATTGAGAAGTGTGGATTTTCCGCTTCCGGATTCTCCCGTAATAACAACAAATTCTCCGACATCCAGGTCAAGATTGACCCTGGATATGCCGCTCGCGATCATTCCCTTGCTGTAATAATATTTCGAGACATTTTTCAGTCTGATCAAACTCATTCCTGATTCCTCTTAAATATATACCAATAAGGGGATAGCAGGTTCATTTTGCTGCTATCCCCCTTTTCCGCATAAGTATATCACTTATCGGATATTTAATCTCTTTTGTTCTGATTTTTGTTATAAATAAGTTCAGCACAAAGTATTATGCGGCATTTCTCAGCTTTGCAAAAAGATCGCCGCTGTCTTCATCCGTCCTCTTCCATTCATCAGGGTCATACTGCTTCTCACCCTTTTCTACGCCTTTCTCATAGATCTGCGCAAAATCGTTTTTCATAGAGACCGGAATATAGTTTTTCTCAATACACTGCGCCGACTTTTTATCCCAGTCGTCAGGACCCCATTCTCTCTCCGTATCGTCTGCAATTATCACATATGCAGCAGTCGGATATTTATTTCTGCTGTCAAGAGTGTAATCGAGCATGCTGTAGTCACTCGAACTGTTGCCGAAGGCCAGGACAGGGCGGCGTCCTATTTCTTTCTCAATGAATATAGGCTTATTTGCATTAAGGTTCTTCTGTACGAATCCTCCGTTGAATACCAGTTCATCTCCCTCGGCATAATTGTAATTCATATTTGAAGGCTCATCCTCATGCCCTTTTACCTTGACATCAAATTCCGTGCCTATGATATGGTTATGCGTGATATATTCCGCATATGGTGAATTATCAATGATAGCGCGTGAAGTGGTTCGTTCAGTACCGCTGACAATGTAGATGGTAAAATCGTTGTCATAGAGATATTTCACCACTTCTACCATTGGCAGATATGCCCCCTGATTATATCTCATATTGGTAAAGCTCGATGTTTTCTTCTGTCCGAATTCAACAGCATATTCATACAGTTCCTCTATAGTCATGTCTTTATATGCTTTTGCGAAATTTCTGGCAAGTTCTTCTCCTGCCTTATATCCCGGTTTGAGTTCTTCTGCTGCCTGCTTGAGTTCCTCCGATACTCTTTCCGGATGATCCTTGAGGCAGTACTGCTTGAACATCACTGTATCATAGTATGAAAAGTACTGCTCACAGACAAGCGTGCCGTCCATATCGAATACTGCGATACGATCCTTCACAGGTATATAATCCTTTTTGTTAGAAGGGTCCGTAACTCTGGAAATATAATTCTTCAGATGTTCTGCAGGCTGCGAACCTTCGGTCCAGTAAGTGCTGAGCGGCGCCTTTTTTACTGTGACTTTGCATTTGAGCTTTTTGCCGGAGACCTTTGCAGTGACCACAGCTGAGCCTTTTTTAAGAGCTTTGATCTTACCCTTGCTGCTTACACTTACTATTTTTTTGTTTGAACTGTTCCATTTGACTTTCTGATTTGTTCCTTTGACTTTCAAAGCATCTGACTGACCTTCTTCAAGAGTGACAGATGTTTTGTTAAGTCTGACGGATGCCGCATCGACATTCACAACTGCTGCAACGCTGACAATCATCACCATCAGAGCAATTATGACCGCATTTGTCTTTCTGAGATAAACCATTAAAACAACCTCCTGTTTCCGCATTATAAAACTTAATGGTATTATGATATCATGTTTTGAAGCTTTACATCAATTAATGATCTTAAATTAATCTCAGAGCATCTGTATGTTGGTTGCAATTCCATAAAAAAACCGGAGGGCTTGAAAACACAGGTTCTCCGGTTCGTTATTACTTTACAGCTGTCAAAGACGGGATCATACCACATTGACCGGACTTCCGGCAATGAATGATCTGATGTTATCCGCAGTCGTCTGCATGATGCGTATCCTCGCCTCTTTGGTTGCCCATGAAATATGAGGCGTTATGATGCAGTTCTTCGCCTTCAGAAGCACATTGTCCTCTCTTATCGGTTCCGTCGATACTACATCCACAGCTGCAGCCGCGACCTTGCCGCTCTCAAGAGCGTCATACAGATCCTGCTCATTCACAAGAGGCCCGCGGCTGTTATTGATAAGAATAACTCCGTCCTTCATTTTTGCGATATTGTCCTTATTGATTATCCCCTGTGTTGACGGGAAGAGCGGACAGTGCAGGAAGATAAAATCAGATTCTGCAAACAGCTCGTCAAGCCCGACATACTCAGCTACGGCTCTGCCTGCGTCATGCTGATTCTGATCATATGCCAGGACCCTAACATTCATTGCCTTAAGAATCTTTGCAGTATTGGTCCCTATCCTGCCGAGACCGATTATGCCGGCGGTTTTGCCGGAAACCTCGATCATAGGATAATGCCAGTAGCACCAGTCCTGACAGGATGCCCATTCACCGGCATGTACCGATTCGCTGTGATGCCCTATGTGCGAACAGACCTCCATCAGCAGGCTTACAGCAAACTGGCTGACATTGTCAGTTCCGTACACAGGCACATTCATAACCGTGATCCCCTTCTCAGCGGCATATTCATAATCAACTACATTATAGCCGGTAGCCAGTATCGAGATAGCTTTAAGATTCGGACATTTATCGATCGTTTCCCTGCTCACAGGCGTCTTATTGATAACAATGATCTCTGCATCAGCTATCCTCTCAGCGATAAGAGGAGATTCAGTGTATGAAGTCCTGTCATATACAGTGACTTCCCCGAATTCCCCGAGAACATCCCAGCTCAGGTCACCCGGGTTTTCGGTATATCCGTCCAGAACTACTATTTTCATGATGATCACACTCCTGTATTATTTATGTTTCTGCAGTTTTCAATATTTTACAAGCACGATATACGCGTCATTAACATTTGTTCCGGTCGGTCCGGTGATGATCAGGCCGCCGGAGTTTTTGAGCGCATGATATGCATCATTGTCAGACAGAGCTTCATTAATATCCACGCCCGCCTCTCTCAGCAGTCTCATAGTGTCTCCATCGACGTATCCTCCTGCTGCATCCGTCGGCCCGTCCGTTCCGTCGCTTCCGAAGGCGAATACAGCGGCTTCCAGGCCTTCGATCAGGGGAGCTGCTGCAAGTGCAAGCTCCTGATTGCGTCCTCCGAGTCCTTTCCCCTTCAGATGAACCACCGTCTCTCCGCCGGCAATAAATGCGACGGCTTCACTGCGGCCGGTTCCGGGCTCCGCGTGGCTTCTCGCAACGGCACCGAGGAAGCGTCCGGCTTCCGATGCCTCACAGTCAAGCCTGTCGGTAAGAAATACAGTCTTATATCCAAGCGCTCTGCATTCCCCTTCGGCAGCCCTGCACAGTTCTCTGACGCTGCCTGTAACTACAGTTGTGACATTATCGAGCTCTTTAGGCGTTTCCGTCTCCAGGAGCCCGAGCGCATCCTCCAAAAGCTTAAGGTCATACCGTTTCACCACTTCCAGCGCCTGTTCGCAGGTGGATGAATCCGGATATGCGGGTCCGCTGGCTATCATATCAAGCGGGTCGCCGATAATATCGCTGAGGACTATACTAAATACCTTAGCCGGACTGCAGCGCAGGGCAAATCTGCCACCCTTGACTGCGCTCAGCCGTTTTCGTACCGTGTTCATCTCCACGATATCGGCTCCGCACGCCAGCATCTGAGCTGTTATATCTTTAAGCTCATCTCCCGATATAAGAGGCAGTTCAAACAATGCGCTGCCTCCTCCGGACAGCAGAAAAATGACAAGATCATCCTTCGTCAGGCCGGATACCAGCTTAAGCGCTGTCTCCGTTGCCCTGAAACCGTTATCGTCCGGAACAGGATGGCCGGCTTCAAAACACTTTATGCCCGGGATATCTCCCATCACATGATCATATTTTGTTATTACTATGCCTGCATCGCATTCCAGAACTTCAGACGCTGCCTTCGCCATCTGCCATGCCGCTTTGCCTGCAGCTACGATCACGACCCTTCCTGCCGGCCGCTCCATGCTTTTCAACGCGCGCTTTACGGCTTCATCGGGACGCACTGCGCGTATGCATGCAGCAACTATCTTTTCTGCATCCTTTCTGAGTTCAGTCAATGCTTCATGTCCTCCTCTGTTACAGCCCTGCAGTCTGACGGATCTCTGTTCCGTTCGCCATGCCGATCATATACCAGTCTTTTATCAGTCTTTTGTTCCTGTTACGTCTCCCGCTCCGCCGTTCAGAGGAGCCTCTAACATAAAGCGCCTTATGTACAGGAGCAGCTCTGCTCCTTCTCTTCCATATGATATGTAACGATAGGTCTCAGGCGGTATGATGACTTTGCCTCCTTCTCTGACCTGATCCATTGTATCGAACATCAGCTTCATCAGCTTTGATTCGCTTAGATTTGTAAGGCTATCCTGATAAGCTATGATCACATAGTCAAAGCTGCCGTGTGCGTCCGACAGAGTTTCCGGTGTAACGACCTGAATGCCTTCGATTTGTTCAGGAGTGTCCTTTGCCAGAAGAATGCTTCCGCAGCAGGAGTTTCTGCGCATCACTTCACGATAATCCATTGCATCAGCATCGCCCTTTCCGAACCATCTCCTTGACATTCCTTCATTCAGCAGGAACTGGAAATAGTGCTTTTCCATATTCCGGAGGAATTCAAGTTCAGACAGAACCACACTTTCGTCATCGTGCACCATATATATCATGCCGCCGCATGTCTCAAGGTCTCTGGTCTTATTATAAAGCTTCGGAACAGAGCCTGACTCCGCAGAGATCTTATATGTGCTGCGCAGTCTTTTCGCAATCTCCCAGAGCGGATGATCCTCCACCTCCATATCCTTAGGCACCATTATGAATTTGATCACACCCTTGCGGAGAGGGCGGTAAGGCTTTGCAGCATCCCGCCTGAATTTTTCCGGATCGAGCATGCAGTCAAGTGTCGAATCGGTCTCATGCTGACCGTATACCATATCCAGATATGCGTCAGGCTGCGTACAACCCATAGGACGACAGTTGACTTCAATAAGAACCGGCCCGTTCTTATCGACCATGTATTCTCCGTGCACCATGCCGTAGCGGATACCGACCGCATCCGCAACCTTGAAGGCGTATTCGATCATCTCGCCGTGTCCCGGTTCAAGCCGCTTAATATTCTCCATGTAATCGTATATATAGCCGCCCTCAGCCGTAGCTATTTTTCCGTATCTGAGCACTGAGGTTACTCTGTGCATTCCATCGCAGCTTGCAGTGTTGACGATATACTCCGGTCCGACTATGCGTTCCTGGACAAGGACCTCCAGATTATCCTCGCCGAAATAATTGCTCATTTCCAGAACATCTTTTACAGCAGAGCTTACCTCTTCAAGGTTATCACAAAGATAGAGGCCCTGGCTCCCGGCTCCGCGGAGGGGTTTTACAACGGCTGTTTTAAACCCGTTCTCACGGCAGAATTCCAAAGCTTCCTCAGGAGATTTCACCTTTCGTCCTTTGATAGACCTTATTCCGGCATCCTCAAGAGCCTGCTGCATAGCGTCCTTTTTTATCATCTTGTCGATATTCTTCCACGGATTGCCCGGCAGTCCAAGCGCGTCCGCAAGATATGTTGCAAGCGGCACACCGCTTTCCGATCCTGCCACTATCAGTAGCGGATCGTATCCCTTTATCATTTCAAGAGTCTCTTCGTATGTGGAAGCCTCTGAAATGATTTCAGGATTTCTGAATAAGTTTTTATAACATGCCTCGCGGGACTCTGCTATTTCTTCGGATTCGGCTTTTGGCTCAAGGACCACCGGATTATATCCTCTCCGGTAAATATCCTCAACATAGTTATATCCTGTTGAAATTGCCTCAACTACGATAATATTTCTCATAAGGTATACCCCCCTTTGTGCTTGCAGATTACGGCTGAAGTACCGCCGCATCACTACTGATTGTATTGCATCTCTACTGCATTTCCGTTATGGTCAAAGTATTTCCCGACTTCATCTTTATATACAAAGTCGGTCTTCCCACCGCATTCTCTGCACATAAACGATCTGTATCCGTATCCATCGCCGCATCCGCCGAAACCGGCCTGAAGATCTGCAGATCCGCAAAAAGCACAAATTCCGGGAGCGTCCGCTCTGCGGTCGTCGATCGCTTTATGTCTGCCGTAATTCGGCAAATCCCTCATATTCTGATTTCCCTGACCGCTGTAGCTGAGATCAACTCTCCTCGCATCCTCCTCGGTCATTACCCATTTTCCGTCCGCCATAATTCCTGTATTTTTTCCGGTACTTTAAGATTAAACGTGCTTTATTCCATGATACATCTTCAGACGATCACATGCCCTGCCTGATCAGATGCGGATGATAAGATTGTTCGTACCCATAATGCTCAGATACTGGCAGACCAGGGGACGCAGCAGCTCATTCTTCCCGCTTGCTCCGATCGAAAAAACTATGCTTCTATCTGCGCTCTTGCCATAGCTTCCTCGTAGTCTCTTGTTCCGACGAAGACCTCGTTTGAGTAAGGATTTTTGCCCATTGCGATGGAGCGCTTGATAATAACTGCGATGCAGATCACATTTGCCGCGATCGCAAGGATAGCTACGACGCCCTGTGCTCTCGGATCTGCAGTGATACCCATATCGGAAATGATCTGTCCGGCCTGTGCTGTCTTGCCTGCACCTGAGTTGAAGAGCTCGATAGCTTTTGCATACAAATCCATGGTAGTGACACCGTTTGCTGTCGCTCCGCCGTAGACTGACGGAAGTGCAGCGGCAAATCTGCTGGACAGCTGGAACGCAGGAACCACCTGAGCCCACATGCACCATATCGCAAGAGTGTTTGCACGGTTCTGTATCCATGCGCCCTTGTTCCACAGTGCGTTTGCGAAAGTCGGGGCAAGAAGCAGTGCGACTCCGCAGTACCATGAGTGTGTAGGAAGGTTGAGATAAGTATATTCAAAGTTCCAGATATCATATGAGACGATGAACCATATGGTCATGTCTGCCCAGATCATGTCAGACTGATTCCTGTCTTTTGATGTGAGCAGATGCACGCATCCCGTCATGCAGAATATATTGATCATGCCCGCGATAGCGTTTACAACATTCCACCAGCCGCCGTAGATGAATACGCCTTCATTTGAAGCCCACCATGCACCGGAAAGGTCTCCCATTATGGAGAATGCCGCAAGAGCTGATTCCATGTCGGAAACATTTGCTATCATGATATTGGCGGCAACGATAAACCACGGGAACCATTTGAACCATTGTTCCTTACCGATGCCCCACTTATACTTGATCATCATAAAGCCTACACAGCCGATGTCGGCAGCATATAGCTTGAAGTAATGGAACCATCCGTCCATGAACGCAACTGTCGGGTTTTCGGAGCCGCCGAACATGCCGAGATGAGCAAGGATGAAATAAACCGTAAGGATGACAGGAATAACCACGAATACGACCATTCCGCCCGCCTTTGTTCTCCTTCCGATCTCATTCATCAGAATGAGTCCGCAGAACACGAGCACCCAGCCAATCAGCTGCATTACCGCGTGATTACTGTAAAGCTGAAATAACATTTAAAACCTCCAAATTCAATTCTTTTTTAATATATCTCTTTTACACAACCGGTGTCATTATAACATAGTACCCATGTTATAGCTTGCATTTTTACATCAGCGGATGTATATTTCATATGTACGATTTAATAAAAAATCGCTTTCAGTTATTTCAAGGAACCGTGGGCACACGGGGATTGCTCGTTGATACCGACAGTTTTGCCTGCCTTAAACGGGAAGCGCTCATTTCCATCATTAATGGGAGCAGAATGCCGAAAGGAGTATTGTTATGAGCTGTAAAGTTGCTTATTGCAGTGGAATGGATCCTAAGGATTATGCAGTTACCAAGAATCTGTTTCCGGATGCAGAGATCCTGGATTACAGAAACTATGCCAAGACATATGAAGCTGTTGAGAAGGGTGAATGCGATTATGCTGTAATGCCTTTTGAAGCAAGTCTTTCCGGAGAAAACGGTCATGTTCTCGATCTCATGTTCAAGGGAAATCTCTATATCTGCGGAACTGATAAGACCATGAACGGTAATGAAAAATATCGTTATGCTGTTCTGACACGTGAGAATCCTGCAGCCGTAAAGGAAGACGGTCTCTTCATGCTCATGTTCACTGTAGCTGATAAGACAGGAAGCCTCGCAAAGGCTATCAACGCTATCAGTGATAACGGTTTCAATATGCGTATACTGCGTTCAAGACCGCTGGGCGACTCTGCATGGCACTATTACTTCTATGCAGAAGGCATTGGTGATGACACATCAGAAGCAGGACAGAAAATGCTCAAAGAGCTCGATGGACTGTGCGAAACTGTCAAGATCGTCGGACGCTATGCACACGACTGATACAGCCTTCAGCAATCATCAAAATTTCATATATATGATAAAAGCGGGTGAAAATCCCGCTTTTTAATTGTCCTGAATTATCCTGAATGCCGGGTCTTAGTCGATTATCGACAGTATGTTTTCAAAGAGTCCGGGATCATCCAGTATCACGAGAGCAAGGTGCTCGCGTATGCGCGTGATATCGGAATAGAAAATATTCGGATACGGAGATTCCGGATCCGGTTCGGGAATACCTCTGAGATATCCTTCATCATCATACGAAAAAGAATCGTCCATCAGCATTACAACGCTGCCGTATTCACGTCCGACAATGTGACGGGAACCGAATGATTCATCGAGATCAGCAAACGCATCATCACCGGATCTGTGCGGATTTATGAACACATATCCTTTTTCCCGGTAATAAGATATCATATCCCGTGCTTCGGCGGCATCATTAGCGTAATTGACGGAGATGTGCTCGAATTCGTATGTCTTCTCAGTTTTGCAGCTGAGATGCCTGAGTTTTTTGATAAAGGTATGGATCTCCATATTCATCCTGAGCCGTTCGGACAGGGTGTACTCACCGGCAATGCCGAGGCTTCGGATCCGTCCCGCAATATCTCTCTCCTTTTCGGTATCGGTAAGTTTTACAGCCGGGTCTGTGGAAAAAACACAGGCCTGTTCGAATATCTCTGCAGCTTTTACTATGGTATAAAACGATACCGGATCCAGCCTGAAAGCTTCATCAACGAATATGAAATCGTAACAGCGCAGCTGTTCATACATAAACAGCCGTGAAACAGATATGAAGTCCAGATTCTTTATTGATTCGCTTATGGCCAGCAATCCCTCCGAAGGCTCTTCTGCACTGATTATCAGAGTTCTGCCGCTGCCTGACAGATATTTCGCCAGATCATATATCAGCAGCGTTTTGCCCGTACACGGCATACCGACGATATGAAAGAATGCGCAGTAAGGCATTTTTGCTATGCTTTTGAGAAGTTCCGTTTTGACATAGTCCTGCGCCGGAGTCAGAAAATACTGCCCCTGCATAAATCTGTCCGGATCTTCTTCGGGAGAAATAAGATATTCCGATGCACGGAAGAGCTTATCTATGCGGCCGTGAAATGCCGCGCGGCATTTCCTTACCGCTCTTGCTATCTCTCCTATATCAGAAACTTCAAGCTCATCGTCATCCGAAAGTCTGTAGCACTTCAGGGTATCTGTAACTACCGTAAACAGCATTAGTTCCCTGCCGAGCAGGGTGAGATAGTGCCGGTTCTTGAGCAGCTGAGCCAGTATCTGTTCCTCACTGACATCCTGTGATTTCAGCTCTATATTCAGGCAGTATCGGCCGGTGACTTTGAGCAGATCGAATTCCTTGCCTATAAAAGGGATAACAAAACCAAAATAAAATCCGTCGGTATCCTTCACGCTTATCCCGCGTTCAGCAAGGGCATCGGTAAGTATGCGAAGAGAGTCGATCTCATGGATGCGTATCCTGTGATTATCATGATCACCGGCTTCATGCTTTTCCATGATATTGAAAAGTCTCTCATCACGTATTCTGGACACTCTGAAAAGATTGACCGGTTTAAGCATTTCTCCCTGTTATCCCCCGCGGTTTTATTTCCGCCGTTATTACCCTCTGCGTTTAGCTTTTTTTGTGATCCACAGTATCTCCGGCGGATCATTATTCTGGTTGATCAGGCTCACATAGGCGACATGATACTTTCTGCTGTCAAGCGTTCTTACCCGCTCCAGAATCCGTTTCTTTTCCTCTGCGCCTTCCTCATGGCCGTCATAGAGTACCACTGTGACTATTCCTCCCGGACGTATGATACTGAATGCCGTCTCAAGACCTGCAAGCGTAGTATCCGCCGTCGTTGTTATCTTATGGTCTCCTCCGGGAAGATATCCGAGGTTGAACACAACAGCAGCCGCGCTGTTTTCCGGTATATGCGAACTCATCTCAGCAAAAGACTCATGAAACAGCCGTACATTCGAAAATCCGTGCGTCCTGAGTCTTGCCTCCGTAAGAAAGATCGCTTTTTTCTGTATATCAAAAGCAAATACCTGACCGCCTGCTCCGACAGTTTTTGCCAGAGTAAGCGTATCCCGGCCTGTTCCGCAGGTCGCATCAACTACGGTGTCACCGCTCTTAATATATGTGAGAGTGACAGCCATCGCCAGCTCTGTTGTTTTCGTGATCAGATTGCTCATACTGCCAGTCTGTTCTATGGTGCTGTTATTGTAATAGTTTAGCTTCAAATGCATCAACCGGGATCGGGCACGAGAAATAGTATCCCTGGAAAAGTCTGCATCCCATTTCAGCCAGAGAATTAAGCTGCTGTTCTGTTTCAACGCCCTCGGTAATAACATCCATTCCCAGCGAATCCGCCAGGCTTATCACCGATCTCAGGATTACAGAATTGCGCTCCCTGTCTCTGATCTCATGCAAAAAGCTCATGTCGATCTTCAGCACATCAGCCTTTATATTCTTAAGAAGACCAAGTGAAGAATAGCCTTTCCCAAAATCATCGATCTCCACGATGAAACCTCTGCTGCGCAGCCTGGATACTATAGCATCACTCTTATCAGGTTCGACCAGCAGAGCAGTCTCCGTGATCTCAAGTCTGAGAAGACTGCTGTCCACATCGTATCTTTCGATCAGATCAGTCAGAACATCGTATACATCTATGCTGAAAAAGTCCTTCGCCGACATGTTTACGGAAATCGTCAGATGTGCTTTGTCTGTTCCCTTCCAGAGGCTGAGCTGTTTCACAGCAAGCTCCCAGATATGCATGTCAAGTTTATGGATCAGACCGGCGTTTTCCAGTGTTTCGATAAAGTCTGACGGCATTATCACAGTGCCGTCAGGTCTGCACCATCTGGTCAGAGCCTCCGCTCCTATGGTTTTGCCGTCACTGCCGACGAGAGGCTGCAGATACATTTTGAATTCGCCTGTTCTCAGTGCTTCTTCAAAGCTGCCGATAACAGTCTGTTCCATCATAATGCCCTTCAGTATGTCATCGTCAAAATATGCTACACTGCGGGTCATATCCTGCCGGATCGTGCGCAAAGCGGAATTTGCACGTCCGCACATGACTGATACAGGAACAGACGGATCGTCAGGCTTATATACTCCGAAATGAATAAATACAGTATACATACCGCTGCTGAATGATTCTGCCAGCATACGCGCAGCACTCACCAGATCAGCTTCGCTGTATTTATCAGCAGGGATCAGAAGAGCAAACTGATCTCCGCCAAGCCTTCCGCAGAGGCCGTCTGATCTCTCGGAAATTTCGCGGAGCATAGCCGCGGTCTTAACAAGTATCTCATTACCCTTTAGATCGCCGAACAGCGTATTGACGAGACGGAAATTCATTATGTTTCCTGTTATCATGACCCATGATCTATCCGGATTATTACTTATCATTTCACGGCAAAGCTCATGGAAGGCATCCGCATTCAGCACCTTTGTCATGCTGTCGTGATGAGACAGATAGTGAGCGGCTCTGTTGCCGACATTCTCGGCTTCCCTGTCGTTGGCTGCAGCGTTTCCCTCTTTTTCGATATTCACAAGCTCTACGACAGCATCATATACACTGCCGTTTGACAGCGTCATTTTGACAGGATTCGACTGTATATGATAAAGATTATCCCGGAAGAACTCGTCTTTCTCCTGATGACAGCCAGTCCTGCATGCAAGAGCGCTGGAACAGTTGATGCATTTTCGTTCGGAATTCCATATGCCATAGCACTTTTCATCAATACTGATTCTGCCGTCGTCTTCTATATTTATGATGCGGCATTCTATAGGGTCTACCACACGGGCAAGATCATATTTTTCAGACATCTCATTCAGGAATGATTTGAGCTCTTTCACCGTATATTCGGAAGGTTTTTCCTCAGCAGCTTTATCCGAAGAATCAGATCCGGATCTGCGGTTCTTGTCACGTTTCGCCTCATACATTTTTTCATCGGCGTTGGAAATAAGAGTGCGCAGAGTACTGTGATCATTCAGCTTCGCATGTACATATCCAACAGAAAGTCCGGCTTCGGTTTTTTCATCTATCATGATCTTCGATCCGGTCAGGGAATCAAGCTTTTCCCTGAATTGCGCAGCGGAAACATCCGGTATGACGACAAGGAATTCATCTCCTCCGTAGCGATAGCAGTGCTCCTTACCGAAAGTATCCGCAAGATGCGCTCCGACCTCTTTAAGTATGCGGTCTCCCTCTTCGTGCCCGCGTGTATCGTTGATTGATTTGAAATCATCAAGATCCAGCATCATGACTACTACATCGTGTCCCTCGTACGAGTCATAATCCTGACGCAATGCCATGCGGTTGCATATCCCCGTCAGAGGATCTGTAAGAGACATATGCTGCAGTTTCATATTCTCCGAATGCAGTTCTTCCGTAAGGCTGTCTACCTGATCGAACGCATCAAGCTCAGCGCGTTTCAGAAAACATACAAACAGCATGTCTGCAAATATCCCCACCAGTGAAACGATCACCTTCTGCATGTTCTCGGGCGTAAACTGGGTGAAACTGTTATCCGTGGAGAAAAAATAAAGCGTATATCCGAGCATTATAACAGCTGCTACATTACCTCCTCCGAAGCCAAACAGCGCCGAACACAGAACAAGACCGGCTATAAGGATCATATTGGGATTCGGAACATTAAAATAATATACTACTGCGATAAGAACTGTCATAATCGCTGTTGATATCAGTATCTTTTTCGGCAGGCTGACCTGCATCTGCATCAGAGTAGTCTTTCTTGATTCCGACACTTTTCCGTCACCTCTTTCAGGAAATAATCAAATCTGTATGTATTATTTCACATATTTTGTTTTTAATCTATACCTCCGCGAAAAAACGCTCCTCATGGAGCGTTTAGGCTGTAATCTTTATTATGTATTGCGGAATTTTTTCTTCAGTTCGGTATATTTTTCTGCACTGCCTTTAGCAAGCTCCACGGGATATTTTTCCTCGTTTTTCGTCATTTTGCTGTTGACTATCTCGTCTTCATCCAGACCGAGTTCATCGAGCATGTTGCGGCAGTAAACGATCACATCTGCAAGCTCCTCCCTGACATGATCGATATCAAAATCCGTATCGCTCCACTGAAAACACTCGAGCAGCTCATTCGCTTCGATAGATATGCTCTTGGCCAGATTAGCCGGAGTATGATACTGCTCCCATTCCCTGTCCGCAGTAAATTTTCTTATCCTGTCTATTGTTTCCTGTTTCATAAGTATCTTAAACTATACAAAGCTGCCGATGTTCGTCCTAAGCCTCACTGCTGAGCCTGCTTCTGATTTTCTCTCTGATCTCTGCGGTGATATCTTCTTCACTGCGGCCGAGCGTCTGCACTTCCGGACAGAATGTTACAGTCAGTCTGCGCTTTCTGCCCGTAGCCTTGTCTCTTGTCTTCGGCAGCAGCATATCATAGCTCCATATCTGATATCCGCCGTCGATAGCAACAGGTATTATTGTTATACCTGTATCAAGAGCTATCTTAGCTGCGCCGTCCTTAAACGCCCCCAGTCTGCCGTCTCTTGTCCTCGTACCTTCAGGGTGCAGCAGGAAGCTGTTACCTTCTTTAATGAAATTGATCGAGCGCTGTGTCGAATCGATAATGTTGCCTGAGCGGTCTACAGGTATTCCTCCGAGAGTCTTCATCATAAGCGAGGTAAGAGGATTGTCCAGATGCTCTACCTTTGACATGCAGCCGAATCTGTCGATCGGAGGACATTTACTGCCCTGAGCAGTCCATACAAACAGTCCGTCAAAGTGCGTCTGATGATTAGGACAGAAGATATACTGTCTGCCTGCCTGTATATTTTCAAGTCCTTCCACGCGGAAATCCAGTCTGGTCCGGCTCCATTTGCTGAAATAATGAAACAAAGCCTTATGGATGATATTTCTCGGCACCGGGTATTTATACGGATCAACTTTTTTCTTTTTATCTGCATTTGCAGATACCAGTTCCGAGAATAAAGGATCAAGTATATAGTCCGTCATTTCTCTTGCATTAGGCAGCACTGTTATATATGCACCTACATTTACAGAGAATTCAGTCTCTATCTCCGAGCACATTTCAAGGATAGAGAGCGAATCCATGCCGAGGTCCTCTTTAAAGTTCTCCAGACCGTTCAGATCCTTTTCATATTTTGACGCTTCTTTGACTATGCTGAATACTTTTTTCTCGACTTCGGCAGGATCAGGAGCGGTCTTATCTGCTGAAGCAGCCGATGCTGCCGGCTTAGCTGCCGAAGCTTCGGGAGCAGGCACATCGCCTGCAGATCTTTCTGCAGCTTTATCATCTGCATTCTCTAAAACAGGCTCTTCTCTTTGGCTCAGAGCATATTCCTTGAGAAGATATCGCTTTGGCTTACCGATGTTCGTTTTCGGTATCTCATCCATAAAGTGTATCTCGCTGATCCTGTACTGGTTCATCTCTTTGTGCTGGAAGCTCAGGATCTCTTCACGCAGTCTGCCCTTTTCATCATCTGACATTCTGCCGTTTTCAATAAACAAATGGATTCTGTCCGCTCCGTCCTCAGGTGACGGAACACCTGCAACAGCATATGTAACTCCATTCCATATGGCAGGAGCAAGCAGCCTTTCAAGATCAACAGGCGCTACCTTTGCACCGTTCGGCATAAGTATGCTTTCTTTTATGCGTCCGGTTATATACAGATAGCCGTCTTTATCGATCCTGCCGAGATCTCCTGTCTTGAAATAATCACCATCAAACGCTTCAGCGGTCTTTTCCGGATCGCCGTAATAACCGTTCATTATCTGTTCGGTTTTTACATATATCTCGCCTATGCCGTCTGCATCAGGTTTATTGATTACGGTCTCAGTGAAAGGATCATTCTTTACATTACCTACCGAACCGACGCCGTCTGTGTCGGCAGGTTCGGTTGAAGCGATATATACACCGCACTCTGTAGATGCGTAGAGATCAAGATAAGCGATACCCATATTCTGTATCGCCTTGCCGGTCTCTGCCGTACCTGCAGCACCACCCGAAAAAAGGCAGCTGAAATTATCATTATAAAGCAGGCTTCTGAATGGTTTCATTATGACACGGCTTGCCTCAAGACTGCGGGTCTTTTTTATAGCTTCACGGGATTTCCTTCCAAGGAAGGAATAGATATTGTAAATATGTTTCTTCTTAAGTTCATCTTCAAATCTGCTGATAAAGAGTTCATGAACCTTCGGAACCATTCCGAAAGCCATCGGCCTGAAGACCTTGAAAGTCTCCATGATCGTATCCGAAGACAGACTGTCTACAGTCGCTATGCACATGCCCTCATTAAGAAGAGTATAAGCAGAGAAAAGCCCTGATACATGGCTCATCGGGAATACTTCAAGCATAGGACGTCCAGGTATTCGCGAAAACAGAACTTTCTTGTTCTTGATCTTGCGGTGTGTGATCATGATAGATGCGTGGGACAATTCCACACTCTTGCGCTTTGCAGTCGTCCCTGATGAAAACATCACCGCTACGGAATCCGGTGTCGGCTCTCCTCTTCGTTCAATCGTGTTCTCGCTGTCTCCTTCGGAGATAAGTTTTCCGCATGAACGCAGACCGTATGTCAGCAAAACAGGAACGTGCTGGGTTTCAAGCATTTTGTCAGCATTCTTTTTATCTGCATATACTGCACTGATCCTGCAGTGCTCGATCAGCGGCAGCAATTCACCGTCAGGAATTGCTGCATCAGCCATTACCGCAGTCAGATGATTGACCGACAGAACAAGAAATGTTGCAAATGCATCTACAGTGCCGTCTGCCAGAACAAGAACCCTGTCCCCGTCTCTGAGTCCGAGTTTTTCCTTAACTATCTTAAAATCTTCGATCCAGCGAAGCAGAATACCGAATGAAAGCTTCCATATCTTATGGTTGTTCATAAGACAGCTTATGGCTATTTCATCCGCATGTTCTGCAAAAGACGTTTTGAGTTCGTTTGCATATTGTTCGAATCCGAATTTTTCTTTTTTCATTACCGAAAACTCTCCTTTGTATCAGACTGTTTTCTCAGTAGCTGCTTTCAGCATTATCCTTGATATAGCTGTGCAGTTTCTTTGTATCAAGCCACCTTGAGAAACCATATCCGCTTCCCAGAACGACAGTAATATATGTCACGCCGTTCAGCTCATATGCACCTGCAAAACAGCAGCCGGCATTATCCTCAGTCCCGGTCTTGCCGCCTTTGAAGTTGCTGTCATATCCGAATATCGCATTCGTAGAGTACAGAGTCCAGCTTCTTTTATACCTGAGGCTCTTAATAGTCTTTACCTTGGTATTCCATATCTCGCTGATCAACGGGTATGTATATGCCTCTGCAGTCAGTACAGCAAGCTCTTTCGCTGTTGTATAATGTCCGTCTGCATCGAGACCGTGAGGATTGCGGAATTGTGTATTTACAAGGCCCATTTCCTTAGCTTTTTTATTCATTTTTTTAACGAATTTCGCTTCGGTACCGCTTACCATTTCAGATACTGCAGTTGCAGCATCATTGGACGAAGGCATCAGCATTGCATACATGAGATCCTTGTTATAATACTGATCACCGGCCTTCATTTTGCCGCTTCCCCACGGAGTAGCAACAGCATGTTCACTGATAGTGGTTTTTTTACCCATCTTGCCGCTGTCTATCGCAAGTATCGCAGTCATGAGCTTGGTCGTGCTTGCCTGCGCCCTCTTCGCAGTAGAATTCTTTGTATAAATCAGAGTCCCCTTGCCTTTACCGTCCACACGATAGATACAGGCTGCCTTAGCAGACAGACTGACATTGGACAGATTGCGGGTGGTGATCTTTATGGTCTTACTCTTTGCTGAACCGGCATGATCGGATTTGCTTACATAAACACGCCATTTTGAAGTAGTCTTGTCGCGTTTATCCGAAGGAACATCGAATTTTACCGACGCATGACCGTCATTTGATGTACTGACAACAGTCATCGTGCTTATTGTGCTCCATTTTTTCTTGGGCGTGTTATACCTCTGCAGTTTGACAGTTCTCTCCTCCTTCGCCGGAGAGATATCCGCTTTGATCACAACATCCTGTTTAAGAGACTTAGTGAGATTAGTACTGTTTACAGCTACCGCAGACTGTTCCGGCTGAACTGAAGCCGATATATCATCTGCGGCCGCCGGATCATCTGCAGCAAAAACAGCAGCTCCGCAATATGGCACAGCCGCTGTAAAAATAAGAACCGTAACTGTTATAACGGCAGCAAATCTTTTTAACATATCCATCACCTGCTTATCTGTTACTGAGATATCAATTATCATAATATTATAATAATACAATATCAGCACCGATCAATCTAAGTAATGGACTCCAATATTAATGAATAATAAGATTTATGAGCCAGTTTACTGCTGTATCTGAAAGGAACCTGCTGTCCCATGACAGCAGGATGCGGGAATCTTTCCCGGCGTCGAAGAGAGTGATGCGGCATCTGACTTCATCCGGTCCGAAGCCTCTTAGCTCCTCAAGATTCCTGTACCCGCTCACTGTTTTTTGAATGGAATTCTCAGCTGAACCCGTAAGATCTATCCTGCGGACATCAGGCATCGCGCCCTCTCTTACTATGCCCCTGAAGCAGTTGCGCGGATTCGGCAGAATCCGCAGAGCGCTGTATTCCGATGCCGCAGAACGCACCCTTTCCCAAACAAGATCAATATCCGCATTTTGTGTCAGGAGACCGTCCCCTGACAGTTTTACTTCACGGTGTTTCCAGTGAGGCTTTGCGCAGGCTGCTGCCATCTCCGGGAAAAACGTGAGCACAACATCAGCCGGTGATATGCCCGTACCGGCTTCAAATCTGTGGTCCGACCTGATCACCTGCATTTCTGGAAGTATCGAAGTTATATATGCAGCGATCTCAGTCCTGAGTTCATTGACAGTGCCGCTTCTGTCGAGCAATATCATCAGCGACTGACTTAGCTGTGTCCACATCCAGCCGTTTATATCCGGAAAAGTATCGCTTCTGCGGGCGATGAGATCATCCATGAACCTTCTCAGTGCAGTCCAGTAAGTCCGTGGTTCGCGCGCTTTCGATTTGAAATCGCTGTCACCCCTTATATAGTAAACATAGCCTTTAGTTTCAGGCATCACGCATATGCGACGCGCACATGAGACGGCATCAAAAGTATAATTGCCGTCACAGAATGCAGCTCCCGGTTCCTGATCGAACTTCGCTCCGCACTCACGCACGAAATCCCCTCTGAATCCCCAGCTCCATACATTGATAAACAGTCCCTCAAGAGCTTCGCTTATGCGGATATCTCCGCGTTCAAATACTTCCGTGGTTTTGCAGGGAAGTTCAGCTTCATAGAAAAAACGATCTCCGAACACATTATCCGCACCGCTGACCGAGCATGGAAAAACAGCCATGTCCGCTCCTGTACGTGCAAGCTCATCAGCTGCTGTTGCTGTAAATCCCGGTATGAACTCATCATCTCCGTCAAGCCAGAATATATAATCTCCGTCAGCCTTATCAAGTAAAGCATTTCTTACTGCGCCAAGGCAGCGTGACGGCTCATTCAGCTTGAACACCCTCGTAGATTCACAATCTTCTGTTAAGTCACAGATCGTATGATAATAGCTTTCATCCATATTATGGACAGCGATCAGCCACTCCGTCTCATAGCGGTCCGTATGCTGAGACTGAACAGACTGGAGCGCTCTTCGAACGAACTCCGGCGGCATATCATGCAGCGGTGTAAGTATCGATATTTTTTCCATTGTCGTTTTCTCCCACTGTTATTCTATTCCTGCCGCAGAGAGAAGCTGCTGCCTCAAGCTGTCTGCTATCCTTTCCATACGGTCTGTGTCATAAAGTCCGGTGTCATAAATAAAGCTTATGCGAATGTCTGAGGTATTATATGCTAATACAAATATACGGCGGGCTGCATGCATATGCCCCCTGACATCCCTGTCTAAAAGCAAGGTAATATCCTTAACATATTCCGGATAGTTCGCATTATCCTGTATGATATCGACCACCATGACATCATCCTGCAGCCTGGCAGAACAATAATCGTCCCCCAGCAGATTGAAGTCGAAGTGTTCGTATTTTTCGCTTTCTATCAGCTGCTGCTGGCATTCGGCAGCAGTATCTCCTCTTCGGTATACAAAAGGAGTATGAATAGAGAACATTCCTACCGTATTGCTGTCAAACGCCCCTTCTGAACCTCTGCCGTTTCTTATAACAAAATAACTCACTGCATCCTGATCAAGCTCATCGTTCAATACAGTCCCGATTCCCTGATTCAAAAGCGCAGGCAGTGACATCCTGCTTCTCCTGCAGTATTTGATGACCGCATTTGTTTCAGCTGCATCCAGATAACAAACTGTTACTTTACGCTCATTTGACAGCGGATTATTCTTATCTGAAGCCAGAGATACCGGTCCTCCGGCTCCTTTTGTAAGTTCCTTCCAGTAAGCCTCCGCCTCTTTTACATTTCTGTGTGAATTCGCATCATAAAACGATCTGATTATTTCATCGTCAGGCTTCACCCGTATGCCGGGATCAAGCAGCTCGTTAACGATTCGCTCAATGCTTATGTCAAATATAAAATGCGACCCCATTAATATCAGTACATAGCGATCATCCTTTATCCTCAGAATGCCTGCATGATGCGTGCTTTCAGCCTCCGGCCACCCCTTCTCCGCGTACAATTCCCTGATCTTATTGATATGATCCATCTGTCTCCTTGACAGCAAACCTCTATTGTCCGGGCTAAGTGATCTGATATCCGCATAGAATAATCTCTCCTTTGCCTTTTTCAGGACTACGATGAAGGGTCTTGAATCCGAGGCGCTGACTATAACGCTCCTGAGTGACTGATGCATTTCAACAAGCATGTTATAACGTTCCTTCAGAAGCCTGACATCCCCATCATATGCAAAACACATCACTTTATATACGTTAAAGCTGTTTCTGCCGTCCTTATTCCTGTAAACAGCTTCCATCTGAGAATGCATCGGATAGATATCACTGATCTCATCCTCCGGTATCCTGCTGTATATGATCTTTCTGTCCTCATCGTTCAGAGGGCATTCATATTTTCCGCAGTCCGGTTCGGAGTTCAGTTCTGATACATTTTCATAGTTTATTTCCGACCCTGTTTCAGAGGACAGTACCGGCTGCATCATACCGGCCAGATCGCTGATGACCGGAACAGCAAACATCCATGCAGGCTTCAGCTCAAAGCCTCTTTCCCTGAGTTCTGCGATCGTCCTCAGTGCAGTAACGGAGTCTCCTCCCAGTTCAAAAAAGCTGTCAGACCTTCCCACAGCTCTGTCCGTATCAAGTATCTTTTCAAATATTTCTGCAAGAATATTTTCCTTCTCTGTTGCAGGCGCTTCATACTCTGCATCTGAGAGGCTGATATCGATGTCCGGAAGATCCCTTCTGCTCAGTTTGCCGTTCATATTCACCGGCATATCATCCAGTCTTCTGATATAAGACGGTACCATGTAATACGGCAATCTGTCGGCCAGATACCGCCTCAGTCCGCCTTCATCAACAGTTTCATCCGAAGTGTAATAAGCAGAGAGTGACGCAGCTGCATTCTCTCCCTGTATCTTAACTGCTGCGCTGCGTATCCCGGTATATTCCTCCATCACGCCTTCTATATCAAGCGGATCTATTCTCTGTCCGCGCAGCTTTATCACACCATCTGTTCTTCCTCTGAGCCATATCCTGCCGCTTTCATCATAAAACGCGCGGTCACCTGTTTTGAAAAGTCTGCCATATACAGGATGCTCAATGTATTTTTCGGCATCGAAATCCGGTCTGTTAACATAATGAGCGCTGCCTGCAGATACGCCTCCTGTATATAGTTCTCCGGGCTCTCCCGCCTCAGCATCAGTCATATCATCTCTGAGTATATGGAAACTGCAGCCGTGCACCGGATTGCCGAGATCCATCGGGCCATGCCTGTATTCACAGTCTGCAAGATGTACCATTTCGGTAGCGCCATAACCGTTGTATATCCTGGCACCAGTACATTCAGAAATCTTTTCCGCTGTCTCCGTGCTCAGGCTCTCACCAGACAGAAGCAGCCTTTTCATCTTATGCAGCGCTGATCTGAAATCATCGTTCTCCATATACCTGAGCAGCATCGATGGTGTTGCCGACATTGCATCCGCTCCGCTGCGGGCTATGAGATCAGCCAGTTTTTCTGCTGTCTGCCGTTCTTCATCGCTTGCAATTACAAGCGTCATACAGTTTGAAAGAGCACAGAAATAATCAAATCTCGAGAATCCGTAAGCGCAGTTTACTATGCTCAGTATCGCCCGGCAGTAGTATGCCGTATATCTGACTACATTATTATCCGGGTATGCAAATGATACATTTGCAACCGCTGCATGAGTAGTCAGTGCCCCCTTAGGCATACCTGTGCTGCCGGAGGTATAATAAACCGCGAATGGATCCTCCGGCCTTGGATGCGGCAGCTCCTGCGTACATTCGCTGTTGATCAGAGCTTTGAAACTGTATTCAGTCACCGCAAAGACCGCATTGCAGTCGCTGAATATATGGCTGATTCGTTCTTCCGGCCACTCCGTATCGACCGGAACATAAACAGCGCCGGCATACAGTATCCCGAGCATAGAAACAATAAATTCTATTCCCGGCCTGAGGCAGACCAGCACCCTGTCACCGCTTTGTACTCCCCTTTCTTTCAGAGCCATTGCAATCTGCCCTGCGCTGCGTACCAGTTCACCGTAATTGATAGTCCTGTCTCCGCAGATAACTGCAGGCTTTTCGCTTTTCTTATATTCATTAAGTGACTCTAATATCGTTTCATTACGTTTCATGGTCTTATTGTTTCAGAATTATCTCTATAGCCTTCTTCATTCCCTCTGCTATCATAACTGCGGATTCCGGATCACAGATATCAGGATCCAGATGAATGAGCAATTCGTAATTTCCTGATGCATTCACGATAAATGAAGCATTATACGGTTTAATATACTGTGATTCCGGATTGATGAACGGTTTGTTCTTATGCATATCGTCCTCATAATCACTGAAATCCAGCACATCCAGCACGACGGCACGGCAATGATCCTGTGAAAGCTCCTGACCGTCAAAGAGCAAGGCTGTATCGGTCATCTGATACTGAATGCTCTCAGCCAGCTGTCTCTGGCAATCCTGCGGTGTATCGCCCCTGCTGTAAACAAAAGGAAATTTACTGACAAAATTACCCATCAGTGCAGGATCTGAAGTAAGGGATGCAGGTCTTCCCGATCCGCAGAGCAGGAAAAACAGCCTGTCTTCCCTAAAATACTCAGTCAGATTCTTTCCGAGAGCAGCACACATAAACGCAGAAACGCTTATTCCGTTATTTCTGCAGTATTCATTCACTTTCGTACCTGTCTCTCTGCCGAGGATCCTTACATCGAGCAGAGGTTTTCCGTATCTCATGCTCTCATCTGCCCGCGGCAGCATACAGATGCCGGGTATACCATCCAGCAGATCATTCCAGTATTTTAATGCCTCACCGCTGTTCATTCCTTCAAGCCCGGAATAGTATGATCTGTAATTATCGTCATCAGGCAGCAGTTCATCTTTTCCCATCAATTCTGAAATGAATCTCATCGATCCTATACCATCAAGAATAAAATGCGACTTGATTATCAGCAACTTATAATCATTCTCTCCCGTCCTGACGATCCCGCAGATTATCAGAGGTCTGATCTGATCCAGTCCGCGGGCGGACATCATTTTCTGCAGAGTCCTGGTATATTTTTCTACTTTATTTCTCTGCTTTCTCATATCTACATAAAACAGTTCATTGTCTGATTCTTTAAGCACCACCTTGACAGGGTAGCTTCCCACAGGTATGACCATGACTGTTCGCAGACACTGCCTCACAGCGCACATCCGGGAAAATCTGTCTTTTAAATGCTGTATATCCCGTATGTCTGAAGTATATATGAACCTTATATTGGTATTAAAATATGCCTCAGTACCTGTAAATCTGTAAGTTTCTCTCTCCCAGCTGGTAAGAGGATATACGCTGTCTACACTCTGCCATCCTATATGTTTTTCTATTGCTGCTCTTTCGACATCATCAGGCTCGTATTCCCATTTCTTTATAATACTGTCCTGCTGTTTCTCATGAGACGCAGATGATTCCTTCAGTCTCATCACCTTCGCCAGATCTTTAACTACAGGATGAACTATTATATCCTTCAGACTTAACTCATATCCAAGCTCTGCTGCTTCAGATGCCATCTTCATTCCCCTGAATGAATTTCCGCCCAGCGCAAAGAAATTATCAGAAGGACCGACCGGAACACTGCAGCTGAGGACTTTGCGAAAAAGATTGATAACGATCTCCTCGTAATTTTCTTCGGATCCGTTATGTGTCTCTGTCTTATTTATTATCTCTTTATCAATAGTCACCATATACCCGTACCACCCAAACTTTTCTTTTTTTATCCATAAATGATCATAACAGGCAGCGAAGCCGCAAGGATGCCCGCCAGCATCAATATCACCATATAAAAAGCGTATTTCCATACATCTCCGAGCCTGACATTATCCTGATCATATACTATAGCAGTCTGTACAGAAGCGCTTGGCGTAAGCATCGCAAGACAGACCGCATAGCTGATTATCAGTATGACTGGAAACATCGGATATCCGCTGTCTGCAAACAGCGCAAGCGCCAGTTCGGCAAACAATGCAGCAGTAATAACATTGGATGTGAAATTGGTCATTATTACCGCCAGTATCACCAGTATGACAAGTATCATGAAAGGACTGATATTCTGAATATGCGGATATATCGCATCATAAACAGCCCCCCTGATTCCCGTACTCTCAGATCCCGTAAGATCGGATATAAGGAATACTCCGCACTGAAATACTATAAGACGCAGAGGGACTTTCTTTATTGCGGCATTTATGTCGGAAGCCGGTCTGCCGCCAATTTGCACGACAGACAGTATGACTATACCGACCACCACCGGTCCTATGCTTCCGCACTTATCAAACAGCGATATTATGCCGCTGAGCGGACCGGATGTGATAAATTCAGGGATCAGCCAGAGCAGTATAACGATAACGACTGAAGCGACTGTCAGCTTTTCCCTGCTGCTCACAGGTTCCATTTCGCTTTTGTATTCACCTATCTTCAGGCCGTCTTTTTCGGCCGGCTTCCATACCACTGCAATAACCGTCATAGTTATTGCAAGCATTACGGCATTTACGAGCATGCCTGCAGCGCACCATTTTACCAGGCTGATGTCTGCGGGTATCATCCTCATCATGATAATAGGTATCACATGTGACACAGGCGTTGAATTGCCACCTATGGAAACTACCATAAGTGTGCCCAGATACATCGCATTTGAATACTCGCTGTGCTCCTTCACTCCCATCTTTGCCATCAGTTCTCTTACCAGTTCACATGTAACTATCATGACTGCGTTTTTTTCGAGAAAGCTGACAACGACCGTAACAGACAGGAAAAACATAAACATAAACATATACGGCCTGCCACGTGCAATACGTCTTGACAGGAAAAAATCCGCACATCTGCCGATTATCCCGTTCTCTATCAGCATGCCGCTGAATATAAGACAGACAAGTGTAAAAAGCACACTCTGATTACCGAGAGATACCGCGCTTACTGACGCAATACCATCATATGCGCCGGTAAAACATATCAGCATAAGAGCGAGCAGACTCGGCCATGTCGTACTGACCGTTATCCAGAGATATATGGTCGGTATACACACCGCCAGCGCATCGACACCTGCCTGTGTAAGACTGCCTTCAGGCCGTATCACCAGTTTGACAAGTATCAGGATCAAAGCAGCGATCCCGATATGTACATAGGTTTTAGATAACTTCATCTGAGCATTTCCCTATCCCATCACAATTCAGTTTGCTGAATCAAGGATCAACCCTGCATTTTTTCTGAATCTTTCAGCCATATCATCCAGCACGTTCTGATCGCAGGCTTCCGTATTGAAGTAGTAGGTAATATTGAAATTATCCCGCGGATTGACTAAGAAGGTCACATTATTTTCATGCTGGTCAAACGACCTTTCATCCACAACACCCTGCATATAGTGTGTTTCTATGCTGAATTTCTCATCATTGCTGAAATTCAGCATATCCACAACAACAATTCTGCTGCGCTTATCAGGCGGAATAAAGCCTTCGCCCAATCTGTCGAGATCGATACATTCATATTTGATGCTTTCCCACAGTTGTTTCTGAGCATCCTCCGGTGTATCTCCGGCTCTGTATACAAACGGAAATCTCGTTATATACATCCCGGTCAGGATTGGATCCCCAGTCATGCCGTTGTTTCTGCCGTTTCCGATCACAAGGAAGCACACTTCATCACTGCCGCAGACCTCAGCTATTGACATACCTATCAGGGTCAAAAAGAATGATGTAGTTGTTACACGCTTATCTTTACAGTACCGCTGTATCCTTTCTCCCAGCTTTCCTCCGAGCCATTTGCGGCGGATAACTGCATGCTGCACAGGTCTGAACCCGTCTGATACAGGCAGCTGCGTAAGACTTCTGATATTTCCGAGAACGCCCTGCCAGTATTCCGCTTCTGCAGCTCTGTCTGCTGTTTCATATCTGAAGTAATAATCCATGACCGCTTCGTCATCGCAGCTCAGCTCTTCATCGTTAAGCAGCTCTTCCCCGAAACGAGTCAATCCAATCCCGTCCAGTATGTAGTGAGATGTAAGGTTCCAGCATACATATCTGCCTTCCGAGATTTTGATGAAACCGATAAATATCATCGGTCCCCCCTGTATCAGTCCTCTTTTTATATGCATCTCAGTAAGAGTCTTCAGATAACGGACCTGTCCTTCGGAGAGCCCGTCTGCTCTTGCGCTCCTTTCGGTGCCGAGTCCTGACAGATCAACATAGAACAGCTTGTTATCCATGTCCTTCAGTACGACCTGGAGAGGATCTCCTCCCTCCGGAATTATTATAGTCGTCCTAAGAGCCTGCCGTTTGGCAGTCAGCTCTCTGAATCTCATCCTGAGGCGTTCTATGTCGAATTCCCGTTCCATGATCTTTATGACCGACATATACCATGTATCATCACCCGTATATCTGAATTGATCTCTCGATGACGGCATTACAGGATACACAACCTGTACATTATCCCTGTCAACATGTGCAAAAACAGCAGCTTCTTCCTCTTCGCTCAGAATGTATTTCCATTCGCTCTTATCAACAGATTCCGCAGATCCGGCATCTGATTCCAGAGTCATTGCCAGATCCTTTATTACAGGCGCTGCAGCCAGCGAATGCAGCTCCATCTTTACTCCCTCTCTTCTCAGACTGTCTATTATCCTGAGTCCGCTTATAGAGTCGCCTCCCAGTTCAAAGAAATCATCATTTCTGCCCACCGGCTTTTCCGGACTCAGCACCTCCGCGAACACCCTGCAAAGCAGTCTCTCTTCATCTGTTACAGGGGATCCGTAATCTGCATCATGTCTTTCAATAAATAATTCCGAAAGAGCATTTCTGTCCTTCTTTCCGCTGGCATTGACCGGTATCTCAGATATCCGCCTTATAACGGCAGGTATCATATAATACGGAAGGAGCTCTGCTATATGTCTGCGTATCAGTTTTTCAGGAATATCCTCTGCAGCAGTATAGAATCCGCAAAGGGTCTTACTATCATCTTCCACTCTGACTGTTACAGCAGCCTGCATTATCTCAGGCATGCTTTCCATGGCATTTTCTATTTCGCCCGGTTCCATCCTCTGCCCGTGGATCTTGATCATATCGTCCACGCGTCCTGCAATTCTGAATGTTCCGTCAGCGTTTCTCATTGCAGCATCTCCGGTGCGGAACAGCCTGCCGAGTGTATCATGAATTATGTATTTCTCATTTGTCAGTCCCTCGTCCGCAAGATAATAGCCGTCTTCCGGTGATATGCCTCCAAGCATCAGCTCGCCTGTTTCGTCCGGGCCGAGTTCATTAAGATCTTCATCCATGATATGGATCTCAGTTGTCGGCCATACATTCCAGCCAGGCTCAATGTCATCTTCGAATATGCGCTGAGCGACACCGAACATCTCCGTTGCACCGTATGTATCAAATACTCTGAGTCCCGGGTTTATGCTTCTCAGCTTTCCCGCCATTGCAGCTGTAACCGCCTCACCGCTGAGGCATACGCCGGTTATTCCCCGTACTGCTTCGGCAAACCTTGGGTTTTCGAGGTAACGCATCATTCCCGATATAGTAAATGTGATCCACTGGACCTTGTCGCGTATGATTCTCTCTGCGATAGCATCCACGGATTTGAGTTCTGCATCAGACAGAATGACCGATGTCCTGCCGCAGAGAAGATTGGAAAACATCATGCCTGCTGTTCCGGCAAATGACATATTGTACATCAGCATGTATCTGTTGTATTCATCATTCAGCTGCAGAACTTCAACATTTTCGTGTGAGAACATCATTGCAAGCACCATCCTGTGAGTCAGCACGACTCCCTTCGGAGTACCCGTGCTTCCGGATGTATACAGATATGCGCACGGATCCTTTTCTGAAGGAAGGCTTTCAGAAGGCACCAAAGCGAAATCATTGTCGAAACCTTCTGCATTATCCTCACCGGAAGGAGCCTCTGCCAGAAGCTTCGCCAGCTTTTCCTCAGTCAGTATAACTGCAGCGCCGCATTCCTCAGCCACTATCCTGATTCTTTCCTCCGGCCAGAGATTAGTCATCGGCACATAAATATATCCTCCGATCATAGCCGCCGCAGCTGCAGTCACGTAGCCTGTTCCCGGCTCCATAAGCACAGCAACAGGTTTGCCCGGCATCACGCCTTCTTTTCTTAAGCCTGACACTATCTTTACCGCATCCGAGAGCATATCCCTGTAGCTGATACTCCGCTCAGCAGTTATCGCAGCCATCTCATCCGAGTATCTGTGCTGCAGCACCACTTCGCCAACCGTTTTGTATCCTCCCGGGACAGTACTTTTCCAGTCATATGCAAAGGATCCGGCGGATATCAAATCTTCCGTCGTTTCGGCCGCCTTATGATCCGTGTCGTGATCCGTGTCGTTATACACATCGTTATCCGTGTCATATTCCGGGCTGTATTCTGCGGTATCTATCTCAGGAAGTGTATTCCTGTCTTTCTTGCCGTTTGCATTCACAGGTATCTCATCAATACGCATAAACAATGACGGAATCATATATACCGGCAGTCTGTCCGCAAGGAATGACCTCAGCCCGGATTCATCGATTTCGCTGTCACTTATATAATATCCGCACAATACAGCATCCGAACCTTCTCTGCAGATTTTTACTGCAGCTTTGCTGATACCGCTGAATTGCTCCATTACAGACTCTACTTCATTCGGGGCTATCCTCTGACCGTGAAGCTTGATCACTCCGTCTATTCTTCCTGTCAGGTATATAGTACCATTCTCTGCAATTACAGCTCCGTCACCTGTCCTGAACAGTCTTCCCAGTTCAGGATGAATGATATATTTTTCCGCGTCCAGATAAGGTCTGTTGACATAATGAGCATTTCCTGCCGGCACTCCTCCTACATACAGTTCTCCGCTTTTGCCGGAAGATACCGGCGTCAGTTCTTCATCAAGGACATACAGTCTGACCCCTTTGTGGAGAACACCGATCTCAGAAGCCCTGCCCCTATGCCATATACCGGTAGAACAAATCTGCATTTCTGCTGATCCGTAGCCGTCTAAAAGGTATGCGTCAGAATAAGACTTGATACGTTCCGCAGTTTCATCTGTAAGAATTTCACCTGATGTGATAATGACCTTAATATTGCCCATGGCTTTTGCAAAGTCTTCATCATCAAGATAAGCAGTAAGCTGTGAAGGAGTAATACCGATATTATCCACGTTGTTGCGTATGATACATGCTGCGAGCTCTTTCGCTGAGCTGCGTTCGGTTTCTGTTGCAATAACAATGGTCATTCCTATCGCAGGCATGCCGGAATAATCATGCATAGATGCCGCATACACAGGATTAAATATGCTTAACGTGCAGCTGCAGTTTTCAGCGATTATAACCTGATCGAGATTGTCCTCATACAGATCGCTCATATTGGCTGCTGTCTCATGATATGTGGTGCATCCCTTTGGTCTGCCTGTACTTCCGGAAGTATAGTATATGCAGTATTCGTCCTCCGCGCTTACCTCAGGAAGCTCTGCATCATACCCGCTGTTAAGTATTTTGTAGAAATTGAATTCCGTTACAGCCATCACTGCTTCGCAGTCGCCGAACACGAACTGCATGCGTTCTTCCGGCCAGTCCGGATCTGCGGGTACAAAAACTCCGCCGGCACGCAGTATCCCGTGCATAGCTATAATATACGGAATACCCGGCTTCATGAGGATCAGTATACGATCACCCTTTTTCACACCGCCTGCGGCGAGTGATTTGGCAAATATGTTTGCCAGATCGATAAACTGTGCATATGTCAGGCTGTCTCCGCCGCATACAAATGCAGTCTTTTCGCCGTCATAATGCTGATCGATCATTTGATTGATGTTGATTATATTTTCCATATCATTAGTCCGAATTAACCCAGAGTTTAGAATAACGGTCAGATTGTATGTACAAATCGTGCATCAGATTGATAGCCACCTGTGGATGCTTTTCAATGAATTGAAGCATATCCGTTTTGCTTATAGTAATTATCTTTACTTCCTCTGAAAAAGCAACCGCGCCCATAAAAGATCTTACATCATCAAACAGTCCTGTTCCGCTAAGGATCCTGCCGTGGCCGGCAGTTCCCAGTGAATTCAGCCATCCACTGTTTGCAGTTCTGTATAACTCCGCATAGCCCTCATCAACTATACAAAATTCCTCTGTAAGGGCTCTTTCGCGTATGATGATTTCACCTTCAGAGTAATTTCTGATCATCGATTTTTCTGCCAGTCTCCACAGACTGCTGTCATCAACGCCGTCAAACATCGGCATTTCTTTGAACAAAGAAGCTTTTCTGCCGGTCTCAGCCGCTTCATCATCTTCGGCATCCAGAAAACCTGTAAGATCCGGGCATTCTATGTCTTCTACTTTGAGTATCGATTCTCTGTCGCTTATTATCTGCTGCATCACTGTATGGTAGCAATCCATCAGTACACGTATTTTACGATTGCTGAATGATCTGCTGTCATATGTGAACTTGCATATGAGTTCTTTGCCATTCATCTGGAAATACAGGCAGAATCCGGTCGAGAGATTGTCGAAATAGTCCTTGCCCAATATGGAAATACCCGGCAATGCCGGTGCTCCTTTTGTCCTTATTCCTCCGAAATTATGAAAGTTCAGGAGATGATCGAAAACAGGCCTGTCAATTCCCAGTTTTCCTTCTATTTCATCCGGAGTACAGTGCGCATTATTCTGTGATGTCAGTATCTGTGACTGTATTTCCCTGACCAGATCACCGAATAATCTGTTTCCGTCCGCTTTGACCCTTACCGGAAACGCGTTTATAAAGCTGCCCGTCATCCTGTCGTTGCCGCTTACTTCAGCACTCCTGCCTGATGTGATAGAACCGAAGACTGCATCATTTCTCTTATATATCTTCTGGAGCATCACTCCCCATGCAGTCTGCACTATGCTGTTCATAGTAGCCCGGTAACGCGACTGCATACCGGGTATCAGTTCTTTTTCCTCGTGTGAAAAACTCAGTATCTGTGTGTTCATCACCGGTTCAAGCTTAGTGTCCACTCTGCCCGGCAGCCTGGTAAAGCGTGAACCTTTGAGCAGCTTATCCCAATAATCAAGTTCAGCATCCTTATCGATACTTTCGATCCACTTTGCATAATCCTGATATGAACCTCCGGTCATATCAGGCACAGGTATTTTTCCATCCAGTGCATAGTCGATGAAGATCTCCTTCATAAGCAAGCCCTCGCTCACACCGTCATCATTGATATGAGGCTGGGACATAACGACATAATATGTATCCTCTTCCGAGGTGCTGAATACCGCAAGCCTTATCAGAGGATCATTCTCAAGATCGAAACCTCTTTTCCTGTCGTTATATCGGAATAACTCTATGATCTCTTCTGTTTCTTCCGTACTGCAACCGGACAGATCAATAAACATAAGCTCAGGTCTCCTGTTCTTAAGTACGACCTGATAAGGTTTATTCATGCCTCTGTACGCAAAAGCCGTCCGAAGATTCGGTCTCCTGAGACTGACCTCATCGAGTTTCTGCCTGAATTCAGCCGGTCTGAGCTTCATGTTTATCCTGAAATATGTCTGAAGGAAAAAAGCGTTAGTAACCTTCCTGGCCTTTCCGAACATCCACTCCTGCCCGGGTGCAAGGCTGAATATATCCTCAATATCTATACCGTATTTAGTAATGACAGACTCCAGATCATCCTGTGTCAGATCTGAAGCAGTAAACTGATCAGGTGTCAGTACTACTTTGGCCGTTGATCCTGCCTCTTGTGAAGGATGTGATGATACTGCCGGCGCAGTCTTTGGCGCTTTATTTGATATTGCTGTTTTTGCACGGTCTAAAGCTTTACTGATCGCGGGCTTATGGTCCGAAGTGTTCTGCTGCGGCCATTGCTGACTGCCCCAGCCGCTGTTCTGCTGCAGCCACGGCTGATTCCCCCAGCCTCCGTTCTGCTGCGGCCACGCCTGATTTCCCCAGCCACTGTTCTGCTGCGGCCATCCCTGATTGCCCCAGCCGCCGTATTGCTGCGGCCATATCTGATTGCCCCAGCCGCCGTATTGCTGCGGCCATCCCTGATTGCCCCAGCCGCCATTCTGCTGCGGCCATCCCTGATTGCCCCAGCCGCCATTCTGCTGCCGGATAAACTGCTTTTTTTCCATTCTTATACCTCAGAATACAAGGGTATCTCCTGCCGATATATACCGACAGGAGATACACGAATAACGTCTTTCCGGATTACTCTGTCTTCATGTTTTCTACTATTCCGGAGAATGTTGGATCTTTCATTATATCTTCGATCTTTACTCTGTAGCCCTGCTCAGCACAGCGTGTCACAAGCTGCATAAGGCCGAATGAGGTCAGTCCCTGTTCCAGAAGGTTCTCCTGCTTGTCATATCCCTGAGTAAGGATACCTCCAAGAACCGTGTCAAGGGCATCTTCCGGAGCCATTGTGACTTCTCCAAGTGTCGGCTCGTTGATCTGTATAGTAGTAGGATTCTCTACCGGACCATCTGCCGGAAATCCCATATACGGGGCATCCTGCGGCTGCCATCCCCAGTTTGGAGTGCACATCTGCTGCGGCTGCCATCCCCAGTTCGGAGTGCACATCTGCTGTGGCTGCCATCCCCAGTTCGGGGTGCACATCTGCTGCGGAGTACACATCTGCTGTGGTGTGCACATCTGTCTCGGAGTGCACATCTGCTGCGGAGTACACATCTGTCTCGGAGTGCACATCTGCTGTGGAGTGCACATCTGTCTCGGAGTGCACATCTGCTGCGGAGTACACATCTGCTGTGGAGTGCACATCTGCTTCGGGCCTTGTCCAGGCTTTGGAGTGCACATCTGCTTCGGGCCTTGTCCCGACTTTGGAGTGCACATCTGCTTCGGGCCCTGTCCCGGCTTTGGAGTGCACATCTGTTTCGGTCCCTGTCCCGGCTTTGGAGTGCACATCTGTTTTGGTCCCTGTCCCGGCTTTGGAGTGCACATCTGTTTTGGTCCCTGTCCCGGCTTTGGAGTGCACGGAGTGCACATCTGCTTTGGTCCCTGTCCTGCGTTATCCGCAGAATCTATCTGCTCTTCACCATCCTGTTCGTCAGTCTGCCCGGAATCGCCCTGAGGTATGAATCCAGGTGCACCGAATCCAGGTGCACCGAATCCAGGTGCGCCGAATCCAGGTGCGCCAAATCCAGGTGCGCCGAATCCAGGGCCACCCGTAAGTGATGCGCCTTTTTTCATATTCTCCTGCACAACAGGATCCTGCATAAAATCGTGTATATTATCTTTAGTGAGCATCTCAGAAGGAACTTCCATCGGCTGTGTTTCCTCAAGAGCTTCTACAAGCTCAGCAACTGTAGGAGCAGTATAGATCGTCAGCATGTCCAGCTTAAGACCTTTCTGTATAAGCCATCCCACAAGCTGAACACCCTTGATCGAGTCACCGCCGACATCGAAAAAGCTGTCATTGTCATTTACGGTGTCCACACCGAAAATTTCCTTCCATGCCTGCTCGAACAGTTCTCTTTTTTGTGCCATATCCATAATGATATCCCCCTTTCGGTTATCTGGAATGATCAGTGATTATTCTTCACCCGGATCAGTTTCTATACTCGTTTATTATAGCTGTTTTTGCAGTATTAATTCTATCCTTTTCACATAAAAGAATGCATTTTTTACGTCATGTTACAATTCAGAACCCGGCAGACATGCCGCTTCATGCAATCCTGCGAATTCATATGCAGAACATATGCTTATCAGATACCCCTCCGCAGAATACTCTCTTATCAGGCATCCTTCGGGCTGTGCTTCTCCCGGAATAAGTGAGATGTCCTTCAGGGAATACGCTATCCCTTCCCCGGTCATTTTAAGATAGCTCTCCTTGCGCGTCCACAAGCGTGTAAACGCAGTGTCTTTATCTTCGCATGCAAGGATCCAGTCATTCTCCTGCGCGGTAAAAGCCAGCTCAGCAACGCCTTTGTCATATGCTCTGAGTTCCTCAACATCCGCGCCTACAGGCTGATCCGACACAGCGCATACAGCAATTCTGCCGCTGTGAGAAATATTGAAATGGATATCCGGGCATCCGATCAGATACGGTTTATCGTGTTCCGTGCGCGCTATTCTCATATCCGATGCTCCCGCATCCCTGAGGGCATACGCCGCCAGAAGCCCCGCCCCGAGACAGAGACATCTGTCCTTCATAAACCGGTATTTCAACACCTTCTCCCGCCGCTCTTCCCACGGAAGCATTTTCATCCCGCGCTCAAAAGCTTCAGGATCGTATAATTCAGAAACATTACAGTACCATGCTTTTATCATTGACAATTGGATCTATCCGGCATTGCAGCCGACGAGCTTGTCAGCATTTATGCTGATTGAAAAATCACGAATCTAATGGTAATATTTAAGCACGAATCAGCGGATCAGAACAACCGCAAATCAAAAATACCGCCGCGCGTCCTGTGATGGCGGCTGAACAAATGAGGTGTTTGAATATGCAATATTATGAAGATATCGTTAAGAAAAGAAATTCATGCAGAAGTTTTTCCGACAGAAAGGTCGAAGATGCGGAATTAATGGCTATAAGAGAGTACTACGAAGATGAGGAAAGCGATCTGGTCGATGAGATCGGGACAGAGCTGCTTTTCTTCTTCGGTAATGTACATGAAGCCATCAGCAAAAGCGTCGGTTATAACGGAATATGCTTCAAGGCTCCTGTCTACATGGTGCTCCTTTCGGACAAAGCCGATCACTATCTTGAGAATGCCGGCTATATAGCTCAGGGCATAACTCTTAAGATCACCGAGCTCGGTATGGCAGCCTGCTGGATGACTATCAATGATGCTGCTGCAGTCAAAAAAGCTCTGGATATCGACAGCGATAAGGAGGTTGCCTGCGTAGTGGCATTTGGTTACCGCGCGGAGGATAACGACGAAAAGGCAGCTCCTAAGATCAGCCTTGATACACTCTGTATGGGCTGCGATTTCAAGACTGAAGTGGATACAGACCTGTTCTATCCTGAACTCGAGGACTGTCTCAGAGCCTGCGCTCACGCGCAGTCATTCCAGAATCTGCAGCCTTACAGGATGCTCGTGGACACTGACAGAGTATATCTTGTCGGTCTCCCAAGCGAAATGACAAATGAATACGACACCCATCTCAACTACGGCATCGTAATGTTCAACTTTTATGCTGTAATGTGGGCAGTAAGACCGGAGGCTCCGAGATGGAGCTTTGAGCCGTCCGACACAGATCTCAAACTGCCTGATGACGTAACATATATTGCAAAATGCAGGATATAACCCAATCAAGCGAGCTTGTTGGAGCTTTGCTCCTGGTTGAACCGGTTGTTTAATAAATCAAAAACTCCCCCTTTATCACATCGCCACAGATCGTGAAGCAGGGGGAGTTTTGTATTCTATTGCCGCAAAGCTTTATTTGATACCGAGAACCACATACTTATCCTCAAACAGCATATGGATATGCTTACGTATCGATTCATCCGTTCCGGTATCTACCTGCTCATCTTCTCCGACAGCTGCGTTATAACGTATCATTGCATCAGCTATCATATCACAGTAATCTATCAGCTGTTCCTGTATATGAGATATATCTGCAAACAGACTTTCCGGACCCATCTCCAGTCCTTTTTCATGTATCTTGCGGATATAGCGGTTTTTTACAATAGCGGCAAGTTCCATGATCTCTTCTCTGTAGCATCGTATAGTCTGCGAGATCGAATTCGCTTTTGAGGTATATCCGTTTATGGTCAGCTGTATGATCTCATAGATAGAATCACCGAGAATACCGATTTCTCTTTCCTCTTCTTCAGTGCTTTCATCTGTTGTCTCTTCGAATTTTCCAATTATATCGAGCATTCTCTCAGCCAGTATACCCATTCTGCCAAAAGCAGTATTAGCAGTTGAGATCAGTTTAAGATACGCTCTGCTTTCCCTGTCTATATCACATTCAGCTATCTGTAAAAGATATTCTTCGATCTGAGTCCGGTATTTATCAGAGCGTTCACATAAAACATCAACTTCTTCAGCCATACTCGAATCACCAAATGATCCGATGACTGATAAGAATGCATCTCCTACAGTTTTGGACAAAAGAGTAACTGCTGTATTTGCCTGTTCTATTGCGATATCCGGAGTAACAAGGAGGTTTCTGTCGAGTATAGTAAGAGTATTTGCCTGTTCCTGTTTTTCTCTGCTGCTGAGCGGTATAGTACGCATGGCAAGAGATACGAGCAAATTAGAAAGAGGCAGCCATATGATACATCCAAGCAGATTCACAAAGGTGTGGAATACCGGGATACCTATTCCTCCGACATTGTTTTCGAGGAAAGAAAAACCCATAGCCTTATTCAGTGAATAAAATATCACCAGGAAAGGTATAGTCTTGAGGAGATTGTAGTAAAGGTTGATCAGAGCTGTCCTCTTTCCGTTGTTGGATGTTCCAAGCGAAGAAAGCATAGCAGTCACACATGTACCTACCTGCGCGCCGCATACCAGCGGAATGGCCATTCCGAAGGTGATCCCCATAGAAAGCGCAAAGGCCTGTACTATACCGATAACAGCATCCGAACTCTGAATGAGCAGGGCAAATGCGCATGCAAACAGGAATCCCAGTACCGGATTGGTAAAGCTTACGAGTGTTTTACTGATAGCCGGAACATCCCTTAGCGGTGAAACAGCCTGGCTCATGAGATTCATTCCTATCATCATAATGGAAAAACCAAGCAGAACAGAACCTATGGATTGTTTCTTTTCCGATTTGCAGAACATTTTCATTACAACACCGATTATCGCAAGAAACGGCGAAAAGGTGCTTGGTTTTATGAGAGTCATAATCAATGACTCTCCGTCTATCGCATTCAGTGATAACACCCATGCAGTAGCTGTAGTTCCCAGATTGGCTCCGATTATAAGTCCGACAGCCTTGCCGAGTTCAATCAGTCCGGAATTGACAAGACCTACAGACAGAACCGTTATAGCAGATGATGACTGTACTACAGCAGTCACTATCGTGCCGAATATAAAAGCCATAAAACGATTCTTGGTAATGTTTCCGATCACCCGCTTCAGCGTCCCGCCGGTCAGCGATGTAAGTGAATCACTAAGCGAATCCATACCTGTCATAAACAGTGCAAGACCACCTAACATGGTCGCAACTATTTTAAGTATCTCAATAGGTGACATAGTATCTCCTTCCATACATTACCGGCATATAACAGACACCGTACGTCCTCCGCAACACACTTTCGATCACGAACGGTTTAATTATAACAATAATAAGCGTTAATCTCAACGAATCACATATGCATAATCATCCGAACTGTTATTAAAAAAATGACCCAAGTGCATGGAACACAAGGGTCTGTTGTCTTTACATAAAGATTTACAGTAATCAGCCGAGCAGTTTGTCAGAGAATTTTGCCTTGATGCTCTTCTTTGCAGCGATCTCGATCTCCTCGCCGGTCAGAGGGTTGCGGCCTTTTCTTGCCTTGCGCTCTGTAACCTCAGCTTTGAAAGTACCTGGGAATACAACCTTGTCACCTGCCTGCAGTGCTTCTGCAGTTACCTCAAAGAAAGCGTTGATCGCATTAGCTGCATCCTTCTTGCTCATTCCTGTTTTTTCTGAATACCTGATTATGAATTCTGCTTTTGTCATTGTGATTTCTCCTTATTATAATTTTTTTATTATCGTTCTTTATGCGGTGCCTATGGAATTCATTCCCATTAATAACACCACTTGCAGTAGTATACGCTATTACGGCGCAAAATGCTACTACTTTATATCATATACATACATCTAATGTATCTCTTTATCTGCTGTTCAAATATAAACTTTAAACTGTATGCTGATTTTTTCTGCCTCTCTGTACTTTATACCATGTAATTATCAGACATATCGAGTGCCCGATAACGAAGCAGAGCCAGATATCTCTGAGCGGAGCAGCAGCTGCCAGCACCAGTCCCGCCGCTGTCGGAAGAGCAAGATGATTTGCAACGCATATAAGATACGCATTGCGGGTTCTGTCCATGTTCTGCTCATAATTTCTGACAATGTAATTAACAGTATTCGGAAGCACGGCAAGCGCATATAGGCGAAGGCCCCAAACTGCAATAGCTCCCACTTCCTCTGATTCCGGTGAAAAAATCATCACCAGCGGTCCGGCCAGCAGAATAACAGCAGCTATGAGAACCGAATTGACAATCACCGACAGCTTTACTATTCTCCTGCACATCATCTCAGCTGCCTCGTCACCGTTTTTTGTTCTCTGCAATCCTGTAAGCATGGATGTTGAGCTTCCGAATCCTGACGGGAAAGCTCCGATAATCAATTCAATGGAAAAAATAATCGAATTGGCAGCAAGGTATTCAACACCTCCGTGCGAAGAAAGCTCTCTGTTCAAAAAAAGGCTCATCAATGCTACCGATGCCTTGTAAACAAGATACAGCATTCCGTAACTGCAGATCTTTCCAAGCACTGCAGGGGAATATGATCGAAGAGTAAAGCGGTATCCTGCACGCGAATATGCCGGTATGAGCAGCATCAATACATACAGATAGCAACTGATTACCGTTGCCATAGCCATGCCCCACAGTCCGGCATGGAACACTGTAACATTAAGGTAATCAAGAAGCACATCCGCCACAATCTGCGATAAAGCAGCAATAAGAAGCTGTCTGCGGCAATGTTTCAGCTGCAGAAATGTCGGCACGATCTGTCCGATCACCAGCGCGGGCAGACAAAAAACTATCCCGTTCAGGTATTCCGCAGTCAAATCTGAAATCAGCTGCGATTCAGCACCAAGTGTGGCGCAGAGCGGTGATATAAACAGAGCTATAAGGATCGATATAACAAGCCCGCCTGTGAATCCCGAAATGAGAGAAGTGGTCAGCACCTGATTAAGGCCGTTTTCATCATCATTACCTGCGCATCTGCCTCCGAGAACCTGCGATCCGGAAGCAATCAGTCCTCCCAGAGCCACCAACAGCATATTTACAGGATTCGTCAGACCATATGCCGCCATGGCATTATCACCGAGGAATGCTCCTGTCATCACTCCATCGATCAGCATGGAAATCACGGCGATAAGCATCGTGATGATCTGAACTGAAATAACTTTACCCGGCTGAACTGCAGTATCCTTTTCGCCTGGCTGTATTTTTTTCGATTCTGTTTCCCGGTTTTTCATCAAATTCCTTAATTCTGACCTCGTAGCCTTACACAGCCTCTATCCGAAATAATTCAGGCTGAGCATTGTAGTATCGTCGAACTGATCCGCTTCTCCGGCAAAATCGTCAATATCCTTCTTAACGGCAGGAAGAAGTTCCTTAAGATGCATATCTCTGCATGAATTAAGAGCCTGGAGCATGCGGTCAGTGCCATACTGCTCTTCATTTATATTAATAGCCTCAGGTACACCGTCTGTATAGAGATAAATACTGTCGCCCGGATCGAGATGTATGCTGTATTCAGAATACTTCATATTTTCCATTGCACCGAGCGGCAGACCGTGCTTATCCTTAAACAGCTCATAATCACCGTTTGCACGTTTTATAACCGGATATTCATGTCCTGCATTTACACATGTGATATCACCGCTCTTAAGATCGATGATGCCCATCCATACAGTCACAAACATATCCGCTTCGTTGCCTCTGCATAATTCGTTATTTACTCTTTCAAGTACATCAGCAGGTTCCTTGCCTGTCTCGGCAAGACTTCTTATCGCAGTCTTGCTGCGCATCATAAACAGAGCTGCAGGGATTCCTTTACCGGCGACATCCGCTATTACCAGAGCCAGTCTGTCAATATCGGTAAAGAAGAAATCATAAAAGTCACCGCCTACCTCTTTGGCAGGATTCATTGTTGCATATATCTCAAATCCGGTATGGTTAAAGTCAAAATTCTTAGGCAGCGCGGAATCCTGTATCGTGTGCGCCAGCAAAAGTTCCTGTTCAATACGCTTTTCCGCAGCATCGATATAGCCCTTCAGAGCAACAACGGTCTGATTAATGTCATCCGAGAGAGAGGCAAATTCTGATGATTCATAAACATTTACCGTTTCATCAAGATCTCCGCCTGTGATCTTATTGAGCGATTTGTTGATAAGATCCAGATTGTTTACAACGATAGTCTGTACCAGCATGGCTATCAGGATATACAGTACAGTAAACAGCAGGAGATCCGAAAGCAGCGTCTCATAGCTCTGTATATCTCTTAATTCATATATCTCCGTATTCGGAAGCCAGACAAGCAGCTTTGATCCGTCATACATGGCAGTCTCAAGGCACAGTCCTTCGGATCCGAATACGTCTGTTTCAAAGAATTCGCCTGAGTTGTGTTCATCTGTCAGCCTGATCAGCTCATCTTTATTCATACCGTAGCTGGCAATACCGGCGGCAGAATTGGTTTTTTCGTTATAGATAAAAAAGCTTCCTTTTTGTCCTACATGATTCGACATAAACGATACGTGACCGTCACGCTTCATTATATTCTGATATGATTCGGTTATATCGATTGCAGCAGAGGAAAGATCTTCCTTTGCACCCTGCAGAGCAGAATTGGTCTGCAGATGGTAATTAAGACCGAAATTAAGACTTAGTACGATAGCAGTAACGGCAAAAAGCCATAACTGGAATCTCTGAGATACCGGCACCTCTTCGACCGGGCGTCTTTTAAATATATTATGGAAGCCCCCTTCGGTATACCTAATGACCAGCGAAGACAGTGCAAGCCCTATTCCGCTGAAGATTATCATAGGCAGCGCACAGGTTTTGACAACATGCAGCGCCATTCTCATATCACTGCGGTGAGTTACGAATACGACATACATATGGAATACTTCAATGGCTGCGCCCATAAAGAAGGCGTAAACCGCTGAAGGTTTTTTCCTCTTAAAGATATATATCGTCAGAAATGCCGAGAGAAAACCTGCCAGGCATGTGGAAACGCTGCAGGCGATCCTGGTAAATGAGCCGATGCCGAAGTATGTACCGACAATATAACGCTCTATTCCTCCGATGAGACCTGCAATGATGCCGGATACCGGATCAAAAAACAGACCGGCGGACATCGGACCGAGGTCACGGACATTAAGCATCATCTGACTGTAATTGACTCCGAAATGGGTAGACAGTACAGCCATAATGCCGTAGATTACGCCCAGCAGTACTCTGTCCCCCGTTCTCAGAGTCTTATCCCTGTATCTGCTCCACAGAAAATATGTCAGACAAACATAAAGCATCACTATTGCTGACATTTTCACTATCATTAAAAGCATATCAATACCTCTCTCCATGCTCAGATTTTTTCAGTCTGATAACAGCAAGCATGGCTCATTGCACATTATACAATGAGCCTCATGTACTAAATCGCTGTCTGCATTATTTTTATTTTTTATGATGAACCAGATCGAATGCGAATCCGGTAGTGGATTTCACCATAGCGGATTTTGAACTGTCAGTCTCTACAACACGAGCGCCCTTCATGATAAATCCCTGCTCCTGCAGCATCTCATAAGTTTCATCAAAGTCAGGCACATTCATTCTTATCATCATCATATCCTGCTCGACATCAGCTTTGACCACATCCACCTGATGTCCGTCATCATCCTTCAATGTAAAAGCATATACATTTTCCTTAGGATTCTGTTTGTGAGCGACCTTAAAACCGAGAGATTCAAACAGTCTCAGATTCTTATCAAGGGAATTAGTAACGATAAGCGGGCAAAAAGTAGTGATTTTCATTTTTCCTCCTTGATTACTGTCATATTTTGTTAACAGTGTATTTCATAAACTCCGGGTATTATACCACAAACTGACAGAATCTTTCTGCTATGTATATATTTTTTTCTGACTGCCTGATTATTCAGACAGCTCTTCCGGGCGGCCTGCTCTCCTGCCCGGCGCATCCACAAAAGGTATCAGATCTATATCGATGAGTCTGCCATCTGAACGTAAAGGCTCAACCTTGTAAAGCCGTCCCCTGACTTCGCCTTTGATGACTTTTCGGACATCCACCTTGCCGCCTGCATTGAAGGGTATGCGGCCGGTTATCATACACTGTCCAGGCAGGTTGGTATCTTTTATCAGACCGTCGTCAATAAATACATTTCTGAGTGCCTGTTCCGCGCATGAAACCTCATCTCCCGCGTCAGCAGCGGCCTTGTAATACAGCACCGGGATGGTATCATGTATGGATTTGTCATAGCCCGGAGCCACAGCACAGCTGTCAGTGCCGGGCTGCGCCGACACTGCGGCTTCTACCAAACCTGCGTCAAAGCGTATACCCTCATTGTTTACGAAATATCTGTTCATCCGTCCGGCATATTTAAGATATCCGTCTTCGCCGGTCTCCACCAGATCATATGTATTGAGATATTTTTCGCTTACGCCGCTCTTATCGTCCTGTATGCTCTCAAGTCTGAAAAAAGTCCTGCTCCCTATCCGTCCGCTGCTTACCGAAGGAGATGATATGAACAGAACGCCTCTTCGCGGCCCGTCAGACAAGTCATAGTACTTATCCTCGTCTTCGTCATATAGCTTTACTCTGACTCCTTTCAGCGGCCTGCCCATAGAATCGTCTTCCCTGTCGGGATCCGACAGTATGCATGCTCCCGCAGTCTCGGAAAGACCGTAACCGAGTGTGATCCGGGCATCCGATCCGCAGCTTTCGAGGAAGAAATCATATCTGCCCTTTGCATGAGCGGAAACATAGCTTCCGCCTGCAAAAACGAATTCAAGCGCCGAGAGATCCGGCTTTTGCTTTAGCTTCATAAGTGCGTTCAGATAAGCCGGTGTGGCGAAGAGCACATTTACACTGTTTTTCTCCATAAGGTCTGCTATATCCTCGATATAGCGGACTCCGGGTGCAAGTATGAATCTGCCGCCGAAGGCAAGTGTAAGATGCACCATATCTGCAAAGGCATATGCGGATGACATATCCATAAAGAGCATGCTGACAGCCCTTCCATGCAAAGCTTTGAATCTTTTCTCTGCAAGCATGCATGAGGCAGCTGCGTTGAGTCCTCTGTCCGAGAGAGGCACGGGTTTATGTATCCCGCTCACTGTGCCCGATGTGTGGGCTATTACCGCTGTTTCATCATTATCCTTTGCGAAAGCTATATCATATGCCGCATATTGCCTGAGCAGATCCTCCATCAAATACACGGCTTTATACTCCCTCAGGCTCCTGCGGGCTATCCTGATCACCAGCTTTTCTTCATCGGACAGGTATTCTTCGCAAAGAGGAATATGGAGTATTATGACCCGGCGTATACCGAGGGATACTCGTTCCCGCACAATGCGCCCGATAAGCTTCGGATCAAGCATATTGTCTGCCAGCACAAGGTCAGTGATCCCCTCCTCCTTTATCATGCGCTTCCATCTTTCGGGATCCCGCAGATCGGATATATGTACCATAGAGACAGACGCCCCTGTCATGTTAAGAGCATAAAAGGCGATAACGGTCTCTGCCGCCGGCGTGCCGGTCATACCGACTCTTGCACCCCTCCTGCCGGTGATGCCAAGCGCCGAAAACACCTCTGCATAAAGCTCCCATCTGCGAAACATCAGACGGTATGTGTAATCACAGCTTCCGTCCGAAAGGGCAACACAATCAAGGCGCTCTTCGTCTGCCGAATTGAGCGCCCTGATAAACTGCCAGCATTTCTGATCCGCACTGACAGCATCTGTTATGTTTTCTTTTCTATTTGTTTTCTCCGCCATCAGTCTCTGCTTTTACAGCATCATCTTTCTTTTCTGTTTTCTTTCTCGGAGCGGCCTTCTTTGGCGGTTCTTCCTTTTTTTCCGGCTCGTCCTTCTCAGAAGGCTCTTCTTTCTTTGCAGGTTCGGGCTTCTTTGCCGCAGCTTTCTTTACAGGCTCCTTCTTCTCTGCCGCAGCAGCCTTCTCTGCAGGCTCTTCTTTCTTTGCCGCGGAAGTCTTCTTAGCAGGTTCTTCCTTCTTTACAGGGTCAGGAGCTTCGTCGTCGTCATCGTCGTCATCATCGTCATCATCGTCGTCATCATCATCATAATCGTATTCTCTGAAGCACGGCGCGTCGTCGCAGGCTCTGCTGTCGTCATCATCTTCGTCGTCTAAATCATCATCATCATCGTCGTCTTCTTCGTCATCATCGTCATCATCACGATTTTTGAAGCATGGCGCACTGTCGCAGGCTCTGCCATCTTCATCTTCGTCGTCTTCATCTTCGTCATCGTCTCTGAAGCACGGCGCACCATCGCAGGCAAAGCCTTCCTCTGCGAATTCCTCTGCTTTTTCGACCATTTCCGCAAAGCATGCTATTCCTCTTATCAGCTCACATATCATACTGAACCTCCCTTTCCCCTATACTGTCTGCATTTCAGGCAGCTTCATAAGCCTTACCATATAAGTATTTACTATCAGACTTTCAGTCCTGTCAAACGATCACAGAAGCTATCTTAAAACCCTTGTCATTTGTCCGGGAGCTGCTTCAGCCTTTACGAGTCTTATGTCTGTAAGAACACCATCGCTGTATTCTGCTTCTGTCCTGTAGGCTTTACCGCCTATCTCGTTATTCAGGATCTTATGTATATCTACTTTTCCGGACTCGTTATAAGGGATGTTATCCGTTATTACGCACCAGCTCGGAAGATTGTTATCTTTGATCCTGTCATCATATATGAAAACATTCTTCAGCGCCTGAATCAGCTTTGCTTTGCGATTTTTTGTCTCTCCTGCCATCTGTACATAAAGAGCAGGCACTGTATCATGTTCTCTCTTATCAAGCACTGGCGCGATTCCGCAGCTTTCGATACCCGGCTGCTCCGCAACAGCGGTTTCAACAAGTCCGGCATCGAACCTCTTGCCTGCCTGATTGACGAAATACTTGTTCGTCCTCCCTGCATAAGAGAGACTGCCGTCATCATTGACGAACACAAGGTCGTTTGTATCAATGTACAGATCGCCGTCTATTTCGACCAGATCAAAGTATTTCCTGCCATCTAAACACCCGCTGCTGATTCCCGCTGAAGACACCAAAAGACCTCCCGTACGAGGTCCGTCCTCCGGATCATAATATTCGTTCGTATTCTCATCACGTATCTTAAGCTTAATACCGGGCAGAGGGTAGCCTATCATGCTCTTATCCGCATCAGGAGGTGAAAGCAGGCAGGCACCGCCGAGCTCTGTCATCCCGTATCCTACCGAAACCTTTGTATCCGTTCCGGATTCCTTCAGCAATTTATCAAATCTCTTTTTTGTGTCAATGGATACATAGCCTGCTCCTATGAATACGAATCTTATTTTTGAAAGATCGAACCTGAAAGGCAGCTTGCTCAAACGCTCAATATTAGAAGGCGTCACAAAGATAATATTTCCTCCGAATTGTACAACAGCTCTCAGACCATCACGACGAAAGTCTTTCAAAGGGACTGTCACCAGTTTCCCGCCGAATGCAAGCGGGAGGCACATCATATCAAAGAATGCATATCCCATTGAGATCTTCATAAACAGTACACATACCGCTGTACCCTTCATTGATTCGAATCTCTCATCTCGAAGCAGCCTTCGTGAACTTTCATTAAGAGCCCTGTCAGACATAGGAACGGGCTTGTGAACAGCAGTTGTGGTTCCCGATGTATGTACAATAAAAGCATCGTCCGACGATGCGCCGCTGCCATAGCTTATCGGAAAACCGCAGTACTCCTCAAGCAGATCCTCCATGAACAGCACGCCCCTGAACCTTCTGAGTTTACGGTAATTCTCCTCCGCTTCCCATTTCTCGTAACAATCCAGAAAATCATCCCATTGCGGAACATGCATAAGTATGACATTGCGTATTCCGAGGGATATCCTTTCACACATTATCCGGTGCAGCAATTCGGGGCTGGTTCCGAAATCCGTTAGTATAAGATCTGTAATATGCTCTTCCTGAACGATATTCTTCCAGGCTTCCGTATCTTCAAGATCCATATCATATACCATAGACAGTGAGGCCCCCGTGATATTCAGGCCAAAGTATGCCGATATAGTCTCAACGCACGGCACACCTGTCATTGCAGCTCTTGAATGGTTTTTTCCCGTAATTCCCAGGGCAGAGAATACCTCGGCAAAACGATCCCATTTGCGGAACATCTGACGGTAGGTATATTCTCTCTTACTGTCAACAAGAGCAACTCTGTTCAGGCTTTCTTCGCTGAATGAGTTGAGTTCCTTTATGAATTTCCAGTTCTTCTGTTCTATTATAGCTCCGCTGCTCATTCTATCAGAGATCGTATCTAAATTGTTCAGAATCATCTTGCACCTCTGTCTGTCATTTACTTCGCTTCTTTTTTAGCTAACGCTTCGGGATGTTTCTTTTCGAGATCGAAGAACACAACGAAAATTATCAATACCAATGTGAAACACGCACAAGGAACCCAGGAATACATAGTCTTGATAACAGGGACGACGGATTCAGGCTGACTATCGAGAGCAGCATTGAAGCCGGCTAATGAAAGGCCGAAACCCAGCAAAATGGTCGCAGCACCCTGACCAAGCTTTACTGCCGCAGAAACACAGGCATAACCCGCTCCTGCGATCAGTTTTCCGGTAGTATACTTTGTATACCTTACCTACTCCGCCTATACCGAATGCCGCATATTCTCCGAAACCTATCTTGTCTTTCACTTCAATTTCTTTGTCTTTTGACTGTCTCATTACGAATTCTTCCCTTTGCTTTTTAAAGAGTTATTATCAGATTATTCATCTCCATTGCGGCCATGTAATGGACATTCTTTGCCAGTCCTGTTACGACACGGATCCCGAGACCAGATACCGGATCATCTCCCGAATTCTTTTCGAGCCATCTGATCGGATCGAACGGTTTACCATCGTCCCTCATCCTTATAACACCGGAATCCCCGTGTAATATAAGCCTGAGATTCACATTCTTCTCTTCTCCTTCAGCGTATCCGTGTTCTATGGTATTCCCGGCCATTTCTTCTATAAACAACGCCATATGCACTGCCTGTTTCTTATCTATGCCTCTGTTTATGCAGAAATTCCGCACTTCCTCTGATGAATTGATCACATCATTCATATCGTGCATGGATGCCTCATACAGTTCGTCGGGACTTGCCCCGAAATCATCACTGAGTATAAGAAAATCCGCTGCTTTCTTCGGAAAAGTCCCATTATATATTACAGGTATAATGCAGCACAGAATAAGCACCAGCACTCCGGAAAGTACAATCGCCGCCTCTACTCCGCGCAGGCCGAACAATTTGCCCAGCACAGTCACACAGATAACAGGAAAACCGGCCTCTCTCATTATATTGATCAGATAGTTCAATTTGAACTGACGTGTGCCCTGATATATACCGGTGACAGGAAAACTGACCACCATGACAATGAACTGTACAGCCATCAGTCTGATGAAACGTGCAGCCTGAACCAGCGCATCCGCAGAGTTTGTCTTTATAAACAATGCAGCCACAACTTTAGGGAACAGTAACATAAGCAGCGTGACTACACAGAAAATGCTCAGGGTGCTTTTTATCGATATCGAAGTCACGGTTTCGAGTCCGTGCCTGTCCTCCTCACCGTAAAGCAGACTGCTTATTACGGAGGTGCTTACGAATATTCCCAGAGCTACCGCAAAAACTATCGAGAAAGAACTGAAGCATACTGAGATCGCGGCAACAGCGCTTTTCCCGGCAATGGCCAGCAGAACAGCATTGTAGCACGCTGTTCGTAACGCCTGTCCTCCCATAGTGAGAGAACTCGGGGCTCCGCAGAGTACAATATCCTTTATATGCGAAGCATTAAAGTATTTCGGCGAGAATCGAAGCACACGGTTCTTTCTGAAAAAATGAGTCATCATGACCAGGAATCCTGCTACGCAGCTAAGTACTGTAGCGATGGCCATGCCAAACATTCCGCCGTGGAATATAATAACATTTGCGAGGTCGAAGATTATATCCATGACAAGCGTAGTTCCCATGCACATCATGCTGCGCCGCTTGTCATTATCTACGACCATAATACCTGCAAGCAGGATGTTGATACGCTGCGGCAGCAGACTGAAGCTGAAGCCTCTCAGATAATCGCTTATCATTCTTACTATCTCATCGCTTCCGGTGTTTCTTCCCAGCACGGACGCGATGACAGGTGCGCAAAAGAACACGATCGCATTCAGAGCAATTGTCAGCACAATCGAAATGAGCATAGATGTGCTGTACACCTGATTGACCTTGTCGTGCTGAGCTTTTCCGAGATATCTTGTCAGCAGTGTTCCGAGACCGCCCCCGAACAGAGTCACGACGAGATTGATGACCAATACTACCGGCTGCAGCAGTCCTGCCGCAGCAACCGCATCCTCACCCAGAAAGCGTCCGGTTACCATCGCATCTACCATTACACAGGCAATGCCCGATACGATACCGATCACATTAACGATCAGTATGCTGCTGTACATTTTTTTCAGCAAATTATTATCTGTACCCATTTCTTTTCTCTTCTACCGTTAATCCTCATAATCATAATCCACATCAGAAGAATCGAACATGCATTTCAGAATATCACGCATAGGTCCTCCGCTCAGCATTCCGCCATGAGAATTATCTTCATTTTCATCTTCATTATCTTCTTCATCGGATTCTCTGAAGCAAGGCATTTCACCGCAGGCAAAGCCTTCTTCTTCCTCATCATCGTCATCTGCTTCATCTCTGAAGCAAGGTGCCTGACCGCATGCAAAACCATCTTCCTCATCCCCGGATTTCTTTGATCTGCGTTCCTCAGAGTCTTCTGCGCATCCGTTCAGCTCCTTGCTGATGAGGTCAAAAACATATGCAATATCCTCAAGAAAACCTTTATACATATCAGTAAACCTCCTTACTCATCATAGTGTTTCTTCATATCTTTCGTCATGGCTTTTTTATCTGATTCTGCGAAATCATATTTCTCAAGACGGATATCCTTCAACACACCGTTTTCTCTTACCGGTACTATGCCGTAATGGATTCCGGATATCTTTTCCGTAGTGATCTTATAAACATCCACCTTTCCGCCGTCATTGTACGGTATATCTTTCGTGATGGTAAGATCAAACGGCAGATATGATTCAGATGCAAGATCCTGACCGATGAACACCTCTTTAAGAGCCTTTCTGGCTGCAGCTGCAGGATTTCCCGATCCTCTCCTGATCTTAAGATAAAGAGACGGGACTGTATCACGAATGATCCTTGAGAATCTCGGTGCTATGCCGCAGTCTTCTATTTCCGGCTGAGCTGACAGCGCTCTTTCGACCGGACCGGCATCAAAGCGCACACCTTCATTGTTAATGAAGTATTTGTTCATTCTCCCTATGAAGTAATATGCTCCATCCTCTCTGACCTCGACCATATCATATGTGTTCAGATACTTTTCTCCGTCGATATCCACCAGCTCAAACAGGACCTTGTCATCCAGCCGTCCGCTGCTGATTGAAGGTGAGCAGATATGCATCACTCCCCTGCATGGTCCGTCGGCAGGATCTTTGAATTCATTCCGGTCTTCATCAAACAGTTTTATCTTTACGCCCGGAAGAGGATAACCTATGGCATCATCCTTCCTGTCCGCATCAGACACTATCACAGCAGCCCCGGCCTCAGAATTGCCATAGCCTATTGTAACACCGGTCTTCGCTCCGCATTTCTTAAGATATTTATCGAATCTGCGCCTGGTATCAGCTGATATATATCCTCCGCCCGCAAATATCAGTTCTATAAATGACAGGTCAGGATGCACAGGAATCTCCATTAACATTTTCATAAAATGAGGCAATGTGAACAGTATGTTAGGACGGCAGTCCATGATTGCCTTAAATATTTTCACGCTGCCTTTCCCAGCATTCAATTCGATGTTTGGATAAACTATCACCTTTCCTCCGAATGCCAGCGGCAGATTGAGCATATCAAACATCGCATATGCTATTGAAAGCTCCATAAAGAGGCAGCTGGACACGCTGTTTCTGAGTTCTTCATAGCGGGGATCAGCAAGCATCCTTCTCGCTGACTCATTGAGCCCTCTGTCGGAAACAGGTACGGATTTGCGCTTACCCGTAGTTGTTCCCGAAGTATGTATTATAAATGCATCATCTCTGCACTCTTCCGAATAGCATATCGGCGTCGCTTCATACTTTTTCAGCAGATCATCAAAGAACAGCACATCCGAAATCTTTTTCATTTCCTTATATTTACGGATGCTCTCTCTTTCCTCCCATTCTTCCTTTGTCTTATCGAACAGAGGAATGTGGATCACTATAATGTTTCTGATCCCGAGATCGTCCTTTTCTGCTCTGATCTTTTTGAGCTGCCTGATTGAAAGCCCGCAGTCCGGCAGAATAAGATCCGTGATATTCTCCCGCTTCGCCATATCCCTGAGTTTTGACATATCATTGGACTGCTCGCGTATAAGCGAGACCGAAGCGCCGGTCATGTTCAGCGCATACATAGCAGAGATTATCTCCGACGAAGGCATTCCTCTCATCATTACTCTGGAATGATCCTTTCCGGTCAGGCCAAGAGCAGAGAAGACCTCGGCATATCTCTCCCACTTACGGAACATCTGACGATAAGTGTATTCCCTCCTTCCGTCATCCAGCGCAACTGAATCAAGCCTGTCCCTGCTGTAGGAGTTCAGCTCTCGGATGAACTTCCAGCTCTTCTGCTCGATGATCTCTCCGTTTTCTATGCGTTTATTGATTTCATTCAGTGCTTCCTTCTCTGCTTCAAATCTCTTCAGATCTTCCTGATACTGCTCTGCCTGCTCTTCGAACCAGTCGACCATCCTGTCTATGGCATCTATGCTTTCAGACCTGTAGGGCTCGGTTGCAACGAAGGCATGGTTCAGATCGTCGCTGCCAAAGTACATTAAGTGTGACTTGCGCCCTGCCTTCTTAAGAGCATCGTGATACATCAGGGTGTAATTGTTAAGAAAGTCTCCTCTGCTTGTCGTGAGGAATACAGGCGGAAGATTCTTTATTATCTCCTCATGTTCAGGATCAAGATACTGGCGGAAGTTTTCATCTGCTTCCTTATCCCCGTACAACTGATCTGCCAGCAGCCATCCGATCGGATCATCAAGTTCTGTATAGAACATACCGCAGTGAAGTCCGAGTGCATGAAAATACATTTTCGTCGGTTCATATCCTATGGCTTCCTGCAGCTTTTCTGAATTCTTCATAGCTGCTACATATGTTGCGAGATATGCACCGGCGCTCTCCGCCGTCAGGAACATTCTCGAAAAATCAACATTAAAGTCAACGAGTCTGCGTCCTATACAGTCCATGCCCGCACATACATCATCGAGCTGCTCACAGGCATTTGCCCTCGGTGCCAGACGGTATTCGATTGAAAATACCAAATACCCCCTGGATGCAAGCGATCTCGCATATACTCTTGACATTTTACGGTCGCCGATAACAAGTCCGCCGCCGTGTATGACGACTATTACCGGTAGTTCTGTGTCCTCATCCACTACAGGTTTGAATATATCCATAGCAAGAGGAACCTCATCCCTGTTCATGTAAGCGTTATTGAGGATGTCCTCGACTTCATACTTTGCCTTAGGACTGATCTTTTCAGGTTCCGGAATCTCTCTTTCTCTTCTTTTTTTTAGCCTTTCTCCCTGCATACGCTCAAGAAACGTACGGACAATTTCTTTGCACAGGATGCCATTCTCAGCGTAACTGTTTTTATTGCTCATTTTTTAGTCCTTTCTCCTGTTATCTAACCGAAGAACTGATCGCAGCCCATTCCGCTGTATCCGTCTTCGCAGGCTTTGATATAAAAATCAATGTCCGCAAGCCGTCCCTCACTGCAGACAGCTTCAACAGTATACACCGTCCCTTTCACATAACCTTTTGTTATAAGGTTTATATCGACCTTTCCGGTCGCGTTATACGGCAGATTATCCGTTATAACGCATTCCTTAGGAAGCTGATCAGGATCAAACTCATCCCGATCGGCAAAAGCGGAGATCAATGCGTCCTTAACGATCGTTCTGACACGGCTTCCATATCCGTTTGCCTGTACATACAGCACAGGTATCGTGTCATATATCTCCTTATCGTATTTTGGTACGATAGCGCACGCCTCTATGCCATCCTGCTTTGATACCGCAGTTTCTATCACACCGGCATTGAATTCGACTCCCTCGTTGTTCGCAAAGAAGCGATTCATCCTTCCGGCATATGTTATCGTCCCGTCACCGTTCGTTACAACGAGATCATATGTACAGATATACTGCTTTCCGTCGATCTCTGTTGTTTCAAAGAACACATTATCGCCTATACGCCCGCCGCTGATAAAATCCGATGAGATATACAGTCCGCCTGTTCTCGGGCCGTCGTCGAGGGTATAGAAATTGCCGTTATCCTCATCGTATATGCGTACTTCTACGCCCGGGAGCGGTCTTCCTATAGTATCCGCCGCATCCGATCCCGTATCAGGCAGCATGCAGGCTCCTCCGGCCTCGGACAGGCCGTATCCGCTGACAGCCTTAACATGACCGCCGTGCTTTCTTATGAAACTGTTGATGCGGCTCAGCATATCCGGAGAAACATACGAACCTCCGAGCGTCACGAGCTCAAGACTCGAAAAATCAAAAGACTTGCCTGAAGGATAATCCATCCATTCCTCGAACTGCTGCGAGCTCGTAAGCAGCACGTTTATTTTATATTTCTTTATCGCACTGTGAAAACCCGGATTAAAACCGCCCATAGGTATCATGATATTGGTGAGTCCGAGAGCGAGCGGCACATGCACCATATCTACCATACTGTATGCAGCAGTCATTTCCTTAGTCATAGCCGTTACGCCGCCGTCTCTGAATCCCTGAAACATTTCGTGCTTCATCATGCTCAGAGCTGCGCTGTTCAGCGCAAAGTCCGAAAGCGGAATAGGTTTATGTATGCCCTTTGTAGTGCCCGATGTGTGAGTTATTACAGCCGTTTCATCATTTCTTTTGCGGCTTTCGGCATAGCTTGTCGCCTCGTATATATCAAAAAGATCCTCCATGAGCTTTACGTCAGGACAGATGCGTACGATCCAATCGTAAAGCTTAGTCTGCAGCCTCTCGACGGGAGCAGCATAAGGTCCGTCGACAAACGCCGGCAGCACGATCGCGTTTCTGATCCCCAGATCATCCTTGTTTTCAGACAGCAGGCGAAGCTGTCCCGGCCATGCGTAAGTCTCCGCAAAGATAAGGTCTGTTATCCCTTCCTTGCGAATGGTATCACACCAGCGCTCCTCGTCGTGAGACTCCTCTACCGGTATCATCGAGACAGAAACGCCCAGCATATTGAGCGCATAAAAAGCTATTATGCACTCTGCCGAAATGTTTCCGGTCATCCCGACACGTGAGCCGTTATGCTCTGTTATGCCCAGAGAAGCGAAAACCTCGGCATATCTGTCCCAGTTACGAAAGAGCTGGCGATATGTGTACTTGCGTCTGCCGTCTCTCAGAGCGACCCGCCCAAGGCGTTCCTCGCTGTATGAGTTCAGTTCCTTAACGAATTTCCACGCCTTCTGGTCCGCTATAGTCCCTCTGCTTATACGTCCGTTGATTATCTGCAGCTTATCTGCTTCCTTCTTTGTCATAAACCATCTCCGATATTGCAACTATATATTCCCTTTAACTATATCACAGATATTCATTATCTGGCACAGTCATTAGCATCTATTATGCAAAAAGAATGTTACACTTAAGTAAACACCTTGAGTCGTATATAAAGCGAGCTTGTTGGAGCTTTGCTCCTGGTTGAACTGATGATAAGAAGAGTGATATCTTTTAAAAACGTACTCTGAATGGTATAATTTGCTTAATTCAATTACTCAGAACATTATTTTGATCAGGAGAATCAGCAATGAGAAAAAGACATTATCTTAAAACAGCATTTGTAGGAGGCCAGCTGATAACCGGCAGGCACAAGGATGCCATACAGGATTCACTGGTAATGATTGACCGCGGCGGGATCATTTATGCCGGCGAACGCAATTATGATATGGCTCCGAGTCTTGAAGGCTTTGATGTCGTAGACATCACCGGAAAGACCCTCATGCCGGGTCTTATCGATACGCATCTTCATTTCAGCGGCAATCTCAATGACAATGATTCCGACTGGGTCAGAGAGCCTCTCCTTCAGAAGCAGGTCATGGCTGTTCAGCAGGCTCATGAATGCCTTGAAAACGGTCTCACTTCAGTAGGCGAAATTTCCAGATTCGGTATCCCTATCAGAGATATGGTCAATACCGGTCAGATGCAGGGACCGAGGATCATTGCTTCCGGCAGAGGCTTTTGCGCCACAGCATCGCACGGCGATTCGCATAACTGCTCCATTGAAGAAGTAGCTGCCGGTCATCCATGGGCAGAGACAGTGGACGGACCATGGGAACTCCGTAAGGCGGTAAGACGCAGACTCAGAGAATGCCCTGATGCCATCAAAATCTGGGCAACAGGCGGCGGTATCTACAGATGGGATACCTCCCGTGATCACCATTACACATTCGAAGAAATAAAGGCTGTCGTAGATGAGTCTGCTATGAGAGGGATCCCGGTATGGTCTCACACTTACGGAGCAGTAACACCTTCGGTCGATGCGGGTGCTGATTTCATTATCCACGGATTTGAGATCAATGACGATGATATGGAGAAAATGTTCATTAAGGGCATATATTTCTGCCCGACGATCAACTTCCTGCCGGCATGGCTGTCGACTTATCCTCCGTCATACATTCCGGGTGTGCATGACAAATACGAAGGTGCAACTCTGATCGACAAGGAACTCGCTAGACTTTATGACAATGTCAACAAAGCCTATAAAATGGGTGTCATAATCACTGTCGGATCCGACAGCTTCAATTCTGATTCAACGCCTTACGGAGTCACAGCTATAGGCGAGATACACAGATTCGTGGATTCATGCGGAATGAGCGAGATGGATGCTATCATAGCCGGTACGGCAAACGGTGCCAGGGCGCTCGGATGCTATCATCTTACCGGTTCCATCACCAGAGGCAAAAATGCCGACATGCTGTTGATCAACGGAGATCCGCTGAAAAACATCTATGACATCAGTGTAGAAAACATGGATATGATCATCAAGGACGGCGAAGAGGTTCTTCGTTACAAGGATAAGAAGTAATGCGGGAGGTACAGTGCTATGATGAACAATGATATTAATCAGTTGCGTAAAGAGATCGGACAGGTCCTTACCACGCAGTACGATTATCCGCCAAACGGAATGGGTTCACTCGGTTATAAAGGGAACAATATGTACAGATTCAAGGTGGATGATCTCGGAGACATAATGCTTTTTTTGGCTGAAAGAACCGAATCGTACAGTCACTCATATAATGTCGACATGCTTGCTCAGGAGATAATCACGGATCTGCTTGATCAGGGGCTGATCTGTTACGGCGGCTATAGATTCAAGCAGCAGCAGAAAGAACGCCACAGCATCTGATGCCGCCATCAGGGCAAGAGCTCAGGGCAAAGCAGTGAAACAGCAAATTTAATCAATTAAAAAAACGGACTGCCGCACTTATGAAGTGAGGCGGTCCGCTTTATTATTATACTGATGCTTCAAACCACTCGCATATTTTATCAAGGGCATCCCTGCTCTCGGGCAGATACGGCCTTAAGTTAACAAATGCATGGGTCAGTTCTTTGTTTTTCTGTCCGTAATACAGAAATCTGCACTTATTACCTGCAGCTTTCAAAGCGCGATAATACTGTTTGCTTGCTTTTTTCAGAGGATCTGCGCGGCTGCTCGTTAATATCGCAGGAGGGAGACAGCTTATTACTCTACTGTTCTCAGGATCCATATATGACATAAATGTCTTATCCTTCCTGAGTTCTCTGAAAATAGCCTTCGGATAAAGCAGTCCTATGAAATTCTTTTTCGTTGTGTAAAACATACCGCTTACAAACGCCAGCGCCTTAAGGTCAAGCCGCGAAGATCTGCATCCGAGAATATTGCTCAGCTCCGGCGAGCGGGCTGATGCTGCAGCGTACAGTCCGAGGAATGCGCCGGCGCTCTCCGCTATCATAAACGCTCTGTCCGGATCACCGCCTCTTTCTTCGAGGGCATCGGCTGCAAAATCGAGTGCAGCGCAGATGTCCGAAATCTCGCCCGGAGCATCCGCTTCATCCATCATGCGGTATGACGGAGCAAACACAAGATATCCCTTTCCGGCAAGCAGTTCGCATACATCCCGTTCCATAATCGGTTTTCCTAAAAAAAGTCCTCCCCCATGCAGGAGTACGATCACGGGAAGCTTCTCCCCGCGGCATTCTTTCGGTCTGTATATATCCGCATAAAGATCATTTCCGTCTCTCCCGCTGTAAGTGACATTGAATTCCTCAATTATGTCATCAGGCGCTTCATGCTCCCACTTATGCCGGTCAGTATGTCCGGCTATCTTCCTTCTGATATGCCTTGCATATTTGTACATCAATGGTTCCATACTATCCCGTTCTTCCTTCCTCGAATTTTTTTATTATTTGTCAGGAAAGGTCTTTCCGGACTGCTTTGTCATTCTGTATCGAGTTCTTCCGGAAGACCTGTTTCTGCAAATACTGATCTGCTATGAGTCACAAGCCTTATATCTTTCAGTACGCCGTCACGTCTGACAGGTATAACATTATAGCGGTATCCTTCAACATCTCCGGTCACGATCTGATGATTATCCACCTTACCGGAAGCATTATACGGTATATCATCCGTGATAACACACTCTAACGGGAGATTAGACTCTTTTATAACTCCGTCTGTGATAAAAGCTCCTCTCAATGCATTTATGACCGCATGTTTTGCGCTGTCTGCAGGTAGTGTTGCCTTAACATACAGTACCGGGATCGTATCACGGATGCGTTTGCTGTATCCGGGCACAAGTCCGCAGCTCTCGATCTTTGGCTGCGCAGAAACTGCATTTTCCACAAGTCCTGCATCAAAACGCACGTTATCGTTATTGACAAAAAATTTGTTCATCCTTCCGGCATAGTAGAAAACGCCCTCTTCGTCCGTCTTTACATAATCAAAAGTATTCAGATACTTCTCTCCTTCAATCTCTTCAAGCTCAAAAATCGTCTTATCGCCCAGTTTGCCCGAACTGACAGATGGAGAACTGATATACATTATACCCTCTGCCGGTCCGTCTGCCGGATCAAGGAAACGTCCGCTTTCTTCATCAAAAAGTCTTATTTTTATTCCATCCACAGGACGACCTATAGCATCGTCCTCTCTGTCAGAAGATGAAATTATGCAGGCTCCTCCGGCCTCAGAGAGTCCGTATCCTATCGTCACGCGCGCTTTTGAGCCGCATCTCTTAAGATATCTGTTATATCTATTCCTCGCATCTGCGGAGGCATACGAGCCTCCGAGGAATATAAATTCAAGATCGCTGAGATCCGGGCGGTAAGGCAGTTTCATCAGCATTTCCATTATGACAGGTCCGCCGAATAAAACATTGACACGGTAATACGATATAGCCCTCAATGTATCTATATTGAACCCGCCTGTCGACATAACAGCGATCCTGCCTCCGAATGCAAGAGGAAGAACAAGTTCATCGCACAGAGCATAAGCCGAGCCAAGCTCAGCGGCCAGAAATGCCGAAGCTCTGCCGTACAGAGATTCAAATCTGCTGTCTGCAAGAAGTCTCGCAGATGTCTCATTGATGCCTCTGTCCGACAGCGGAACAGGTTTGCTGGCACCTGTCGTCGTTCCGGATGTATGCGCGATCATCGCAGCATCGTCACATTCTGTCTGAGCATAAACTATATCTTCGTTCTTATATTTTTTCAGAAGTTCGTCCATAAAGAGTACGCCCTGTATACTCTTCAGTTCATCATATTTCATCAGAGCAAACATTTCCTCAAAGGGATTGGCAAATTCACCAAAAACAGGGATATGAATAACTATCACATTCCTGATTCCGAGTTCATCTTTTTCCTCCATGAGCTGTTTCAGGTATTTTTTGCTCAGATCATAGTCAGGCAAAATGATATCTGTTATGTTCTCGTTCTGATCCATTCCCCTGAGTCCGTCAATATTGTTTGCACTTCTCATAAGGCTTATGGAAACAGACGCACCCGTCATATTCAGCGCAAACAAAGCCAGAATGATCTCTGCGGCAGGCGTGCCTCTCACTGCAACTCTTGCATGCTCTTTTCCTGTCATGCCAAGAGTCGAAAACACTCTCGCATAACGTTTCCATTTCCTGAACATCTGGCGGTAGGTGTACTGCCGCCTTCCGTCTACAAGCGCAACAGCGTCAAGCCTTTCATCGCTGTATGAATTCAGCTCCTTTATAAACTTCCAGCATTTCTGTTCGATGATCTCTCTGCTTTCAATACGTTTTCTGATCTCGTCAGGAATAACGCGGGCTGCAGTACTTATTCCGGCATCCGCTGCATAGTCCGGACCATCCGGACATGAAAAGAAATTACAATCGCATCCCATACCGCTGTATTTATCGTTGATCATAATACTTCAGTCCTTTCCGGGTTTATTTCTCAGGTCCCTTCATCGAGAAATGATATTCATTATATAATACATATTAAGATCGTTGCATCTTTTTTTATCCGGATCATTCCCGGGAAAAAAGCCGGGGCAGTACGTTATGTACAGTCCCGGCTCGTATTGTCATATGCATCAGCATATCAATTTTCTGTATCAGCAGCTTTTTTTGCAGCTGCAGCCCTCTCTGCAAACCCGGCAGCAATACATATTGCTATCGTTGCTGCGATATCTACAAGAGTGCTTCCTATCGGCAGATCTATCGTCATGAGTTTTCTGTACAGAAGGAATCCGGCAAACCATATGACAAGATTCTTTATGCATACCGCTTCTTCGTCATGTCTTCTCCTGATGATGAAAAAGTCTGCTATCATAACTCCTATCATCGGCGCAAATACCGATCCTATGAGATACAGAAAGCTCGTAAAGTCATCCATAGGAAATGCTATGGCGGCAGCGGTCCCTATCGCAGCCGCAGCTATCGCCACTTTTTTCCCGTCTATCTTTTCCGAGAACAGTTCGCTGGAGATTCCCGCAGAATATGCATCGAGGAATGTTGTAGTTACTGTGGACAGAACTATGATCACCAGTCCGGCAACCCCAAGACCTGCTTTAAGCATGATCTCAGCGATATCAGAGGTACCGGCAAGCAGAGCAGATCCCATTCCTATTATGTACATCCAGCAGCTGACAGCTCCGTATACGATTGCAGACCATGCAGATGCTGCCGCAGGCTTTTCCGCTTCTCTGGTGTAGTCGCTTATGAGCGGAAGCCAGGATAAAGGCATTGCCACATTCAGCTCGATAGCCGCACCGAAGGAAAGGCCTCCCTCAGCGGCAGCAGAGAGATCTCCTCTTCGGAATATCACAAAAGAAAGAACTATCGTAAGTATGAACAGCGCACTCATGGCGATAAGGTTCACCTTTCCCAGGCTCTGTATACCGATGACCAGCCACAGAATTATAAGGCCGCCTATAACAAGAGCCCATTCCCATCGGCCGCAGGAAACAGCTCCGTTTGCAGCGAGCGCTCCGTCATAGATCATGATCGCAGTCCATCCGACGAGCTGCAGGACATTCAGCATGGCAAAGAGCAAAGCTCCTTTGCTGCCAAAACTGAGCGTGACAGTCTCCATCGCGCTCATACGTGTTTTTCCGCCCATATATCCGGCCAGGAAAAGCAGGAAGCAGCCTATGACGTGTCCTGTCAGTATCGAAAGCAGCGCTTTTGAAAAGCCAAGCGGAGCAAGGAAGGTCCCGGTCATTATCTCGGCCAGACTAACGCCTGCGCCAAACCATATAAGGGCATTCTCAAATATCGTTGTTCTTTTCTCCTGCATCTGCTACGCCTCCTCCCTGAATGCTTCGGGAAGTGCGTAATTATGTGCAAGAGGTCCGGAGCCCTTTCCGAGATCAAGCATCTCTGCCAAAGCTCCCGAGAGATATGCTTTAGCCTTGCTGACGGATTCCTCAATACTGAATCCTTTGGCGAGCCCCGAGGCAATTGCGCTTGAAAGCGTACAGCCTGTTCCATGAGTGTTCGGATTATCTATTCTTTTACCGGTAAACCAGAGCGGTTCGTCCATCCCTTCTCCGAACAGTACATCGTTGGCGTCGTTTACCCTGTGCCCGCCCTTTACGAGGGCTGCGCATCCGTATCTTTCAAAGAGGATCTTCGATGCGGTCTCCATATCCGACTGATCTTTGATATCCATTCCGACAAGTATCTCCGCTTCGGGAATGTTAGGCGTTATCACTCCGGCAATCGGGAGGAGTCTCGATTTGAGGGTCTCTGTAGCCGCCTCTTCTATCAGGCGTGCTCCGCTTGTAGCCACCATAACCGGATCAACGACAATATTATGCGCTCCATACTGCCCGAGTTTGTCAGCGATGACCTCTATAAGTCCTGACGATGATACCATTCCGATCTTGACAGCGTCAGGGAATATGTCCTCAAAGACAGCATCCAGCTGTTTTGCGAGAAACTCCGGTGAAACCTCGAGTATACCTGTAACGCCGGTGGTATTCTGAGCAGTAAGTGCTGTGACAGCGCTCATTGCATATACCCCATTCATAGTCATCGTCTTGATGTCTGCCTGAATACCGGCGCCTCCACAGGAATCCGACCCTGCGATCGTCAATGCTTTTCTCATTTTCTTTATCTCCTTTCAATAAAGCATTCACTTTTATATAGCGACAGAAAGTGGTGCCCCCGGCCTGCCGCTTAACAAAGGCTCATACTGATGAGCCCCTGGTTTAGCTATTCAATTGCGAGATCATATTGAGAGCTCATTCAGTTCACTTATATATATGTCTGATAACTCCTCAAGTCCCTTCTGATCCGATTCGCCATTTGCATCAAAGATCCCGATAGTATGGTAATCTGCATTTGCGGCAGTTCTCAGCGCATAAAGCGAATCCTCGATCACATATGTCTCATCTGCAGCAGTCCCCATATATTCCGCTGCTCTATTATATATTTCCGGGGAATGCTTGCTTGTTCCCGTCTCCGCGCTTGTGAACAGGCGCTCTATATATCCGAGGAGTCCGTTTCTCTCAAGAGCTCTTTCAATATGTTCTCTCGGGCTGGATGTCGCCGCAGTGATCCTCATCCCCGCTGCCTTTAACTTGCTGAGGACTTCCTCCGCACCGGGCTTTGCACATACCTCATAGAAATAGTAATCCCTCAGCATTGCCCTGAGACCGTCCATTACCTGGTCAGCCGATCTGTGCAGCTGATAATGATCATTCAGGTATTCAGCGCCCTGCTCCATACTCATTGAAAAAAGTATGCTGCCAAGACCTTCTTCGGCCTCTATACCGAGACTTTTAAGATATCTGGCTCCGAGATCCGTCCATATCTCCATGGAATCAAGGAGCACTCCGTCTACATCAAATATGATCCCCTTGTTTGCAGTTGTGTCTATATTCTTTTTCACTCCTGTATTGCTCCTGTCTTCCTGTGCCTAAGCATCGATTGTTTCTGCAGTTACTTTTTTTAGTGCCGCAGCGGCTTCTTTAATGTTCTTCTGAGCATATATCGCACTTATGACTGCTATACCGCAAATTCCGCTTCCGGCAAGTTCATGAGTATTCTCATATGTGATGCCGCCTATGGCAACTACAGGGATGGATACAGCACTGCATATTTCCCTGAGTGTTTCATGCCTTACCTCCACTGCATCGTCCTTTGATCCTGTCGGGAATACCGCGCCTACGCCCAGATAGTCAGCACCCCTTTTCTCTGCCAGAACAGCCTGTTCCACAGTCTGCGCGGATACACCCAGTATTTTGTCCGGCCCAATCAGAGCTCTCACATCGCCTGCTTCCATATCGCTCTGTCCGACATGGACTCCGTCCGCATCCATTTTTACGGCGATCTCCACATTGTCGTTTACAACGAAGGGAACGCCGTATTCCCTTGCCATATCCTGAAGTCTGACGGCTTCTTCATAGAAGTTCTCATCATCAAGATCTTTTTCTCTGAGCTGGAGAAATGTAACGCCGCCGTCAAGGCTCTCGCGCACGACATCGTAAAGGCTGCGCCCGTCAAGCCAATGCCGGTCCGTCACGGCATACAGCAGCAGTGAATTTTTAAGATCGTCTTTCATCGCATTGTTCATAGCTCTGCCGTCCCCTATCTGATCTCATATTTAGCGCCGTTATCGAGAGTTTCTTTATCCATGTTGCATACAGCATCGATAATACGGTTTCTGTATGTCGAATTACCGTCACCGTCCTGCATCCTGCTCCAGCCTATCTCGCCCGCAAGTCCCATTGTGCAGACTGCAGCAGCTGCGGCTTCAAGCTGTTTGTCAGGATTTGCAACCACAAATGCCGTCATCATTCCCGAAAGCTGACAGCCTGTTCCTGTAATTTTTCCCATCTCAGCACGGCCGTTTCTGATGACAAAGCATCTTTCCGGATCGGCGACGAGATCGATCGCTCCCGTAACTGCTATTATCGATCCTGTCTTTGCTGCAAGCTCTTTGACAAAAGCGACGGCCTTATCAAGAGTGTCCTCCGTTACGGCATCGGCCACATCTGCATCAACGCCTTTTGTCGTACCGCTTCCGAGAGCAATAGTCTTGATCTCCGAAATATTGCCGCGGATGACATTGAATTTTATTTTATCCATCAGCTCTGCTGCTGTATTCGTACGAAGAGCCGATGCCCCTGCTCCTACAGGGTCAAGCAGCACTGCATGTCCGAGTTCATTTGCTTTCCTTCCCGCAACGAACATGCTCTCAATGCTGCGTTTGTTAAGAGTACCGATATTGATATTAAGTCCGCCGCATATCGAAGTGATATCCGCGACATCTTCGGGCTCATCAGACATGATCGGACTGCCTCCGCATGCAAGCAGCACATTAGCCACATCATTGACGGTTACATAATTTGTGATATTGTGCACCAGCGGCACATTTTTCCTGACGTTTTCAAGACATTCTCCAAACATTTAAGAGCCTCCTTACTTTAATAAAAGAACAATCAGTTCATAAAAAAACAGCTACATCCGTAGGACATAACTGCTCAGTTCACATCAAACATATAATCATGCGAGATGCTGACGTTATTTCCCTACGTTGGCATTATCCAAATCAGGTTATGGGTCCGGAATCCGATCCGTTCTCAGCCTGCGTACGCAAGCTCCCCTTTTTGTTGCGAAACAATTTTACTACATGCCGGTCACTTATGCAAGAATTTGTTTGCCGCTGAAAAGTTACACGATTAGGATAATATATGCTAGAATACTGATATGAATATGAAAAAGATTATAGTTATGATAGTGTTAATTACGATGCTGGCTGCGGCCGGATTCTTTTTGTTTGCGATCATGGCAGACACGGAGGAGGAGAAAGAGACGGCAAGTGCTCCGGGCAGCTTTAAGCTGTCGGATATTTCCGGATTTTACATTGTTTCTGACGAGTCTCCTGACGAGGATCTTCTCGAAACGGTCCGCACCATGGATTCCCTTTTCTCCGCAGCGGAAATACCATCTGAAAATGCGCTTCCGATACATTACGGGGAAAAAGAATGGGCTGAAGCCGGTGATATTGTAGTTATTCTCAATCCCCTGTACAAGTCGGATCTGCCGAACGGAAAAGCTCAGGGCTTTACTATCTTTCCATGCAGCAATGGCACACTGGAGATTTCCGCGGGAACAACGGACGGTCTATGGTACGGAATGAACGATCTGCTGCAGCGCTGTCTGGAGGACGATTCTGCTATTGAAAACGAGGTCACCGATGCGCCGGAAAGCCCTGAACGCACCCTTCTCCTGGACTGCGGACGTAAATACTACAGCAGAAACTGGATAGAGAATCTGATAAGACGCATGTCATGGCAGCGTTACACTTCACTGCACCTGCATTTTTCCGATGCCGAAGGATTCGGAGTTGAGTCCGCTCTGTATCCGTGGCTTAACGAAGGCGATTATCTCAGTTTTGATGATCTGACCTCGATCTGCGAAACAGCACGCATGTACCACATAGAGATAATCCCTGAGCTGGACAGTCCGGGACATCTGCGCTATATCATCCAAAAATATGCTGCTCATGCAGCTGAAGAACCCGGGTTCAGTTTTACATATCAGGGACAGACTTACTCCGCTACAGACGAGGGAGGAAGCAATATATCAAACTATTATGTATATAACGGCTCCCGCTCTGCATTCAGCAATTCGGGAATCGATCTGTCGAACAAAACCGCTGTTGCTTTTCTTAATTCACTGATCGATGAGTATGCGGACTATTTTGCCGCGCAGGGCAGCACACACTTCTGCATCGGCGGTGATGAGCTCTTCGGCTGGAGCGGTGCAACCGCAGGCGGCAGGAGTTTTTCGCCCAATGAGCTCTGGTTCGCCATGGAACACTGGGCTGCCTATGCACAGGACGAGCTTGGCATAGAGAACGGTTCTGCCGGCGATACCTTTGTTTCATATCTGAACGAACTGAGTGAGCATCTCGGCGAAAAAGGCTTTAGCTGCCGTGTATGGAATGACCAGCTTTTGCGCATTGATAATCAGCATATCGCGCTGGATCCTTCCATCGATATCATTTACTGGAGCAACGATTACACACCAATGGAAAAACTTGCCTCTTTCGGCAATAAGATCCACAGCAGCAATACCGACTGGTGTTATTATGTGATTCGCAGGGACAAACGCGGCGGAGATATCATGGACCGCACACGCAGATATTGCTCCGGCCGGTACATTTACGAAAACTGGAATCCGCGTAACTGCGCAACCCCGAAGCAAGATGAAACACTGATCCCGGAAAGCAGCTATGCAGGCGGTTATTTCTGCATCTGGTCTGACAGTCCGGATTATAAGACTGCCGTCACCGTATGGGAGGATACCGAATACCGCAGCTGGGCCAATGCCGCTAAACTATGGGATCATGATGTGAACAAGGAAATGTCATATAATGAATTCAAAGAGCATGTGAAAAAAACAGGAACATTTCCGGGATTCACCGGAAACTGTGAAGCAGAATACACGCTGCCGCGGGCAGGTGAAGAAGAGCAGGTCCGCCCCGGCTGGCGGGAACAGCTGAAACACAGGCTGCAGAAAATTTCCGGCTGACGCGGTCCGGTCAATTCCGCTATATTCTGTTATTTCGCTGCTTTTGAACGGCGTCCCACTTTGAAGATAAGCACATCCAGAACAAGCAGGTAAAGGAATGCAAGCACAAGGGTCACATAGCACATTGCAGGACTCTTTGCAGCCAGACCGACAAGTATCAGGACGGGTGCTCCCAGCAGTATGCCGAATCCGGATCCCGCCACCATATTATTGGCCGCAGGAGTTTCAAGCTGCGGATCTATCTCACGCACCAGCAGCACACCCGAACTGATCGTTCCGGTCAGCATGCCGTACATGGAGATGAGTCCTTCATAATAATAATCTCTATAGACAGCTCTGCACACCCAGCGCAGATGCAGCCATGTCACTACCGTACCTGCCGAGACAAGCAAAATGAATGGAATAACAAGACCGTGTATTTCCTCAATATTAATGCATCCGATACCTGCAACAATCATGATGTCGAAGAATGAGCTCGACAGTCTGTTGAGAAGATAGTTGTCCTGATATCGTCTCTTTATGGCGTCTTTCTTCCTTAGGCTTTCAAGTATGACCCTGAGAAGAATGGCAATAGATGAGCCGATGATAAAATTGAACCCCCATAGAAGAGTATTGACAGTCCCTGCAAGTCCTTCGCTGAGCGCAGCTATTCCTGATGCGAGTCCGTCCGTCGCTGCATAGGTGACCAGATAAACTATAACTATCATGGCAAGCTGTACACTCAGTTTATCTATCGATTCTGATATCCCGCCCTGCTTTTCCGCGTGAAAATAGTCGGTTTCATGATCAGCCGGTCTTATTCCCGTGCTGATCCTGATTTTTCCCCTGCTGCGCAGAATATTAAGGATTATGACTCCGACGACACAGGCAACAATATAACCGGCAGCAGCGATAGCAAGTCCGAAGCTGTGTCCTCCCTCAAATCCGAGTGACTGGTAGCTCGCTCCGACATTATTTGCCTGACCCGGACCCTGTCCGAATCCCATAGGGAGCAGGAGTCCCGCAGCTCTGAACATATCCGGTCTGACAGTAAGCGCAAGACCGATCGTGATGATGAGCCCGGTAACGCCCTGTATCATATATGTGCTGACAATAACAGCACCCGAGCGGAAACCCACTTTTCCTTCAGAACCGACCTCTCTCTCAGCAGGAGTTCGCAGGCTCATCGCGATGAATCCAAGAGCGATACCGTGGTATGTCAGCGCCTCGAGAAACTCCACATCGAGCTGCACTATTCCGCACTGTTTGAGTATCAAAAGGATAAATCCTCCCAGAACTGCCACAGGCAGCAGACTTTTTTGTATGGGTTTGATTGTCTGCCTCAGAAAATTAGCGAACAGTATTACAGCGGCAATGAATCCAAGCTGTATTATAGGATTCCATAACTGATGATTTACTGCTGAATAATCCATTACTTTACTCTCTCCAATCCCCACGTTATAACATACTTCCTAAGATTCGTACTCCCGGACTTATCTGCTTTCAGCTCGTAATAACCTCCCGCATCGCTGAATACGATACGGTTTGCCAGCACCATAGTCATATCGCGTATATCCTTCAGTGCAAAGCTCATGCCCGGAGCACTAAGCATATGCTCACTTCCGTTATATCCAAGTTCAAGTCTGCCCTTGCCCAGGATCTCATCCGTATGGTCAGTGTTTACCCGCCTGAGGGTGACCCGCTCATCAGAAAACAATGTACCGGTTTCCTTTTCATCCAGAAGTTCTGCAATTTTTTTGCGGTCATACTCTTCCCATTCCGCTGTATATTCAAATGGTGCACCCTTTTCAAAGAATCCGGTATCTGTGAGCCGGGCACTGAAACCGCATGAACAGCTTATATCGTCACCCAGAGAAACCAGTCCGCCTATGCGTCCGCATTCAGGACATGCACATACAGCTCTCTCCAGACCTTCAGCATTACCGCCTTTTTTGCATACGTATCTTACCGGACCTCCGCTCTGTTCTTTTTGCCACTTTGCAGAGTCATCACGTATATCCTCATTTATAGCAGATTCGATCTCGCTGTCAGTCATTCCGGCAAGGACTTCCGGCGTATATACATTGACCGGATGCCCGTATATCCTGCCCTTTCTCGGATATCTTGCCCATCTCGGGTAAGAAAGATATGCTCCCTCAAGCTTGTATGTCACAAGCGATGCGCCGCTTCCCTTTACAAGTTTTCCGGTATAAGGCATTACATCAACGGATAATCCGTTCCAGGTCTGCTCACCTTCTGCGGCAAGAAAGACGGACTCTCCCCGTTTGATCTTTTTGATTGCCACAAGTGCGGTTTTCCTGCCTTTTGCTCCCTTTGTATGTGGTATCATCGATCCCAGATAATTCAGTACGGGACCCCAGGGTCTCATTCTGAGCAGATGCTCGCTTGCAACAAATGCGAGTGGTTTGTTTCTGAATGCGGATGCAAGCAGGACAGGATCGAAGGCATTTGAGTGATTGATGACTGCGATCACAGGGCCTTCAATATCCGCCGGTTCGAAGTCCTCAAAGCTGTAATTGAACTTCTTCCTCATCCATATACCGGTAACGGGCACAACAATGCGCCATACCCGGAGATGCCGCTTATCAGCCTTTTCTCTTTTTTCTAAATCTTTTTTTCCGGCCATATGTATTTCAATTTTTTTGCGATTCTTAATCACACCATTGGAAAAACTCTTTTATGCCGTGACAGAGAGATTTACTCCCGGCCGCGTCTAAAATACGTATACAATTTTATTATATTCAAAAACAATATACATATCCAGCATTACTATAGCAGAGTTTGCAGTGATCATACGTTTCGTATATATTCAGCCCTCGGCCGGTACGTTATGCATCTAAGCGCGAAATACATCTGCGCACGAAAATCTTATTTCGGGTTTCCGGCTCCCTGTCTGCGAAGCTCATTCACTCCAAGCTCTTCATCTATCTTTTCCAGTTTCGCCGTATACTTATCTATCAGCTCAGAATAGTTCCCGGTTTTCTCAAGCTCGCTTTCAGTTTCTCTGAGTTCCTGCTCAAGCAGGTCCTTCTGTCGCCTGATCTTACCGGCATGTTCGTCCAGCCTGTCAAGGAAATTATCTATCCTGATGAGGAGACCCGTCTCCTTGTCACTCATATCGACTCTGTATCTGCCTTCTCTTACAAGGCAGATATACGGGTGCTTTTCATCCATTCCTGCAGGAAGAACTATAGTAAAGCCCCTGTACTCCATAAGCGACTCATCTCCGGGCTGCATCACATAATCATACAGAGACTCTGCAAGATACTCTCTCAGGTATTTACGCCATGCTGCTATCTGCTTCCTGTCTCTGTAGCCGGAACCTGAGTAAAGGTCTTTGCCGTTTGCCTTGACGTATGCAGCATCCGAAAGACAGATGTCCAGTTCAAGCTGCTTGGCTGCAATGGCATCAGGCAGCTCTGTATATCTCTGTTCCAGTCTGAGTCTGGCTTCCAATCCCTTCCTCTGCAGTATCGAAAGTCTTGATATCTCGTTTCGCGTCTCGACCCTGCTTTTAAGAAGCGGATTTCCGAGAGCAAGAGCCTTGACCTCTGCATAATCGAGCACAGTATCATCAACCTCGCTGCCGCTCCTGCCTGCGATGGTGCCGGAAAGGATATCGCTTATGAATCTCTGCTTGGTCTCCAGGAGCTGCCATGAGTACGCATCAAAGCTGCCCTCTGTTATGTAGCGATAGATCTCGACCTTGTCGTTGAGATTGCCTGTTCTGAGTATACGGCCCTCGCGCTGCATCATGTCAGCCGGTCTCCACGGCAGGTCGAGATGATGCACAGCCACGAGTCTGTCCTGCACATTGACTCCAAGTCCCAGTTTGAAGGTGGATCCGATAAGTATGCGTATCTTACCCTCTCTCATATTCCTGAAGAGTTTCTCGCGTCTGGCTTCAGTAGATGCATCATGTATGTATGCGATTTCGCTTTCATCGACGCCAAGATCGATCAGGCGCCGTTTCAGCTCGTCATACATGTTGAAGCCGGCCTTAGGTGTCGATGTGTCGCAGAATATGAGCTGTGTCTGTCTGCCCTCTCCGGTCTTATGCCATATAAGAGCTGTCCGTTCGGCACATTCACTTACCTTGCAGCGGCCAACCGGTTTATCCTCTCCCTCTACAAGCCGTATATCCAGAGCGGCCTTCCTGCCGTCGCTCGTGATCTTCAGAATATTATCCTCATCAGGTTTCACCTTGTGCTCATGTACTTTGTCCGCACGTTTTGATATCTCTTCAAGATACGCCCTGAGGTCGGAGCTTCGCGGTATCACTATATCTGTGTATCCGTCAAACTCAGGAAGATCACCACCGGCATTTATGCTGTGAAAATCTGCTATCGATGAAAGTATGGTCGTCAGCTCAGGTATATTGTGGAATCGGGCAAACCTCGTCGCCAGTCTGTAGCTGCCTGTGTCCACTGCAATCTCAAACTCTGTTGTCTTCTCGGCGAACATACCTACCCAGCTGTCAAATGTCTGAAGATCCAGAAGGTCAAGCTCGCCGCTCTGAAGATACTGCTGGAATACATAAATGTCCGATATAGAATTGGTTATAGGCGTGCCTGTTGCCATTACGACACCGCCTCCGTTATTAGTCTTCTGAACATAGTGGACCTTGTCCATCATACTGTCGCATTTCGCAGACCCTTTGCGGTTTATGCCGTAAACTCCCGAAATGGAAGTCTCTATTGATACATTCTTGTAATTGTGCGCTTCATCAACAAAGAGCCTGTCTATGCCAAGCTCATTAAAGCAAATGAGATCTCTTCCGGCATCCTTCTCTGCAGCCAGCTCTCCGAGCTCTTTTGTCAGCTTATCGAGTTTTCGTTTGAAGCCGGCAGTTACCTTCTTTCTGCGGCTCTGTATCGCAAGCATCTCATCCCGCTTTGCTTTAAGAGCCTCTATATGCGCATGCTTCGACATCGGGATTCTGTCAAAGCAGCTGTATGCGATGATGATACCGTCATATGAGTTTTTGATGACCTTTTTCATCGTCTGATTGCGTCTGTCAGGATCCATGTCCTTTGGTGCTATACACAGCAGCTCTGCATCAGGGTATAGCATCAGGAATATGCTTCTCCACTGCTCTACCAGATTATTCGGCACCGCAAACATGCACTTCTCAGCCATTCCCAGACGTTTCAGCTCCATGGCTGCAGCTATCATGATATAGGTCTTTCCCGCTCCGACATCATGCGCAAGAAGCGTATTAGGTGTGAAGAGTATGCGTGCGACAGCATCCTTCTGGTACGGATACAGGCTGACATTCTCGGACATTCCGGGAAACTCAAGGAATCTGCCGTCGAATTGACGGGCTACCATACAGCCGTATTTGCGCTCGAACAGATTCTTTATCTTATGTTTGCGCCTTTCGTCCTGCCATATCCATCGTCTGAATTCAGCGATGATCAGCTTTTGCTTTTCCTGCGCGGCAGCAGTCTCCTCTCTGTTGATCACTCTCTTAAATCCGGACTTTGAAGTCTTTGAACGCACTTCATCAGTCACACGAATGGTCTTCATGTTGAGAGTTCTCTCAAGTATCTTCACTGCCTCGATTCGCGATGTACCGAAGGTATTGGTATTTCGAACATACCTTGAATAGACGGACTTATCAGGTATTTCCCAGCTTCCTGTCTCCTCATCATGTATGGTGCCTTTGCACCTGTGATAGTCATGCGGCTGGATCAGATGATTGACGAAGTCATCGATGATCTCAGTCGGGAGCCATGGGGAACCGATAGTGACATAGATATCCTCTGCCTTCATCTCAGGAGGAAGCAGCGCCTCCAGGGCCTCGACATTGTCCTTGAACGCGCCCCTATAGATCTTATAGGCTATACGTGCTTTGATCAGCTTGTATCTCAGATTGCCGGACAGATACTCATCAGCCGTCTCCCAGCCCTGATCTGAGCGGCAATTCCATGTATCCGGGTTGCGGTATATGGATCCGCGAAGAGTTTCAATGACTTCTGTTGCCGAAGAGCCTGAAAGCTCTGCGATCCTGTTTATATCTACCCGTCCTGTCTCTCTCAGGCACCTGATAAAGGCATCCGAAATGCTGTCCGAATGCGTCTGTCCCGCCTCAGCTTCAAAAGGAAATATACCCGGCATTACTGAATCTACAGGCAGGTCTATTATGCTGCCTCTGACAGTCTCCGGATGTGAAAATTCATCTGCCTTAAAAGCAAGGTTTGTTTTATTGATTTCAGTCATATGATCCTCCATTTTCACTTCACCTGATAGCCGCAGCAATTGGGATTTGTATTATACCAGAACTATTGTTCGCAAACAACTGTTCTGTCAGTTTTGCTGCACGCAAAAAGCATCGGTTTTTTGCTGTTTTTTACCGGTGCTTTTGTATTTAAGGTAGTATATTACTTCGTATTTTTCTTATGTATCTGAAATTGAGTGATGGCGGTCATTGCCGCCCCCCATTACCTTACGGATTGCAGTTGCCGCACGGAGTGAAGCCGCGACCTATGAGATCTTCTCTTGTGGCCTCGATCTCCTGCTTGTTTCTGTCATTCATATCCATAACGCTCCTGCAGTCAGGATAATGGAATTTGCCGGTATTGGTATTCAGAACATATGTCATTTTATGCTCATCCTGTTCTGACGCTCCCTCCCGATCCTCATCATACGATCCGTCCGCCTCTTCGGATACAGCAGTTCCTGATTCTCCGGACGGGACAGATCCCAGTGTATTGGCTCTCACGGTATACTTGCCTGCCAGGTAGTTATCAAGCATTTCCGTATCCTCTGACAGCCTGTTATCGCCTGTCTTATAGTTTATATATATTCCCGGCTGTACATTATAGCAAAACACATTAAATGCAAGGCCTTCGCCTTCATCCTCGACAGAGATCGCTTCCATGTGAACGCCTCTGCAGACCAGTTCATCATCTTTGAATACAGGCGTCACTCTGTACATGACATGATTGCCTGTGTCTCTGACATAATCAGCGATCGCGATCTCAAAGGGCAGCATACCGTCTCTGTTCATATAGCTGGTACCGGTAACAAGGTTTTTGGGAACGGCGTCATCGCCTGAAAGCATATGCGCTATGAGATGACACCTGTTATACAGCGCTTCGCCCTCAACGAAATCATATCTGTCACTATGCCAGCCGCTTGGTCTTATCTCGCTAATGTCACCTCTCGGCTCAGTCGGCATCCCGTCTGTCCCTATACATGAATTCGCGGTACCGCATCTGCCGAGTTCATCGAGAGGATCGATCGACTCCCTGGTTCTTGTCCATATCTCATCAGGCTCGAAATCAGGGCAATTGCCGTTTACATAACAAAACGCGTAACCGCTCCATTCCGGAAGAGATTCCAGGAATTCGGCTGCATCATATGATTCCGTATTTTTTGTCTTCTTCTGTTCCTTTGTATTCGCGGTCTGAGATATGCCCTGATCACCGGCGGAAGTATCAGCTCCGCAGCTGCAGATGAATACTGTCATCATTATCAGCAGCAGCACAAGGAGAGGAATTCTTTGATTTCTGATTATTCTTTTATTCATATCATCCTTATCATCAGAATCTATACAATCACATTGCGGTTAATACAAATTATTCACTAATGATAATTCACTAATGTATATTGTAAACAAATATCTCATGTATCTCTCTGTCATAGCCGTCATAGAAGCCCGTTGGCATTCCCCTGACTATGATCGCTCCTCTGTTATAGCTGATAAGCATTTGTCTCCTGTCCTTGTCAAAAGAGATCCCCTCGATCTCTCCCTGACGCGTCACATCATCAAGAGTCTTTTCTGTCAGAACAGTAAACTCATCCAGTCCCGGATCAGCAAAACACTTATAGACATGATCCGGTTCATCATCGTCTGCAGATCCGTCGTCTGCTGTGATATACAGCCAGCCATCATAATATGCTATGCCCTGTATCAGCTGAGGCGGCTCACTCATGCGGGTCCTTCCCATATATTCTCCGCTTTCAAGATCATATCTGTACAGATAGCTGCTGCTCTCATCATCTATCCATGAGCACATCCATATCAAGTTATGGTCAGGATCGACTGCAATGCCGGATACTTCCATCTGTCCGCTGTCCGGTTCAAACATATATGTGCGATTCAGTTTCAGAGTCTCTGCATCGTAAACAGCCATCTGAATATTGGATCCGACTCCGTCCATGAAATACTCAACGCCTGCATATATCTCCCCGTTATATACATCGATATCTCCGATGTGATTCACCTCGGCCTTGTAGCCATCGAATGGCTCTGATTCTGTCCTGATCAGATTCCATTCCGAATCATAAACGGAAAGTGTAGTGCTGCCGCTCACATAGTATCTGTCACCCTCCCGGGCAATTCCCTGTCTGCCATCGACCTCATGTGATGATTCAAGTGTATAATCAGAATTCATGTGAGTAATCCTCCCGTCACCATCGATCGGGATCTCATCATCGAGGAATGTCGGCTCCGGTCTTATCATAGCTTTGATCAAATCCTTGCCCCGCGCCAGTACTTCTCTTACCTCTCTGAAAAATCTATTTCTATATTTCCGCTGATCGGACGCAATACCTTCAGCCTTTATCCCGAGAATGTCACAGGTCTTGAGCGCTCTGAACAGATGATACTTCTGTGTAACCACTATAAATCTGTCCGCCATGAATACAGCTTTAGCCCTGTATACAGAGTCATAAGTTGCGAATCCGGCATAGTCCAGATAGATATCCTCCGATGGAACGCCCTGCTTCAGAGCATACTCAAGCATGCAGTCAGGCTCGCTGTAATCCTCCACACTGTTGTCTCCGCTGAGGAGCAATTTGGGTGCAGCCCCCTTCCTGTATAATTCAATTGCAGTGTCCAGCCTGTCCTTCAGCATTGGCGATGGTTCATTATTCGCCCATACAGCACAGCCAAGCACCAGTATACACTGCGGATTGATGCTTTTGCACTCATCGATCGTCTCCTGACTGATGCCTTTTCCGTTGTCTATACCTGCAATATCTGCTGAAGTTGTCATTGTCACATATGCACTCATACCAAACACCGCAATGATCAGTATTGCTATTATTATCGTTATGATCCTTATACTTTTTCTCATATTTTTCCATCAGATCCCTTATTATAAGAGTTTCTGCAATACCTACACCTTCCATCCATGGACCGGAGGGTATCCTTATTCTGTCATATATTGCTATTTCAAACTCCGGTTATCACACAATCCTTATGGTTATACAATTCGCCGCTTGTGAAGTAATTGTATGACCTGCATCCGCCTGCGCAGATACTTCCATATATACATCCGGCGCAGGAACCGGTGAGCAGGTCGTTTGTGAATTTCCTGTTGTACGAAAACGCATCAGGATCGTCCCATATCGATTTCAGAGATCTGTCGCGCAAATTGCCCTCTATGAAAATATCAGAATACATGGACTCGCAGCCTCTGACATTTCCTATACTGTCGATTCCGACAGAATCCAGTCCTGCACCGCATCCTCTGAAATATGCTCTCCCGCTTGTATTGCCTCTTAAGCTGCCCTCGGATTCAGAATAATATCCTATATTATCTGCTACGCCAATGGCAAGCGGCGCATCATACATGTGCTCTTCAACAAAGCGTATCGCCTGCTTATGATCAAAGCTGTAATCTATGCCTGTTTTTACCGCATTGCCCATCGGTGAACATGCCTGAATCTGCCACACCATGATGTCCTTCTGCAATAAAACAGATCGCATTTCTTCAAGACACTGTATATTCATGCTGTTAAGGGTAGTAATTACCGATACGGGAATAGCTGCGGAATTCAGTTTATCGACTGCCCTGAGCGCTCTGCTATAGCTTCCTTTCTGTCTCATGAAGTCATGTATATCCTCAGTTCCGTCTATCGATATTGCTATCGATTCGATGCAGATTTCCCTGAGCCTGTTTATGATATGATCATCAAAATCAAAGCCGTTTGTGATGATCGAAGCTGAAATGCCGTAATCCGTCAAAGATTTTATGATCAGTGCCCAGTCATCACGCATGAAAACTTCTCCGCCGATAAGAGATACCCGGCGGCAGCCAAGCTCTGAAAGCTGACGTGCGACATCCAGGCATTCTTCCGTTGACAGTTCATTCTCTCTTGCTCTGCCCGCACGCGAACCGCAGTGTCTGCACGAAAAGCAGCACGCCAGAGTGATTTCCCATACGCAGTTCTTTAGTCTGTACTGATTCATTTGCCAAATATTTTTTTCAGCTTTGATAAAAAACCTGTATCCGGTGATGCATATAGGATCATCGTTGGATAAGGTTCCGGAAAAGGTGATTCATACGGCATCCGGATATTGTCTTCCTCTTCAAGCCTGCTTCCGCAACTACAGCAGAAAATATTTTCTGCAGGATTGGAATATCCGCACCTTTGACAAATCTGCTCTGCAAAGTCGGAAGGATATGTCCCGCCTGATATTATTTCCAGATCCCTCCGCATCTCTCCGGCAGATCTGTATCTGTTTCCCATGTTATATTCGCATGCTTTGAGGACGATCTTCTTCAAAGCATGCGTTCCATGTTCAGGCTCAGGGAGCGGTACTCCATCCAAATGCGTTATTAACGCTCTGTGAACACTTAAACCACTTTTATTTTCTGAAGTGAAAGCAGGCCCGAAACCGCTCAGGAGTTCATACATGATGATTCCCAGAGAATAGATATCTGCAGTTCTGTTATAACAATCCTTTTTATTTATTTCAGGCGGCATGTAAAACTGCACATTGTCGCGCGCGTCATATATGTCGTCATAAAATAACCTGCCCATACCTAAATCTGCCAGTTTATAATCTCCGTTCTTATCGACAAGTATGTTGTCGGGTTTTATATCTCCGTGAATGATATTCACCCTGTCACAGCGCTCAAGTGCTGTACAGATATCTTTCCCGAGCTTTATTACATCCGTCTCTGTTACCGGCTTTGATCTGAACTGTTCCCTTAATGGTGTAAGCAGTTCCATGTAAATGAAGATATACCAGCCGGATCCATTTTCTTTTTCGATTGCTCTCCAGTCATAAATCGATACGATGTTCGGACAGTCATTCATAATATGAATGAACTCTATGTGATTCATCATTTCAGCAAGATATCTGTCCGCCTCCTCTTCACCCTCAAGTGAAGTCCGGACTGAATCATATCGGCTTTTATTATTTGGGATGCTAATAACTTTAATAGCAGCACTTTCTGTTATCCCCTCCTGAGTTCGCTCTATCTTATACACCCTTCCGCATCTGCCTTCTCCAAGAAAGTCTGTTATCTGCCATGCCGGTAGATTTGAAGTGCGCAATTCCATAGAATCGAAATATCTGCTTATTTCACTGTCCACGTCGTTGTTTTTATTTTTCATCATATACCTGATCTTTCTTGCCCTTTTCACTGACCATGCAGTCATCGATGAAAATTCATAACTGAAAAATTCAAAGTGCTCGCTATCCCTTCGAGTAAAATCCCTTATATTTTAATAGTATTCTGAAAAGCTGTCAAACAACGGCAGCTGTAAGTAATATAGCTGCACAGCTTTAATTTATACGGCTATCTTTCTCTGCTAACCGTATCATTTTGCAGCTCATGTAGTACTTCACAGCAGCATCTATAGTCTTGCCGCTTTACCCCATGGAGGAGTGATATCATCATTGTTGATCATCCACAGCACAGGTATGCCCATTGCTGCCGACTCCTCGGGGAAAGGCGCCCATCCGTCTGTCATGATTATGATGCTTGCGATTTCCCTGTCATCCATTTCGCTGCGTACATAATCGAATATGACATCGAAGCTTGTGCCTCCCCCTCCTTCAGGTCTGATCACTTTAAATTCATCCTCATCAGCAAAAGGCTTCGGCGGAACTACTTCAGCATCAAAGAATCCGAGCCATCCCTCAAGCCTGCCGCCAAACTGATCTATCGCTCCTTTGATCTCGGAATATGCCTGTGTGATCTCTTCATCAGACATCGAACCAGAGGTGTCTATCATAAAGAGTATGTCCCTGACAATCGTTTCCGTATCATTAAAATCAGGCAGGAGAAAAGGACTATCCGAAAATCTGCGGTCAGGCGGCATAAACGAGTAATCCACTACCTCTTCCTGTATGAAGTCATTTAGAAGCGTCCGCCAATCCACCTTCGGATCCATCAGCTCCTTTACAGCCCTCTCCGCTCCCATCGGAATGCTGCCTCTGCTTTTGTTTGTCCTGCTTGCCTCATAAGCATCCCGTATCCTGTTGCTCCACAGAGCTTCAAGAGCTTCATCCTTAACATTTCCCCATTTTGAATGATTATCGCATAAGCCTCCGCCATTTCCGGCAGCATTTCCGACGCCATTCCCGACAGCATTTCCAGTGGCATTTCCGACAGCGCTTCCGGCAGTATTTCCGGTGCTGCTTCCGGATCCGGTACCGTTCTTCATTCCGAAACCGCTACCGTAACCATTTCCCGGACCTCCCGCCTTTACACCGGCAGGCAGCATTTCATATACCTCTTCCGCAGTATAATTGTATCCTTCGCGCCCGTCCGGAGCTATGTGCATCGATTCACCGTATTTCGACAGTGTGATGCTCTTAAGATTTCCGCCGGCTGACTGCAGGATATTCGAATTGACCACTATGTCACAGGCGATGTTGAATCCGTATTCATCTCTGCCGTCCGTTCTGAAAGAGTGATTCAGAACCACATGCATAATCTCATGCATAAGCAAAAAAATAAGCTCACTGTCAGATATCTCATTCAGAAACTTCGGATCAAAGAATATCCTCTCTCCGTCTGTCGCAGCAGTACCGATCGTATCATCAAGAGCAAACTTCATGTGCATCAGGAGCAAACCGAAAAAACCGTTTCGGGTCAGTATGCTCATTCGCGCAATCAGTATCCTTCGAATATATTCCCTCTGTTTATCTGCACTCAGTTCCATATTTCCTCCCTGCTATTTGATCCCGTTCAGCAGAGCGCCTCTGCTTCGCACCCACTTAACAAATCCCGGCAGCATCATCAGCTTATCCTTATAGTCCTCCTCCAGGCACATATAGTCCTGCATCAGTACTACCGAAAAGTCCGGCGGAAGCTGTTCGGCATACGCTATTGAATTGGCTATAGCATTAAGATCATCTCTGTGCTCTGATGCATACTTCGACATAGATGAAACAAGAGCATACAGCGCATCGATGCCCTTAGGAACCGAATGCTCCGTGCCATTGAATATACCCTCTATATCCGGCAGCTTGTCATAAATCCGTGACCATGTACGGAACTCCGCAGCTGTACCGCTCCCTATCACTCCTGCAATAAGCGTGTACATACTGTCTATGTCATTGCTCACATGATTAAGCAGATTACTGACCATCTCCCATGCTCTCGGAGTGGCAAAGGCGAGTTCGTCAGCAGCTGTGTCAAAAGCCATGAGCTTATCCGGCTTGAATGACAGAAAGCCGGTTACCTTTGCATTGATACCATGCGAAACAGCCCAGGCTCTCCATGAATCCGCATCTGTTGATATCTCAAGATGCATCAGTCTGTTGGCAAGCGCTTTCGGCATCTTATACGCGACCGATTTGTCCGTGACTCTGTTGCCGGCTGCTATGACGATGCAGTTGGAAGGCAGCTTATGCTCTCCTACAGTGCGGTCAAGTGTTATCTGATAAGCAGCGGCCTGCACAGACTGTGGTGCGGCTGAAATCTCGTCCAGAAACAGGATGTTGATGATATCGTCCGATGGATCCATATTGAATATCTGCGGCCTCAGCCAAACAGCAAGTGTCTTGTCCTCATTTGCGGTCGGGATTCCTCTCAGATCAATCGGATTGAACAGCAGCAGCCTTACATCTGTCACCCTGACTGTTTTGCCTGTCGCAGCTTCTATCCTGCCCGCTATCTGTCTGACGCCCTGCGACTTGCCCACACCCGGTGCGCCCCAGAGCATCACCGACGGAACAGCCTTTATTCCAAAGCCGCCTCCAATTACGCTGCAGTACATATCTGACAGCCTTGATACTGCTTCTCCTACATTGACCGAAGGTACATTGCCGAGATTTGCGTTCTGTGAATTCTTATTGCTCATCTTTCGCCCTCCATGTTTTCCGTTGAGGTAGTAATAACTTTATATTATTTCAGCCATTTGATCCTTCATGTTTATTTCACAGGTAAACTGCAACAATCGGGAAATGTATTATATCAGAACTATTGTTCGTAAACAAGCGTTCGGTCAGTTAACTTTCACGAAAAAAGCACTGCCGAACTATATTGTTCATTCAGTGCCTTTTGCAGGAATCATTACCCCTTTCCCTGCCGTCTATATTCATGTATTCGTAAAGAATCTCTCCATCCAGCTTGTTGTCAGAATGCATGGCTGTATTTCGCCGCTATACGGTTGTATTCTCTGATCGCTTTTCTGAAACGTCCTTTGATGTCCTTATCAGTGTACAGTCCGTCCTCATTGGCTTTGAGTCCTTTGAAAGAAATGTCCACGGAAGCCGGGTGTTCTTTCTCAGTCAGTATATCGGCATTCCTGAGCTGGTCAGTCGTCTGATATACGAGATCGGCATCCCAGTATTCCTCCCCGTTCTTATCTTTCCACTTCGAGAAAACGAGTTTGGATCCGATCGGAGTCTTTCTTTCCAGTGCTCCGGGAAGGATATAGTCTTCAGCTTCAAGAGCCGACAGGACGCTCAACAGATTGGAATCATGTCCGCAAAGGAAAGTGAATTCCCTTTCGTCATTTGAGATCTCAGAAAGCATCTCTTTGAGAAGCGGATTTGCCACGTTGCACGATATGAGCGGCGCAGTGAAAAGGACATCGCTGTACAGATCTTTTATCTCCGTGATCTCATCCCACTGTTCCCGGCTCAGAGACTTTCCGAATGCGGCCTTTGCCGGATCCTCCTCCTCATAATACTGCAGGGTCATTGCATCGCTTACCGAGCAGCCGGTTTTCAGGGAGCCCTCCATTGCAGGCTCTTGATCCTTTTCGATCGTTATCTCAGTGTCGTCAGTTCTGAATGCCCTGACACTTCCGTCTTTAAAGGCCTCTGAATCTTCCATGTCTATCACATCGCTGATCAGTTCATAATTGTCTTTCAGATCTTCTATGTCGTCAGAATACATTTCATCGATCTGCTCCTTCGCTGCTCTTGCGTATTCATCGGATACAAAAGTCAGCTGTACTTCTTCATTGGAAGCAGGAAGCAGGCCTGATGTAAAGAACCTGGCGGTTGCGATGGTCCGCTGTTTTGAATTTGCATATATCCTTACATCTTCCTTATCAGGCCGGTAGTTCTCAGGGAAGAGTCCTTCGTCCTCGAGCCATTTACGAAAGTACTGCCCCATACCTGTTTCCAGAGTTCCTCCGCGGACGGACAGCTGGCTTGCCGGAGAAGTCCATTATAACCGGAAACCACATGTGTCGATCACTGTTTGACCCTGCCGGCGTTGATTCCCTTTAATCAATCATAGAACCACTCTGAAGGTATCAGATATACATATGGAGCTGTAAATACCGCCAGTCTTATTGCTGATTTCTTTGCCCGGTCTATATCCAGTCCTGCCCTGATCAATATCCGGTTTCAGGGTCTACGAGGTTGATGAGTTCTTCTCCCTCTGCGTATCTCTTAAGATTCTCGCTGAAGAGCTCGAAGGTTTTGTCTACCGAGTATTCCAGCCCCATATCGCCCGAACAGTGCGGCGTTATTATGCAGTTCCGCGCCGTCCACAGCGGGTGGTCCGCCGGAAGAGGCTCCGGTGTTACTACATCGAGCGCAGCGCCTGCTATCCTGCCTTCATTAAGCGCTCTGATTAGAGCCTCCTGATCTACAGTTACTCCCCTTCCTACATTGATCAGATAAGCCGATGCAGGCATCTCAGATATCCTGACTTCACTGAATATTCCTTTGGTCTCAGGCGTATCAGGCAGGCAGAGCACTACAACATCCGTGTCGACGACGTTCTCCGCAAACCCGCTCATTTTATACACATCATCAAAAGGCTCTTTGACCTTCCCGCTCCTGCTGAACCCTATTACCTTGCCTGCGCCGAGTCCTTTGAAGTTACAGGCTGCAGTCTGCCCCAGATTGCCCGTACCGATAATAGCTATATTGCTGTCAGCAATCGAACGGATCGGCAGGTCGTGTTTCCACTTCCTGTCATTGATGATTCCTTGATAATCAGGCATTTTTCTCATGAGCATGAGAGTGACCATTATTATGTGCTCTGCAATAGCTCTGCCGAAAGCTCCCGAACTGTTGGTCAGCTTTATCGACCTGTCGTCGAACAACCCGGTCGCAATATAATTGTTGACGCCTGCGCTATCGGCATGACACCACTTCAGATTCTTCATCTGACAAAGTATTTCAGGATTTGTGGTATAGACTACCTCAGCATCAGCAACCAGTCCATCCGCCTCTTCCGCATTATTATAGCAGGTTAAATCATAGCCGTATTTTTCGCACGTCGCATTGATCTTTCTGTTACTTTTGTCTGTTAAATACCCGGATATGCAATATACCTTGATCATCACTGCTCTCCTTCCACTGGTTTTCCGTTTTCATCGAGCGCTGAGTCTTCCGCTTTGACATTGACGATCCTGCCTCTGCTTTTGCTTTCTGCGGTGGACAATTATGCTTGCCAGGCTGCCTGCTGACAGCATCAGGAGCATGAGCCACAGTCCAAGGTTATTACTGTCTCCTGTCTTAGTTACTTTGTACGGTTTGTCCGGATCGTCCGGTTTCTTCGGTTTTTTAGGATCTTTCGGGTCACGCGGCTTCTTAGGATCTTCAGGATCTTTCGGGTCATCCGGATCAACAGGTTCAGTTACTTCTTTCCACTGTGCGGTAAATGTGTGATCCTCTGTCACCGTGTACTTGTCGCCCGGCTGATATTCTGAACCCTTCCAGTAACTGAATTCATAGCCTTTTCTGGTCGGAGCTGCGTGTATGTCAATGACTGTTCCGTATGGATACGTCTCAACGATGTCACTATCGCTGCCGTTGTATTCGCCGCCATTCAGGTTGTAGGTGATAGTGAACGTTTTATCGTATATGGTCGGTATGTACTTGTTGGTGACATTCATGCCGTTTATCTCAGTGGTGTATCCCTCGACATGATCCTCGAGCAAAGTATACCGGATCTCTTCACCGTTGCGGTACTTCTGTACGCCTGTGAATACCCACCGCCAGTCAGCCGCCTCTGTTACGTTCCTGGATGCGACTTCATTGCTGCCGTCCATGAGGTGAACTGTGATGCTCCGCGGTCTCTTGCCTGCGGCATCGTTGTTGTCATCCCAGGTCTTGGTACCGCTTATATCGATGGTCTCAGGTTCGTGCCTGTTGGTTATATTGAAGCCGTCAGCACTTGCTTCGTAGCCTTCCGGCACATCTTCCCTGACAGAGTACTCGATCTCTTTTCCATTTTTGTACTTCTGCCATTTGCCGAAATCCCATTTCCAGTCATCATCCGCTGTGACAGTCTTTGACTGGATCTCTTCTTCATCTTTATCTTCTTCATCTTTTCTATAGAGATGAACTGTGATGCTTTCCGGTCTGATCCTGTCATTGTCATCCGCATCCTCCCAGAACTTCTCGCCTGCGATCGGAATCATCTCAGGATCATGTACTTTCGTTAGAATATATGATACGTCATTAATGCTGATGGTATCCAGTGATTCATAGCCAGGCACCGGATCATCAGTGACTGTGTACCTGATCTTCTCGCCCCTCTTCATTGCCGGCAGATCGCTGAAGGTGCCGATCCAGTCATCATCTGCTGTAAGTGTGATCTTCCTGCCGCGATACTCTCCGTCTTCAAGCAGCCTTACCTCGATCGACTCTGGGCGTATCCCATCATTATTAAGCCTGTCGATCCAGAGATTGCCGACAGTTACCTGGGTCTTTCCCGGTGTATATGAGTTGGTAACAGTAAAGCCCTTATCAGCATCACCGGTGACCTTATAGGTATAGTCAGTGACGGTGTCTTCAATTACAGTGTACCGGATGGGCTCCCCGCCCTCGTTCACAGGGACGCCTTTGAATGTGCACTCCCATTTGTCTGCAGCTGTAATGGTCTGATCACCGTATTCTTCGCCGTTTCCGAACAGATGGACATGTACGCTGCCGGGGCGCTTGCCGTCCTGATCATCGGCATCATCCCAGACCTTGCTGACTCTTATATCGGTAGTCTTTCTGTCATGAAGATTGAATACGAAGAATATGCCTCCGGCTGCATCTTCAAAACTGTTGCGCATTACATGCGACTCGTATCCTTCGAACGGGTTGACTTCTCTGACGGTATATTTAATCAGTTTCTTTTCATCCGAATCCGGGTCAACGGACATTGCATCAAGGTCTTCAAATATGCCGCCCCAGTTATTTTCCTTATTCAGCACCAGAGTTTTTCCGGTTCCCTCGATATCATCAGATCCGCCTCCCTGTGTGCACAGCTCAACTGTTACAGATTCAGGACGCATGCCGTCAGCGTCAAAATCGTCGCCCCACTTCTTATATACATATACCTGAGTTTTACCCGGATCATACTTATTAGTCACTACAAAGCCTGTTTCTGCATTTCCTTCGATACTGGTAGTGAAATCTTCCACAGGATCTTCAACGATGTTATAGACTATCTCGCTGCCGGTCTTCTCATCATATTTTGGCAGATGTGTAAATTCACATTTCCAGCCATCATCAAGTGTAACTGTTTTGCTGTCTGCTTCATTCCCGTCAGCAAGAAGAGTGATGTTTATTTTGTTTGGAATTATCTGATTGTAGTCATTGCCCTCCATCCGGCCATCCTGGTCTGTCCAGATCTTTTCGACTTTGATATTGATGTATTCGTTGGTATGGGTATGAGTGTTGGTTATCGTAAAGTTGTTCGAGCCTTCGCCGTCTCTGCTGATATCGTATGCGTAAGTAGTACGACCGCTGGTACCGGTGATGACATCAGTCAGCTCTTCCTCGACAGTATAGGTGATCTCTGTATCATTCTTATTGAACTTATCGAGTTTACTGAATGTATAAATCCAGTCGTTGGAGGCGCTCAGTGTCGCCGGTTCGCCGATCTCATTGCCGTCTGCCAGCAGCTTGACTGTGACCGAAGCCGGCCTGATGCCATCCCTGTTATCCTCATCCTCCCACACCTTGTGGACCGTGACCTGCGTCTTGCCAGGCTTATATGTGTTGACGATGGTGAAGCCTCTCGCTGCATCTCCGGTGATCTCGGTAATGTAATTCTCTATCTCGTCTTCGGTGATCGTGTATGAGATTTCCCTGCCGTTATCATATTTAGGAAGATCTGTGAATCTGCACACCCATTGCGATCCTTCATCAGCAGTTGCTGTCTGCACCTCTTTGCCGTCCGCCTTCAGGTGCACAGTAATACTTGCCGGGCGATCCGATTCAGGATTGCTCTTATGTTTCCACTCCTTGTTTACGACGATCTTGATCTTCTCAGGTGTATGAGTGTTTCTGATAACGAATCCCGCGGCTGCATCGCCTTCCACTTTGTCCTCGTATGAGCCCGGTCTGTCATGCCCGGTTATCACAGAATCATGAGCTTCTTCAACCGTGTAGGAAATTTTCTCTCCGCCTTTGGTCATGTCAAGATCTACGAATGAGCCTTCCCAGTTGTTCTTTTCAGACAAAACCAGGGTCTTACCGGTCTCAGCATCATCGGCAAGAAGCTTGACTGTTACTGAGCCAGGGCGTATTCCATCCTGATCATCCCCGTCATCCCACACCTTACGCACATTGATCTGTGTCTTGCCAGGTGTGTATCTATTGCTGATCTCGCAGCTTATTGACCCGTTATCCTTATGTGATATATCACCGACAACGGTCTCATAGTTATCTACTGCATCTTCGCTGACGGTGTAGCTGATCTCCTTTCCGTCTATGGACTTAGGCAGATCTTCAAACGTGCAGCTCTGTTTATCAGCGCCGGTATCCCTGGAGATCTCGGCTGTTATCTCATTGCCCTGCTCATCCTTAGCTGCCTCGCCGTCGGCAAACAGCCTGATAGTGATCTTGTCAGGACGAGCATCTGTATTATTTTCATCGCTCCAGGTCTTGGTGACATCGACCTTTACCTTTTCTTCCGGAGCAGACTCATAGGTGTTGGTTACCGTAAATCCTTCAGATACGCTGCCGGTCACCTCGCTCTTGTACTTGCCGTCTCCACCGTCCCCGGAAATGATATCCGTCTCTTCTTCTCTTACAGAGTAATTGATGGCGTCTGTTTCCTTTACCGGATCAAGGTCGGCAAAAGATCCGCTCCAGTTGTTGCTTCCCGACAGGGTCAGCTTCTTATCTGTATCTTCGCCGTCGGCAACGAGGATCACATTGACGGAGTTAGGACGTTTGCCGGCCTTGTCATTTTCATCGACCCAGATCTTGTTGACATTGATGTGGATCCTGCCCGGAACATATGTATTGACTACCGTGAAGCCTCCTGCAGCATCACCCGTGATCTCAGTCTTATAGTCTGTTACCTTGTCTTCAGTAACGGTATAGGTGATCTCTTTGCCCTTTTCGTATTTTGGCTGATTTTCAAAAGTGCATTCCCAGCTGCCTGCGGAGATCACTTTCTGATCGACCTCTTTGCCGTTAGCCTTCAGATGAACGGTCACTGAATCAGGGTGGACATCTTCATTGTCGCCTTGCCATTCTTTTCTGACCTGGATATCGATCTTTTCAGGCTCGTGCTTATTGGTCACATTAAAACCGTTCACCTGAGGAGTATATCCGCTTACTTTGTCCTCGGTGATGCTGTACTGTATCTCCTTTGTTGTCCCTTCTCTGTACTTAGGTAGGTCGGTAAAAGTCCATTTCCAGCCTGCCGCCGCTGATGTTTTTGCGACGCGCTCTTTGCCTTTATTCAATGCCGGCTGTCCGTCAGCCAGGAGCCTTACAGTGATCTCATTCGGGCGTATGCCGTCCCGATCATTATCGTCATCCCATGTCTTCCTGCCTGAGACTGTGGTCTTTCCCTCTTCGTCTTCATGCCAGACATTGGTGATGTCGTATCCGCTTATATCTGAGGTGTATTTATCCTTGTTTTCAAATCCTTCAGGATATTCCTCAGATACTGTGTATTCGGCATCTTCGTCAGCATCTTCATCAGGACTGATCTCCCACGTCCATTCGTCCTTGCCCTCGAAGTCATACTTCTTCAGTTCTACAGGTGAGCCTTTGATATCCTTTCCTTCTGAATCCTTTACATGGATCTTAATGGTATCCGGACGGTTCCCTTCAGTATCGCCTTCCCAGATCTTGCTTCCTCTTATGGTGTTGTCATCATCGCTGTCGATCTTGATCCTGATGTTGATGACATTGGCCATCAGTCTCCACATGTCAAGTATGCTGCCCCAGCCAAAACCATTGATGTCGTCCATGGTTATCGTCCGGGCTTTTTCCTTGGCAACACCCTTGAGTGTATCGAAGTCGATCAGGTCTTCCGGATCAGTGATGCCGCCAATAGTAGGTATCGCTTTGGTCGGGATACTGATGAAATTCTGCAGCGGATTATATGAAACAGGAATATCAATTCCCGTCAGATACTTGATGATCTGACGGATGATCTCGCTGCCGAGCTCTGCGCCCTTGAATTCAAGAGGGATGCCATAAGCATACTTGCTGACTACATAGTCGGTCCTCCAGTTCTTGTCCTTGTTCTCTTCGTCTTTACTTACCTTATCTATGGCCATCATGAGAGGGCTCACAGAGTCGAGTATGCTGAGATCGATCCCGAGAGTCAGCTGGCTGATGATGTCTACAGGATTTTTCCCTCCGTCAAGAAGGATCTCGATCACATGCGGCACTGAGAATACAGGGAACTCATAGTCCTGCAGCTCGCCGACATCTACACCCATGTCCTGAGCTTTTTCCATCGCCTTAGGGTTAGGCTTGAACATCAGGACCACCCATACATTTTCCGGAAGGTCCTTATCATCAGCCCCGAGCTTGAGCCAGCGCTTGATCAGGTCTATCTCAAGGATCGCCTTGTTGGTGATCCTGACCTTTTTGCCGCCGTCGGACTCTTCGTATTCGACCATGTAACGTGTGACGTGAGCTCCTTCATTTTCGCCTGTCAGAGTCGAATCGTACGCCTTTACATGATATGAAACGCGGTTGGCCTCATTGATCTTTTCTTTTTTGTCCTCGTCGCTTAAGTCCTTATACTCCTGGTCGTTCTTGTCATATACGATGCGCTGTTCAGGCTCATAAGCAATATTGAGCTGTTCCATCAGCTTGTCGTAGAGATCATCCTTGGTGGCATTGAGTTTCTTTAGCAGAGCTTCGTAATTCGTATTGGCCGCATCCTTGATGTCATCCGGCAGGCATTCGAAATACCCGCTTTCCCTGAACTGATCGATCCACTGTGTATACTCGTTCCGGCCTGCATCTATCTTGTCCTTCAGACCATTCATGTATTCAGCAACAGCGCTCTCTTCTTTCAGCTCACGGACGCGGTATGTTATGGTTTCCTCTTCGCCGTTCTTCTTTTTAGCCTTTTCAGGCAAAATGACGCTTGCCTTGTAACTGTCATCATTAGTAAGACTGACTATCCTGACTTTTTCCCACTTGTCCTTGTTGTCATCGCCTTTTGTCTTCTTCTGGATGATGACGCCTATGCTTTCAGGCTTATCTTTCTTCTCGAGATCGATTTCCCATTCCTTCTCTATCTCGAGAGTGAATGCATTGAGCTTATTAGTGATCACGAAATTGCCTTCGTCGCCCATGCCCTCATATGTGACGTCAAACGAGGCATCCGTGTCTTCTCCGCTGTCATCTTTGACTGAGAAAACAGCAGAGTTCTTGTCCGCACCGTCAGCAGCATCGCTGTCGCCGGCATCATAAATGACCTTGCCGTCTTTATCCAGCTCCCGGACACGGTAAGTGCTCATGTCAGCATCTTCACCTATAAAGGTGCCGAACACGTTTTTCCAGTTGTTTTCCTTGCTGAGAGTCTCCGGCTCAACGACATTCTCCCAGCTGTCCCCGCTCTTGTGCTGCAGTACGACTTTGACACTTTCCGGCTTGAGTTTATCAAGCTCCTTGCCGTCCTTGTCCTGCCATTTCTTCTCAACGGAGAGATATCCTCTCTGCTTGTTGTTGATTATGAAGTCGCCGTTCTCGTCTCTTTCATATGACACTTCGAACGAGGTCTTTTCAAAAGTATTGTCGTCGATCTTGAATGATGCTCTGAATACCGGCTTCTCATGACCTGTATTATCCTCATCATCCGGTGCGAGCATGATCTTATAACCATCAGGCGGCGCTGTATCAAAGTAAGTAATGTAACGATAATATGCACCGTGTTCTGTGAAGTGGTGCACATATTCTCTGACTCGATAGTCTTCCGCTTTGAGCTCATCGGTTAACGGGATCTCCGGAAAACTGTCTTCCCATGAGTCAAGATGTGTCAGCCTCAGTTCTTTTCCGACTCTATCCCATGTGACATTACCCGATTTGTCCTTCACCTTGTGCTGGAGCACTGCATACACAAAATCCACGCGGTCAGGCCACGGGCTGTCCTCAGGGAATCCCCAGTTTTTCCTGACCTTGAAGAAGATCCCCGTTCTCTTATTGGTTATGACCGTATGATGAGTCTTTTCATCTGCAGCATAGCTGACATCGTATGAGTACGCGTTGGTTTTCTCGTTTTCAGTTACTGTATACCTGGCTTTGTTGTGCTTATCTCCGTAATAGTGGACAGGTATCTGCTCACCCTGATCAAATACAGTATGTCCGTTACTGCTTTCCTCCCGGATCACAAAATTCCTGCCTGCTTCTATAACAGGGGCGAAGTCTGCCTTCCAGTTATTGGATGCGTTCAGCTCCGTGGATTGAAGATAACCCAGGGAGCCGGTTCCACTGACCCCATACAGCCCAACCTTCACAGATTCCGGAGTGGCTGTGTCTGCATTACCTTTATAATCTTCCCACTTGATCTCAGCAGAGAATACCGTGCCGGCTTTGTTGGTGATTTTGACCAGACCGTCATCGGACATTGCATCATAGGTGACACTGTATTCGATATCCAACGGTTCTGAATCTATTATCACCTGCAGTGTAGCCGCAGGATCTTTGCCATCACCGTCTTTATCTGTCTTATCAAGTACCAGATTATCGTCTTTGTCCAGCTCACGGATACGGTAAACAGCGGCATTGTCTGCACCGAGATCTTCCACCGGCTTAAAGTCTTCTTTCCAGTCCTTATCACTACTGAGTTCGACAGTCTCTATTGTCTTCCAGGAGCCATCGCTTTGTTTCCTCTGCAGGACGGCCTTCACGATATCCGGTCTGTAAGAATCATTTGCTCCGTCAACCCAGTTCTTCTGAACTGTAAAGACCTTCGACTTGATATTAGTAAGGGTCAGTTCAGCGCTTCCATTCCTGACTGCTGCAAGCGCATTTTCGTAATCCTCGTTGCTGAGACCGGAACTCTCTTTACTGAGCAGATCAAGCCTTGCCCAGGAGAACTCTCCGACAGGCAGGTCGATACTCACGGCTTTTCCTTTTGCATCACGGCCTGAGAGCACCCAACCGCCGTTAAGGTATCCGTCCTTATGATCCTCTCTGATCTCGAGCACAGATTCTTCTGTGATCGTTAACGTATCTGACCAGCTGTTCTGAGGGGAAACGGTAAAGCTGTCGCTGACGCATCTGCCTTGCGGATCTCTGGTCATCTGCAGATTGTAGTCGAGCTTAAGGGACTCCGGAGCATTTGCTCCGGCCGGCCATACTTTCCTGATCTTCAGATCACACGTTTTGAGCCATCTTGCATACAGAGTCATGCTGCTCTTATTGACCGGCAGGTTGAAATTAAATAAATTGATACATTCTTTCTCCATGTACCATCCATCGAACAGATATCCTTTTGCCACCGGTTCAGCCGGCTCTTCGATAGGCTGCCCGCCCTTGGTCTGTATGTCAGCCGGCGCCACGCCGTGTCCCTGGACATCAAAATGGACCGTACAGTTGCCCGGCTCTATTTTTGCATATGCATTATCCCTGCATCTGTCAGCACGTTTATCGGGATCACCGTGCTGCTCAACACCAAGCTCCTGGACTCCGCTGTTGGATATTTTCCCATAGGTAACCTGAGCATTGTCATACAGCGTTATACTGGCCTTTCCGCCGGCGTCATCTCCGTGCCCGATAGCCTGGGCAGAGTTCATTCCTGCTGTTGCAGCGACAACGCCTCCGTTGATGATCACAATTCCGCCTGCCGCACTATCGCCGCCGCCTATACCGGCGCCGCCCCACTGGCCTTTCTCAAACAGCGGGGCTATGAGCTCCGCTATGATAGTTCCGTACTTGCCGGCCTCGCCCGGGGTGTATGGAGGAAGAGCAGGATTAGGCAGATTCTGTTTTATATTGTAGAAATTCAGGCTTTCGAGGTAGGACTTTTTGAGTCCGCCGCCCATAGCAAGTACAAGGCCGTCATTAATCGTTACCTTGCCGCCTTTACCTTTGTTGCCTCCGCCGATCCCGGCGCCTTTGCCATATGATAATGCATAGACAATACCATTATTGATCGTGATATCATTGTTTGATGCTTCATATCCACCGCCTATCCCGGCCCCGGACGCACCGATTGCCTTGACCGTACCGCCGTTGATTATGACTCTCGGGCCACTGATACTGTATCCGCCGCCGATCGCAGCACCCCATGCATCTCCTCCGGCAATTGCGGTTACATATCCGCGATTGATCGTGATATCACCCGGAGTTTCTCTCAGTGTATGGGACCATCCTCCTCCGGTACCGATAGCAGCTGCGTAAACTTCCTCAGGAAAGCCCTGGCCCTTTTGTCCGCCATACTCCACTTTTGCATAAACGCTGCCGTTGTTGATCGTGATCTTGCCGTTGGCCTGTCCGTCAGCCCCGCCGATCGCTGCATCATGGTGCATGCCGCCGCCGGCAATGATTATGCCGCCGTTGATAGTGATGTCACCGCATTTGTTCTCACCGCAATCATGGTCGCCGCCAATACCGGCATTGTACACCTCAAGTATTTCTCCCTTATACTTATACTGAGGATTTTCCTGACATATGAGTTCTCCGGTCTGGTCCTTCTGCCCGTAGATTGTCAGAGATGCGCCTTCATGAACGCCGATTCCCTGCAGGAACTCTGCTTTGACGCCGTCACAGATGATAAGGTGCGCATCTCCTACCTGGACTGAAGCACGCTCCGGGCAATACAAATCCTGATCCAGTACATACCAGCCTCCTGACATACCGAGGTCATTGATCCTTCTGATGCGTCTGAAATTATGACACTCTTTTGTTCGCCCGTTCTCATCAACGTATTCAATTACATCGCCGTACTGATCGCATGAGACCTCTATCTCATATGTGACACCATCGGCTGTGACATAGAGCTTCTCTTTGCCGTAGAAGAAGTCATTCACCCTGACCATCCTGGCTCCATTGATACTGTCAACAAACGGCACGATCAGATCCGGATTGCTGGAACTGACCTCAGTGACATCTTTCACTTTCACTTCCAGATGAGCGCCTTCCAGAATATACCTGAGAAAGCATTCACCTTCATTTATGTTATCCGGCGTGAACTGATAACTGTCCCTGTCATATTCAAACACTACTGTATAGTAGGAGAATCCGGCAGTCTCAGCCACAATTATCTCGTTCTTCTTATCTGTTTCGGCATCGAGCCTCTCAGCCGTCAGCCCGTTTCCCTTACTGTTCCCGGAGATGTGGTAAATCTCAGCCTCGAGGTTAGGATTGGACGCATGGACACTCTCAAAAGACACTTCAACCTTCCGGCCTTCTGCCGGCTGGATCTCACGTCCGTCTGCATCGAGGATCTTGATATCAAAAGTATATGAAAGTGCGACATTCTTATCCTCAGACTGCTCGTCTTCCATAGCCGCATCGACTTTGTTCTGTTCTTTTCTGCTGAGTTTTTTCACGCTGAGTACAGCATCCTCCGGGAAAACACCTTCATCTGCCCTTACAGTAACGACAACGTCATCCAGCTTTTCTGACATCACAAAACCACCGGCATTACCGGATGTTTCCGGTACTGTATCGATCCCGGCTGTCGCAAATACATTGAGCGGCATCATGGTGACTGTCAGTATTAATGACAATACCATTGTGAATACCTTTGATATCATCTTATATCTCATAAAAGCATCTCCGTATAACAGGCTGTCGCATTCTGATCCGGATGCGGCAACCCTTTAAAATGAAGTGTGAGGCTATTTTTGTCTTTCTATCGTCACTCCTTGCCGTTATATCTGAATGTGAGCATTGTGATATCATCGAACTGCGGCGCATCAGCAACAAAGTCATCTATAGCACTTCTTACATTGGTGTCAATCTGTTCAAGCTCCGCATTTATGTCGATGTTAAGAGCATCGAGCATCCTGTCCATACCAAAGAGCTCGTCTTCTGCATTTGTAGCCTCTGTTACACCGTCGGTATATACGTAGATTACATCACCTTTTTTCAGTTCCATATCGCCGCCGCGGAATCTCAGTCCCTCCATAGTGGCAAGCGGAGGTGAATTCTTTTCTCTCATTATGAAGAAATCTCTGCCTTCTGTGCTGATCGCAGGATATTCATGACCTGCATTAGCGTAATCCAAATGGCCTGTGGACAGCGTGATTATTCCGAGCCATGCTGTAACGAAAAGCTCCATTTCATTGCCCTCGCACAGCTGGTTGTTGACCTCGGCTAGTATTACCTTAGGATCCCTGCTGAAAGATGCTCCCTGTGTCTGGTTTTTGATGAGAGTCCTCGCCACCATCATGAAAAGCGCAGCGGGCATACCCTTTCCCGATACATCAGCTATGACTATGGCAATATGGTCATCGTCTATCATGAAGAAATCATAAAAGTCCCCTCCAACCTCTTTGGCCGGAGTCATTGTAGCGTACAGATCGAATTCCTCACGTTCGGGCAGAAAAGGAAAAATCTTAGGTAAAATGTTCTTTTGTATGCCTGAAGCAACCGCAAGATCTCTGTCAGCCAGTGCTTTTTCTCTTCCCTGTGTAACATTGAGCACACAGTACATCAGCAAGAGCACAAGCATGATCACCGAGCTGCTGACGGAAAGGCCATACACCAGCGCTGTCAGTACAGTTGCCGCAAACGGTGCAGCGATATACAGCACCGTTGCTACTTTCTGATATTTCTGCATCTGCTTTCTTTCGGCGATGGCTACGGAAGCAACAGCTAACAGCGTCAGCACCGGGGAGATCATTGACAGCAGATACAGAGATCCTCTCTGATATACGCCGTCGGCATCCACGGTAAAGTACATACCGGTAAAGATGTTTACAAGCCGAATCACGACAGCAGCTATAACTATGTATTTGAGCAGTTTATCCAGAACTCTTTCGAACGGACGGTTCATTACGACCATGCCGGCCAGGTATTTCCAGAAGAAATACGCAGAGAGAGAAGTACATATGAACAGCACAGTATTATCCAGACAATTGAGAACCCTGAGTCCGGCAACTCCATCCAGCAGCCATGCGCCGGCATCCGTAAACGCCCACCATATGGTAACATTTACCATATAAATGAACCATTTGAGATCCGATCCCGACTTTTGTACATCTATAATGCAGCTTACGAAGAGCATGTATCCTGTCAGCATTGCAAATATCTCTATACCGACATTCAGCACATATATGCTCGGCATGTTCTCCAGTCCGTGCAGCCAAAGTCCTATTACGCACAAAACTGCCATCGCCAGATATACTGCAGATGAAATCATTGCAATATACATATCCCTTTTCTTAAGGTATTCCATTTGATCCTTTACCTCACAATCTGTATCTGTCTATATACGCCGCAACTCATTCCAATAGTCGTGTCCGGCTGACCTTATGATTATACAGCATCAACGGCTGTTATAGTCAGAGAAAATGTTCTTTCTTACGAGTTTTGGGGCGAGACTTCCGGACAGAAATCGGCCAAGAAAAAAGGCCTTTTGGAGAGAAAGTACTCTCTCCAAAAGGCCTTGGTTTGTTTGGCTGATTTATGCTGCTTCGTGACAAACTCTGCACTATTCCCACTCTTCAGATGTAACCATTGTAACCGACCCAAGACCTATAAATACAGCAATTTATGCACATTTTTTCTTTTATTTTTATCAGTTCAATGGGCTCTTCAGTTTTTTAGTATCAAAAAAGTATCAATGTATTATTACCGAATATTGTTGTCACGATTATCCCTGGTAGTAACCTTCTTTTGAATACTCTGACCATTTTTCGTACATGGTCAGATAATTGATCTTAATTATCATATCCGCATTATCCGCAATGCTGATTATTTCCTTTTCAGACATTTCTGACCTCAACTTTCTTTATATTCCCTAGGAATTTCTCGGGATCAATGTAAAGATTCTTCAAAATTGGTACAAGATCTATATATTCCTCAATTAGCTCTTCGGTGTGGCTGAATCTCGTCATAACCTCTATATAGCCATTATCCCATTCTTTCACGTGATCAAAGCACACCAAACTATATGGCCCTCTGAATCTGATCCTTCGGCCATTATAGTTGAAGCAGATTATGTCACCATTATTTGAAAGATATGCAGTGTTATTGATCATATGTCTCCCAACCCATTTATTTGATGTAGAAATTATACCACATAGCTCTGCTGCTCCTCTCTATGAACTTCCAGATAAACCACATTGCGTGAAAAATCAGAATTATAAGCCCTGTATAGATCAGAGCGCGCATGTACTGGCTCTCCGGAAACAGCGAGATATCCAGTTTCAGGAACAGATAATCAGAACCCGGAAATGCTTCATTAAGCCTGATGCTCGGGATCAGCATGAACAAAAGAGATCCCACTGCGAACCAGATGTCTCTGTAACGTGGTCTCATCCGGTGGATGATGATCATATATATCGTGCAGAATACGGGTATAAGGTGTTCCCCGAAATACTGGTAGTATCTGAAATATGTCGGATCTGCGCAGTCGAGCACTGTCTGCGGGATAATACACGCAAGTATGGCCCCGAATAAAGTTACAAAAAAGTTTATACCGAACAGAGTCCTGTTTTTGCTTGGTACCATAAACATGCATATGATAAGTCCCATATCGCAGGCATGCAGCGGCAGTTTTGCCATCATGAGATTGTTTCCGCTGGTATCACCTACATAGAGGAGCCATACGAAAAAACCGAACTCCATCACGAACATGCTGAAAGACAGCACAAATCTAAGATGTATCTCTCCTTCCCAGTTCCGCAAAGCATCTCTATTGCGCCATACCAGAAATATGCATATCAGGCACACGATCAGCGGGGCAAAATGCATGAGTGTGTAGGGCCGGAATGTTCCGGGTTCCCCAAACCCGAAAAAACCCGCACTGTAATATGTATAGTTACCGCTCATTTATCGCTTCGTCTTCCTTACTGTAATATTCGTCTATATAGATGCTGCACATTTCCCTGATCGAAAGCCCGCTCACATACTTCTTTTCCATCATGTTCATGATCCGGCGCGGCACGGTCAGCTCACCGCCTTTATCTCTTAAGCGGTCCTGATCTGCCAGCGCCCTGATAGCCTGCTCGATATCCGGATATGAGAATTCATCTGCCTGCTGATAATAGCTTTCCATACCGGCCTTTCTGCGTCTGTGGATCGCGTTATGCGCAAGCCTCAGTGCAGCGGCAATAACAAAGCTGATAAGTGCAAACAGTACGATCAGTAACGGCATAGGTATAATTTCCAGGATCCGGTATATCTGGTAATGATCACGCCAGCCGCCCGACTCCTCTCCGACAGCAAAGACCAGTATCAGATACATTGCCATATATATGCACACAGGCGTTATGGCAATGATGGTGTCCTTCCATTTGATCTGATGATCGGAGTTAATGAAAAGAAACAGCAGTATTGATAAGACCGGGCAGGTCAGATGAAGGAGCAGATTGTTGGAAAACAGCATTACCCTGTAAAAGCCTGCTGCAGGAGCCAGTACTGTAAGAGCGATAATGAAGGTTATAGCTACCCCTGTGGTTCCGGCGTACATCAGATTCACATACCATCTCGGAAGATGATAGTTACGGTATCTCATGCCATCGACTGCAAACGGAATACACATTGCCGCAGCAACAGCCATCAGCAGATTGGACTGAATGGTAAACATGTGATACGACTTCCATCCAACTTCTTTTATAAGCGGATCCGGGTCTCTCAGCACCTGATCGGTGACCCCAAGATACACAAGAATGCAGATCAGACTGCATACTATTATCGCCAGTATGCAGCGATTCCTGTTGATTTGAAGCGCATTGGGTGATTTCCGGAGTTTTATCCATTATTTCTCCTTATCTTACTTATCTACGGTCAATAGACACACACGGGTAAGCGGATCTTCAACTTTAGTATAAAAAAGGTCCGCGGCTATTACAACACATTATTTCTAACGGTATATACCGTTAGAAATAAAAGTGCGCGTTGCACAGAAGTCCTGGAACGAAGTTATTTCAACGGTTTGCAGTTGGAATCAGATCTCTTCACAAGTCTCGTTATGAGTTCCGGGGCGAGACTTCCGGGCAGAAATCGGCCAATGAAAAAAGGACTTGAGGAGAGAAAGTACTCTCTCCAAAAGTCCTTGGTTTGTTTGGCTGATTTATGTTGCCCTGTGACAACTCTGCACTATTCAAACTCTATCGTGGATACCGGTTTGTCGGAGATGTCCCACATTACTCTGTTGACGCCCGGCACGGTCTCGATGATGCGGTCTCTCATGGTTTTGAGCATTTCCCATGGGATCTCAACGGATTCCGCTGTGACTGCATCAACTGTGTTGATGGCTCTGATGATGACCGGCCATCCCATATATCTCTTGCCGTCCTTGATGCCTGTGGATTTCATGTCAGGAATGACTGCGAAATACTGCCATGGTGTTTGTTCCATTTTGCCGATCTCTTCTCTTACTATGGCATCCGCCTCGCGCAGTGCTTCGAGTCTGTCTCTTGTGATAGCTCCCGTGCATCTAACTCCGAGTCCCGGACCCGGGAACGGCTGTCTGTAAACCATGCTGTCAGGCAGTCCGAGTGCCGAACCGACGACTCTTACCTCGTCCTTGTACAGGAGTTTGACAGGCTCAACGAGTTCAAACTGCAGATCTTCAGGCAGACCTCCCACGTTGTGGTGGGCTTTTACGCCGTCAGATTCGAGTATGTCAGGGTAGATGGTTCCCTGTCCGAGGAACTCGATTCCTTCGAGCTTTGCCGCTTCTTCTGCAAATACTTCTATAAACTCCTTGCCTATGATCTTGCGCTTTGTCTCAGGATCATCGATGCCGGCAAGCTTATCGAGGAATCTGTCTACAGCATCAACATAAATGAGATTTGCACCGAGTTCTTCCCTGAATACTTTGACTACCATCTCAGGTTCGCCCTTGCGGAGCAGTCCGTGATTCACATGAACGCATACCAGATTGTCGCCGATAGCCTTTATAAGCAGCGCAGCTACTACGCTTGAATCAACTCCGCCCGAAAGAGCAAGCAGTACTTTTTTATCTCCCACCTGAGCCTTTATCTCTGCAAGCTGTTCCTCGATGAACTTTTCAGCGAGCTCACGTGTAGTGATTCTTTCCATTGTTTCCGGTCTTCTGTCCATTGTTTCTCCTCCGCTTCTTTACTGTGATTTGATTATGCCGTATCCATGTATCGTTCTCTGCTATCTGTCTGAATTGCCGCGCATTGAAACATCCTTGAGTATGACGTCATGAGCTCCGCCTTCTACGATACTTACTGCAGATACCAGAGTCAGTTTTGCATTTTTGTGCAGATCCGGAATATTGAGCACTCCGCAGTTGCACATTGTGGATTTTACCTTGCTGAGCGACAGCTGTACATTGTCATGCAGCGATCCGGCGTACGGTACATATGAATCTACGCCTTCCTCGAATTTGAGTTTTTTGTCTCCTCCGAGATCGTATCTCTGCCAGTTTCTCGCTCTTGAAGATCCTTCGCCCCAGTACTCCTTGACATAGCTGCCGTTCAGCATAAGTCTTCTTGAAGGAGATTCGTCAAATCTCGCGAAATATCTGCCGAGCATTATGAAGTCTGCACCCATTGCAAGGGCCAGTGTCATATGATAATCGTAAACGATGCCGCCGTCAGAGCAGATAGGGATGTATACGCCTGTCTTCTTGAAATAATCATCTCTTGCCTGAGCTACTTCGAGTACAGCTGAAGCCTGTCCTCTGCCTATGCCTTTCTGTTCTCTTGTGATACAGATCGAGCCTCCGCCTATGCCTATCTTAATGAAATCAGCTCCGCAGTCAGCGAGGAAATTGAATCCGTCAGCATCGACGACATTGCCGGCGCCGACCTTTACGGTATCACCGTACGTATCTCTGATCCACTTGAGTGTTATAGCCTGCCATTCCGAATAACCCTCTGAAGAGTCTATAGTCAGTATATCTGCTCCTGCTTCGATCAGTGCAGGAACTCTCTCCTTGAAATCCCTTGTGTTGATACCGGCGCCGACCACATATCTCTTATCCGCATCAAGCAGTTCGTCCGGGTGCTCCTTATGCATTTCGTAGTCCTTACGGAATACGAACGCTGTCAGTCTCTGATTGTCATCTACGATAGGCAGCTGATTGACCTTATTGTCCCAGATCAGGTCATTGGCCTCCGAAAGAGTTATTCCATCCCTGCCGTACACGATCTTGTCAAACGGTGTCATGAACTCTGAGACAGGTGTATCGAGAGACATCCTTGACAGTCTGTAGTCACGGCTTGTAACGATACCGAGCAGCTTGCCCTCTGCCGTCCCGTCCTCCGTGATAGCTATAGTCGAGTGTCCTTTCTCAGCCTTGAGATCGAGCACATCCTGCAGTACGGAATCCGGTCTGAGATTTGAATCGCTCGGAACAAATCCGGCCTTATAGCTCTTTGCCCTTCTTACCATAGCTGCCTGGCTTTCGATCGACTGTGATCCGAATATAAAGGAAATACCGCCCTCTTTTGCGAGTGCAACGGCCATTCCGTCATCTGATACAGCCTGCATTACAGCCGATGTCAGGGGAATGTTCATCGACAGAGCAGGCTCCTCGCCTTTTCTGAATTTTACTACCGGTGTTTTGAGAGAAACGTTTTCCGGTCTGGCATCCGCACTGGAGTATCCGGGAATCAAAAGATATTCGTTAAAAGTTCTTGACGGCTCTTTGAGAACAGTTGCCATATTCCACCTCTTTCATTTTTCATTTGTAAATAATCACTTTAGCTGCTTAGAATTTTCTGAAATCGATATCCCTGATCTTCGGTCGGGTTTTGTCATCGATTGTCAGCAGCGCATTCCGGGTTAATAGGATAGGTAAAACGATCAGGATTGTATTCAATCTGTATGTTTGATAATTTTAACTTTTCGCCTGTTTTACGCTATTTTCACTACTATATCACTAAAAATCGCTAATACAAGGGTTTTTCGCAAGTTTTATCGTGCTAACTTTTGAGATCGCTAACAATTCATCCTTAGGCCGGTACATAAAATATCTAAGCACGAAATACTTCTGCGCATCAGCATTCGGCTGAATGAAGATACAATTCAGGTGTACTCGGCAGTTCGAACACATAGAGCCGTATATTCAAATCGGGGTGCACATTTCTGTACACCCCGGGTTCATTTCCGCACCGTTCAAACGTTTATCGGAACAGTTTCATGTTAAATCTTTATTGAGCGGCTCCAATAGACTGCAACCATGTTTCATATGGCAGAACGCTCTCTACTCTCACTCTCGGCAGTTTGGTCTTGTCCATTCCCTGTAATACCTTTCCGTATTCCGTGGTAAATGAACACAGTATTCCCTGTTCTCTGAGCGCTTCCTGTGCTTCCGGAGTGTAATCTCCGTAAGGATAAGCAAAAGCATCATTATTTCCTGTCATCATCGCTGCAGCTCTTAGGTCTGATCCTATCTCCTCCTTTGTCATAGAAGCGATTATCCCCCTGTGTCCCGGGACATATCCTGGCTGGTGCATTGCATATGAATGATTTTCAAAATCAATATACTCGGACGCATAGTCCTTTATCTTGTTTTCGGCGTCATTTTTCTCCCAGCATATTAGGAATGAGGTCACAGGGATCCCGTATTTTTCAAACAACGGTATTCCGTGTTCGTAAAATGCCTTTTTGCCGTCGTCAAATGTCAGGATTATGCTCTTTTCCGGAAGCGATATTCTTCCGTCTATCCAGGCGCTAAGCTCTCTCCAGCTCGGATAATAGTAATCATTCTGATCAAGATATTCCAGGTGCTTCTCCAGTACCTTATCCTCTATCCAGTTCGAATCGATCACATCAGGCAGATCATCCTGCGAATAGATCCAGTGGTACATCATTACAGGGACTTCTTCACACGCTTTGTAATCATCTCCGGATACGACCTTTACTGTCCGTTCCTTTTCGCGTTTCACATCACCGGAATAAGCAGTGTATTTCACGGTATACTCTCCGGGAGTATCGGTGTTCACTTTTCCGCTTACTCTTATTTTACTGCTGTTTATCGCTCCTCTTTTGCGGTCGATCGCAAAGGCTCCGCTCTCCACGTACGGATCACCCTGACGGACTATCTGGACTTCAGAGCCTTTCAGTCCCACAACGAGCTGTTCCGGATCGACTACATGTACTCTTCTGATGGCCTTTTTGTCCCACAATGTGTATTCCACGCTGTAATATCCCGGTACATCCACATTGACATAATTCGATACATGCGCGAGGGAAGATCTCACTCCGGGATCTCTGTATTCCTGTCCGAGATCTGTAACAACATACTCACTGCCCTTCATGTCAAGACCGTGATCGTATTCATACTTGCAGAAACCGCACAGCACCAGAGCCACGAGAAGCAGGTCTGCGGCAAGTATGAGAAATATCTTTTTTGACTTTTTTCTGCCTTTTTTCGCCTTTTTCATGTCTCAATTGTACCACCACAACGAAAATTGTCAAAAACCAAAAAAAACGGACAGCTAAGATGCCATCCGTAATTTTAATATTTATGATCTCATCTGATCATCTGCGATGCAATCTGTCTGCAATTACATCATTCCCATTCCGCCCTGCGGCATTGCTGCAGGTGGTTCCGGTTCCTTGATCTGTGTGATTCCGGCCTCTGTTGTCAGCAGCATTCCTGCTACGGATGCAGCGTTCTGCAGTGCTGATCTTGTTACCTTGACAGGATCGACGATTCCGGCTTTGATCATATCTTCGTACTGTTCGTTTGCAGCGTTGAAGCCTGTATTTCCTTCAGCCTTCTTGACCTCTGCTACGATGACTGCTCCGTCAAATCCGGCGTTTGCAGCAATCTGTCTTACAGGCTCTTCGAGAGCTCTCTCTACGATCTTAGCGCCTGTCTTCATATCGCCGTCCTGCTTGTCAGCATATTCTCTGACAGCCTCGATAGCTCTGATCAGGGAAACTCCGCCGCCTGCTACGATACCTTCTTCGACTGCAGCTCTTGTAGCATTGAGAGCATCCTCGAGTCTCAGCTTCTTTTCCTTGAGCTCTGTCTCTGTTGCAGCACCTGCATTGATAACAGCTACGCCGCCGGACAGCTTTGCAAGTCTCTCCTGCAGTTTTTCTCTGTCGAAATCAGATGTTGTATCTTCGATCGAAGCCTTGATCTGAGCGATCCTTGCATCGAGTTCGTCCTTGCGTCCTGCACCGTTTACGATAACGGTGTTGTCCTTATTGACCTTGATAGTCTCAGCCTGTCCGAGCATGTCGATAGTAGCTTCCTTGAGCTCATATCCGAGCTCTTCGGAGATGACTACGCCGCCTGTCAGGATAGCTATATCCTCCATCATTGCCTTACGTCTGTCGCCGAAGCCAGGAGCCTTAACAGCAACTACATCGAGTGTTCCTCTCAGTTTGTTAAGAACGAGTGTTGCAAGTGCTTCTCCGTCAACATCCTCTGCAACGATCAGAAGGCTTCTGCCTGCCTTCATGATGCCCTCAAGCAGCGGAATGATATCCTGAATGCTGCTGATCTTCTTATCTGTGAGCAGGATGTAAGGCTTGCTCATTACAGCTTCCATCTTCTCGTTGTTTGCCATATAAGGTGAAAGGTATCCTCTGTCGAACTGCATACCTTCGACTACGTCGAGGTTTGTTCCGAGGCTCTTTGATTCCTCAACCGTGATAACGCCGTCCTTGCCGACCTTCTCCATAGCCTCAGCGATCAGTTCACCGATCTCTGAATCATTTGCAGAAACAGATGCTACCTGTGCGATCGATTCCTTGTCATCTACATGCTTTGCAGTACTCTTGAGGTAATCTACTGCTGCGTCTACAGCTCCTGCGATACCCTTCTTGAGGATCATAGGATTTGCGCCTGCTGTAACGTTCTTGAATCCCTCTCTGATGATGCTCTGTGCAAGCAGTGTAGCTGTAGTTGTACCGTCACCGGCGATATCGTTTGTCTTGGTAGCTACTTCCTTTACGAGCTGTGCGCCCATGTTCTCTACCTGATCCTCAAGCTCGATCTCTCTTGCGATGCTTACGCCGTCATTTGTGATCAGCGGAGAACCATATGATTTCTCGATCAGTACGTTTCTTCCCTTAGGTCCGAGTGTGATCTTTACTGTATCTGCAAGTTTGTCTACTCCGGCAAGCAGCTTTCTTCTTGAATCCTCACCGTAAAATAATTCCTTAGCCATTTCTGTCCTCCTTTATTATAAATCCCGCACTCTTATTCTATTGTTGCGAGAATATCTTTCTGATTGATGATTGTATATTCTGTACCCTTATATTTGAGATCGTTTCCACCGTATCTGCTGAAGATTACGATGTCGCCTACCTTGAGTTCCATCGGTTCGTCCTTTGTTCCAGGACCTACAGCCAGAACCTCAGCCTGCTGTGGCTTTTCCTTAGCGCTGCCCGACAGCAGAAGACCCGCTTCAGTCTTCTCCTCTGCATCCATCTTCTTTATAACAACTCTTGCTCCGAGCGGTTTGATTCCTATACTCATTTTGTTGCCTCCTGATTAATATTATTCTTTATTTGCTGCGGCTGTGATCCGCATTCTCTGTTTTGTTAGCACTCTTCGTCTTCGAGTGCCAACCACCTTCACTATTCTACTCAGATGGAGCAGTATTGTCAACACCCAATATGTGAAGAAATCGCCATAAAAAGGCTCCTCAGTGATTACACCCTTCTGTCACGATAGTAATAGAAAAGATACTGCTGCGCATATCCCGCATATTCTCCGAATTTTTCTGCTGCAAACTTCTGCATACCCTTCAGATCGTTTTCATCGAATCCGTACATATCGTTCATTATATGCCGCACCCATGTATCTATCGGAAATGCCGCTGTATCATGCAGGCCGAACAGCATAATGCAGTTTGCCACTTTTGGCCCCACGCCGTGAAAGGCCAGAACCTCTTCGCGGCATGCCGGGCACTTGCCCTCTGCAAAAGCGCGTGCCGTTTCTTTGATATACGGTGCGCGGTATCCGAGTTTCAATCCCATCAGATCATCGATATCCGCTGCTGCGAGCTTTTCAGCTGATGGAAAGGCATGCCATTCTCTCCCGTATGCCTCTCCGATCGTTTCGCCGTACTTATCGCATATCGATTCGATATTCTTACGTATACGCGGAATATTGTTGTTCTGCGAAATAATAAAGGAAATTATGGTCTCAAAGAGATCCTGATTGAGTATCCTGATCCCGTGTCCGTAATCCACGGCAGCTTCTATATCCGGATCGTTTGAGATAAGAGTCTTCTTTACGGAAGAATAATCTGTATCGAGATCAAAGTATCTGCGCCAGAATGCTTCATCGCCTCCGCTTACTTCCATAGACACCAGACCGTTTTCCGACCGGCTGCCTGCAATAGTACTGCGCGCCTGTCCGTCCGGTGCCTGTATTCCTGCACTGCCGCTCCAGGATAATCTTGCAGCATACGAAGAGGCAGCTCCGATATAATCTCCGCTGCCGTCACCGGCCGGTACCCATCGAAAACACTGCCCGCATTCAAATATGTGTTCCGGATCAAAATCCGCCACATTTTCAAATATTATTTTTTTCATTTACATCCTCCGCTTAGCTGTACGTATCACCGTATCAGTTTTGCGCTTCCGTACAGCCACGTCTCGCCCGTGTCCGGATCGCTCATCACCCTGAGTCTGCCGGCAGGCTCTGCAACACTTATATCTATACTGCTGTCATGCTCGGCAGCAAGATACATTCCGGCTGCAGCAGTACCGCTCGCGCACGAATTCTCCCAGAATATGGTATCAGCTCCCGGTACATAAACAAGGGGTTTCATATTATATTCACCATCCTCGTCGTTTAGGAACATCATGCCGAGGCAGTCCGAGCCGAGTATACTGCAGAACTCTTTAATCGCCTCCTCCGCAGCGCTGTTCACAGATCCGAGAGCATACAGTCCCGAGCTCCGGGTAATCACTATATGATCTATTCCCGGGAGCCGGACTATCGATTCAACACCTGAGACTTTCAGTTCTTCCGAGCTGAATTCGAGCTTTTTCTTCTCTATGCCAAGGGCGTCAGGCATCATAATTCCGACGTTGAATTCTGTTCCTGCCATACCTTCGCTATCCTTACCCGGGCAGCATGCTGCATCTGTGCATCTTACCGACAGTCTCACTCTGAGCGGCTCATCTACTCCGGAAGTCTTAACAAGTATCTCCTCCGAAGCATCATCAGGCAGGCCGGACTGTTCTTTTCCGTTCCCGTTTTCAGGATCACGTTTACCTTCCTCGCGTCTGATGAAATACAGAGCAGCTGCGCACATGGTCGCATTTCCGCAGAACTCTCCGCCGGCCATACGCAGCTGTACGGGAGCCCGGCTGCCGGTTTCATCAAAACGAACAAACCCCACCTGCTCGACATCCGGATGCATCCGCATTATATCAGCAGCTATATCCGGCTGCCGGCCGATATCGACATACGATTCAACCAGCGCTGTTATATTGCCTGTCGGATCGAATATGCTGTATCTGATATTCCCTGTCAGATCACGTTCATTTATACACATAATACTCCTCCTGCACTTAAGCTGCACATTTCCTTACAGATGGTACTGATCTGACCGCGGCCAATGTCATAAGCGATGTTTTACTGCTTCAGTGGAGCTTTTTCGAATACAGCTCCTCGCGGTCCCGAACGGTCTCGCGTATCCTGACATTGACGCTCTCTATGGTGAATGATGTCATATTGGCTATTGCATGGAACACATCCTGCTGAAAGGCTACACATTCATCGACTGCATTCTCGTCCTTGACAGTCCTGACATCTATGGTAACAGACATGTTAAGCTGTCTGCCGTTACTGAGTCTGTCCATCACGACCAGGGAGGATGCGTATTTTTCGGCAGTGATCCTGACTATATCCCTTATGACCTGCTCACTTATGTAAAAGCTGCCGAAATAGCTGAAGCTCGGTCTTACGACCGTCCTGTCATTCTGTTCATTCTCATCGGCTGATTTAAGATGAGAGTCATCGACGGCATTGCCCATGGCCATATCGAAAAAATATTTGATCGGGTTCATAAAATACCCTGCAAAATCGCGTCTCAGCTGTCCGACCGGTGCCGGTATGACGTGTTCGCCCTCGACATTGCGGTAATGAGCCGCCATTTCCCTGTCTTCCGCTGTGGATACATCTTCTATATATATCCGCTCCTCAGGTTCCGGCAGTCCCAGCTGCTCTGCAATGATATTAGTCATCTTATCCGAGGTTCCGATTATCATCAGAACCTCCGGATCATATTTTTCAAGAGCTTCCCTGACTGCCTCGCGGTGATCGTCATAACTGAAAAGCGCGGTCCGCATCGCAGCAGCCTTGGTAGTACACCTTTTTGCTGATGTACCCGCCACGATCCTGCCCTTATAGATCAGCAGACCGTCATCTATTATGGCATCAAAGCCCCTGCTCTGTGCCAGCCTTGTAGCCTGGAAGCTTTTCCCTGTCCCGCTTTTTCCTGTAAAAGATACTATTTTCATTTTGTTTACAAATCCGGTTTTACATGCTATACTTGCGTTGTAGATATTTATTTAAGAAGGAGGATCAATCATGGCTTATAAGATCACTGAAGATTGCATCGGCTGCGGTGTTTGTGCAGGCAACTGCCCTGTAGAGGCTATCACAGAGGGTACACCTTATGTAATCGATGAGAGTGCTTGCATTGATTGCGGTGCATGCGCTTCCAACTGCCCTGTTGGCGCACCTGTAGAAGCTTAATTGCTCAGCAGCAGATTACAAATGATTTAAAAAGTCCCGCAGCCAATGCTGCGGGATTTTTTCATCTCTGCACCTTCACAGACGATCGCAGACTATCCGTTTACAGACTATCTGTTCCTGTCACTTTCGGGATCCATGTTCTTTATCATGAATGACAGTGCGTGAAGGCTGTCAGACAGATGCACTGATTCAATTGCTACTCCTTCAGGTACTACCAGATCGATAGGAGCAAAATTCCAGATTCCTTTTACTCCGCCTTCGATCAGACTGTCTGCAACTTCCTGAGCATTTTCTCTGTTAACACAGATAATGCCGATATCTATGCCTTCTTTTCTGACATACTCTTCAAGCCTGCTGCAGTCCATAACTTCAACATCATTTATCCAGTTTCCGATGATCTTTGGATTTACATCGAAAAGTCCCATGATATTGAAACCAATCTTATAATAATAAGTATAATTTGTTATAGCCTGCCCAAGATTACCTACTCCGACTACTACTGTCCTGTATTCTCTGTCCAGTCCCAGTATACGGTTTATCTCTTTATAGAGCTTATCAACTTCATATCCGTAACCCTGCTGACCGAACTCACCAAATGTATTGAGATCCTGTCTTATCTGAGATGCAGTATAACCTATCATCTCACTCAGTTCGTTGGAGGAGACTTTTTTGACTCCTTTAGTCTGAAGATATCCTAGATATCTCCTGTATCTTGGGAGCCTTCTGATTATAGCATTTGAAACCTTAGGTTTATTGCCCATATTCTCCCTCTTTCCCATATTAATAATTAAGCTGCCTGTCGAGGACTGATTCAACCAGGAGCAAAGCTCCAACAAGCTCGCTTGATTGGAGCGAGCGACGCCGTCAACAGACACCGGGAGCTTCAGCTCCTGAGAGCATCAGTGG
>CACYHR010000005.1 GCA_902774265.1 uncultured Eubacteriales bacterium
GGACACACGGGGATAGCTCGTTGATACTGGCAGGGTCACCTGCCTTGAGCGAGAAGCCCCCACTTCTAAGCGAAAGCAAAAGTGGTGGGAGTATGTCACTGAAATCTGCTAAAAAACCGTATTTGAAATGGCTTGAATGCATAGTATAATAAATGTGTATGAAAATGGGTAGATGACTGCCAACGCATGATTTTTGCAGAGAAAAGCAATCGGGGGATTTATGACTTATTCATCTGCAGGCCTGCTGGCCTTGATTATCAATCTGATAATTAATCATGATGTGATCAGAAAGAGAGAGGATGAGGGAATCATCCCGGCTCAGAAGTCTTACCGCGCATTTCTGATCTGCGTCTGTCTTTATTACATTTCCGATTTTATCTGGGGTATTCTTTACGATCTTCATCTTTTGACACTGACATATCTGGATACCGTTTTCTACTTTATCGCTATGGGGTTCACCATACTGTACTGGACCCGCTTCGTTGTGGATTATCTTGATAAGAACAGCCGGATCGACAAGATACTTATGATCTCGGGCAACCTGATCTTCCTGTTCCAGCTGCTGTCGATACTTGTCAACTTTGTGCGCCCTGTTATGTTTTCCTTTGATGAGAACGGGGTATATCATGCCGGGATAATGAGATATGTCACACTGGTTGCGCAGGTAGCCATGTATGCCATGACGGCTGTATATGCACTGTCAGTCGCAGCTAAAAGTTCAGGTTCTGTAAAAAAGAGACACCAGACTATTGGACTGTTCAGTATTATCATGACGGTCTTCGATATACTGCAGGTGATGTATTCGCTTCTTCCTATGTTCTCTATAGGCTGTCTCCTGGGTACCTGTCTGCTCTACAGCTATTTCTTTGAGAATATCAGAGAAGAGTATCACAGCGACATTGAACTGCAGCTGCGTGACAGCATTGAAAAAGGCAATTATTTCGATCTTCTGACCGGACTTCCAAGCATGACATATTTCTTTGAGCTCAGCGATGACGCAAAGAATGAAATCATCAGCAGCGGAGGTGTCCCGTACATGATGTACATGGATTTCAACGGAATGAAGTTCTTCAATAATAAATACGGGTTCTCTGAGGGAGACAAGCTGCTGCAGGAATTCTCCGGGATACTGATACGTCTGTTCGGAAGCGACAACTGCTGCCGCATGGCCGGCGACCATTTCGCTGTCATCACTCATGAGGAAGGGATGGAGGACAGGCTGGAGCAGCTGTTCAGCGAATTCAGCAAGGCCAATGACGGTCGGTCACTTCCTGTCCATGTCGGCTTATACTCCGACATCAAGGGAGATATACCGGTAAGTACTGCCTGCGACAGAGCAAAGCTTGCTTGCAGCGAGCTCGGAGGAACATATGCATCAAGCTTCAGGTATTACAGACGGGAACTCGGTGATGATGCCGCAAAAAAACAGCATATCATTGAGAGCATCGACAGAGCTGTAAGTGAAGGCTGGATCAAAGCCTATATGCAGCCGATCGTGAGGACTGTCAATGAGAGAGTCTGCGACGTGGAAGCACTGGCAAGATGGATCGATCCGGAGAGGGGCTTCATGTCTCCGGCAGACTTTATCCCGGCACTTGAAGAATCCGGGCAAATATATAAGCTCGATCTTTTCATAGTCGACCGTGTCCTCGAACTGATAAAGGAGCGGGAGAAAAAGGGCATCGGCGGCATTCCTCACTCCATTAATCTTTCCCGCTCAGATTTTGACTCCTGCGACATAGTAGAGGAGATAAGAAGCAGAGTGGATGCGGCGGGAGTCAGAAGGAATCTGATTACCATTGAGATAACCGAGAACATAATCGGAAGTGATTTCGAGTTCATGAAAAATCAGATAGAACGATTCCGCAGCCTGGGGTTCCCTGTGTGGATGGATGACTTCGGAAGCGGTTATTCCTCACTGGACGTCCTTCAGAGCATAAAGTTTGACCTGATCAAGTTCGACATGAGCTTTATGCGCAAACTCGATGAAGGCGAGGAGGGAAAGATCATTCTTACTGAGCTTATGAGGATGGCTTCTTCCCTTGGGGTGGACACGGTATGCGAAGGCGTTGAGACAAAAGAGCAGGTACGTTTCCTCAGTGATATAGGCTGTACAAAGCTTCAGGGATACTATTTCAGCAAACCTTTATCGTTTGATGAGTTGCTCGAACTGCGCAGCAGCGGTCAGTTTATAGAGATTGAAGACCCGGAGGAATCGGAATACTATGAGCGCATAGGCAGGGTGAACCTGTTTGATCTCGGAGTCATTGCCGATGAGGACGATGATTCTCTTCATAATGCGTTCAATACTATCCCGATCGCTGTTATTGAAGTGAATGACGGAAAGGTCAGATTTATCCGAAGCAACCGTTCATACCGCAACTTTGTAAAACGCTATTTCGGAGCAGAAATGTTCTACGGCACTATAGACTTCGAGAACCTGTCTATGGTATACGGTCCGGTATTTCCGGCAGTAATAAAGCAGTGCTGCGATAACGGAAGCCGCTCGTTCTTCGAAGACAAGATGCCTGATGGTTCTGTCATGCACTCATTCGTATACAGGGTATGCGTCAATCCTGTCACGGGAAGCGCGGCGGTCGGTCTTGCTGTGCTCTCTGTTACGGAGCCTGATGAGGGTACTACTTTCGCGGATATAGCAAGGGCGCTTGCGGCTGACTATTACAATATATACGTGATCGATATCGATACAAATGATTACGTTGAATACTCCTCTCGTGTCGGCGGTGAAGAGCTGTCTATAGAGCGGCACGGCAAAGAATTCTTTGAATCGGCAAAAAAGGATACGATGACACGTATCTATGAAGATGACAGAGAAGATTTCCTGAAAATGTTCAGCAAAGAAAACGTTCTGCACGAACTGGATGCTCAGGGAGTTTTCACGGCTACATACCGCCTGATCGATACCGGAACGCCGATGTATGTCAATATGAAGATCACCAGGATGCAGGGAAGAAACCGTCTCATCCTGGGTGTCAGTGTTATTGACGCACAGATGAAGCAGCTGGAGGAAGAGAAAAAACTGAGAAAGGAGAGATCGTCTCTCGGAAGGATAGCTGCGCTGGCTCCTGACTTTATCGTTCTTTATACGATCGACCCGGAGACGGGACATTATGTCCAGTACAATCCTTCAATCGAGTTTGCGAGTTTCGGCCTGGCTAAGAAGGGTGATGATTTCTTTAGAGATGTGGTGCGTGATGCTCCTAAGGCAATAGACCCGGAGGACATGGAAAGACATTTGCGTGTTATGACAAAGGAAAACATGATGGATGAGATCATGAAGAACGGCTTCTTTGTCCATAACTACGGTCTGATGATCGATGGAAAATCAGTGCCGGCCAGACTGAGAGCAACACTGGCACATGAAGAAGACGGCGAAAAGATCATCCTGGGCGTGTCTTTGGACAATAAATAGCAGACAATCAGTCAAGCCGGTATTTTTATAGATGTTAAGAATCTGATAATATTCGTTCATAAAATACTAATTAACAAAAAGGCTTGACACGGCATAATATATTTGATACAACATAGTTGCATCAAATATACATTCAGGAGGATATATGGATCTATGGAATACGATTATCATGAAACCATGAAGCTGGATAATCAGCTCTGTTTTCCGCTATATGCTGCGGCCCGGAGTATAACGAATCTTTATACCCCGTATCTTAAGCCGCTGGGACTGACATACACGCAGTACATCACTTTCCTCGTACTTTGGGAAAAGGACGGGATAACGGTCAGCGAGATAGGCAGCAGGCTGATGCTGGATAACGGTACGATTTCACCGATGCTCAAAAAACTGGAGCAGGCGGGATACATCGAGAGAGCGCGAAGCAAGGATGATGATCGTGTTGTGATTATAAGCCTCACAGAGAAAGGCCGGAATCTGCAGGAGAAAGCAAAAGAGATACCGGAAAAGGTGGGCTGCTGCATAAATCTGCCGATAGAAAAGGCAAAAGAACTGCATGATCTGCTGAATGAATTGCTGGAGAACCAAAAGGATATTAAATAAGGTAGGAGAAACAAAATGAGCAAAGTTTATGATTTTACTGTAAAGGACAGAATGGGAAATGAAGTAAGCCTCAAGGATTATGAAGGAAAGGTGCTGCTGATAGTAAACACAGCGACAGGCTGCGGCTTCACTCCGCATTACGAACCGCTCGAAGCTATGTATAAGGAATACAGAGACAAGGGATTCGAGATTCTTGACTTCCCGTGCAACCAGTTTGCGGATCAGGCTCCGGGATCGGATGATGAGATCCATGAGTTCTGCACTGTCAAGTTCGGAACAGAATTCCCTCAGTTTGCAAAAATCGACGTAAACGGTGAAACGGCTGATCCACTGTTCGCTTATCTCGCAGGCGAGAAGCCGTTCGAGGGATTCGGCAAAGGCCTGAAAAATGCGATGCTCAACAAGTTTGCATCGGCGAACAACAAGAAGTACGGCGATAAGACATACATCGGCTGGAACTTTACGAAATTCCTGGTAGACAGGGAAGGAAATGTCATCGCCCGTTTTGAGCCGACCGTCGATATGGAAGAAGTCAAAAATGCAGTAGCAGCTACTCTGTAGGTACGGATCTGATCTGAAGGAGGTACTGTCAGAATGAAATGCGCAGTCAGATATTACACCAAAACAGGAAACACAAAAAAATTAGCGGAAGCTGTTGCCGGGGCTGTCGGAGCTGAGGCTCTGCCGATCAGCGTTCCCGTTGATGAACCCGTAGATATACTCTTCCTCGGGAATTCATATTACGCATTCAGCATAGATCCGGAGGTACGTGAATTCGTTGCTTCACTTGATAAAAATAAGGTTGGGAAGATCATAAACTTTGGCTCGGCTGCACTATTGAATTCCACATATAAAAAGGTCAAGGCAGAAGCGGATAAGGCAGGCATCCCGATGGATGAGCGTGAATTCCACTGCAAGGGAGAATTCAAAGGTATCCATAAAGGAAAGCCTGACGAGAATGACATGAAGGCAGCTGCAGAATTTGCCAGAGGAATAATAAGGTAATTCAGGGAAATACTCTCTCTCCGGAAATGGTGAGAGGGTATTTTTTTATCATCAATCTTAATCTTCTATACGTGTGCATTCTTTATGACAATGGAGTATAATATCAGGATACTGGCATGCATTATTAACAGCGATCCGGAGTCTCTGGATCTGAGAAAGATCCTGGAAGATGTATTATGTACAGATCAGATCTTACAGGAGAGTAAAAAGGGTGCGCTATTGTTCCGCGCGGTCAAAAACAAACCGTGTGAAGACAAAATAATACCTGGGTGAATGGAGGGTATGATGGAGGATATGATGGAGAATACGGTTGTAAACATGATTGAAAACATTGATGTCAATACTCAGAACAGCATACGGATTTCTTCCGGGGCAGGAATAATATATATCGATCCTCTTGAAATACAGGATGAGAAGCATGATGCGGATTTTATACTCATAACACATGACCATTATGATCATTTTTCACCGGAGGATATCAGAAAGGTCGCTAAGCCTGACAGCATTATGGTCGTACCTGAAAAAATGGCAGCAAAAGCACAGGAGGCGGCAGATGCAGCAGGCAGGATTGAGACTGTTAAACCGGCGGTCCACCGGGAGATCAACGGACTGGAGTTTGAAACAGTTCCGGCATACAATATGTTCAAACCATTTCATCCAAGGAGTGCGGAGTGGCTTGGTTATGTTCTTGTGATAGACGGCAAGCGCATCTATATCGCAGGTGATACCGATGCTATCAAAGAGGCGAAAGCAGTAAAATGCGATATAGCTCTTGTCCCTGTCGGTGGTACATATACCATGAATGCAAAGAAAGCTGCGGAACTTGTAAATGAGATCCGCCCGGACATCGCAATCCCTGTGCATTACGGGAGCATAGTGGGTAAACCTTCGGACGGTGATGATTTTGCAAAAAATGTAAAGAGCCCGGTAAAGGTAGTTTTCAAGTTGCATTTTTAGTTTAAGACAGAACATGGAGGTATTCGAAAAGATTGCAGGTGGTATTTTCAATAAAGAAATTATGACTTTTTGAATCAGGCTGAAGCTTCATGTTCTGATCTGACAGATAAAAATAAGAATGAGACAGATAGAATTTGATATATATGAAATCAAAGCGGAAATACTGGAAAAATATCCGGAATGGATCGATCTGATGAATGCTGTCGAGTTCAGAAACACTTCCGATACGGATTCTGCAGGATACAGCGGAAACAGGGTCCTTTACAACAGCTTCAGTATGCGGCAGTTCAGCAGAGAGGCGCAGAAATTCCTGATCGCCGGACAGCTGATGCACATACAGTTTGATCATCAGCAGAGAGGCGTGAAAAAAGACAGCAGGATCTGGGATGCTGCATGTTCGGCTGTTATAAATGAGCTTCTGATAAATGACGGATTTGAACCGCCTGCAAATGCCTTTCGCTATAAAGATGCGGCAAACATCAGTGTGGAGGAACTCTACGATATCCTCTGTGAAGAAGCCGATTGGGATCCCGATGAACCGTCAGAGGAACAGAATGAGTCAGAGGAGCAGAATGAAGAAACTGATGAGGTGACGGAATATGCGGAACCTGCAGATAAGGATGACAGCCTGAAGAGAGCGGGAGATCTTCAGGGAGCTCAGGTCCGTGAAATTAAAGATCCCGGTCTTGCACAGGCTGTTGCGGGATTGTCGGATCTGCTGGAAGTGAGTCTGCAGATGGAATATGACTGGTTTCCGGCAGACAGGATCAGGGACGGAGTGTTAAAAGAGCAGTTCAGACCGTATCCCGTGCCGCATGCCGAGATACTCCTTGATACCAGCGCATCTATAGATGCAGACCTTTTGCGTGCTTTTGTCAAAGGAGTCAAGGGAATTCTCAGAGAAGATGCTGTCGTAAAAGTCGGCTGCTTTGATACCGAATTCTACGGATTTCAGGAGATTCATTCCGAAAAGGACATAGCAGAATTCGAAATCAGAGGATCCGGCGGAACGAATTTTGAGACTGCAGTAAGAGCTTTTACCGGCGATGCGGAAACAAAAATAATATTCACGGACGGTTATGCGGATATGCCGGTCACAAGGTGTGACGCCATCTGGCTTGTGTACAGCGATATACCGGCTGATCCGCCGGGAGGGAAAGTTGTACACGTTAAAAAACCTGAGGAGATAGACAATTATGAAATCGATTTTCTTATCACATGAGCATCTGTTCGGGGATCCACTGCCGCTTTTCAGAAGAGTCGGAACTGCCGCACAGGCGGGGGACCTCGTCCTGGTCACTGCAGAGGATGATGGATTCACCTTCAGTTCCGGATGTGTAAACTATTATCTTTCCGGGGAGGACTGCGTCGACAGATTCGGACGAGACAGCAAGTCCGGCGTCTGCGCCGTCAGACCGGTGATCATCCTGGAACCCGGAGACGAGAAACTGCTGACTCATGCCCGTGAAATAAACGATATAACGACAGTGGAACTCGGATCATTCCCATCATCCATACTTGAGTCCTCGATGCGCGACATGGCTGAAGAGCAATACAGAGAAGGTGTACTCAGGAAGAGCGGAACGAGCTATACGATCGCTGGCAGAAGAAATGAAGTTTTCAGGCTTGGCGCTAAGAGTATCGTGAGGATCTCCGTCAACGAAAACAAGATAAGCGGATATGTGCAGCTTTCCGACGGCACTGCAGTCAGCGCAGGTGAAGAAATATTTCTCGAAGTAAGACCTGTAAGATGGTATTACGATGAGATCAACAGAATGCTGATATGCGGCAAGGCTTTGTTCGCAGATCTCTCACATGAGGATGCTGAATCATATCTGGAGGGCGGTTTCTTAGAGGAACTTCTTGCAGACGATGCTGATGAGGCGGCATCCGTCGGTCCCGGAGCTTCATATCATGTGGGAGAGCATGACGAACTGGATATGATAAAGGCGTTTGTCAGGGCGGATATCCCCGTATTCATACACGGACTCACAGGAGACGGAAAGAGTGACCGTGTGAAAGAAATAGACCCGCAGGTGCTGGATATAGAGCTGGTGAACGAGACGCCGGAGACAATAAACGGACGTGCCGTATATAATGAGACTAACGATAAAATCATAGACATAAAGCCGGTATGGCTGGTAAAGCTCGAACGCCTGTGCGAGGACGGTGAGCTGCACATACTGTTTTTCGATGAACTTACGAACGCCACGAAGCAGACTCAGGCTGTGATATTTAAAATCGTGCTGGAACGTTTCGTAAACAACCGCTGGCCGCTCCCGGAAAACGCCCGCATCGTCGCTGCGGGAAACGACCGTGCCGAGTCAAGCGTTTCACATGATCTGGCTGAGCCGCTGTTCGGCAGATTCGCTCATATATATATCCGGACAACAGTAGAAAACTGGATGCCGTGGGCCGTGAGAAAAAGGATCAATCCGTATGTCATGGAATTCCTTGCCAATAACGATCTCTATCTGAGGACGGAGTACACAGGGACGGAAGGCTATGCCGATCCGCGCCGCTGGGAGATGGTCTCACGCGTACTCGACAATTCGGACAATGATTTTGCGCTGATAGAGCCTATTGTCGGGCGCGATACTTCTGATGCCTTCATCAGATTCTTTCGTGCGCAGGAAGAGATGGCCGGCATCGGGAATTACACTGATGAAGATATTGCTCACATGACTGTTTCCAGAAAGTATCAGATCGCGCAGCAGTGCCTCTACGCTGCAGCCGCGAAGCCTGAGGAAGCCGCAAGACTGGTTGGGAGGCTCGGAGCTGAATATGCAGCCTGGTTCAGGTATGTGCTCAGCAGAAAGTCAAATCAGAGAAAGTGACTGCAAATTTCATGAAGAACGGAGAGGAGTGCGACCTCATGCAGAGGCCGGATCTGCGGAGATCGATCTGCAGGAAAGATAACATGTCCTGAGATATAGCGCTCACACTTTGATGTGGGCGTTTTTCATTTGCGAAAAGTATGATAACGCCGAGAATATAAGTATTTCATTTAGAGAAAAATAAGGATTATTTTTAAAGTATATTTTTTGCCGGTCACCGGGGACGGCTAATGGGACAGAGAAAGGGGAACAAATATGAGTACAGTATCTGAATATTTCGGTTCAATGGTTTTTGATGACAAAGTTATGCGTTCTATGCTCTCATCAGATGAATACCGTTCGATGTGCAAGACGATCAATCAGGGAGATCCTCTGAATCCTGAAATAGCTAATGCTGTCGCCCAGGCTATGAAGAACTGGGCAGTGTCAAAAGGGGCAACTCATTTTACACACTGGTTCCAGCCGCTAAACGGTGTCACCGCAGAGAAGCATGACAGCTTTATACAGGCTTCTCCGGACGGAGGCGTGATTATGGATTTCTCGGGCAAAGAACTTATTAAAGGAGAGCCGGATGCTTCATCGTTTCCATCAGGAGGACTGAGAGCGACATTCGAAGCCCGCGGCTATACAGCCTGGGATCCGACTTCATATGCATTCATCAAGGGCAGGACTTTGTGCATACCGACAGCTTTCTGCTCATACAGCGGGGAGACCATGGATGAGAAAACATCTCTCCTGAGATCGATGGATGCTCTTAACAGACAGGCGATCAGGGTACTGCATATCCTCGGGAACGATAGCGTCAAAAGGGTTCAGGCGGTGGCCGGAGCGGAGCAGGAATACTTCCTGGTACCGCATGATCTGTATGAGCAGAGACCTGACCTGAGATTCACCGGCAGGACTTTGTTCGGTGTAATGCCTCCTAAGGGACAGGAGCTGGATGACCATTATTTCGGACCGATCAAGCCGGAGATAACAAGTTTAATATTTTTGCGATAATAAGCAATGTTCAACAAAACGCCCCGGACCGTCTTCTGGGGCTATTTATATATAGCGTTACAATTGATAGACACTCATGGTATGATGTGTATGGTGGATCAATTCAATTGCGGCAGGGGGGATGCCGGTGACGCACATACGATCCAGCCGTAAATAAATCAGGGTATGACCGGAGATTAATCGTTACACATAATGAAAGGAAGCCTTTTATGCGATTGAAAAATGATGAAAAGGACACGCGTATAGAAGAGCAGGCCGCAACGATACGTCTTCTTACCGATCTTACAAAGGCGGGAAGCTGGGTCATCAGCTATGCTCCGGATGGATCTGTGGCATCTGTGCATTGGGGTGATGGCTTCCGCAGGCTGATGGGTTATAGTGACCAAAATGATTTTCCGGACGATATAGAATCGTTTGCCAGGGGCGTTTATCCGGAAGACAGAGATGATCTTTTCAGTGATATGAGCGTCAGTGCTTTTGATGAAACAGTCATGAATACCACGGGTCATGATTTCCGCTTTTGCAGAAAGGACGGATCGGTCTGTTGGTATCGCAGCATGGGCATATTGTCCCGGGACCCTGAAGGCAGGCCTATGCAGTACAAAGGCGTGACTATAGACATAACTCAACAGAAGGAAAATGATGCTTTGTACCTTGCACTGCAAAACGAAGCTGCATCTCTCGATACCATTCACGAAATGCTCGGATCAGGCAAATGGACAATGGATTTTGATGAAGAGGGTGTGATGGTTCGGGTCAACTGGAGCGATGAATTCCGAAGAATGCTCGGTTACCATAGCACGGATGACTTTCCTGATGTAATGGAATCCTGGTCCGATCTGCTGCATCCCGATGACAAAGAATATGTACTGAATGAGTATAACGAAACGATCTCCGATTATACAGGAAAGAAGACATATGATGTAGAATATCGTCTGCTGACAAAAAACAGAGGATATCGCTGGTATCGGGCTGTCGGCAAACCAACACGTCGTCCTGATGGTACTCCTGTTACCTACGTAGGTGTTTTTATAGACATCACTGAACAAAAAGAGTCCGCACAGAATCTTTCTGTTGCCAGGAGAATGGCAGATGTCGATGCTCTCACAGGTGTAAAAAGTAAAAACGTATATGTTAAGTGGGAGAAAAGGATAAATACTGCAATTGATAACGGAGAACAGGAACCTTTTGCAGTAGTAGTCTGTGATATCAATGATCTGAAAAAAGTCAATGATCTGTATGGCCATAAGGAGGGTGATGCCTGCATCAGGGAAGCCTCCAAAAAGATCTGTACCGTCTTCGATCACAGCCCGGTTTTTCGTGTCGGAGGAGATGAATTTGTTGTTATACTTTCCGGAGAAGATTACTATGTCCGGAATGAGCTGATGAAACAGATCAATGCAATTCCGACAGACCGCGCAAAAATCGGACTGGGAGAAACCATCTCTGCCGGCATAGCGGAATACGACAGGGATAAGCATAGTTCATTTATGAATGTTGCCGAAGAAGCCGACAAAGCCATGTACGCGAGAAAACAGTATCTGAAAGAGACACTGCTGAAAAAAGATGATAAACCTGACAGCGAAGAGGGTTCAGACTACATACCGGTGATCCACATCCGTAAGCATATTCTGATCGTCGATGATATCGAAATAACCCGTGAGTTTGTGGGTGATCTTCTCGCGGACGATTATGATGTTTCCTTTGCTTCGGATGGTGTCGAAGCCCTGCAGGCATTGCGGAGTCACAAAGAGGAGATAGATCTCGTTCTTCTGGATCTGCAGATGCCGAATATGGGAGGACGGGAGGTAATAGCACGGATGCAGATTGATGAGGATCTTATGTCCATTCCGGTAATCATAATGACGGTTGATCAGGATGCGGAACTGGACTGCCTCAGGATCGGTGCAATGGATTTCATCCGGAAGCCGTTTCCGGATATTGAGATCGTCATGGCGCGTATCTCCAAATGCATTGAACTGTCTGAAGACCGTGAACTGATCCGTTACACGGAGCGCGACAAATTTACCGGACTGCTTAATAAGGATTATTTCTTCCGGTATGTAAACAGACTTGATCATCTATACAATGAGACTGCTTTAGACGCAGTGATCTGTGATGTGAACAGGTTTCATTCCGTCAACAAGCAATACGGGCGGCAATTTGGTGATAGAGTGCTGCGCAGTATAGGCGCGAGCATGAAAAAGTTCGCACGTGAGACCGGAGGTATCAGCTGCAGAGAAAAAGATGATACATTCCTGTTATACTGCCCGCATCAGAATGACTATGAGCATTTGATCAGCAAATTCCTGACAGATGTGTTTTCGGCGGAAGAGTTTGAAGACAGATTCAGCATCAGATTCGGTATATTTACTGATGCACATCAGGCGGAGAATATTGAAGACCGGTTTGAATTTGCTAGGATTGCGGCCGACAGAGTGAGGAATGGTCCGCAAAGAAATTACGCCTTCTATACATAAGATGTACAATGACTGCGAGAAAAAAGATGAATGAAAGAATAGTAGTTGTCGATGACGACAGGATGAGCCTGAGAATGGTCAGGCGTGTATTTGATAAGGCCGGTATAGAGGGACATTATCTCAGCTGTGAAAAAGAATTTGCTGACTTCATGGACGGAAAAGTTGTTCCGGATATGTTTCTGCTGGACGTACATATGCCTGATGTGAGCGGATTTGACCTGCTGAAAAGAATAAAGACGGAACCTCTGTATCGGAATGTTCCGGTCATTTTCCTTACAGGTGACGAAGATGTGAGGACTGAGACAGAAGGACTTCATGCAGGAGCATCGGATTTCATAAGAAAACCCTTTGCTGCTGATGTGCTGCTGAAGCGCGTCAGAAACACTATCGAACTCAATCGCCTTCATAACAATATGGCGCATGAGATACGTGTGAAGACTGAGAAGCTTTCACATGCATATATACAGATCGTACAGGCTCTGGCTGCTTCCGTAGATGCAAAGGACAAGTATACTCACGGACATTCCTCACGGGTTGCAGCTTATTCCCGAGAGATCGCCGGAAGGGCGGGTTTCAGCGAAGAGGAGCAGGACGGGATATACATGATGGGCTTGCTTCATGATGTGGGAAAGATCGGCATTCAGGACTCGATCATAAATAAGGCCGGACGTCTGACAGATGACGAGTATGCTGCGATCAAAACGCATCCGGCAGTAGGTTCTGAGATACTCGGAAACATAAGTGACTATCCGGAGCTTGCAGTAGGTGCAAGATGGCATCACGAAAGGTTTGACGGGAAAGGCTATCCGGACGGACTGAAGGGTGAGGATATTCCGGAGGTAGCAAGGATAATCGCAGTAGCAGACACATATGATGCTATGACAAGCAACAGAAGTTACAGGAATGCGATGGAGCAAAACAAGGTCAGAGCAGAGATCGAGAGATGCAGGGGAAGTCAGTTCGATCCGCGTTTCGCGGATATAATGCTTCAGATGATCGATGAGGATACGGAATATAGGATGAGAGAGGACTGATAAGTATGGAAATGACTGCTTTGAATAAGCTTGGCATAGATACAGAAGAGGGCCTGGCATACTGTGCCGATGATCCGGAATTCTATGAGGAGATGCTGACGGAATTCATTGCTGAAGGCTGTTCAGCTTATTCAGATCTGAATAAGCACTTCGAAAAATGTGACTGGAAGCATTACGGAATAACAGCCCATACGATAAAAAGCACTTCGAAGATGATCGGCGCGAAGGCACTGTCGGAGAAGGCACGCGAACTGGAGACAGCATGCAAAGAGGAGAATGGATCCGCGATTATTGCAGAACATGACAGTTTTACGGCGGAACTTGCAAAATTGCTGAACGGTCTTCGCACCATAACGGAAACCGTAACAGAGTAATGGAGTGGTCTTATGCATAAGATAATGAAACGTATGCTTGATCCCGATATACCGCTCAGAAAGAGACTGTTCCAGCTTCTTTCTACGATCGCTCTTGCAGAATTCATCATAGTGAATATATATAATCTGATCCAGGGCGCAAGCGGCATGCAGACTGTCATAATGTGTGCAGGCACGATAGCCTTTGCGTTCACTGTCTCTTATACATTCAGATCGGGAAGGATGCGCGCAGGATCTGCTGTCTCGGGGATATTGTATTTCCTTATTTATCCTCTGACATTTTTCTCTGCCGGCGGTATGTATGGGGGAGCACCGGTTGTTTCTTCATTCGCTCTGGTGTATGTCTATCTGGTAACGGAAAAATGGGAGAGATGGTTATCGCTTGCTGTCTGTATTTCAGGAAGCGCAGCGTGCTTTATGCTCTCATATTACCATCCTGAACTGATTAAGAGGCATACTGCGGCGGAGGAGAATATAGAGTCTTTTCTATCCATTATGCTTGTTACTCTGCTTTTATGTGTACTGTTTGCCTTTGTCACAAAGGTATATCTTGAAGAAAACAGGATCGTTCAGGCTCAGAAAAGGGAAATAGAGGAGCTGAACCGTAAGCAGAAGCGCTTCTTTTCGAGCATGAGTCATGAAATAAGAACGCCGGTAAATGCTATCATTGGAATGAATGAAGCTACGATGCGTGAGAGTATTTCCGAAGTGGTGATGGAGAATTCACGCAACATAGAGGTCGCGAGCAAGATACTGCTTCATACGATAAACGAGATTCTGGATTTGTCCAGACTGGAATCGGGTTCTGTTGAGATCGTTAAAACTGATTACCGTCCTGCGTCCATGCTGTCTGATATTGTCAGCATGACCTGGCTGCGCGCTCATGAGAAAGGCCTTGAATTCAGGATTGATGTTGATCCGAATCTGCCTTCGGTATTGCGTGGAGATGAGATGCGTATCAAACAGATCCTTCTGAATGTGACGACCAATGCTGTCAAATACACGAAGGAAGGGTTGGTACATCTGCACATCTCCGGTATTACTGATGAAAATGGACTGTATCGTTCGGTCTATGAAGTGTCGGATACCGGCATCGGGATACGGGAGGAAAACATACCGCTGCTGTTCTCGGAATACCGGCGCATGGATGAACATAAGACGAATGCCATAGAAGGGACCGGTCTGGGACTTTTCATCGTAAAACAGTATCTGGATATGATGGATGGCACTGTAGAGGTCTCGAGTGAGTATGGGAAGGGCTCTGTATTCCATATTGAGATCCCGCAGGAAATTGTCGATGCCTCGCCTGTCGGAAGTCAGGATGTGATGAACGATGAGCCGGATGAAGCAGCCGGAGAAACAGCCGGTACTGCAGCATCGGATATCAGACTGCTGGTTGTTGACGATACTCCAATGAATCTGATGGTCGTAAAAAAGCTGCTTAAGGACAGCAAAACTTCAGTCGATACTGCTGCAAGCGGCATGGAGGCACTGCAGAAAACCCTGGATAATGAATATGATATTATACTGATGGATCATCAGATGCCGGAAATGGACGGGATTGAATGCCTGCACAGGATCAGAGAACAGGATGGCGGCAAGTGCCGGGAAAGCAGGATAGTATGTCTAACCGCAAATGTCGGCGCGGATATGGAGAAGCTCTACAGGAGCGAGGGCTTTGACGGCTATCTGACGAAACCGATCAAAAGAAAAGTACTGGAGGATGAGATCTCATTTCTTACGGAACGTATTATGCTCTGAAACCGGGCTTTTAATATTTTATACATATGATAAATGGGATGATATATGCATTGTAAAAGATATCCGCTTTAGTGTATTATTATAAAGTTAAATTGGTTATGGTATTTCCGGTCTGTGTGTGAAGATGCAGATCGTTATTGTTATATCTTCAGAGTGATGGAGGACTGAAATGAATTATAATTTTCCGGTAACGAGAACAACTACACCTAAATCAAAGCCGACTGACTGTAAATCGCTCGGCTTTGGCAAGTATTTTACGGACCACATGTTCATCATGGACTACGATGAGGGACAGGGATGGCATGACGGAAGGATCGTACCTTACGGACCGATCAGCTTCGACCCGGGCGCGACCACGCTTCACTATGGACAGATGATGTTCGAGGGCCTCAAGGCATATCGCAACCCTGAAGGCGGTCTCAATTTGTTCCGCCCTGACATGAATGCAAAGCGTCTGAATAATACCAATGAGCGTATGTGCATTCCGCAGATGGATGAGGAGCTTTTCCTTGCCGCTGTCAAAGCGATCGTCAAGGTGGATGAGGACTGGACGCCGACTGATCCGGGAACTTCGCTGTACATAAGACCGTTCATTGTATCTCCGGAGGTCAGTTTCTCAGTTCTCCCGGCCAAAAAATACTGGTTCATAATCATCCTGTGCGCTGTCGGTGCATACTATGAGGGCAATGAGAGCAAGCTCCACGGCAGCCGCATTCTTGTGGAAGAGCAATATATCCGCGCAGCAATAGGCGGAACAGGATATGCAAAAACAGCAGGTAACTACGCTTGCGGTATGATCGCTTCTACCAAAGCTCATGAACATGGCTGCGAGGAAGTACTCTGGCTCGACTCATATGAGCACAAGTATGTAGAGGAAGTCGGTACATCCAACGCCTTCTTCATGATCGGCGATAAGATCGTCACACCTGAGCTGTCAGGATCTATCCTGCCGGGAGTTACCCGTGACAGCACGATACAGCTCCTGCGCAAGTGGGGATATGAAGTTGAGGAGCGCCGCATTGCACTCACAGAGGTCTTCGATGCGATCAGTGACGGCACTCTCAGGGAAGCATGGGCGACCGGAACAGCGTGTGTTATCTCACCGATCGGAGTCCTGAACTACAAGGGCGAGGACTACGTCATCAATAATGAAGTTGTAGGCGATGTCAGCCAGCGTCTCTATGACAGCCTTTATGGTATGCAGACAGGCAAACTGCCTGACGAGATGGGCAACTGGATCGTAAGGATATAGAAGCGGGTCAGGATAGAACGACGCATAACAGGGCTGACAGCTTATTGAACAGAAATATGTTACTATGGACGCGGAAGACAGCGTATCCTTAGATATAGCGCTCACATTCTGATGTGGGCGTTTTTCATTGGCTTTTGATTTGCAAAAATAGTAATTACCGATTCAAGCCTGCTTTTTATTTACTGAATGTAATTCTTCTCGCTGCTGAACCCTCTGCCGTAAACACTGCTTGCCTTTGAAAGAACGATAAAGGCTTCCGGATCCTCATCTCTTATGATTTTTTCCATCTTATGGAGTTCTCTTGGGGATATGATGCAGTACAGAATATCTGTCTCTATTCCTAGATAACCTGTCTTTGCATGAAGCATTGTGACTCCGCGGTCCATCCTGGTAATAATAGACTTGCGGAGAACTTCGGGATCTCTGCTGATTATCTCGACCTTTGTCCTGCCTGAACCCAGAGTGAGAAGCTTATCCAGAGTTATAGTGTAAACCATCACCAGGAGTATTCCATAAAGACTGGCCTGACGTTCAGAAAATGCCATCTGGCCTGCCAGTATCGTAAAGTCGAAAACATACATGCTGACACTGACCGGGATACCGAGCTTCTTGTTCAGGATCAGAGGCGGTATATCCATACCTCCTGTGCTTGCTCCCAATCTTATGATCAGCGCAAGGCTTGCTCCTATACAGATGCCGCCGAACAGAGCACACAGGAGTTTGTCTTCTGTGAGCACAAAACCGTTTACAGTACGTTCCAGCAGACCCAGCATAGCAGGATATGCAAGCGTGCTTACCAGTGTGGAAAGAGCAAATGTCTTTCCGAGTACAAACAGGCCCAGCACGAACATAATGATATTAAAAACAGCAACAAATGCAGATACCGGGATATTACCGAAATGATTTGCAATTAGTGCGATACCGGTAGTTCCTCCTGTGATGAGCCCTGAAGGCAGGATGAAAAATACTACTCCTGCTGCATATAGCAGATTTCCTGCGATAATTACAGCAATCTTGCCGACCGAACTGATGAGGATATCGTTGCGCTTATCCATGAGTCCTCCCCTTTTTTGATTGGTTTTAAAAAAGAGACCCACGTGACCGGGAATATTTTCCCTGACAAACGTGGATCGAAGCTTTCGCCTAATACCTTTACCATATTGCGGTGTCTCAGACACCGCACGAATACTATCTCATTTATAAAATGATGTCAAGCAATTATTGATACGAATGCCGGTGATAGATATTGCGACGCCGATTTGGTAAAATAAAACAAATGCCGAAATCGGCAGAAAAAGATCCGGAAAGTCCGGAAAAGTATCGGGAGGCAATATGTTATACGTTGTGAGACATGGTGAGACTGAGTGGAATGCTATAGATAAAGTGCTGGGGCGTACTGACATACCACTCAACGAAAAAGGTATGAAGCAGGCGCAGGAAATGGCAGCTTCATTCATTGGTGTGGAAATAGATGAATTTCTTGTATCGCCGCTGCTGCGTGCGAGGCAGACTGCCGATGCGATCGCAGAAGCAACAGGCCGCATTTACAGAATCGATGACAGACTGATAGAGCAGGATTTCGGAGTATTTGAAGGCGTCGGTCGATTCGATAAAGACTATCAGAATGCAAAGCGGGAATATTTTGCCAGATATCCCGGCGGAGAATCATATTTTGATATGGCAGCGCGTGTATATCCTCTGATCAAAGAAATGGAAGGAAAAACTGCACTGCTTGTAACACACGGCGGTATATGCAGGATCATACGCAGCTATTACGAAGATATGGAAAATGAGGAATTCGTGCTGTACGCACAGGGAAACTGTGAGATAATGGCGTTTAAATAAACTGATCACCGGATAATTACAATATCAACAGAATGCTGAGAAATGGGGAAATATGAAGAGCGGTGAATTTTTGAATATTAATACTTTAAGGAGATTTGATAAGAGAGTTGGTACGGGAAAACGTCTGAAGGATTATTTGATGTCTGTGCTTGCATTTGCACTCAGTGTTGCTGTAGTGACATGCGGTATATTGCCGGTCGAAGCAGCGTTCGCAGCAAATGAGTCATATGCCGAAGACCGCGCTGTGCAGGCAGCGGATACCGGTCAGGAGAGCCGGATCATCGAAGCAAAGGCTCCTGCATCTAAGATTGAAAAGTACGGGAATCTCGTCCTTAATTATGCAGGCGGCGATCTGACTATCAATGTTCTGAATGATTATGGATATGAATACGGAGATATAGTCACTGTCACTATCGGAGAACAGAAGATAGATATGCCGCTTTGCGGAGCATATCAGGATGTCGAACAGGGAGAGGCTGTTCTTTCGGCAAAAGACTCAAGGACTGCCAAGATCGGCATGAATATGAAAAATTTTGCGGAAAAATACGGGATAGCTGAAATGACTGTAGATCAGGACAAAAATTTTTACTGGACTTTCAAAAACGGCTATTCCGATCCGCTTACAGTATATATCTCCATGAAGGAAAAGGGCGGATATCTCAATGAATATAAGGCAAGCCAGCTCTTCTATACTGACAAAAGAATGGATTTCAGCGATCTGACAGATGAAGAGTTCGCAAACTTCAGAGAGGTCAGGACAACGGGCATCGGAGATGGAATTCTTTACAGGACATCTTCTCCTCTCGACGATTATCATAAACGAAATGAATATTCTGATAATGCTTTAAGAAAAGCCGGTGTGACCGTAGTCATGAATCTGACTGATTCATATGACGATGCTAAGAAATATGCGGGCTACAAAAGCAGCTATTTCTCCAAAACAAATTACATAGCACTCAGTATGGGGATGGACTATAATACTGAAGACTTCAGGAACAAGCTGGCTGAGGGTCTGAGATATTTTGTTTCCAACAAGGGCGTATATGCTGTTCACTGCCGCGAAGGAAAGGACAGGACGGGCATTGTATGCGCATTGATCGAATGCTTAATGGGAGCGACATATGAAGAGGTCGCAGATGATTACATGAAGACATATTTTAATTACTACAAGGTCGAAAAGGGCGACGATTTATATGGCATCCTGCTCCGAAGGAACCTGGACAAAACGCTTCAGAATCTGTTCGGATTAAGTGATCTTACCGGGGCGGATCTTGCATCGGAGGCAGAGCGGTATTTCAAAGAAATAGGACTTACTGATAATGAGCTTTCCGCGCTCAGAGAGAATCTCAGTCTTTCAAAAAACCCTCTTGCGGTAAAAGCAAAAACTGCAGGACTGAAATACAGCAGTCTGAAGAAACACAGCCGGACTTTGAAAGTCAATAATGTCATCAAATTCGTAAAGAAGGGCAGGGGCACTGTCAGCTACTCGATAGAATCGGCAAAGAAGGGCAGCAAGAGCTTCGCGAAGTCGTTCCGGATCAATACGAAAACAGGAAAGCTGACTGTAAAGAATGGCCTTAAGAAAGGAACGTATAAGATCAGGATCAAAGTCAGCGCGTCAGGCGACTCAAAATATATAGCTGCATCGAAGACTGTGACTTTCAAATTAAAGATCCGCTGATTACGTACTTACGTAATTTCGTACAGTTATTTATCTTCAAAAACTATGTTGACGATACAATTATTGTATGATACAGTACCTTATCATTGAACCGCTTGTGGTGATTAATATTAAAATACAGAAACGGAGATTACAGTTATGACAAAAGCAGAATTCATCGTAAGATATGCAGAGAAGACAGGAATGAGCAAAAAGGATGCTGCTAATGCAGTAAACGCATTCTTTGAGGTAACAGCTGAAGCACTTAAAGCAGGCGACAAAGTCGTATTCCCTGGCACATTCAAAGCAGAGGTTTCAGAGCGCAAGGCAAGAACAGGCCGCAACCCGCTGACGGGAGCTGAGATCGAGATCCCTGCAAAGAAGGTCGTCAAGGCTAAATTATCAGACAAACTGCTCGGATAATATTTCAAATCAACAGACGGAAGTTCTTTTCGAAACAGAAAAGACTGAATACAAATTATCAGTATCAATAAAAATAGTGTGTAAGTTCCGGCGATCGTATCGCTGCCTGTAACTTACACACTTTTATTTATTTCCCGCTATGACGGCTTTGTACCGTCTGTATTGCTGTCTGCTTTCAATCAGGACTGCCGGATAATGGCTTTGACTATGTTAGGATGCTCAGCATCGGCATCATAATTGTATGACAAATCTTTGAGAGACCCTTTGAGCAGTTTATATGACAGACTGTTTTCAGAGTCTGCAGGGTCGAACTTCTCACCATCGTATTCAACTGTTATCGAAGCTTCCTCATTGCTCTCTGAGTATTCTATGGTCATCAGAAGAGGGGTTTTCTTCAGCACGTCACTCAGGATCTGGGTGGCAAGTTCTTCAAAGGTAAGCCTGATTTGATATTTTGTACGAGGCGGCACATCATTATGCAGACAATAACGGTCTATATCCGTTCCGACGCCCACGAAGTCGAAGTTTTCATCGCCGATCATAAGTTCAAGTACCTTCAGCTTATGTATGAAACGTCTCGTCGCCTGTTTCTGAGGGTTATCAAAGACCTGTTCAGGAGGTCCGTCTTCATAGATCCCGCCCTCATCCATATAAAAGACGCGGTTGCATATAGCTCTGGCGAAATTGAGCTCATGTGTTACGATCATCATGGTCTTGCCTGTGTGTGTCAGATCGCGTATTACAGCCTGAACTTCTCCCACCATGGTTGGATCCAGTGCACTGGTAGGCTCATCAAACAGGATGACCTCAGGATCCATGGCAAGAGTTCTGGCGATGGCCACTCTCTGCTTTTGTCCTCCTGACAGCTGCTCCGGATACTGCAGCTCTCTGCCTGCAAGGCCGACCTGTTTCAGCAGTTCCAGCCCCGTTTTGTATGCTTCCGGCTTGGATTTTTTCAATATATCGATCTGCGGCTGCATCAGGTTTTCGATTACGGTCAGATGTCCGAAGAGATTGAAGGACTGGAATACCATTCCCATCTTGCGCCTGGCCAGTGTAACATCGTAGTTCTGCGCCGTGATCTCCTCTCCGTCCAGGATTATCTTTCCTCCGGTCGGACGTTCCAGCAGATCGATGCATCGTATCAATGTGGATTTGCCCGTACCTGAGGGGCCGATGATAGAAATCACATCGCCATCATTGATCACGACATTCACATCCCTCAGGGGCACAGCGTTTTCATATTTCTTTTCCAGATGAATCAGTTCAATCATTTGTATTCCGTCCCTTCCAGAATTTCCTCAGGTGTTCTTTGTCTCGGATCCATGCGGATCTCAATCTTGTTTACTATGCGGGTCAGTATGGCCGCCAGGATATAATATATCACAGCCACAGCTATCAGCGGGAAAAAGGCTTCGTATGTACGGCTGCGGATCAGATCGCCAACCTTTGTCAGATCCTGAACGGCAACATATCCTACAATAGCTGTTGCCTTGATAAGTGCAGTGATCTGTGCCTTGTATGCCGGCATGAAGTGCGGCATTGCCTGAGGCAGGATGATGCGGAAGAAAGCGCTTCTGTCTGCATATCCGAGAGCATAGGCAGCCTCGAGCTGTCCTCCGTCGATCGCGTTGACTCCCGCCTTGAGCATGCCGTATACCGAAGCGGCAAATATCAGGGTGAAGCCTACGATGGATACGGCTGTTCCCGAGATTCCCGATCGTGCGAATACGATATAGTAGAGAATCATGAGCAGGACGACAACCGGCATTCCCTGTATGAGCCATACATAGAAACGAGTGATACTCAGGGAAATCGGATTATTCTTCCTGCAGAGCATGAATATGATGAATCCCAGTATGCTTCCGAAGAGTATCGAAAGGAAGGTGATGATCAGAGTCGTTGCGATGCCCGCAAGGAAGAGTTTCCAGCGTCCTTCCGTTATAAAAGTCTTCCTGAAGCTGTCCTTGATCGAAGCTATAAATGAGACTGACTCATCATCATTTTCCGGTTTGAGATATCCGATCACGGAATTCCACTCATAGATCGGATCTGAGAAGTTGACACTCTCCTGTCTTTCAGGGGTAATGGCTATCGCGCCTATTGCAAGATCGCATTTTTTCGAAGTGACGGCATCAACGATCCCTCCGACATTTGTATCAATGACTTCGAGACCGTATCCATTCGCTTCACAGAAGCGTACGACGATATCATAATCCATACCGGCTGTACGATTGTCAAGGATATACACTGCCGGCGGTGTACCTCTGTCAGCTGCCAGACGCAGTGTTCCTTTTGTTGCAGGAAGATCCGATGGCTGCTTCACAGTTTTTTTGCTTTCGTCCTTTCCATACCAGATACTGTCCAGCTCTTCCATGGTACCATCGGATTTGATCTGCTTAAGGAATGCGTTGAATTCCTCGCGCAGGGCATCACCTTTTTCACTTTTCGGGAACAAGGCCCCCGTCTCAAACGGATCTGCAAGCGGTTCATCCTTGAGATATGTCAGATCGTCATTCTCGATCATCATATACCGGATGATCATATCCGGATTCACCATGGCATCTTCCTTGCCCTGTCTCATAGCCACCAGCATGTCAGAGTGGGTATTATAGTAACTGACTTTTGCCGTAGGTATCGCTGCTTCTGCCAGCTGGCCCTGTATTGCTCCGCTTAATGCTGCGATGCGTTTGTTTTTGAGATCGTCAAGAGATTTGTATTCTGTTCTCTGTGCGGTATTGACGGAGCCTGTGCCTGCCGGCTGCTTTGCCCTTACGATAAGCTCAAAGGCAGCAGGATAGTATTCCAGAAAATCAGCAGCTTTCTTTCGCTCATCACTGACTATGATTGAGCCGGCTCCTATGTCTGCCTTCTCCGATTCAATTGAAGCCATGACTGCCGAGAACTCCATGCCGGTGAATTCCACGTGCACATCGAGCTTCTTTGCTATGAGCAGTATCATCTCAATGTCAAAGCCTTTGAGTTCTCCGTCTTTACCTACATAACTCATTGGCTCCAGCGAGTCACATACAGCTGCCCTAACGGTACCGCCCTTGCCCGGCCAGTCCTGTTTCGGCATGGTCTTGGCCGCTTCATCGGAGCCTGTCCATTTTTTCCACAACGCATTCTTGGTCTTTTCCGGAATGCTTTCGTAGGCATCCTGCCATTCATCCCTGATCGTGCTTCCCTTGGAAAAGGCAAAACCAAACACTCCGTCCTGAAGGTCTTTCGGGAACAAAGCCATATCCTCATTCCGGTTGAGGGCGAGGGTAACGACTGCATTGTTCATCAGGATCGCATCGGTCATATCGTTTCTCAGGGCCAGTATCATATCCGCCATGCTGTTGTAGTATGAGAACTCGCCTACGTCCGGCACCTTGCTGCGTACGAGATCCTCAAAGGGTGCTCCCGTAAGCATGGATACTCTCTTTCCGGAAAGATCGGGATAATCCTTAAACTCCGGAACAGGATCATCTGCGGCAAAGGCACTGAAGCCGACCGCAAAGACTGCCGAAACAAGCAAAGCGACCAGCATAAACCGGCAAATGCCTCTTCTGATTCTTTTGCTTCTTTTGTTTCCGCACATAGTATTATTCTTCATCAATTTCGCTGACACTTTTGTGATTTCTCCTTTGCAATTATCAGATTTCACAAAAAACAGAATTAAATTCAGTCTCAATTATACAACAAGTGTCAAATGAAACACTATTGTCGATTATTCGGATAAATATATATTTTTGCTATGTCATGTAGTATTATAGGATTTGATATGAAGATACGTCAGCATATAGTTTTTTATGGATGGGTGCAGGGTGTCGGCTTCAGATACAGGGCAAGACAGGCTGCGGAAATGTATGGTGCAACCGGCTGGGTCAGGAATGATCCGGGTGGTTCTGTTACGATGGAGATACAGGGAACCGAAGAACAGATCAGCAAAGTGATAATTGCTATCGAAAGAGGCACATATGTAAAGATAGATAATATGGACGTCAGATCGATCCCTGTTGATGAAAACGAACGAAGCTTTAAGACCTTATTCTCTTTTTTTTGACAGGGAGGAGACGCAGACTTCCGTCCTCAAGGCTCTTACAGCATAAAGGACGGAAGCTTTATTTGATATGTAGTGAGAGAGAGGTGTTTGTCAGCCTCTGCACGATACCTTTCAGTGCAAGCCGCATTTTTTTATTTAGTGAATATCTTGATTTTGACAGTGCTCATCCCTGTTTTTTCATCATAGTCGTAGCTTTGATAGCTGCTGAATACATCGATCAGCTGAAGAGCCAGCCGGTCGTCTGTGTTGCCCGGTCTGTAACTGCCCGGATAGCTGACTGTTATGTATGCTGACTGATGCTTCTCCGAATACTCCGTTACTATATTTATTTTCGGCTCCGGAATCACAGGCAGCAGTATAGCAATGCAGAGTTCTTCGATGACAGACCGAATGCCGTAACAGAGCTTATCAGGTATCCTGTTTTTGAAGCAGTACTGCTCGATATCGGTTATAGCACCGACAAAGTCATAATCCCTGCTGTCAACAAAGAGTTCAAGCACTTTGAGTCTTCTTACGAATCTGCGGGTCTTATCTTTGACCGGATTATCAAAGACCTGTTCGGTGCTTCCGTCCTCGTAGATGATCCCCTCATCCATATAGAACACGCGATTTGAAACTTTTTTGGCCAGACGCATTTCGTGAGTTACTATCATCATGGTCTTGCCGCTTTTGGCGAGGTCTTCGATTACCGCTTCGACTTCACCTACCATCGTCGGATCGAGTGCGCTTGTAGGTTCGTCGAAAAGTATTATCTCAGGATCCATTGCGAGCGTACGCGCGATGGCGACACGCTGTTTCTGACCTCCGGAGAGGGAGGAAGGATATTTCAGTGCTCTCTCAGCAAGTCCGACCTGACGAAGCAGGGCGATACCTCTGTCATAGGCCTCCTGCCTGCTGAGTCCCAGCAGCTTGACAGGGGCATACATTATATTCTCTATAACGGTCATATGGTTGAAGAGATTGTATGACTGGAACACCATGCCCATCTTCTGACGCATCTTGTTTATGTTGCAGCCCGGAGCGGTGATTTCCTCTCCGTCAACGAATATCTGTCCGCCTGTAGGAGGATCGAGAAAGTTCAGACACCTCATCAGAGTGGATTTGCCCGTGCCTGACGGTCCGATGATAGCGATTGAGTCACCTTCATTTACCGTAGCGTTTATATCCTTAAGGACCGTTGATGTTCCGAATGTCTTTTGCATATGTCTGAATTCAATCATCTGTTTTCACCCCTTTCAGGACTTTTGCTTCACTTCTCTTTTCAGGATCGACAGAGAGCGTTATCCTGCTTACTATCGCGGTAAGTATCGCAGAAATAACAAAGTATATCACTGCCACCGCGACAAGAGGGAAGAATGCTTCGTATGTGCGGCTCCTGACTATGTCGCCCATCTTGGTGAGATCCTGAACCGCTATATAACCGACAACAGCCGTTGCTTTGATAAGGCTGACGATCTCTGATTTATACATCGGCATGAAATGCTGAGCCGCCTGTGGCAGTATGATGCCGAAGAAGGTCTCTCTGTCTGTAAAGCCCAGCGCGTACGATGCCTCGGTCTGACCGTCATCCACAGCTCTGACACCGGCAAGTATCATGCTGTATACGGCAGCCGCGAACACGAGAGTGAATCCTATTACCGATACCCACATACCGCTGATCGACACTTTGCCCAGTACTACATAGTAAAGAAGCATCAGCAGTACGATTACAGGGAGGCCCTGAACGAGCCAGACGCAGAATGCCGTTACTTTGTTTGCGATAAATCCGCCTCTTCTGCACCAGAGATACAGCAGGAATCCAAGCAAAGTACCCAATATGACCGAACACACAGTGATCAGTATCGTGGTAAGTATTCCCTGAATGAAGAGCTTGTATCTGCTCTCCTGTATGAAAGTCTTATTGAAGCTGCTTTTGATCGAAGCTATTATTCCGCCTTTGGATGAAGATTCATTGAGATAGGCGATCTTTATCTGTTCGTAATAATCAGGTACTGAGAAATAGGCGTTCTCTTTGCGCTCTTCAGTAGCTGCGATTCCGGACGCTCCGAAGTCGCACTTTCCCGACTGTATGGCAGGCATCAGGGCGTCGAAGTTCATATCAATAAGATCGATGCCGTAGCCGTATTCCTTGCAGAATCTGACTGCCAGATCCACCTCATAACCCACGAGCTCGTTATCCGCAAAATAATCATATGGCGGGAATGTACCCTCGGTAACAAATTTCAGTGTGCCGTTATCAGCAGGAAATGAGCTGTAATCATCGATGACTTTCAGTGATTCGTCTTTTCCGGTCCAGACTTCGTGCAGATGTGCGAGTTCTCCGCTTTCCTCGAGTCCGGTAATAAACGCATCCATCTGTCCGACAAGAACTTCACCTTTTTCGTTCTTCGGGAAAAGGAAGCAGGTACCAAACTCGCCCATAGAATCTTTCGTCAGGGATATGTCCCCGTTCTGCTTCATGAGTTCCCTTATAGTTGATTCCGTACCGCATATCCCGTCGATCTTCTTAGCCTTGAGGGCATTGATCTCATCTGTGAAAGTACTGAAATATGCTATTTTTGCATCAGGCATCACCTCAGCGATCATTTTGTCAAAAATACTTCCTGTCTGCACACCTATTGTTTTGTCGCTGAAATCTTCGATACTCATATCCGCAGCGGCTTCGCCTTCATCTGCGCTGCCGCCGGCAAACACGAAAGAGCACGAAAGCATCAGAACTGCCGCCAGAGCAAGACATACTCCGATCGATCTCATCCTTGCATAGAACTGTCGATTCTTTATCACCTTTGTTAAAACCTCCCTGATTTTGTGAGAAAAACTAAGCTGCAAAAAGCATTAAGGCTATTCTATCATAAATCAAGTGATAAAATACAAGGTCTTTGTAACTATATTTATACGCAGATATGAGGTGATTCAACCAGGAGCAAAGCTCCAACAAGCTCGCTTGATTGGAGCGAGCGACGCCGTCAACAGACACCGGGAGCTTCAGCTCCTGAGAGCATCAGTGGCATCAGTGGGGGATTGTTACCCACCACTGATGGTCGAAAATGGAACCCGCCGCCTGAGAGGCGGGGGACATCCGGTGTCTGTTATTTTTTTTTATGTTAAGAGCTGCATTGTATGATACAATTAATAAAACAAATGCCGCTTTATAAATTATTTTTTGTATAATTAATGAGACGGCATTATTTATACTGCATAATGTCTGCAGAGAGAGGAGAACTCCTTCGGGTGAATTCATTTCGTACAAAAATCACATCACTGACTGTCAGCATCGGTATTATTATATGCATTGCTGCAGTTGTTTTTGCATTTTCTATCAGTACTTTGCCTGCTTTGGCTGCTTCAGGAGAGGAAGCCGGTGACTCTTTGATTGTAGGAGTTCCGACAGATCGTTGTCCTGTTTTTTATTTGAATGCGGACACAAAAGAGATCACAGGCATAGGTACGGATCTGATGCGTCTTGCGGCGGAGAATGCAGGTTACAGTGTTTCTTTTAAGGCTGTAGAGGAGGAAACTCTCAAAGATGCACTTGACAATCCCTCGTACGATCTGATAATGCCTTTCGGAAGTGCTATCCCAAGCAGCTCGGGGAAGGCGAGTATCGTTTCGGATAATATTATGCGGACTCCGTTTACACTTGTGACTGCCGACAGCAGGTCGATACGGAAGTTTAACGATCTGCATGTAGGAATGCTGAGCTCGCTTGCGGCCGGTGCAGAGACTGTACGACAGATGTATCCGGGGATGGAGATAAGTCTTTACGAGACCATGCCTGAATGTGTAAAGGCGCTTCGCTCCGGTGAGGTGGACGCACTGCTGCACAACTCATATGTATGGAGTTATGTACTGCAGAAACCTTCCTACAGTGATCTTACAGTGCAGCCGACAGCAATGTTCTCTATGGATTTCCGCGCCGGTACGCCGGATACTCCGGAGGGACAGGCGATAATTGCCCGCCTGAACAAAGGTATCGCTTCGCTGAGTGACACACAGAGACAGGCTGTTATTCTGGACCACACCTCCAGAAAGCTGTATCAGTATGACCTTTCCGATTATATTTACCAATACGGTCTGGCAATCATTATGAGCATTATTCTGGTTATTCTGCTGGCTGTAATCACGGTGCAGAGGATACGTGCCGTAAAGAAATCACATGAGGAAAAAATGCGTCAGCTGATGGATTACGATCCTATGACCGGTCTCTACAACATGAACGGATTCCGCAAACGGGTGGAGGAACTGCTTCGTACGCATCCGGATGCACCTTATTTCCTGTCTTATAACAATATAAGGGATTTCAAGTTTATAAATGACAGTCTCGGGCGGGAGGCCGGGGATGAACTCCTTAAGTTCTGGGCAGAGCGTTCTGCCGAAAATCTGTCTGAGGAGGACGAGGCAATCGGAAGGATAGATGCAGATCATTTTGCCGTTCTCCGCCATATAGTAGAAGAGGAACGGATGCGCGAAGACGAAATAAATGTACTTACGCCTGTTCATGATTTCTTTATAGATCAGGGAAAAGAGTACAGAGTCCAGATATGCAGCGGCATTTATGTTCTGACACCGAAGGACTTCAGGAATATCGATGTTGATCATATGCTTGATCTTGCCCGCGTTGCAGAGAAAAGGGTCAGAGACAGCCGCAAGGGCGCCTTTGAGTTTTATAACCCTGAGCAATGGGATAAAGGTAAGAGGATAGCTGAGATCATCAATTATCTTCCTGCTGCGATCAGGGCCGGAGATATACAGGTCTGGTATCAGCCGCAGGTCAATTATGAGACAAAAATGATCACAGGAGCGGAAGCCCTGTGCAGATGGGATCATACAAAACTGGGATGGCTGTATCCGTTTGACTTCATTTCTACGCTGGAGGAAGCAGGACTGATATTTGATCTGGATACTTTCGTATGGGAAAGCGTTTGCAGGGATCTGCACAGATGGAATGAGCAGGGAGAACACAGATCGGTTTCCGTAAATGTATCCCGTGATGATATCCGGGATGACAGGGATATAAGCGATCATTTCCTTAATCTGGTCAGGACTTACGATCTGACTCCTGATCAGCTCCATATTGAGATCACCGAAACTGCCTATGTTGAAAATCCGGAAATACTGATAAGCACAACAGAAAAATTGAGAACACTGGGATTTCAGGTGGAAATGGATGATTTCGGGAGCGGATACTCTTCGCTGCACATGCTTAAGGAGGTGCCGGTGGACAGGATCAAGCTGGATCTGCACTTCCTGACTGCATCGGGAGATCGGGAGAAATCCCGCATAATTGTACGGAATATAACACGTATGATAAACGAGCTGGGCATGAATATGATAGCAGAGGGTGTTGAGACTGAAGCTCAGGCCGATTTCCTGAAGAATATCGGCTGTGATGAGATGCAGGGCTATTATTTCTACAAACCTATGCCGGTAAATGAATATGAGAAGCTGAGTGGCCAAATACAGGAGAATCGATAATTGAACGCAAAAGGTAATAGTTGCGGCACAGATTATAATAATGAAAATCCTAATTACTACTGATTTATATACTGTAAAAACTAACGGTGTAGTAACATCGGTCATAAATTTGACAGAAGAGCTCCGTAAGAAGGGACACGATGTAAGAATCCTGACTTTGTCCGATGATTCCTCGAGCTACATACAGGAAAATGTGTACTACATTGGCTCTTTTTCGTTAAATAAAGTTTATCCGGGAGTTCGCGGAGCTTTTTCGCATAAGAATCGTATTCTGAATGAACTGATACAATGGTGTCCGGATATCATACACAGTCAGTGTGAGTTCTTTTCCTTTATGTATGCAAAACTGATTTCAGGGCAATGCGATGCACCGATCGTACATACTTACCACACTTTATATGAACGCTATGTCGGTTATCTGGGAATACCGGCGGCTGCTAATAAAAAGATTGTAAAGCTGCTGTCAAAAAAACGTCTGAAAGAGGTCAGAACCATAATTGCACCATCGCAGAAGCTGTTTTCGATACTCAAAGGCTATGGAATGGATCAGGAAATACGGATCATTCCTTCGGGAATTGATATCGACAAGCATCTTGAAACTTTTTCCGCAGAAAAGAAAAGTGAGCTGCGCAGAGCTATGGGTATCAGTGAGCATGCATTTGTACTCATCAGTATCGGAAGACTCGGAAAAGAGAAAAATATCGATGAGCTGCTGATAGGCATTTCTATGGTAATAGATGAAAATCCGGACACGATTCTGCTGATTGTCGGAGACGGGCCGGACAGGAAAGATCTGGAAAGATGGGTCAGTCATCTCAGTCTTGAAAAGAACGTGATCTTTACAGGAGCGGTCGATCCGAAGGATGTTCATGCATATTACCAGATCTCAGATGTTTTTGTCAGCGCATCTACAAGTGAAACCCAGGGGCTGGTGTATATTGAAGCAGCTGCAAACGGTCTGCCTTTGATCTGTCACAGGGATGCCTGTCTGCGGGGAGTAATAGATGAGAACGAAAACGGATTCTGCTATGAAACGATGGAAGGATTTGAAAAGGCATTTGAACAGTGCGTAAAAGGCGATGAATTTCGTGAGAAAGCGTCTGAGATAAGCAGAAGAAATGCGTTAAAGTACAGCAAGCAGCAATTTGCGAACCGGGTTGAAGATGTTTATTATTCTCTCCTGCCGCATGAGTGCAAAGCTGTAATTCCGGGTGATATCATACGGTGAGGCATTTAACTGTTTATCGGAGATCAGCTGAAAGAATAAATAATAGATTTGCATTTGCGGGAGTTTATTATGGACCGGATAGATGATGAAAAGGACAGAAATATAACAGAAGAACAGGCCGCTACAATACGTCTTTTTACCGATCTGACTGAGGCCGGGAGCTGGGATATAAGATTTGCACCGGATGGCTCTCCGGTATCCGTACAATGGGGCGATGGATTCCGCAGACTGATGGGTTACAGTGACAAAAATGATTTCCCGAACGAACTGAATCCATTCATTCTGGGTATTTATCCGGAAGACAGGGATGCAGTTATTGATAACATGACGGCCGGTGTTTTTGATAAAAATGTCATGTACACATCGGGCTATGATTTCCGCTTTTGCAGAAAGGACGGTTCGGTCCGGTGGTTACGAAGCAAGGGCATACTGACACGTGATCCTGAAGGCAGGCCGATGCAGTACAGAGGCGTGACCATAGACATTACAAAGGAGAAGGAACATGATGCTCTGTACCTTGAACTGCAAAATGAAGCTGAATCTCTGAACACCATTCATGAAATGCTCGGATCCGGCAAATGGACAATGAATTTTGATGAATCGGGCGCGATTGTACGTGTCAACTGGAGCGACGAATTCCGCAGAATGCTCGGTTATCGTAATACTGATGACTTTCCTGATGTACTGGAGTCCTGGTCCGATCTGCTGCATCCTGATGACCGGGAGCATGTAATGAAGGAATTTAATGATACCATACGAGACTACACAGGACGGAAGACATATGATGTAGAGTATCGTCTGCTTACCGCTAACAGAGGGTATCGCTGGTATCGGGCTGTCGGTAAACCTACACGCCGTGCTGATGGTTCGCCTGTCACTTATATAGGTGTGTTCTTAGACATCAGCAAACAAAAGGAAATGATGCAGGAACTGGCTCAGCAGAGGGAATCGCTGAGTATTGCGCTGGAAGAGGCTAATCAGGCCAACAAGGCAAAGACGGCTTTTCTGTCTAATATGAGCCATGAGATACGCACCCCGATGAATGCGATCATCGGACTTGACAGAATAGCACTGAATGATCCCGGCATATCTGATACGACACGGGAGTATATTGAGAAGATAGGACTGTCAGCTCAGCATCTGCTCAGCATAATTAACGACATTCTTGATATGAGCCGCATCGAATCCGGCCGAATGAACATAAAGAATGAGGAATTTTCTTTTGCAAAGACACTGGCACAGGTCAATACGATCATAGGCGGCCAGTGCAGGGATAAGGGAATTAAGTACGAATGCCGTGTGAAAGGCGCGGTCGACGATTATTATATCGGCGATGATATGAAGCTGCGGCAGGTTATGATCAATATCCTGGGAAATGCGGTCAAGTTTACGCCGCCGGGCGGTAATGTAACACTTGTTGTGGAGGCGATCGCACGATTCAATGGAAAATCCACGATCCGTTTTACCATCAGCGATACAGGTATCGGGATGAGTCAGGATTATCTGCCTAAGCTGTTTGATGCATTCAGTCAGGAGGATTCATCCAGCACAAGCCGTTATGGAAGCACAGGTCTGGGTATGGCCATAACCAGGAACATCATTGATCTGATGAACGGAACGATCTCGGTCGAGAGTGAAAAGAACAAAGGAACGACTTTTACTGTCACGATAACGCTGATCGACTGCGAACGCAATGACATCGAAGAAGAGGATAGTGTTCCGGATCCGGGTGAACTGTGCGTGCTGGTTATCGATGATGATCCGATCGACTGTGAACATGCGCAGCTTGTACTTGGACAGGTCGGTGTGAACTGCGAAAAAGCTTTGTCCGGTGCAGAAGGTCTGCAGATGGTGAAGGTTCGTCAGGCCAGGCGTGAACCTTATAATCTGATACTGGTTGACTGGCGTATGCCTGACATGGACGGTATGGAAACGACCCGGCAGATCCGTGATGCTGTAGGCATCGAAACTCCGGTGATCATACTTACATCATATAATTGGGATGAAATTGAAGATGAAGCTAAGACGGCAGGTGTGGATACATTTGTTGCAAAACCTCTCTTCGCCGGGACCGTACTTGATGAGTTCAGAAAGGCATTCAAAAAGAAGAATCCGAAGCTCGTACGCGAAAAGGCGGATCTCAAATGTCGCAGAATACTGCTTGCGGAAGATGTAGCGGTAAATGTCGAAATTATGATCCTGATCCTCTCAATGCGAGAGATACAGGTGGATCACGCAGAAAACGGACGTATCGCTGTAGAGATGTTTGAAGAACATGAGGAAGGCTATTATGATGCTATTCTGATGGATATGCGTATGCCTGAAATGGATGGACTTGAGGCGACCCGCAGAATCAGGGCCGCTGACAGATCTGACGCAAAGAGTATTCCTATTATAGCATTAACGGCAAACGCCTTTGATGAGGATGTTCAGCAGAGTATGCAGGCGGGACTGAATGCTCATCTGAGCAAACCTGTAGAACCGGATGTATTGTTTGAAACACTTGAAGGCCTTTTGAATCAGCCGGATATCAGGTAAAAATCTAAAAGAATATTGAAAAAAGGGGAATGAGACTGAGAGATGAGTAGACCGGATAATATAAACTGCGTAGTTGATGTGACAAATTGAAATAAGTATGCCTTTTTGGTATGATTTTTTTAAAACAGTGCTAATGGTTTCGGTTTCACAATTTTTTATCAGTAATAAATAGATTATGAGTAAAAAGATTATTATCTGTGAATATATGTCCACCGGCATCAATTATATTGATGATGTTCTGGTGCGTGGTTATGAGCCGGTTCTGCTGGAAGCTTCGTACTCCGAATTTCCGTATGCGAAAGAGCTCAGGGAAGATCGAATTCCTGTCTCCCGCCGGCTGAGCAAGAGATTCCGGATCATTCCGGAGAATGATGATTACGAGGAAGTGCTGAGGCAGGTCAGGGAATATGATCCGGTGGCAGTAATACCCGGCAGTGATTACGGCGTCACTCTGGCGACCCGTCTGGCAGCAGATCTTGGACTGCCCGGCAATCCAAAGGAACGTATTGCCGCTATGACCAGAAAACAGGCAATGCAAGAGGCTCTCAGAGACTACGGTATCCGCTATGTTCGAGGAAAAGCTGTATATTCGGAAGAAGAGGCAATACGCTTTTACAGAGAACTCGGCAAGGACAGTGTTGTCGTAAAACCGATACGCGGAGCCGGATCGACAGGTGTATATCTGTGCTGCGGAGAGGAAGAAATGCTCGATGCGGTTCATCATCACTTTACTGAAGCATTGAACAACGGTTTCAGTAAACCCTGTGTTCTTGTGCAGGAACGCATCTACGGTACTGAATATGTCGTTAATACGGTATCATGCGAGGGAATGCACCGCATCTCTTCTGTTGGTATGTATGAAAAGCACAGACTCAGCAACGGATCAAATGCATACAGTTATTTCAGATATATTTCAAAGCTCGGAGTAGGTCATTCAAGGCTGCTGAATTATGCATGCGAGGTGGCTGATGCGATAGGCATAAAGTACGGTCCGGTGCATGGCGAATATATGGTCGACGAGAACGGTCCTGTTCTGATCGAGGTGAACTGCCGTCCGATGGGCGGAGGACTCGACCGGAAATACTCAGAGCTGGTAGTCGGGCATCATGAGACCGATGTCGCTCTCGATGCTTATCTTGACCGTGAAAAATTCCTCAGGGATTCAAGGAAACCGTATCGTCTGCATCGCTGCGGTATCAGCAAGGATATGGTGCTTTTCAGTGATACGGAAGTGAAGACAGCGCCGATACTGCAGATCTGCAGAAGGCTGAAAAGCTTCTACTCCGCATCGTATGGCATGATAGGAAAGACCGACTTCCTTCCTCAAACGAGGGATATGGAGACGGAGGCCGGCCTGGTATATCTGGTCCATGATGATGAATTGCAGGTCAGGGAGGATTGTGATCTGCTGCGCCTGCTCGAGACTAAATATCCCCGCATACTGTATCAGGACTGGTCGTATGGAGAAGTGACAGACAGCGGACAGGATGATGCAGTCCACGCAGCGAGTGTAAGGGAATACATTGATACCGAAGGAATCCACGGAGCAACACTGATATTAAGTGATACTCTGGATAAAGTTGAAAACGCAACAGTAGTCACGACGTCCACTCTTTCAGGGGCGTATGACAGCTTTGAATATGGAATACTTGATCTTTCGAGACCGAAATCATTTGCGGATCTTGAAAGCGTTATTCAGCTGATATTTGTTTTCATGGATAAGATCCGGGTTGGAGGCCACATACTTGTACCTGAATCGACATACCGTAATCTGCCGTACGGCATTGAAGGCATGGAAATACTGTTCAAGGTATCCGGAATGATTATAGAACTGCCGTCTGCATCCGAAGCGGGAATGCTGGTTGCGACGGTATCATAAAAAAGCATGAAATGGAAAGGTCAAACCGTCTTCTAAAGCGTAAATTTATACAATATCTGATACCGACTATGATCACAACGGCCGCTGTCTCACTGAATGAGTTCGTGGACAGCATGCTTGTCTCAAATCTTCTCGGAAGTGAAGCACTTGCAATTATCAATATTGGAGTGCCGGTTATGCTGACTATGTCTGCTGTCAGCGTTCTGTTTGGTGACGGAGGAGCGACAGCATATGCTATCGCTGAAGGCAATCGTGATCATGACACTGCCGGAAAGAGCTTTACCGGTTCAATGGTCGCGGCATTAGCTGCCGGACTGTTGCTGTTTTTATGTGTTGCTATCACCGGACCGATCGCCGGAGCGCTGTGCAGTGATCCGGATCTGATTATTCCTTTCACGAAATATCTGACTATCCTGTTTATTTCCTCGCCTTTTATCGTTGTGACGCTCACAGCTGCCTGCTTTCTCCCTTCAGCCGGATATCCGAAATTAGCAATGATATTAAATGTGATTGCTAATGTTATCAATATTATCATGGACTATGCATATATCCGCTTCTTTCACATGGGAGTGGAAGGTGCTGCTTATGCAACCATGACCGGATATATATGTGCTGCTTTAGTCATGCTGATCGCTTTGCTGCGCCGCAGGGTGAAGCTTTATGTCTGTCGGGATATAGCCGGATCCTTAAAAGTGATGAATGATGTGTTCCGTTTCGGCATGTCTGAAGCACTGAACCAGCTCGGACTGGGAATACAGTTTGCTGTTATCAACAGTCTTGCTATGTCGATCGCCGGTTCTGCAGGCGTTGTGGCATTCTCTCTTTGTATGCAGGCTAACTCTATTATCTCTGTTTTCGTTGGAGCCGTAATAGGAGCTTCGGTTCCTTTGCTGGCTGTACTGCACGGACAGCGTGATTACAAGGGTGAAGCGGGGATACTGAAAACATCGCTGATCTGGACCTTTGCGATTTCCGTTGCAGGTACCGCCTTTTTCATATTATTTGCATCACAGACAGCCGCACTTTATAATATTACCAAAACTGCAGAGCTTGCGTTATCCATTACTGCACTTCGTATCTATTCGCTGTCCCTTATTCCGAGATGTGTAGTAGTCGTATATTACCGCTATCTGAAAGTGATCGGACTGACAGTCTATGCAAGTGTATTGAGCGCTCTGGACAGCTTTGTGCTTATCATCCTGCTTGCATATACAATGAGCATTTTCATGGGAATCACCGGACTCTGGTTCGCTTTCCCGCTGTCTGCAGCTGTGCTTTTGCTCGTGACGCTGGTCTGCAATCTGTATTTTGCCCCGCGTTCAGGCGGCAGGCTCAACGGGCCGCTGCTGATCGAGCATGACGAAGATGTGAAACCTGTAATGGATGTTACTATTTCCGGGGAATCGGAGGATATATCCGCTATAAGCGGTAAACTGCAGGAGATTTGCCTGGATCTGGGCATGGATACAAAAGATGCAGTTCTTGCATCGCTGGCGGTGGAGGAGATTGCTGTCAATGCATCCGCACGGCTGAACAGCAGCAGTTATTCGGATGTGCTGGTCCGTATAAACCATGGCTGTGTGGAAATCGATTTCAGGACACTTGGCAAAAGCTTTGATCCGATGGAGGAAAATGATGAACGACTGCATGAGAATATGCTCATTCTTAAAAATATATCATCAAAAATTGAACATGATTATATACTGGGGATGAATTCCACGAGGATAACTCTGGAAGGAAGATAATGTTTTCTGAAAAAGGTGTAGAGGGATTTGCTATGGGTACGAAGAAAAGATACTTTTCGATAAGGAAGAAAATGAATATATTCATTGTCGTTACTATGCTGGCGGTGGCTATGGGAACATCTGCGATCGCATTCAGGACAGAAGCGGCGGATCAGATCGACCGGTATTATAAAAGCAACACGGCTGACAACGCACGCAATTTTGCTACCATGGTCGACGGCGACTTTCTGAAGGAACTTCGCAAAGTTGCTGAATCAGACGAATTCCAGGCTCTCCGTGAAAAAGCCGAAGCCGAAGACAATGAAGCTCTGATCGAGGATTATCTGCGGGATAAAGGCCTTTGGGAAAAATACAGCATGACACGCGACAGGATCAGCACGTATCTTGATAACATGAAAGGAATCAAGTATCTGTATATCGTTGCTCACGGTGATGCGAATGCTGAGTATGATATGTACCTTGTAGATGATGAGACTACTCCTCTTTATGAGACCGGTTACTATGAGGAGCGGGAAGCTGAGCTGCGCGGGATGGATATTTCCGACCTTCCTGAGCCGACGATCTCCAACGGGGACTGGGGATGGCTCTGTTCCGATTTCAAACCGGTCTATTCATCGGATGGTGAATGCGTATGCATAGTGGGATGCGATATAGGCATGGATGATGTCATGTCAGAACGTCAGAAACTGCTGATCGTCCTGATAGTCGGTGCGCTGGTTTTCACTTCTCTGGTGCTTGCAGCTGCGATCATGTTTGTCAGCAGAATCATTGTAAAGCCGCTGAACAGTATGACAAGAGCAATGAAGGAGTTCACTCCTTCCGAAACACTCAGCTATGAGGAAGCCGGAGTGATCGATATCGATATAAAAAACAACGATGAGATAGGCGAGATATATAATGGCATACGGGATATGCAGATCCATATCATCGATTATCTGAGGAACATGTTCGCACTTCAGGAAGACAAAAAGAAGGCTGAGGATGATCTGAGACACAAGGATGAGCAGATCGATATGCTGAGTATAGAATCCAACACGGATGCACTGACCGGTGTCGGCAACAAGACTGCATATATAAAGAAGATGGATGAGCTGAACCGGAAGATGAGAGAATCCGATATATATTTCGCCATCGTAATGGTCGATATAAACAGGCTCAAACATATCAATGACGACTACGGACACAGATCCGGTGATGTCTACATAAAGGGCTGCTGCCACATGGTATGCGAAACATTCAAGCATTCGCCTGTTTTCAGGGTAGGAGGAGATGAGTTTGTGGCTGTTCTGATGGGAACGGATTATGAAAACCGAATGGCACTGGTCAGTCAGCTCAGGTCGGATTTTAAAAAAACATATGAACAGGAAGGCGTCTCTCCGTGGCTCAGATATTCTGCTGCTGTCGGCATGGCGGAAAACGCATCTGTAGACAGTACGGCTGAATTCGTTTTCAGACGCGCAGATGAGGAGATGTACAAGGATAAGGACCGCTTTAAGAACAGGTATGGCACGGACAGCAGATAGTTAAGCTGCTTTTAAGCTATTTTGATGAAATTAATTGATTGCTGTGTTATAATATCTGCAGTTGTCCGGAAATTGTCCGGATGAGTATAGTTTATTTAAAAGGGGAAATTTATCATGGACAAAAAGAACGTTGACAAGAATGTAGTAGTAGCAGTATTTAATGTTGAGAGCGAAGCATATAAGGCTCTTACCGAATTGAGACAGACAGCATCAGGAGCAACATATCTTGTTTCTGCGGCAGCTTTGGTCAAGAAAGAAAACGGCGCCTGCCGTCTCCTTGACGGATTTGATACCGGCGCTGATACCTCAAAGGGTACAGCTGTAGGAGGAATTGTAGGAATGGTTGTCGGTGCACTTGCCGGCCCTATAGGAATGCTTCTCGGATTAAGCACCGGTTCGCTGATCGGAATGAGTTCTGATGCAAGCAATGCTGCATACGGAGCATCTATGCTTGAGCAGATCGCAGATAAGCTTGATGATGATACGGTTGCTATCATAGCTATCACAGACGAAGAGACAGAAGAGGCTCTTGACGGCAGACTGTCAGCTTACGATACTGTTATCGCACGTTTCGACGCAAAGGCAGTAGCTGCAGAAGTTGATGAAGCTTATAAGATGCAGGATGAGATGGCAAGACAGGCAAGAGAAAAACTCCGCGAGGAGAATGCCGAGACTCTCAGACAGAATTTCACAAAGTAATAAAGAATTATTACTGCAGACATAGAGCGCCAGCATTGCTGGCGCCCTTTTTTGTTATTTGCCTGAAATGTGATACAATACTTTACAGAATCTGCAATTGAAGAGATAAATGAGTATATATAGGATGTGTGTGCATTATGACTGCTTTTTTAAGCTGTAAAAATAACAGACACCGGATGTCCCCCGCCTCTTAGGCGGCGGGTTCCATTTTCGACCATCAGTGGTGGGTAACAATCCCCCACTGATGCTCTCAGGAGTGGTTGAATACATGTAGTTGATGCGGGAGCGTGCTTTGAACAAAAGGAAAAAGAGAATCTACAATAATAGGACTGCATTTAATGTTAAGGATGCTGATTGCATTACAAAGTGCATGACATTTATTGAATCTGAACTTGAAACTATCGGAATCGAAGCAAATTATGCGTTCAGGGCTGAACTTCTCTCCGAAGAGATGACAGCTTTTCTGATAGAGAATTCAACGGGTGATGGTGAGATCAGAATTCAGGTCAAAAAGATGATCGGCGATACCATTATCACAATCAGCGCCAAGGGAAATGAGTTTGATCTGTTCGGGGATGAAAGCAGATTATCTGATGATCTGGATGATGATGAGGCTGAGTATATTATAAGATCCATAATCCTGAGGTCTCATGGAGAAAACCTCAAATACAGCTGCAATAAAGGGATAAACAGAGTACGGATCAGCCTCGGAGATTCAGAGGTTACTTCTACGAAGCTTACAATTGCCGCCCTGGTCCTCGGGATACTGTTCGGACTCGTGGTCAAATTTTGTATGCCTGAAGCAGCTGCTGCAGGGGTATGTGAGTATCTTCTTTCACCGGTCAGTACAATGTTTATGAATGCTCTCAGGATAGTAATTGCTCCGGTAGTATTCTTCTCGATAGTCACATGTATATCCGGATTCGGGAATCTGGCAGAGCTCGGCAGAATAGGCATTAGGATCATGTCTCTGTATCTGCTGACGACTGTGTTAGCTGTCGTAATGGCATACGGTGTTACCACTCTCTGCAGCCCGGGGAAATTCGGAGCAGGACTTGCAATGACAGGCGTGCAGTCTGTTGAAGTAAATACGGATATAGACACTTCACTGCTGAATACCATAATAAATATTGTGCCTTCAAATATTGTCCGGCCTTTTCTTGAGGCGAATACACTGCAGCTGATATTCCTTGCAGTGATGATAGGTATCGCGCTTGGGAAGATAGGAAAGTACACGCCGGTGCTAAATCAGTTTTTTGAGGCCTGCAACTCGCTCTTCCTGACAATAACAACGATGATCGCAAAGTTTATTCCGATTGCGGTATTCTGCTCTGTATCTATGATGCTTATCAAACTGGGCGGATCATCGTTCCTGTCGCTGCTCGGATATGCTGCGACTAATTTGCTTGAAATATTTATCATGCTCATGATCTACGGCGTGCTTGTATTGGTTCTGGGCAGGGTAAATCCTCTGACATTTTACAGGAAGAACAAAGAGGGAATGCTGACAAGCTTTACACTCAGTTCAAGCTCTGCTGCCATGCCTGTCAATTTAAGTACATGTACGGAAAAGCTGGGGATATCACCCAAGGTCTGTAATTTCTCCATACCTCTTGGAGCAACCATAAATATGGACGGAACCTGCATCAGCCTTATTCTGCAGGGATTGTATCTGGCCAAAATGTACGGGGTAACTGTAACGCCTTCTATGGTTCCGACTCTCATGATAACGATAATACTGCTGTCTCTCGGATGCCCCGGCGTTCCAGGCGCAGGACTTGTCTGTCTCGGTATTGTACTTACACAGCTTGGCGTGCCTGTAGGTTCAATAGGACTGATTCTGGCTATAGATCCTGTCCTGGATATGTTTGACGCAATGTCGAATACTACGGGAGATGTAGCCTGCGCCCTGATTACTGCAAGCAGGGAAGGCCTTCTCGACAGAAAAATATTAAACGATATGAGCAGAGTGTGACCTGAATATGTTACAATGAATTCGTGTAAAGGCGAATAAGATTCAAATTAATGGTGCTTTAGGTCAAATTAAGGATAAGGAACCGGAATATGAAAAAGACTGTCAGGGAGATGAGCCTTCTTCAGAAAACAAGACATGGTCTCACCTTCAAAACAATGATAAATGTCGTGCTTATCACAACTTTTATAGGCATTGTTTTGCTGTTAGCAGGTGCTGTGATGCATGTTTCTTCTGCAGTTATGAGCTACAGCAATTCTTTGTGTCAGAATGCAGCGGCTGAAGCCGGTGTACTTGATATGCGTGAAGTGAAGCAAACGGTCGGTAATATCCTCGGCATTTATGACAGTATTCCTGACAGAGTTAAGAAGGACGGCAACAACAGATCCTATCATAAAGCCTTTAGCAATACGATGGATGCTTACTTCCGTGATATCCAGTTTGAGATGCGCAGAATGCGGGACAGGATCGGTCTGAGAAATGCTCTTATTGTGGCTATAGATGACAGAACCAACCGCATGATATATCTTATTGATTCAGATGAAAACCCGGAGTCATTCTGCTGGCCGGGAACCTGGGATGATTATTCCGAACGTGATATACAGATCTTCCTGAACGGAACCGGAGATGACAAATTGTATAGGATGCTGGGTATCAGAGGTGATTATCAGGCAACGGTCACAAAATTAGGACAGTATGGCTGGAGAGTAACCGGTGCTCATACATTGTATAAAGATGGTGACTATACGATTATGATCATTCTTGACGAGACACTGGAAGCACTTCGGGAAATGAGCATGATATTCCTGTTCAGATATTTAAATCTTCTGGTTGTTGCTATCGGAATAGGATCGCTGGTCGCAGTTTACAGGATAAAGAAGAATGTAGTAACACCTATTGAGGAGATGGCCAGTGCCGCAAGCGGATATGCGAACGACAAAATGTCCGGAATATCAAGCACAGATCATTTCAGCAAGCTTAATATAAAAACAGGTGATGAGATAGAAGAGCTCAGCATGGCTATGACAGATATGGAAAACAGCCTTGCAGAGTATGAGATCAATCTTACCCGCGTAACAGCAGAAAAAGAAAGGATCAATACAGAGCTGAATCTTGCTGCAAGGATACAGGAATCGGCTCTTCCGGGATCATTCCCTCTTTATCCGGATCATAAGGATTTTGATATCTATGCATCGATGACCCCGGCCAGAGAAGTAGGAGGAGATTTCTTTGATATATTAATGCTGGATGACGATCATCTTGCAGTGGTGATAGCCGATGTTTCAGGAAAGGGAATACCTGCTGCGCTGTTCATGATGGTATCGCAGATGCTTCTGAGGCACCAGATCAGAGCTGTGATGGATCCGGCTAAGGCGCTTGAAACTGTTAATAATCAGGCCTGCTACAATAACACTCTGGAAATGTTTGTGACTGTATGGATCGGTATACTGGATCTGAGGACCGGAGTGATGACAGCTTCAAATGCCGGTCATGAGTATCCTGTCATCATGCATGAGGGCGGTGATTTTGAAGTTATCAGGGATAGACACGGATTTGTCGTAGGCGGTATGGAGGATGTGCCATATTCGAATTATGATATACAGATGAAACCGGGATCCAAACTCTTCGTATATACAGATGGTCTTGCAGAAGCTCAGAGCGAAGACGAGGAATTCTTCGGACTGGAAAGAGCTGTGGAAACACTGAATGAGGTCAAAGACGGTACACCGGAACAGATCCTCACGAGTGTGAAAGAGGCCGTGTTAGAGTTCCAGGGGAATGCGCCTCAGTTCGATGATCTGACCATGATGTGTATTCAGTATAACGGCCGTTAATAAACATTTCGATATTGTTTAATACAGAGATGATAGGAATAAAAGGAAGAGAGGAAAGAAGCAATGAAAAAATATCTGAGTATCTTATTTGCGATCGTGCTGGCTGTTTCATGCATAGGTCTTACTGCATGCGGAGGAGGCAGTTCTGAGGAGGCAGCTCCTGAAGATACTGCAGCTGAAACAACAGAAGAAACTGCAGAAACATCGGATTCAGGCATCGATCTGAGCGCAAACATTACACGCAGTGATGACAGTGAGACAGGCGAGGGAACAGTTGAAAGTGATTTATTCACTCTGACTCTTCCTGACGGAGCGAGCTGGGACTATGAAGTAGTAAGTCCTGAAGAGATCGTATTCTATAATAAGGCAGCAAAAGATGCAGATCTGGGCGGTACGCTCTTTACTCTCAAGGTGCTGCCGAAAGATGATCAGACTCTGGAAATAATGCCGGGCGCTGTTGTAGGTGAGAAAGACGGAAAGAATATCACGGCTGTATTCACATCTGATGTTCAGTATGATGCTTCCAATGAAGATGCCAGCAAGGAATACATGAATGTATATGAGGTCGTTCAGAAAATAAGCGATGATGCATCATCCAGTCCTCTGAAACTGAAATAACTGACTCTGAGAAGGACGATATATGCAAGCCGGGACTCCGGGACCATGGCGTTCCGGAGTCTTTTACTGAAATGGTGCTGTCGGAGAATACAGGCGGTGTGACAGCTGCAATTTATCGTAAGGAATCCTTCCTTACGGACAATTCCTGCGACAGGTGCAGGAATACTCCGCAGTTCAAATATACGGAGCAGGAAGGCGGCTTCCTCTGTAAAGAAAGACAAAAGGAAGGATAACATGGATAATATATGTAATATGGATAATGATAATCCGGAAATGATGGAAAACAATGTAGTAAGACTCGGAGGACCTATCAGAAAAGGCATTGCGAAGCTGTTGTTCAGCCGTTTTTTTCTGATCGTTTTTCTGATCATTTTTCAGGTCATCGCCATTACAGCAGTTTATGTCTATTATATGGAGAAGGTCCCGATGCTGTTCTCTTTGCGATGGGTCTTCATTCTTATAATGGTTATCTATCTGTTTAATAATAAAATGGACGCATCAGCCAAGCTCACATGGATGCTGATCATATCTATTCTTCCTTTGCTGGGAACATTTTTCTTGCTGTTCACACAGTCAAATATCGGACATCGGGTAGAGAGCAGAAGGATCAGACAGCAGATAGATGAGACCCGGGATGTTATAAAGCAGGACGAACAGGTAAATAAAGAAATCAGACATGACGGATCGGGCACGGACGATCTGAGTACGTTTCTATGTAAAACCGGATGCTATCCTCTGTACAACGGTACAGAAGTCACATATTTTCCAATTGGGGAAGATATGTTTGAAGCTATGATCAGAGAACTTGAAAAAGCTGAGAAATTCATCTTTCTGGAGTTTTTTATCGTCGAAGAAGGGTATATGTGGGGACGTATGCTGGACATACTGCTTCGAAAAGCCAGACAGGGTGTTGAAGTAAGATTCATGTACGACGGTATGTGCGAAATATCCACATTGCCTGATGATTACTGGAAACTGCTTGAAAACAAAAGGATACAGGCGAAGACTTTTTCGCCTCTCACACCGCTGGTATCATCACATTATAATTACCGTGATCACCGTAAGATACTCGTGATAGACGGAAAAACAGCCTTCAATGGCGGCGTGAATCTTGCAGATGAATATATAAACCGCGTTGAACGCTTCGGCCACTGGAAGGATACAGCTGTTATGCTTAAGGGCAGCGCTGTCAAGAGCTTTACGCTTATGTTCCTGCAGATGTGGAATATTGGTATCAAACAGGCTGAGTATAATGCCTGGCTGGATGAAACTGATAATGTTTCCGATGATGAACAAAGCTTTGAGGATGCTAATGGATATGTAATGCCGTATGCAGACTGCCCGCTTGATGACTATAAGGCGGGAGAAACTGTCTATATGGATATTCTTAACAGGGCAACTGAATATGTTCACATAATGACTCCATATCTGATACTTGACGGAGAACTCGAATTATCTCTCAAATATGCGGCTCAGAGAGGCGTGGATGTAAAGATCATACTGCCGGGCATACCTGATAAGAAGGTTGCATATGCGTTGGCTAAAACACATTACAAATCGCTTACGGAGTCCGGGGTTAAGGTTTACGAGTATATCCCGGGGTTTGTGCATGCCAAGGTATTCGTAAGTGACGATATTAAAGCTGTTGTCGGGACTATCAATCTCGACTACCGCAGTCTGTATCATCATTTCGAATGCGCGACATATATGTATAAAACAGACTGTATAGCAGATATCGAAAGAGACTTTGAGGAAACCCTTGTGAAATGCAGGGAGGTCACAGCTGAGACTATAAAAAATGAAAAATTATCATATAAGATTCTCGGAGGCATCGCAAAACTGATATCACCGCTTATGTGAAGATTTTTTTCATATTGTTATATTATAACTGTGCTATAATATAAAGCGCTTTTATTATAATCGTAGATAGTTAACAGGAAAGAATAACGCCAATGAAAAAGCATTTATCAAAAAAACCAAAAGTCAAAGGGACTAAACTAACAAAGAAACAGATAATAATCAGAGTAATAGCCGGGCTGATTGCTGCAGGTATACTCTCAGTCGTTGTGATGGTGGGCATCACTGCTTTTCGTATCGGCAAGATCAATATGGACAGCCTTTACAGTAATATCGAGCAGTCATCAGTTTTGTATGACATCAATGGTGAGCAGATAGATACACTGCATTATAACGAAAACCGTAAGGTGGTAAAGATTAAAGATATGCCTGATGATCTGAAGAACGCCTTCATTGCTATCGAGGACAAGACTTTCTATCAGCACCACGGATTCAATTTCAGGAGAATGTTCGGAGCTGTGCTCAACTCGCTGACCGGAGGTTCGAGAATCAGCGGTACATCGACTATTACTCAGCAGCTTGCGCGAAATGCATATCTGTCGGAGATCAAGAGCCAGCGAAGCATACGCAGAAAGCTTTCTGAGATGTATATTGCATGGCGCCTTGAAAAGACTTTAACCAAGGATGAGATACTTGAAGCATATCTCAATACAATTTATCTGGGATACGGCAGCTACGGAGTAAATGCGGCAGCCAGAACATATTTCTCAAAGGATGTTAAAGATCTTGACCTGGCAGAGTGTGCTGCACTGGCGGCCCTGCCGCAGGCTCCTGACAGCTATGCCCTGATAACTACGGAAGAGGGGGATGGACGTGAGCCTGTTACCAATGTAACTTACTATACGCTGAATTCACTGGGAGATGCAGAAGAAACTTCAGCTGAGTCTGAGTCGGAAACCGAATCATATGATGAAAATGCATACGACACGGATGATTCTGAGGACGATACCGAGGAATCCGAAGAAAGCGGATATTATGCGAACGATTCCTCGAAAGAACGCCGTAACTTAGTTCTCAGCCTCATGGCCGATCAGGGTTATATTTCAGAGGATGAGGCTGAGGATGCTGACGTCGATATTATAGATATACTGGCTCCGAGCTTCGAAAGAAGCGAGTCCGCATATACATATTTCACCGATTATGTTGCAGGAATCGTTATTCAGGATCTTGTCGAAAAATACGGCATAAGCGAAGAGGAAGCCCAGCGAGAGGTATACACCGGCGGACTCAGAATAGATACTACACTTAACAGTGAGATACAGAATGCGATCTATGATGAATTTCAGGATGACAGTAATTTCCCGCAGGCTCTTGACGGCAGTGAAGTCCAGGCGAGTATGGTTGTAACCGAAGTCGGTACAGGACATATCAGCGGCATGGTCGGAGGCAGAAATGCCAGCGGATCACAGCTTTTCAACAGAGCAGTCAGTCCGAGACAGCCGGGATCATCGATCAAACCGCTTTCCGTTTACGGTGCTGCTCTGCAGAGAAGTAAGGATTATGCTGATAAGAATACCAAATTCCCTTATGTGGATTACGGCTTTGACAATCAGGGCGACAAATACTGGGGTGAATATATAACCGCAAGTTCTACAGTTATAGATGAGCCGCTGACGATCGACGGTGAGGAATGGCCGCAGAACTTTACAAGGACATTCACCGGAAAGAATACCTTAAGAACTGCTCTGCAGCAGTCTATCAATACCTGCGCTGTCAAGATCCTCTGGCAGGTCGGGCTCGATTATTCATATGAAATGCTTGAAAAATTCGGCCTTACTACTCTGGTCAGCGATGTAAAGGAGCAGAAAAACGATGTAAATCCGGCAGCTCTTGCTCTCGGTGCACTTACGTACGGTGTGACTCCGCTCGAAATGTCGCTTGCATATGCAGCCTTCCCTAACGATGGAGTGCGCAATACTGCTGTGTGCTATACAAAGGTATCTGATTCACATGACAAGGTGCTGCTTACCGGAGAATCTGAAACTGAAGAAGTTCTGGATCCGGGTGTTGCATGGATCATGACAGATCTTCTTAAATCTGTAGTATCAAGAGGTATAGCCGGAAATGCTGCAATATCCGGAGTCGAGGTTGGAGGAAAGACCGGAACGACGAATGATCTCTTTGATATCTGGTTCGATGGATTTACACCTGATTATTCGGCTGCGCTGTGGATAGGAACCGATCTTAATGTTGAAATGGACGGAGGATCATATCAGGCAGCAAGGCTGTGGAGCAAAATAATGGGTCAGATCTCAGGTGTAAGAGACGGTCAGTACAGTGAGATGCCTGATAATGTCGTTAAGAAGGGAGGCGAGTACTATACAGAAGGTACTGAAAACAACCTCAGCACATACGGCGGCAGCTCTAAGAAAAATTCAAATAACAATAATAACGACGATAAAGATAAGAAAGATGACGACTCTTCGAAAAAACAGGATTCAAATGATAACACTGATACCGGAGATGATCAGGGCGGCGGAGGCGGCTCAGATCAGGGTGGCGGAGGCGGCTCAGATCAGGGCGGCGGAGGCGGCTCAGATCAGGGCGGCGGAGGCGGCTCGGATCAGGGCGGCGGAGGCGGCTCAGACCAGGGCGGCGGAGGCGGCTCGGATCAGGGCGGCGGAGGCGGCTCGGATCAGGGCGGCGGAGGCGGCTCAGATCAGGGCGGCGGAGGCGGCTCAGACCAGGGCGGCGGAGGCGGCTCAGATCAGGGCGACGGAGAATAGAATCATCAATAATGCTGTTTCAACGCTGCTCAATATAGCCTGATGCTCCTTCAAAAGCTTCGAAAGACCGGTCAGACTGACCTATGACGTTGAGTTAATTTACGAAGAGATACTCTCTCATCAGAAATGGTGAGGGGGTATTTTTCTTGAACAAATTGTGCTTTAGACTGCCACCGACAGGGCGCGGCAAAAGGAAAAGGCAAAACAAAAGAGCTGACCTGCAGCTCTGTATATATTCCCATATTCAGTTGTAACCGGATTTCATTAACTTATTTTTTTAATTCATCAATGAATGTAGGTTATCCTGATATGTAATTCTCTATATTTTTATCAGCTCTCCTGATCAGCTGATTGCCTGTAAGCAGGCCGGACTTGAAGAGTTATTATACCAGGATAACCTTTCTCTCAAATGTTCCCATTGGTCTGTCCCTCCGTTTCTGCGCCGTTTGCGCTTATAATAGTTTGCCGACTCCTCTGATTGCAGATGCTCTTTTCTTTCCTCTGATAACCGCCCTTGGATCAGTAATCGAATACTTTTTCCTCTCACCTGTATTATCAGCCTTGTACTTTTTCGCCCCGGTACTTTCACTGTGTTTCCGGTCTGATCATAACCGGAACTGTACCGCTACTATTCCCTCTGCTACTTCTTCCCCGGCTTTATCTGCTGGGCTGAGTACTTATTCTGCGATGTGATCTGCTGCGGGGCTGTTCAAAAGAGGTGTCTTCTGATCTGCCGGTCACTCTCCGTTCTTTACCACTGATGCTGTAATGATATTATACAGTCACCTTTATCAATGAGTGCCTAACTTTGTCGGCTTTTTTATATCCTTTAGCTTGTCTAGATTGTACATCCTGAGATACAATTCTGTCAATATGTTTCTTTGCACTAAAAATAAACAAAATTATTTGTTCCGGGAAACAAAAATGAAGAAAAATATCAATCCTCAATACGCATGATGTTATCAACAGACAGGATAATGTTTTCTTTATGGAGCTTGTTGAGAACATAATAGAGCAGCGGACGCTCGACCTCGAATATGCGGAAAAACAGTGATGCGATCCTTTCTCCGTCTGATTCATAAGGTGCGTTCTGCTTTACTGCTTCAACGCTCACGCCGAATTGCCCGAACGTAGTAGTGATCCTGCCGAGCACGCCGGGTTTATCAGTAACTGTCATCCTGACATAGTACTTACTTATACCTTCACCAATGAATCTGAGTCCGGAATCATATCTGATCTGAGGTACTACATCATACGCAGCGCCTTTTGCGAGCTTGCGGGCTATCCCTATCACATCACCAAGTACTGCGCTGCCTGTAGGAAGCGAACCTGCACCGCGGCCGTAGAACATCAGACTGTCAACGGCATTTCCTTTTACAAATACCGCGTTGAATTCATTGTAAACAGATGCAAGAGGATGACTGGCCGGGATCAGCACCGGTTCAACATTGGTATAGATACCTTTTTTGCTTTTTTTTGCACTGGCCAGGAGTTTAATGCGGTATCCGGATTCAAACCCGTAGTCTATATCCTCACGCGCTATAGTGGTTATGCCACGTGTAGGTATCATTTCAGGCGGTATCTCAGTACCGAAAATAATCGACATCAGAATAGACAGTTTATTTGCAGAGTCATGACCTTCGACATCAGCAGTAGGGTCGGATTCAGCGAACCCTTTTTCCTGAGCAGTTCTTAGCATTTCAGCATAGTCTTTGCCGTATTCGGTCATCTGCGAAAGTATATAATTCGTAGTGCCGTTCAGTATACCGTGCACTTCGCTGAACTCGTTGGAAAGAAGCGCTGTGGTAAGAGAGGTAAGGATAGGGATCCCGCCTGCAACCGCAGCCTCGAATCTCAGCAGCACGTGATTCTCCTGAGCCAGTTCCACAAGACGTTTACCGTTAGCTGCAATCGCTGCTTTGTTTGCTGTGACAACGCTTTTGCCTTTTTCGAGAGCGCTTGCCATATAAGCGGTAGCCGGTTCGATACCGCCCATGAGTTCAACTACTATATCTATTTCCGGATCATCAAGGATATCATTGATATCAGTCGTATACTTTTCCTTAGGGAGATCGATGCCGCGGTCTTTGTCAGGATGACGATTGAGTATTTTTACTATCTCAATATCCAAACCGGTCGTTTCCAGTATCTGCTGATGATTCATTTCGAGTGCAGTATAAGTTCCTCTGCCAATATTTCCAATGCCGAGCATGCCGACTTTAATGTGCTGTTTCATGATTCTATATCCTTTCACGATTCAACCAGGAGTCTGTTATTAGCTGCAGTTTTACAGATATTATACAGAAATTCGGGCAGTTTTGACAGCTCGGTATCAAAATGGATATCAGATGGGTTACTATTCGGATTGCAATTCAACCCTCGGCCAGTTCCATGGTGCATTAGAGCGCGAAATACTCTGCGCATCATTATGACTGACTTGGAGGCTTCCGTCCCGGAGGCGTGTTTTCGGCATTCCGGACGAAAGAGTTCGTATAGTGTACACTGAACTGCCGCAGATGAAAGTATTGATTATTTTGATAAAGAGTGTATAATTATTGCAAGCGAATTATTTTAAAAAAGTAATCGCTTTAAAGCACTAATCAGGAACTAGTCATTCTTTAGCACTAATCAATTATCGAATAAGGAAAAAGGTCTTAATCATATGAAATCAGTAAGAACAGAGGATGCTGTCGGGCAGGTGCTCTGCCACGATATTACACAGATTATAAGAGGAGTTACTAAGGATGCCCGTTTCCGCAAGGGGCATATCATAACCGAAGAGGATATCCCTGTGCTGCTTTCCCTGGGTAAGGATCATATTTTCATCTGGGAGAATGATGAGAATATGATGCACGAGAACGAAGCAGCAGAGGTGCTGTGCAGAATATGCAAGGGCGCCAATATGGACAGGGGCGATGTCAAAGAGGGAAAGATAGATCTGAGAGCCGTGTGTGACGGAGTCTTCAAGATAAACAGGGGTAAGCTCAGGGCTGTCAATTCTCTGGGACAGATGATGATAGCCTGCAGACATGGCGATTTTCCGGTCAAGGCCGGGGATAAGCTGGCCGGTACCAGGATAATACCGCTTGTGATCGAAAAGAAAAAGATGGAGGAGGCTGAATCGGCAGCAGGAAGTGAGCCGATTATGCAGGTCGTTCCGTATAAGGAAATGAAAGCAGGACTTGTGACTACCGGTAATGAGGTATATCACGGCCGTATTAAGGATACTTTTTCCGATGTGGTGAGGAGTAAGCTCAGAGAATACGGAACAGAGGTCATAAAACATACTTTAACAGATGATAACAATGAGAATATAGAGTCCGCTATTCGCGAAATGATCGATGCCGGCTGCGATATGATCATATGCACAGGCGGCATGAGCGTCGATCCTGACGACAGGACGCCTCTTGCTATCAGGAATGTTTGCGGCAGTGTAGTCACATACGGAGCACCTGTATTGCCGGGCGCGATGTTTCTGCTGGCATATTACGGAGAAGGCAAAATACCGGTGATGGGACTGCCGGGATGTGTAATGTACGCGAAGAGGACTGTGTTCGATCTGGTACTGCCGCGTATCATGACAGGCGAGATTCTTGAGAAATCCGAGCTGGATGTTCTGGGTGAAGGCGGCCTGTGCCTGAACTGCGATATATGCACATTCCCTGCATGCGGATTCGGCAAGGGCAGATAGATCAGACTGCAGGCATCCGCCGGCATGTGAAATAACAATTTTTTCATTCATGATATTAACTGTTTCAAAATCAGGAGGTAAGTATTGCTATGGAAAAGAAAATCCTGGAAAAATTCGCCAAAAGAGTATTTATCATGGCGCTGACTGCAGCGATGGTATTTGTCTTTGCTGCATGCGGCGGCAGTGACAGTTCTGACAGTTCTGAGGATTCCGGATCGGCCGATGCAGGCGCAAAAACGACGGTAAACGTATTTGCCGCTGCTTCGCTCGGGAATGTAATGGCGGAATTTGAAAAGACATATGAAGAGGCTCATCCGGATGTCGACATCGTTATAAATGCTGACAGTTCGGGAGCTTTGCAGACACAGATCATGGAAGGCGCGCCGTGCGATGTATTTTTCAGTGCAGCACAAAAGCAGATGGATGAGCTGCAGGATGAGGGGCTTGTTGTCGAAGAGACCAGGAAAAACGTTGTCAACAATCAGCTGGTTGTGATCACACAGCCTGACAGCGAAACGGCAGTCACAGGACTTGCCGACATTGCAAAGGCAAAGAGCATCGCACTGGCTGACGGCAGCGTACCTGTAGGTAAATATACGAGAGTTGCTATGATCAATCTTGGACTGCTTAAGGCTGCAGATGATCCGGCGACGATCACAACCGAGGATGTTTCTGAGCAGCTCGGAGGTGTTGAGATAAGCGAACAGGGCAATGTAAGCAAGGTTCTTACTGCTGTCGAAGAGGCATCGAGCGAAGTCGGTACGACATATCTCTCAGATACCGTAGGGCATGAAGACGGAGTAAAGATCCTTGAAACCGTAGGTTATGATGTTACGGGTGATATTATCTATCCTGTTGCACAGATGGTAAATCAGGATGCAGATGATGCGGAATCAGCTGCAGCAGCAGAGTTCATCGATTATATAACAAACGATGATGCAAAGGCGTTATATCAGCAGTACGGATTCGATACTGATGTTGAGTGATGAGTGATAAGTAATGAGCACATTAGCTGAGGTAGTCCGCAGTCTGGACTGGAGCCCGCTCTGGATATCTCTCAAGACAGGAGCGGTCGCGACGATCATATCGTTTTTCCTGGGATTATGGGCTGCGCGCAAGGTTATAAAAAGGGATTACAGAGCTAAATCTGTCATAGACGGCATACTGACACTTCCGATGGTACTGCCGCCAACAGTTGCAGGCTTCCTTTTGCTGCTGATATTCAGCAGGAGGAGGCCTCTTGGCATTTTTCTGAATGACAGATTCGATATAAGCGTCGTGCACACCTGGCTCGGATGCATTATCGCGGCAACGGTGATTTCTTTTCCGCTTATGTACAGGAATGCCAGATCTGCATTTGAACAGATCGATCCGAATCTGGTTTATGCAGGAAGGACGCTCGGAATGTCGGAGACTGCTATATTCTGGAAGGTTGTTGTACCGGCGGCGGGACCGGGAATAGCCGGCGGAACTATACTGACTTTTGCGCGGGCAATGGGCGAGTACGGAGCTACATCCATGCTGGCCGGAAATATACCCGGAAAGACGGGAACTGTCTCGCAGAAGATAGCCATGGTTATTCAGGACGGTGATTATATCACCGCCGGAATATGGGTGATAATAGTGCTGCTGATCGCTTTTGCAGCCGTGTTCCTGATCAATATGGTAACGGGCAGGCGGTTCAGGAATACAAAAAGGTGGTGACGCGTTTTGAAGAGATTATATGCTGACATACACCTTAAAAGAGGAGATTTTGCGCTGGACATCCTTATCGAGAGCGGTGCGGAAAGGATAGGTATACTGGGTTCTTCGGGGAGCGGCAAGAGCATGACGCTTCGCAGCATAGCAGGAATAGAGGAAATCGCTTCAGGCAGTGTCGTTATAAACGGAAAGACCCTGTTTGATTCATCAAAGAGGATAAACCTGCCACCGCAGAAGAGAAATACGGGATACATGTTTCAGAATTATGCCCTCTTTCCGACTATGAGCGTTATCAGAAATGTAATGGCAGGCCTTAAGGGCGGCAAAGCGGAAAAGATCGATAAAGCATCGGATATGCTGACGAGACTGGATATATATGATCTGAGAGACAGACTGCCGGGGGAACTTTCCGGGGGACAGCAGCAGAGGGCAGCGCTTGCAAGGATACTGGTAACGGAACCTGAGCTGATACTTCTCGATGAACCATTCTCGGCGCTTGACGGATATCTCAGAGACCGGCTTCAGATGGAGATGATGGAGATCCTTGAAGATTATAAAGGGCAGCTCATTATGGTATCGCACAGCAGAGACGAGCTGTACAGATTCAGCGATGAGCTGTTCGTGATCAGGGACGGCAGAGTCCTGAGATCCGGAGAAACCCGATCGGTATTCAGAGACCCCGGCAGTGTGGATGCTGCCAGGCTGACAGGCTGCAAAAATTTCTCTGAAGTTCAGGTCGAAGACAGACATACCATGCGGGCGCTTGACTGGGGCATTGACCTGAAGCTTGAGCGTGAGATACCGGAGGGAACGCGTTTCATAGGATACAGAGCGCATTATTTCGAGCCGGTATGGGGCATGCGGAAACAGAACTGTATTCCGCTTGATCTGATCAGGATCGATGAACTGCCATTTGAGAAGTATTATTATTTACGCCCTGCAGGGAAGTCATCCCGCGATGATGTGATCTGCTGGTTTGTACAGGAAGATCAGCAGAATAAGATAGAGGAGAGAGGTCTGCCGGACTATCTCAGGCTGAAAGAGGATAATATCCTGATGCTGAAATAACAGACACCGGATGTCAAAAAAACGATGTCAAAAAAAGCGACAATCAGCGCAACAAGTAAATACTTGTATTATTACAAATAATTTACTGTTTTACATTAGGTGTGAGTGTGGATAAAATACCATTGTCTTGTGAAGACATTTGCAAGATCAATAGTACGCACACTCCTTATAGACATTCACAATATACAGGCAGCAGGACCTTGCGTGAGAAACGCAGGTTTTGTTGTTTTTTGTGATTATTTTATATGATTCTCATAGAACTGAAGCAGGGAATCTCTCGATATATCTATAAATTCCCGGACGCATCTTGTATAAACTCTCGGTGCGGAGGTTATGAGACATATTGTGACTGAGTGATGCAGACCTTTTATACCGAGTATCCTGAGCCCCTTTCTCATGATCTCTCCGCCCTCAAAGAAGGCGAAGGATTTGGAACAGAACATGGCGCCGCCGAGACGCATGCACAGTGCAGCCTGCTCATTGTAGTCATTTATCGAGACGACATTATTGAGGCAGATGTTCTCACGCGCGAGAAACGAATCTATGATGCTTGCCGAAGCGCTCTGATGCAGGTCGCGTATAAAAGGTACATCCTGATACTTGTGAAGATCAACTCTTTCTTCGTCGCCTGTCCGCTCTTTAGCTATCTGTTCGGGAACCGCTACATATAAGGGGTCCTCAAAGAGCGGTTCGATCACAAGATCCTTTCCTGCCTGAGGATTGACTCCTATGACGAGATCGAGATCCCCTGTTTCGAGCATCGAAAGAAGGACTCTGGTCAGATCGCAGACTATGCTGACGTGTACGCGAGTATGTTTATTATGAAAGCGCTGTACTATATCGCTTGAGAATACACGGGCTCTGGCCGATGATATACCGACTCTGACTTCACCGACATCGCCGTGATCTATATCGGCTATCATGCGCCGCACATCACTTTCCATAGACTGCTTGGCCAATAGCATATTGTAAAGCTCCCGACCCGAATCCGTCAGTGCTACTTCGGGCTTTCGCGTGACCAGCACGGTATCGTAGTCCTTCTCCAGTCTCTTGATATGGTCGCTCAGTCCCTGCTGGGACATGTAGATACGCTCCGCTGCACGGGTAAAATTCAGTTCTTCCGCAAGTGCCATAAAGGCGAGTTCTCCATTAGTCATAGTTGCTCCTTGTATACTGTCGCAGTTTGTTACAGCAAATCAGACCTGACATTCACACTGTTCATATTATACTGTAAGTGAGTGAAGCTTAACAAGTGTTTGCTTGTTGACATACAAAATAAATACTGTTTCACCTTTTTCTTCATTAGCTATATACTACAGCTGTCCTGAAGAGGGACAGCCGGGATCAGCCCGGCGCAATAAGACCTTCCTATTACAAAACCTATAACTATACAGAGACGATCCTGCATAAGAGATTATGCAGGATTTTCTCGTATATGCGTAAATTCGCAACTGCAGTTATTTACATTGTTCTGATCCGGCCCGGTGATGAAATAAAAGGATCGTGTATTGTGTACAGACAGAATGCAGAAGGAGAATTGTATAAATATTTATGCATGAATTATACACGAATGTGGGATTGGATATCAGGACATCTACGGACGGGGCTGCTCGGTGCGGCGTATCCGTGAGTAATGTCCGACTGGCTGAAGACTGTGTGATATTACTGTTTGATATTAAGTGAAGGATTGTTCTAAATGCGGTACCTGAAGGATTTTGGGGAAAGAGTGTTGACATAAGCCGCGTGAATATTTATAATATCGACATTATAAATATTCAGAATAAATATTCACAAAAATGAATATTATTACTGAAACGTCTCCGGACAAAAGCTGCCGGAGCAGTTTAAGGGATTGAAGCTTACGGATTGAAGAAACAAGGGGAACAAGGAAATGGAAAAGAAGGAAATCAAAAAAGTAGTTCTTGCATATTCGGGAGGTCTTGATACCTCTATCATAATTCCATGGCTCAAGGAGAATTACAACGATCCGGAGATCATCGCAGTCAGCGGCAATGTCGGGCAGGCGGATGAGCTTGAAGGTCTTGAGGAAAAGGCTATAAAGACGGGAGCCAGCAAGTTGATCGTTGCTGATCTTACGGATGAGATGGTTGATGAAGTTATTATACCGTCTCTCAAGATGGGCGCTGTATATGAGAAATATCTGCTCGGTACGGCGTTTGCAAGACCTGTGATCGGCAAGAAGCTCGCTGAGATCGCGCTTGAAGAGGGAGCAGATGCTATATGCCACGGATGCACAGGCAAGGGCAATGACCAGGTAAGGTTTGAGCTTGCGATCAAGAGATGGGCACCGGGAATGAAGATCATCGCTCCATGGAGAGAATGGGACATCAAGTCAAGGGATGAAGAGATCGATTATGCCGAGGCTCACAACATTCCTCTTAAGATATCGAGAGAGACCAATTATTCGAAGGACAAGAATCTCTGGCATCTGAGTCATGAGGGTCTGGATCTTGAGGATCCTGCAAACGAGCCGCAGTATGAAAAGGAAGGATTTCTGGAGATGGGAGTCAGCCCGATGCAGGCGCCGGATGAGCCGACCTATATAAGCATAGGATTTGAAGCCGGCGCTCCGGTATCGCTGAACGGCGAAAAGATGAAGGCTTCAAAGATAATAGAAAAGCTCAACGAGTTCGGCGGTGCAAACGGTATAGGAATCATCGATATAGTCGAAAACAGGCTGATCGGAATGAAGGACCGCGGCGTATACGAGACTCCGGGCGGAACCATATTATATTTCGCGCACGAACAACTCGAAATGCTGACAGTCGATAAGGATACACTGCATCTCAAACAGAAACTCGCTATAGACTATGCTGATATGATCTACAACGGAAAGTGGTATTCACCGATGCAGGAAGCTCTGACAGCTTTCGCGAACGAGGCCGATAAAAATGTGACCGGAGAGGTCAAGCTCAAACTCTACAAAGGCAACATCATACCTGCCGGAACGACATCGCCGTTCTCTCTCTATTCAGAGGAACTCGCATCGTTCGGTGAAACCGATTACGATCAGGCACAGGCAGAGGGATTCATCAATATATGGGGACTTCCTACACAGGTACAGGCTCTCCTCGAAAAGGGCAATCTCAAGTAGAGAGAAAGCGATAATTGACAACAGATCATCAGCCTCAGATTCAGACAGGAATAAAGATTAGACGGGAAGAAATTATGGATAAAATGTGGGCAGGAAGGACTGCCGGAACAACAGCGAACCTGGTAGACGAGATCAATTCATCGATCGCAGTCGACAGGAGACTGTATAAAAGAGATATAGCGGGAAGCATAGCGCATGCTAAGATGCTTGCAAAGCAGGGCATAATCCCTCAGCAGGATGCAGATGCGATAGTCGAAGGGCTGACAGGGATAGAGAAGGATATAACATCCGGTGCTCTCAGCATCGATCCGACCGCAGAGGATATCCACATGTTTGTGGAATCGATACTGACTCAGCGTATAGGCGACACAGGCAAGATGCTGCATACAGCAAGGAGCCGTAACGATCAGGTCGCCCTCGATACCAAGATGTACTGCATCGAGGAAATAGACAATATAGATTATCTCCTTTGCAAACTGATGGAAGTGCTTGCGGACAAGGCGGAGAAAAACACGGATGTTATACTGCCGGGATATACACATATGCAGCATGCCCAGCCGGTATCGTTCGGACAGCATATGATGGCGTATGCGATGATGTTCGATAGGGACCGCAGCAGACTCGCTGACTGCAAGAAGAGGATGTTCGAGGCTTCGCCTATCGGAGCATGCGCACTTGCAGGAACGACTTTTGACATAGACAGACAGTACGAAGCCGAATTGCTGGGATTCAACGGTATCGCGATGAACAGCATGGATGCGGTATCAGACAGAGACCATTTCGTCGAACTGATGTCTGCAGCAGCGATTATCATGATGCACACATCGAGGCTGTCCGAAGAAATAGTTATGTGGGCGACCACAGAATTCGGATTTATACAGCTGCCTGACGAATACACGACAGGATCATCGATTATGCCTCAAAAGAAGAATCCGGATGTTGCCGAACTCTGCAGAGGAAAGACCGGAAGGGTATACGGCAATCTCATGTCGCTGCTGACAGTGCTCAAGGGACTGCCGCTCGCGTACAACAAGGATATACAGGAGGATAAGGAACCGCTGTTCGACTCTGTAGAAACAGTCAAGCTGTGCATCGAAGCCTTTATAGAAATGGTCGAAGTCATGGAAGTCAACAGCGAAAACATGTACGAGTCGGCAAAACAGGGCTATGTCAATGCAACGGACCTCGCGGATTATCTGGTAGTAAAAGGGCTTCCTTTCCGCGATGCCTACAATATTTCGGGCCGGGTAGTATCTTACTGCCTGGGAAGAGGTGTTATTCTGGAGGAGCTTCCTCTTGAAGAATACAAGCAGTTCTCGCCTCTTATTGAGGAGGACGTTCATCAGAGACTGCAGCTCAGGACATGTGTGGAAAGGAGAAATTCGGCCGGCGGTACAAGTCCGGCCTCAGTAAGAGCACAGATCGAGTTCATCAGAGCTAAACTTGCTGATCAGAAGCAGGACTGACCGATCAGTAATATGCATGACTGATGAAGCGCATAGCCTGAAAGGGTGAACATACAAGGGAATTAACGTGTGAAATACGGGATGAAGCGGCGGCTGATATGACGGCTCTGATCATCCCTGAGAGATAAAAAAAGGACCGGAGGTAAAAGGATATGAAGAATAATACGATAGCAAAGAATACGACATTCAAAAAACTGTTCGTAACAATACTTTCACTTGCAATGGTGCTGGCGCTGACAGCATGCGGCGGCGGAAGCAGTGATTCAGAAGAAGGCGCAGGCAAGCTGGCTGAGATACAGGAAAAAGGCAAGTTAGTTGTATGTACAGATGCTGCATGGGCTCCGTTCGAGTATATCGGAGCTGACGGTGAGGTTACCGGAGTAGACATAGAGATCGCAAAAAAGATAGCTGAGGAACTCGGAGTTGAGCTTGAGATCTCCAACATCGCATTCGATTCTATCTCTACATATCTCTCAAACGATGAGGCTGATCTGGCTCTCGCCTGCATCACAATCACAGACGAGCGTAAGGAGCAGATGGATTTCACTGATCCTTACACAACCGTTCTCCAGTACATGGTAGTTATGGCTGACAGCGATATCAAGACTATGGATGATTTTGCAGGCAAGGGAATCGGAACACATCTCGGAACTACAGGAGACTTCCTGGTAAGTGATGAGATCACAAGCGGAGTCCTCGCCGATACAGGCGCTGAGAACAAACAGTACAAGGCTCTTCCGGATGCTGCACTGGCAATGAAGAGCGGAGAACTCGCAGGTATAGTATGTGACTCAGTTCTGGCCGAAAACCTCGTAACTGCAAACGGCGACGCATTCAAATGCTTCCCTGTAGCATACAAGGATGCTTCAAAGAATCCTGAGACAGAGAATATCGGAGCTGCTATGAAGAAGGGCGACGAGGAATTCGTAGCTAAGATCAATGAGATCATAGCACCGCTTGCAGAGGACGGCACAATCGATAAGTGGATCGTTCAGCACAGCGAGGAAGCTTCTAAGCTGTAGTAAAGATGCAGTAGTGAAAAAACTAATACTGAATTCTTCAATCCCGGCGGGGCGTCCAGGGCGAACAGCCTTTACACCGGACAGCTCTGCCGGGATAGTTGCAAGTTGGATATCAGACTTGTAAACAGATATTGGGATCGCTAATAATATCAGGATTGAGGAGTTGCAAATTGTTTGAATTATTGAAAGAAGGATTTATAAAGACCTTCATCAGGGATAACCGTTACAAGGTTTTCGTCGAAGGTTTCAAAAATACGATGATCATCACGATAGTAGCGGCGATCATCGGAATAATGATAGGTGTATTCGTATCATTCGTTCATACGCTTGCTGACAATGAGCGCGACAAACACAGCAGGACATTCGGCTCGAAAGTTCTTATAGCGCTCGATAAGATCTGCAATGCTTATGTTGCCGTGATGAGAGGAACGCCGCTCGCTATACAGCTGATGATCATGACGTTTATCATAATGGGAGGTTTTCCAAACAAGGTCATAGTCTGCTGCATCGCATTCGGAGTCAATTCGGGGGCGTATGTTTCGGAGGTCATCAGAGGCGGTATCGCTTCAGTCGACAAGGGACAGACCGAGGCAGGCCGTGCGCTTGGACTGACACAGATCGGCACACTTCGTCTGATCGTGCTGCCGCAGGCGATCAAAAACATTCTGCCTGCTCTCTGCAACGAAGCTATAGCGGTGCTCAAGGAGACATCGATCGTAGGACTGGTTTCGGTAGTAGACCTGACGCGTGCCGGCGACCTGATAAGAAGCAGAACTATGTCGCCGTATTTCACGCTTATCTCGGTAGCCATAGTTTACTTTATACTCGTCTTCGGATTGTCCAAGGCTGTCAAGAGACTTGAGCTGAGGATGGCACAGAGCGACAGGTACTGATGCGGCTGTTTTTCCGGAATTATGTAAAAGCCGCTGTCGCGATGCGAATCATCGCTCGGTTGATGTTTACATAATGAACAATTTGGTAATAAAAGGAGATTTTACGAAAAATGTTTAAGCATACTATAGTAAGGACACCATGTTCAAAGATTTGTGACGGTATCACTTCGGCACCTGAGCTGGGACAGCCGATCTATGAAAAGGCTCTCGAGCAGCACGCAGCCTATATCGAGGCTCTCAAATCTACGGGAGTGGATGTGCTGGTTCTGCCGGCTCTCGAGGAATATCCTGACTCGTGTTTCGTTGAGGATGTGGCTGTGATGGCAGAGAAATGCGCCATAATCACTAATCCCGGCGCAGGGAGCAGGAATGGCGAGACTGAATACATTATCGACGCAGTAAAGAAGTTCTACAGTGATGATCAGATAGGATATATCAAGGCTCCGGGGACTCTCGAGGGCGGAGATGTTATGAAGGTCGGCGATACATTCTATGTTGGAGTATCTGCAAGGACAAATGAAGAGGGGATAAAGCAGTTTGCTGACTTTTTCGGATCCTTCGGATATACGGTCAAGGCAGTGCCTCTGACGGAAGTGCTGCATCTCAAGACAGGTGTCAATTACATTGAAAACAACAAAATGCTGGTATCTGGTGAGTTTATCGATAAGCCTGATTTCGCTGATTATGAAAAGATCATCGTGCCAGAGGAAGAGGCGTATGGTGCAAACTGCATCTGGATGAACGGGACGATTATTGTTCCTCTCGGCTATGATGCAGTTCAGAAGGCAGTAGAGGACGCGGGTTATCCTGTCATCACTGTCGACACATCCGAATTCCGCAAGATCGACGGTGGTCTCAGCTGCCTTTCACTGAGGTTCTAGGCTCGGATGTAAGTGAGATGTAAAGAGCCCTGGAATATCAAATTGATGTGCCGGGGCTCTTTTCAGAGAAAAGTACTGCAGTGAACTTGTATCTCTGCTATTGCGGCTGCGCAGAGCAGCCGTATTTTTGCAGGTTTATGTCAGGCAGACCTGATCGTTATTATTTGCGGCCTGTTATGCCGAATGCGCTGAGGTCATACCATGCCGGAATGATCTTTGGCATTACCTCATCTGGATCTGCCTCTTCGCAGAGTATGCTCGATCCGAGATAGAGGTTGTTGTTTGAGTATCCTGCGCCTATGATGGTCTCGACAGGGAGCTCAGCCCACGGATCATCAACGCTTGATTTGAGCTTGAAGTCCTCTACGAATGCAGGGATCCATCCTTCATACTCGTATTTGCAAAGCACCTTGGTAAGAGCTGTGTTGAACTTTGATCCGCCGTTCTCATCAGGCATCTGATCAAAGTGGAAATAGTATCCGAAGCCCTGAGTCTCTTTGCCGGCAGAAGGTGCCTGGAAGATCAGGTGAGTCATCGGATGGTTATACTCACCGAGTCTCAGTTTCATGTCGATCATCTGTGTGCCTCTTCTGGATACGTTTACGCAGACTTTGCCATTCTCGTCATCCTTTCTGATAACGAATTCGGCATCGACCTTTTTAGGAATCGAGAGCACATCGCGACCGAGAGCTGTAGCCATTTCGGCACCCTGTCCTCCGAGAACGAGACTGATGCAATAGAGTCCGAGCTGTCCCTTATATGTAGCATATACGCCGAGTATCGATTCGTAGTAATTATCAGCAAATGTAGGCTCGTTGATATGATTTGCCGAAACATAAACGAGCGGCAGTGCGTATGGCTCGAGCGGAGCAGGCAGTATCCTTCTGATCGCCTCAGGAGTAGTAGCATAGAGCATGTACACGCCTTCCTGCTTCTTCATGGCGCAGTCCTTTGCGAATGCAGCCATCTTTTCAGGGGAGGTTACGAAGCTCGGCTTTGGAGCCTTGAAGAGCTCGGCGCCTACATCATAGCCTGTCCTTGTAGCAGGTCCCATCGTTCCGTCCTGTATAGCGGATCCGACCAGTTTTACGCAGATGCCTTTTTCTTCGAGTGCAGCCTTGAGGCTCTGATCAGGTTTGTATCCGAGCGACATTACTACAGCATCGCATGCAACTTTCTTCTGCTCGCCTGTCTCTACATTCTCTATGCAGACGCCGTCAGCCTCGACAGCCTTTAGAGCGTTTTTGAACTCAAAAGAGATATCCATTTGCTTTACTCTGCTCATTACGTCCAGGACGTTTGCGATGTATGCAGTAGGAGCAGGGCGGTCAACCATGTCGACTACGGTTACCTTGATGCCTTTTTCGCCGAGGAACTCAGCGGCTTCAAGACCTGTAAGGCCGGCGCCTATCATGGCGACGTGCTTGCCTGTGAAATCGACCTTGCCTGTAAGAGCATCTTCTACAGTAAAGACATTGGCACCGTCAGCGCCCGGAATGCTCTTTGGAACGATGCTCTTTGAACCTGTAGCAAGCACTACTGCGTCAGGTCCCATAGCGGCGATTTCATCAGCGCTGACTTCTTTGCCGAGCTGTACATCGACGCCGAGTCTGGCTAGTTCTTTGCCCATATAGTCGATGAAATTCTGCATTCTTTCCTTGAGAGGAGGCAGCTTGGCGAGATTGATCGTGCCGCCGAGTTCTTCCTGGCGGTCAACGAGAGTGACCTTAACGCCTCTTTCCGCCAGAGTCCTTGCAGCGTACATTCCTCCCGGACCTCCGCCGACAACGACAGCCTTCTTATCATCTGTGACAGGCTCGAGGTCGCCTAGCTTGAGCTCTCTTCCCATGCGGGGATTTACAGCGCACTGGAAAGGCTGAAGCTGGGCATTTATAGTCAGCAGTGTTTCGAAGCAGCGCAGGCAGTTGATGCATTTGTTGAGTTCATCGATGCGGCCTTCCTGTACCTTTACGCCCCATTCAGGCTCTGCCAGCCAGGTTCTTCCGAATTCCGCATAATCATAAACGCCTTCCTCCATGAACTGCGCAGCGATCTCAGGACTCCTGATAGCCGAAACAGCCATTACAGGGATATTGACAGCATCCTTGACTGCCTGGATCATAGGTCTTCTCCAGCCCTCATGGAATGATGTAGGCTCGATAGCCCAGTTGAGTGTCTCGTAGATACCGCAGCTGACGTCGATGAAATCGATGCCGACCTCTTCAAAGTATTTTACGATCTTTACGCCTTCATCGAGATCGATGAAAGGTTCTGTGACTCCGTTGTGCGCAAGCATTTCGTCAACGGAGAGTCTGATGCCGACAACATAGTCAGGACCGCATTTCTCGCGGATCTTATCGATGATATCCTTCACGAAACGCATCCTGTTCTCAAAGCTGCCGCCGTACTCATCTGTACGGAAATTGGTATAAGGCGAGAGGAACTGCTCGAGCAGGTAGCCGTGAGCGCAGTGGAGTTCGATACCGTCTATGCCGGCTTTCTTACATCTTACGGCGCCGTCGCTGAACTGTTCGATCAGCTCAAGAACTTCGTCATGTGTAAGAGCTCTGGTCGGCTGCTGAGAATAAAGGCATACTCTGTCAGAAGCGGATACACATGGCTGTCCTCCGATCAGTCTCGATACGCCCTCTCTGCCAGGGTGGTGCAGCTGAATAAATACCTTTGAGCCGTGCTTATGTATAGCGGCGGCGAGTTTTGCAAGGCCTGCGATATGGCGGTCCTTAGTTACCGAAAGCTGTCTGAACGAGCCTGCGCCTGTCGCATCGTTTACACGGCAGATCTCAGGCATTATCAGTCCGCAGCCGCCCTTTGCTCTCTCTTCATAATAAGCGATCATGGCATCCCCGCAGGAACCGTCAAGCTCTGCGAGGTTGCTGCCCATAGGTGACATGACGAGCCTGTTCTTAAGCTCGACATTGCCGATCTTTCCCTTTTGGAATAATATATCGTACATTGCTTTTCCTCCTGAAATATTTAATGGGTCATGGATGTTTATGGCTCAAAAAGCCTGCAGAAACTACTGCTGTTTGATATTGTGGTCGATGGCTACAGCTTCCGGATTCTTTCTTGCAAGCATGTTCTCGCAGCGAAGCTGTATGTACTTGTCATAATGCTCGTGAGTGATGATGTAGAGCTGATCGTCTTCTATAGCCTTAAATACTACCGGTCCGGCCTCGTCAATAGGACGTCCTGTCTTGATCAGGTACTGAGCCGCGCCCTGCATAGCCTTGTGGATCGGGCTGCCGTAATATGCATCCTCGACTGTGTATTTGTCCTGCTTGTATTCCTCGGAATGATCGAGGTGTGTCTGGATGAAACCCGGGCAGTATGCGCTCATGTGGATGTCAGCGCCTGCTTCGATAAGGTCAAAGTATACAGACTCTGTCAGAGCGAGCGCTCCGAACTTGGATGCCTGATAAGCAGCTGCACTCTTGGATGTGAAGGTGCCGGCTGCCGAGCAGGTGTTGACTATGTTGCAGTGGGTACCCTGCTTCATCATTACAGGAATAACCTCATGCATGAAATAAATGTGTGATTTGAGGTTGGTGTCGATGATCCATTCATATTCAAGAGGCGGAACAGCCCATACAGGACCGAAGGTAGCGACTCCGGCGTTGTTCATCAGAAGATCGATCTGGCCGAACTCCTCCAGAACTTTGGATACTACACATTTCACCTGATCGTATTCGGTCACATCGCAAGGGAAGAGCAGTATCTTTTCTGCGCCCAGTTCCTCAGCGAGAGGTGCGATCTCATTCAGAGCGTCCTCCATGATGTCTACTGCTGCGATCTTCATGCCGCGCTGCGCAGCCTGCTTGACGAATTCCTTACCGAAACCATGAGCAGCACCTGTGATAAGTGCGACTCTGCCTGCAAAATCTTTCATCGTTTTACCTCCTTAAAAGCGTGAGCCGGCCGGCGAGCGACCGGCTGTCAAAAATAGACATATTTACTGACAATATACAGACATAAAAATATCCTGATCCAATTATCGAATCAGGATAAAAACTTAACAATATACAGTATTACAAAACAACAGAGATCATTTGGCAAGAGTGCACAAAAGGGATGATCTGCAGGATTTCAGCTACAGTTTGTCGCTGAAATCTTTTCCGGCCCATTTGCGCTTTTGGTTGATCACGTTGCTTATGGCATATGAGAGCCTGAGGCGGAACCTTGTATCGGTATCGCCGAGATCTATATCGCACAGCTCCTCTACGCGGCGCAGTCTGTAAATCACACTGTTTCTGTGCAAAAACAGCGCTTTTGCCGTATCTGTAGTGTTGCACGAGTACTTGAGGTATGTATGAAGCGTGATCTCTAGGTTTGTGTTGTTATCCGCATCATAGGCTGCGAGCTTAGGCAGAGCAGGGTGAAGGTATCTGCTCAGATCCTCTCTGTCAGCCACTGTGCGGAACATTACATAAATGCCGTAATCCTCAAACGTGAATATGCTGTTCTCAGGGTCAAGCTGCAATCCGATCTCAAAGGCATCGACAGCCTCCTGAAAGTGAGAGCGCAGGGTCGAGATATCATGGAAAGGCAGACTGACGCCTATCCGGGTACGGCATTTTTCCGGAAAGAGGGCAAGTATCTGTCCTGCTTTGCGTATGATCTCGCTGCTGCCGATTATAGCTGCGTTGTCTCTCTGAGAAATCACATGGCAGCCAGGCATGATATTTGTCATTTCCTCTGACAGATCGCCTTCGCGCGGAAAGACCGAGCTGTCACCGCTTGCTTTGCAGTAGAGCACCTGCAGCTCCGAAGGGAAGCTCAGCTGTGTATAAGCCTCCGGAAGAGATGAGACATCGGCTCCGATTATCAGATTGTAGAGGAAGCGGTGATAGTCGCTTGTCAGATAGAGAAATCCCGGCGCGTATTTCATAACGGCGTAGCCTACAACGCCGCTCAGTATCCTGAGCATTTCGACATGCTCGGGCCTGTATGAGTCATAGCCTTCTATCACTATAAGAAAGCCTATCCAGATGTCCCGGCAGTAGACGCGGCTCGCGAATTTCTGGAAAGGGGATGAAGGGCATGAGACCTCCAGCGGTGTCGTGGTCGAATCGGCCATCTGTACTGATTTGAGAGATTTGACGGCTTTGATGAACTCGTAGTCGCAGTAGCCCTGCTCAATATTGTGCATCCAGAGCTTGTCGGTCACAGGGATCTGCTCCGAATTGCTGAGTATCCTGAACTCACGGTCGATGAACACGAGCGAAGCACCGAATTTCTGCGACGCAAGATCGATAAGAGCATCGACATTTCTGACGCGGTCAAGAGACTTCATCATCGATTCATATAAACCGCCCTTGTGCGAATCTATTACCATTTGCGATGCGCTGTTGAATGCCAGACCGAAATCGCTGTCAGACACAAGCGCAGTGCTGAGACCTGTGAGATCCTTGCCGCTCAGATCTACCGATTCGGTAAGTATGCACTGCGACGGCAGATACTGGCTCTCCAGCAGTCTGTTGCTGAAATACAAAACATTGGGACTGTAGCCGGAGCGCCCTGAGTCCATAAAGCGCACCTCGGTGATCTCGGCGTCTGTACCTTCGGAAATCACGGAGACCTTGCATATACTGCTCAGCTTCTCGATAAATTCGCGAAAAATCATAATAAATACCTCTGCATATATAATGTAGAAAATGTATACATTCAGAATAGGTCAATGTGCACAAAATGTCAATTGAAATTATGCATAAATGCCGAAAAGCGAAATACTCTGGTTATCATCATGGCTGCGTTCAGTGCACTGCTACTGTTTAGTACATACTGCACAAATGTCCGCGCTTGTTTTGGATATTTGTGATAATGCGGCATGAGTTCGACAAAAATATAATTAAGTCAGATAAAAATATAGCAAACGTATCTCATTGATGGAAAGGAGACACCATGTACGAAAAGCTATTTGAAAAGGGTAGGATCGGCAATGTCGAACTCAAGAACAGACTTGTCATGACACCTATGGGTACTAATCTGGCCAACCTCGACGGAACACCAGGCCCTGCTATGATCAGATATTATGAAGACAGAGCGGCAGGCGGCTGCGGACTGATCATGCCTGAGATCTGCAGAGTCAACGAGGCGACAGGTGCGGGAATGATGAGACAGCTCGCTGCTACCAAGGATTACCACATCCAGGGTATCGCAGAGCTGGCAATGGCAGTTCACAAGCACGGATCCAAGATATTCATCCAGCTGCATCACCCGGGCAGAGAAGGCGTATCTTCACTGATAGGCGGACAGCCTTGTGTTTCCGCTTCGGACAGAGTATGTAAGGTTTCACAGCAGGAAACAAGACCTATGACCATCGATGAGATCCACGAGCTCGTAGGTCAGTTCGGTGACGCTGCTCTGAGATGCAAGAAGGCCGGCGTTGACGGTATCGAGCTCCACTGCGCTCATGGCTATCTGCTGCAGCAGTTCCTCTCGCCTTATACCAACTACAGAGAAGACGAATACGGCGGAAGCTTTGAGAACAGAATGAGAATAGTTCTCGAGATCATCGCTGACATCCGTGAGAAGTGCGGTCCTGATTTTGTTCTCGGCTGCAGAGTATCCGTTGTTGAGTTCCTCGACAAGCTCGGATACGAAGGCGACCAGATCAGACTTGAGGATGGTATAAAGATCGTAAAATGCCTCGAAGAAGCAGGCATCGATTTCATCGACGTATCCGATGGTCTCTATGAGACCGGAAGCTTCTCGGTAGAGCCTATCTCCTTCCCGCAGGGCTGGAGAAGACCTATGATCCAGGCTATCAAGGACGTAGTAAATATCCCTGTTATCGCAGTATCCGTTATCCGCGAGCCTCAGGTCGCAGAGACATTCCTCGAAGAGGGAGTTGTTGATTTCGTAGGCATGGGCAGAACATGGATCGCAGACGCTGAATGGGGCAAAAAGGTACAGGAAGGCAGAGAGGATGAGCTCAACAAGTGTATCGCTTGTCTGAGATGCTTCGAATCGCTGCTCGGACTCAACGCTCAGGGACTGCCTTTCGAATGTGCAGTAAATCCTCGCGCATGCAACGAGCTTCGCTACGGGGACCTCGAGCCTGTAACAGGTTGCCACAAGGCTGTAGTAGTCGGCGGCGGCCCTGGCGGAATGTATGCAGCTGCTACACTGGCTAAGAGAGGCGTTGATGTAACACTTCTCGACCGTCAGGAGGAGCTCGGCGGAACAGTAAATCTGGCTAAGAAACCGCCTCGGAAGGAAAGGATGCAGTGGTTCATCGATTACCTCAAACAGGATATGGAGAAGGCCGGCGTAAAGGTCTGCCTCGGATGCGAAGCTACAGCTGACGATATCGCAGCTATGGAGCCTGAAGCAGTAGTTCTCGCTACAGGTTCGACATCTATCTTCCCATCGAAGATCCCTGGCGTAAACGGTGACAATGTATTCGCTGTAAACGACGTACTCAACGGCAAGGTCGATCTCTCCAATAAAAAGGTCGCTATGATCGGTGCTGGACTCACAGGTCTTGAGGCCGGTGAATACCTCGCTGAGACAGGCGCGGAAGTCACATTTGTAGACATGCTCAAGGTCGCTGCACCTAACGCTTACAGACTGAATGTAGTAGACGTTCAGACAAGACTTGCAGCACTCGGAGCTAAATACGAGCTCGGAAACGCTCTCAAGGAGATCACTGCTGACGGAGTCGTTATTGAGAATGTAGATACAAAAGAAGAGAAAAGGGTCGAGGCTGATGCTGTAGTTCTCTCGCTCGGATACAAGCCTGATCAGAGCCTCAAGGCAGCTCTCGAGGAGAAGGGCCTCTGCGTCAAGGTGATCGGCTCCGCTGTAGTAGACGGAACTATCGCTCCTGCATCCCGCGGCGGATACGAGGTCGGCGCTTCACTGTTCAAGGAAGAGCCTCTCAGCTTCAAGATCGGCGACGGACAGTTCAAGTCCTTCTCAAAGATCTCACACATGAGAGGACAGGAAGGCACATACGTAGCTTACCTCACACAGCCTGAGGCTATCAGAGCGGTACTGCCTGAACCACTCGAGCCATTCTCGATGCCTGTAGTTACAGTATCTGCATGCCATATCAAGAACCCTACATTCGCAGACAACTATTATGAGGCTATCCTCGGCGTATACTGCACATACAAGGGACAGCTCGGCATGTACACTATCTCACTTGTGCTCGGCGGACAGGGTGCAGAGATGGCTACACAGCTCGGAAGAGACAATTCGGCTATCCCTAAAAAGCTCGATGCTGAATTCGTTATCAGAAAGGATGACGAGACCGGCAAGGTAAGCGTAGGCGTTACCAGAAGAGGCACACAGCTCATCGATCTCGAGATGCAGCTCGGTCAGTACAACCACCCTCTGATGCACGTTCTGTATCAGGCACCTGCTCCTGGCGCTGAAACAGCCGGAAGCGGATACTACATCCATTTCGACAGACTGCCGGGCGAGGACGGAATGTGGAGATTCGACAACGTATTCCTGCTTAAGAATGTCGTTAAATATAAATATGATGACTGGAAGCCGGGCTTCGTAACAAAGTTCGAGCTCAAGTCCAGCATAGATGATCCATGGGGCTGCCTGCCGGTCAACACCATTATCGGCGGTGCATATGCCGAGAACAATCTGCTTATCACAGCTCTCGAAAAGCTTGAGGATGTGGATGCAGAGGAGACCATGAAGAAGATACTGCCTGCATGGTATGACAGGACAGCCTTCATGGAAGTCGGCAGAAAATAACAAAATCGCCAGACAGTTAACAGACATGACTCAATAGCATGCATGAGTAAGCCCGGCGCAGGCCGAATGATTTTGCTACTTTTCAGTGCGGCATTGCGCCGCGGGCTTTGCTCAGCATGTCCGGTATAATAAGAATTTCATAGAAAGGGGTAAATATGAAAGACTTTAAGGGCAGAGTAGCCGTTATTACAGGAGCTGCTAACGGATTCGGTAAGGAATATGTAAAGGAAGCTGCAAAGCGCGGCATGAAGATCGTAGCTGTGGATATAGAGGGCGATGAGGTCCTGGACTGCGAGCCGCTTGCAAGAGAGCTCGGCGCGGAGGATATCATTTGCGTACAGGCTGACGTATCCCTCTTTGAAGATACACAGAAGATTGTAAAAGCCGCAATGGATAAATTCGGTCAGATCGATCTGCTGATCAACAATGCCGGAACAGGCAAGGGCGGTACAATAAGCAATCTGCCTCTCAGAGACTGGGAGTGGATGGTATATGCAAATCTGATGTCTCATGTTTACATGATGAGACAGATAGTTCCTATCATGATGAAGCAGGGAACACACTGCAACATCCTCAATGTATGCTCTATCGCGGGTCTTATCACGAGCAATGCTATGCCTGGATACTATTCCACAAAGCATGCCGCTGTACAGCTCAGCCGTGCGACTCAGTACGAGCTCGAGGAGATGGGAGCAGATATCCAGGTCAGCATTTTCTGCCCGGGCTTCGTCCAGACAGATCTGCATCACGCTGAGCGCCACAGACCTGCAAGATTTTCGGACCCGACAGATCCGTATTATCAGAGTGCAGAGTTCTTCGCTTCCGAAAAAGCAAGTGAATATGTCGTAACTACAGGATTGCCTATTGACGGCTTCGGCGAGACCTGCTTCAAGGCTATCGAGGATGATCAGTTCTACATCGTTACACATCCGCAGTATGATCCTCTGATTAAAAAGCAGATCTACGACAGAGTTGACGGAAACAATCCTGACCTCAGAAATGTAGGCAAGGAGCGCAAGGAAGTCGTCAGCGGCGACAGGGATCTGACAGGAAGAGTAGCACTCATCACAGGTGCGGCATTCGGATTCGGAAAAGAGTTCGTAAAGCAGGCAGCACAGAGAAAGATGAAGATCGTTGCTGTAGACATCATGGAAGACGAACTCATGAAGATAGAGGCTGTTGCAAAGGAAAACGGTGCTGAGGACATCACACTGATCCCTGCTGATGTATCGCTTTATGAGGAAACAGAGAGAGTCGTCAAGGCCACTATGGATAAATACGGCCAGATCGATCTTCTGATGAACAATGCCGGAACATGTACACCGGGAGTAGGTTTCATGATCCCTCTGCAGGACTGGGAGTGGATAATCCGCACAAACTTCCTCTCGCATGTATATTTCATGAGACAGGTAGTGCCTATTATGAAAGCTCAGGGCACACACTGCAATATAATGAACACCTGCTCGGTAGCGGGCCTGATAACAAGCACAGGCATGGCAGCATACTATACAACTAAGAATGCTGCAGTAGCACTCTCGGAATGCATCGAATACGAGATGCAGGAAGCGGGAGCAGACATCCATCTGAGCGTATTCTGCCCGGGATTCGTACGCACCCATTTCGATCATGCCGACGAATACCGTCCTGCTAGATACGCGCACGGAGATGATCCGTACTATCAGAGTGAAATGTTCGAAAAGGGCAAGCAGTCTGCTGCCTTCGTGATCGGAACAGGCTATCCTCTCGAAGGATTCGGCGAAAGAGTATTCAAGGCTGTTGAGAACGATGAGTTCTACATTGTCACACACCCTGAGTACAATGCCGCTATTAAAAAGGAGGTAGATGAGACCGTAGCAAGGACAAATCCTCTGGTAGTGACTATCACAGAAGCGATCAAGGATGTCACCAATCTGCCTGGAGGACCGCTCAGAGGCTATCTTAAATAAAAATCTTCAATTGGTCATGGAGTTATCCTTTATGAATCGGGAGCCGGCAATTTCAGCCGGCTCCCGGTTCACTTTTTAATGCCCGTGAGTGCAGGTCTATGCTATAATATTCGGTAACTAACAGATTCGCAGTTTACAGGTATTCAGACAGGAGGTTAGGCTATGAGGACAGGAAAGAGAGTAAGAAGACATCTTGCCCTGATACTGAGTGTTCTTCTGACAGTTACGGCGATACCGCAGTTCGCCGCGGCTGCAGTAACAAACAGTCAGGCTGTCAAGCTTGAGGAAGGGACATATGTGCCGGGACAGGTAATAGTGATGTTCCGGGACAATGTGATCGAAGAAAGCGATGACTCTTTAAAAAAGGTAAGATCGATGGCTCAGATCGGCTCTGATTTCGGAGCGATGGAGGGAGCCGTAAGTGAATCCTCTGCGGCTGCGAGAATAGCGGAGTCGGAGACGGACCATGTCGATAACAGTCTCGGCAGTGATTTTACGATAGAAGATACACTTGTCTTTCCGGCAGGATCATCCGATGCTGACGGAGGCATCGGCATAGAATCTGAGGACGATGAGGGATTCAGCGTCGCGCTGATTTCTTCTGATAAATATGATACAGAAACTATGATAGAGAAGCTGTCGAAAAACAGCAATGTTGCGGCTGCTGAACCTAACTACAGGACTTATCTGACGGATATAGACGGATATGACAGCTATTCTCTGAACGACAAATACGCACGCTGGCTGTACCATGACAATGCGCCTGCAGCCAGAAACAGAACGGGCGACAGCGTAGATGCGCTCGGCGCGGATCCGGATGCTGCGGTTTCTGCGAATGCGGCTTCCGGATGGAAAAAACTGAACGGCAAGGAAAAGGAAGTAGTAGTTGCAGTTGTCGATACAGGCATCAATCCGAATCACGAGGATCTCAAATACAGACTGTGGACAAATCCGGGAGACATAGGTCTTGCCGGAGAGCACGGTTACAATTTTGCTGACAATAATACTGATATCACAGACCATGCAGGTCACGGCACACACTGTGCCGGACTTATAGCAGCTCAGGCAAATAACGGCAGAGGCGTTGCGGGTGTTTCCGGCATAGGTAATGTAAAGATCATGGGTCTCTGCATCAATGCGAGCTCCACGGAAGGAAGCCTTTATGTAGCAATGGGGGCATATAATTATGTACTCAGAGCAAAGGAAAAAGGAGTCAATGTCGTTGCAACAAGCAATTCCTGGGGCAGAGGCGACACACAGAGCACTATATTCGACGAGATAGTAAACCGGGCGAAGCCGGCATCATTTCATTCTTTGCCGCAGGAAACTCGTCAGACAACCTCGATTACAGGGTGGATAATCCGTCAGCGACCGATTCTGACTATTCTGTAGTAGTCGGAGCGGCCGGAATAACCGGCGAACCTGCCGGATTCAGCAACTACGGCAGACAGGCCGTGGATGTGTTCGCATCCGGTGTAAACACATTATCTACAATTGGAAAAGCTGTGTATTTCCCGACGATTTATACCAGATCTGAACGCCGCGCCAATACGGAATATTATGGAGAGTTCACTAAGAACACTAAGGTAAAGAACGGAACTGTAACGCCTGACAACGACGATACACTGCTGTCTTCCGTCGATTCATTCGGCGCGATGAAATTCCACAAACAGCCATCGTCAGATTATGCAGGTGAAGAAGGTGAAGAAACACCGTCAATCCCTGATACTGCAAGATGCGAAGTCGAGCTGTCTCAGGATCGCTATTTCAATACCGGGACTAAAGCATCTCTCAAAGTAACGATCAAAAATGCGCAGTATGGCGAAGAATACTATGTATATTTCCCATACAAAAAGAACAGAAAGACTGAAGCGGATAATACAGCATTCTCGATCATGTATCAGAACGGCGATACATCTGACGCAGGATACGCTGATGTATACGGTGGCGAGGTCATAGAGGAAAAAGACGGAACATGCAGAATGACAAACTTTGGAATACATGGTCATCATATGGGGTCTGCTGAAAGAGATGTAGCTACACATCTGTCCAGCAAAATATTGACTGAAGATGATGAACCTGATGATAATTCCTACAAAATGTGCAGTTACTCAGAGCTGGGCAGAAGCAAATGCGGAATCGGTCTTCAGATCTATCCTGCCAACGGAGTCGAAGGAACAAAGTGGGAAGAAGGACAGTCACATGATCTTGTACTGTATATAGACAGTATTGGTGTTAGCAAACCGAATGCGAAGATAGATCCGAACAGCTCTTATGATATAATGTCAGGCACGTCGATGGCGTGTCCGTCTGCTGCAGGAGCAGGCGCTCTTATGGCGCTGCTGAATCCGAGGATGGATGGACAGTCCGGAGCAGAATATGCGACGATGATACGCAATAAGCTGTTCGAGAGCGTACATAAGACTGACGCGCTCAGCGGCCTTTGCTCGACAGGCGGATATATTGATTTCAGATATATGAATTCAGGACAGCCTGTTATAAACGATGCTGTCTGCAATGTGGATAAGGGAACTCTGACGATCAGGGGCAAAAACCTCAACGAAAGCGGAGTTCTGACATACCGCAAGCTGGATGAAGCGGCATCTTCCGTTGTAGAGCTTCCATCGGGCGGAATGGATCTCAGTTATTCCGCAGACGGCAGCAAGATCGTGATCAGCAACGCTAAGAGCCTTTTCGGCACTTATATTGAATTCGAAATGACATCGGAATCAGGAGAGAGCGGTAAGGGATCGTTCTTTACGGTCAAAGGTCAGAATGAGCTGAAGATGGTCAGCAGCATTCTGTATCCGAATCCTGCGGATGATGATTATTACAACAGCCACAATATACAGCTTGCGACAAATGCATCCGGAAGCTGCCTCTACGGTGTGGAGAATGACACCGGTAAACTAATGCGCTTCAACGGCCGCGAATTTGTCGATATTCCTGGTACGCTCATCAAGGATACTGTAGTGGAAATGCTGTCGAAGGATTACGACCAGTATCAGATAGAGAATCAGTTTGAAATAAGTCCATTTCATGATCAGAATCTGCTGAATGACGGCAACATGATATATTACAGTGTAAATGTTAACTATACCCCTGAGGGAAGTGAAGAAACCGAATACAATGAATATCTGGCTTCGCTGGATCTTTCGGCGCGTTCACCTGAATGGACGCTGCACGAATACAACGTTTCGGAAATAGAAGAAGAATACACCAGTATCAGCAGATTAGCAGCTAACGGCAGGATTTACATTCTGGTCAGCACATATGGTAAGGATTACTCTCTGTTCTACAGCTTCGATCCGGAAAGTAATGTCCTGACCAAAGAGGCCACGCTGCCTGTATTCGTACATAATGCGTATATGACTGAGTATAATGGCAGCATATATGTGATGTTCGGCGGTCTTGCTCCTGACGGAGTACACGAAAAACTCGATCAGATCTCGGAAGGAGTATACAGATTCGACGGCAGCAGCTGGAAGAGGACCGGAACTCTGCGATACGCCGGTAAGCGCGATTCGGGACTGGGATCGGATTATCCTGAGTATACCGCGGCAGCTGGCAAAGCCAGGAACGGTCTTGTAATACTGGATATGTCAGTCGATGGCGCAGGAAACTGCTCTCTGTATGATCCGGAACGCGATACGATCAGGCCGATCTACTATACTCTGAATGACAGTCATTCTGACAACACTATGTTTGACTGCCGTTCGAGTGTAGCTACGAAGAAAGGCATTTACTACCTGAGAGATTATAACGATGAGATGAGAAGAGGCTGGGCCCTGTATCTGCTGCCTGCATCGAGCGGAGAATATGAGAGCGCTTATGGTGCTGATTCCACATCTGCGGCAAAAGTCAGAAAGACAAAGGTGACTTTGAAGAGCGTCAAAGCAGGCAAGGGAAAGATGACCGTAAAATGGAAGGCTAATAAGTCTGTATTCGGCGGCTATCAGATCAAATACAGGATCAAAGGCAAGAGCTGGAATTCTGTAAGCGTCGGTAAGGCATCAGCCGCTAGCAAGGTTATAAAGAAGCTGAAAAAAGGCTGTAAATATCAGGTGAAGGTCAGAGGATACAAGGTCATCGACGGATCCAGGATATACGGCAAATTCAGCAAAACCAAAACCAGCGGAAGGATAGGATAAGAGTGTTATATATAGTCAGACACGGACAGACTGCAAAGAATAAGAAAATGCTGCTGCAGGGCCGCAGCGATCAGACGCTGAATGAAGAGGGCTGGAATCAGGCCCGCCAGATAGCTGATAAGCTGAGAGAAAAGGGGATTGAATTCGACCGCATCTATTCCAGTCCCCTTATCAGGGCTGTGCAGACAGCCCAAATAATAGCAGATGAAATAATCTTACGCCGTGACGAAGCTGGCGATGCTGCGGGACATCCGGCGTCTGTTCAAACATCGTCTGTTATAACTGATGAAAGACTGATCGAGATGGATTACGGTCCGTATGAAGGAATGGATCTGACTGATCCGGCGCCGGAAGTGATGGCTTTTTTCAGGGACTTTGCAGGTACACCGGCGCCGGAAGGCATGGAGCAGCTTTCTGATGTTGTGGCAAGGACAGGCGGATTTGCCGATGAGGTACTGGCCGAAGCCGCAGAGGGGAATGTCCTGATATCCACACACGCCATTGCGATGAAGGGAATACTTGAGCATCTGACGCCTGATTCCGCCGGAGCATACTGGTCCAGATACATAGGCAACTGCGAGGTCTATGCAGTGGAAGCTGATTCTGAAGGATATGGGATCCCGTACGGGTTTATAAGTTTGGAGTAGTTTTGATCAGCCCGGAGTAAATATTCCGGGCTGATCAAACAGAGATAAATGTAACTGCTGCTTCAACCAGGAGCAAAGCTCCAACAAGCTCGCTTGATTGGAGCGAGCGACGCCGTCAACAGACACCGGGAGCTTCAGCTCCTGAGAGCATCAGTGGGAATACAGTTTACATATTTAACGAATTTATGTAGAATAAAATAAATTTTTAAATATGAAATAGGGTTTAAGGACGATAAGGAGGAACAACTGAAATGAGCAATGTTTATGATTTTACGGTAAAGGACATAATGGGCAATAAGATAAATCTCGGCGAATATAAGGGCAAGGTTATGCTCATCGTCAATACAGCTACAGGCTGCGGATTTACACCTCATTATGAGCCGCTCGAAGCAATGTATAAAGAATTCAGGGATCAGGGATTCGAGATTCTCGATTTCCCGTGCAACCAGTTTGCAGATCAGGCTCCGGGAAATGACAACGAGATTCATGAATTCTGCACAGTAAAATTCGGAACAGAATTCCCTCAGTTTACCAAAATCGAAGTAAACGGCGAAAACGCTGATCCGCTCTTCGCTTATCTGGCGACAGAGAAACCTTTTGAGGGATTCGGTAGTGGTGTCAAGATGATCGCTCTCAAAAAGTTCGCAGATGCAAATAACAGGAAGTTCGGCGACAAAGCATATATCAAGTGGAATTTCACAAAATTCCTCATTGACAGAGAGGGCAATGTCATTGCAAGATTCGAGCCGACTGTTGATATGGCTGAAGTAAAGAAGGCTGTAGAAGCAGCTCTGTAGGATCTGTTCTGTAGGATCTGTTATTTAAGAACCGCGCCGGTTCTGCAGCTGAGCTGAACAGTGAATGCGCTGAATTGAAGCTGAGCAAAGCGATTTACACAGCACGCATAGCTTTGCAGAGTTTAGCCGGGCAGTAATATCTGACTGCTTTCGATAAAAGGGAGTCGTTTATACCATGCGGCTCCTTTTTGTGTACAATAAAACTGCCGGAAATGCTATACTTCAGATATCAGTTAATATCTGATGAAACATGGCAGAGTTATGAATCTGACCGGGAGTTATCGAGAGGAGGTAAAAAATGCCTGTAAAACCCTATGCTCAGGAAATGATAGACAGAGATCCCGTTTTCAGGGATATTGCAGATCTTAAGGAAACCGTCTGGATCAATGACAAGTATCTGCCTTTTGATATGATAGACGGAGTCTGCCAACTGGTAGTAAATGATGAAGATATAGCAGACGCAGAGGCAAGACTTAGAAAGTTCGCACCCTACATCAGGAAATGTTTCCCCGAAACAGAAGCAGACGGCGGCCTTATTGAGTCTCCTCTCGAAGAGATAGCTGAGATGAAGAGCGCTTTAGCGGAAAAATACGGAGCGGATATACCGGGACGGCTGCTTCTCAAGATGGACAGCCATCTGCCTATAGCCGGTTCTGTCAAGGCGAGAGGCGGAATATATGAGGTGCTGAAACATGCCGAGGATCTGGCACTTGCGGAAGGAATGATAACAGAGGAAGACAATTATGAGCGTTTTGCCGATGATGATTTGAGAGAATTCTTCGGCAGATATACCGTGCAGGTAGGATCTACCGGCAATCTCGGACTATCAATAGGCATCATGAGCGCCTTCCTCGGATTCAAGGTTAAAGTCCATATGTCCGCAGACGCGAAGCAGTGGAAAAAGGAGATGCTTCGCAGCAAGGGCGTCGATGTTATTGAATACGAAGATGACTATTCGAAGGCGGTAGAAGAGGGGCGGCGTCTTTCGGATATGGATCCGATGAGCTATTTTGTGGATGATGAATACTCGGTACCTCTGTTCCTCGGCTATGCAGTTGCTGCAGGCCGCATGGTTTCGCAGCTTGAAGAAAAGGGCATTACGGTAGATGAAGATCATCCGATGATAGTTTATATTCCTTGCGGCGTAGGAGGAGCGCCGGGCGGAGTATGCTACGGACTCAAGAGAGTATTTGGCGACAATGTCCATGTATTCTTTGTAGAGCCGACACTTTTCCCGTCTGTTCTGATAGGATGCGCTTCAGACCGCTACAACGATACGAATGTATCGGATTTCGGCATCAGCGGTATGTCGCACGCTGACGGCCTTGCATGTGCAAGCCCTTCAGGCTTCGTAACAAGAATAGACCGCAATCTGATCTCGGGAGACTTTACGGTTTCCGACGGCAGACTCTACGATTACATGAGACTCCTGAAAGACACCGAGGACAAGCTGATAGAACCTTCCAGCTGTGCCGCATTCATCGGACCGTGCAGATTGCTTGAATATGAGGGAACTAAAAAATACCTTGAAGAACACGGGCTTACAGCCGAAAAACTGGAAAATTCAGCCCAGGTATGCTGGGCAACAGGCGGCAGACTTGTACCGGATGAAATATGGGAACAATACATCAACACATATCCGGAGAAGTGATATACATGCGCAGATGTATTTCGTACTTAAATGCATAACGCACCGGCATAGTGCTGATTTGTGATGAAAAATGAATACAACAAAAATAACCGCACATTGTGCGGTTATTTTTGTGTAGATATTGTATTTAAGAGGGATGAAAGTATTATGGTGTGATAACGCCGATCGGAATCGACCGGCAATTATTACCTTTACCTGATGCAAGTAGTTAAATATTTCTAACTCCTTGCACAATTATAGTAACACATATAATTCCTACTGTCAAGCTAGGAATTAAAAAATATTAAAAAACCGGTGTGACCCGGTTTGAGGTGGCGGGATCAGTATGATTCGCCGATTTGTTCACTTGTACCAAGTGTCTCTGAATCTATGCGAACGCCGCCGCCGTTGTTGGATGAAACCCATCCTATCCATGTTTTGCCTGGATAGAGGTGAGCGTTTATACGTACAGGCTTGGCATCTGATGAGTCAGCATTATCGGTATCAGAGCCGGAATCGGAGGCAGCGGCTTGTGCTGCTCTTTCTTCTGCGGCTTTTGTAGCGGCTACATCAGTGAGAATGAGCTTGCCTTTTTTATTGATTTTCCAGGTGATATCTTTGGCATTGCCTTTACTGATCAGTTTGCCTTCACCACCTGAGAGATTGTAATTGCAGTAGGTTATGGTGTAACCGATTTCACCCATGTAATCGCTCTTATCGATATATTCTGTTTCGTCGAAAAGAATAAGTAGATTATCACGTTCGAGGTCGTTGCGGAAAAGTGCTGTGTGGTATTTTTCGTCATCAGGGTCATATGTCCATACTGTAGATTCCCACGATGTCTTGGCAGAATAATCCACATGTATGCTTTCTGCATTAGGGACGCGTGTCATCCATGCGGCTTTGCTGAAACGAAGTTTTGTCTTCTTTTTTGGCTCAACCCTGAATTCTGCCTGCTCCAGTGCAGCCGGAACCTTGTCACCGTGAAGTATTCCGCGGTGTTCGATCGCGGTAGATCTGGTTTGATCTCTGCCATACAGTCCGACTTTGTCGTTGAAAGTCATCTGATCGATATGATCTACTTTATCATCTTTGAATACAGTGGTGGCACCAATATAATTGCCTTTTGAACTGCTTCTGCCCCAGTGAATGAAAATGGAGTCAAACAGTTCTGAGAATTTAATATACGGCGGGCGGGCGCTTCTCATTGGCCCGATTATCTCAGGCAGTTTATTGTAATCCGCGTACATCCAGAGCGTCCTTGTTATTCCGGCCTCAACTTCTCCCTGAAGTATTATGTCAGGTGAATATTCAGGATCATCCATTCCCCACTGTGGTCTGGAGTCAGGGCTGTTTTCCACTACAAAGGCTGCGATGCGTCTGTTCAGGGCATCTTCATCAAAGCCTTCTTCAGCTGTCATTCCCGTAAGAGGGTTTGCTTTTGTTTCGACTTTGACCTCTTCGGGTTGTTCGGCAGGTTTCGGCATCATTGCCAGATAGGCCGTCATGCCGCATATGGCCAGAATTCCTATGAAAACAAATGCTTTTAATCCTTTTCTTTTCATTACCTGTACTCCTTGTTCGGGCATTATAGTGGAGATCAATGGTCTTTATAGATATTATAATGTATTTCCCGAAATCTCTCAATGCAACGCATCGCAGATATAGAAGAAAATATTGTTAACGTTACAATTCATCCAACGATCGGCATATGCTGACCGTCATATACTGAGTATGCTTGAAGGGGCGATTCGGAGACAGAAGCATACTTGTGGCACATATTTGTGCTGTGGCGGAAAAAGCAGTGGCAATCAGTGATATACCGAAAGTATTTCACTGTGGGGCGGTTTGATGTTAGAATAGGGAATCACATACACGGAATCGAGCTTTTTGATTTGCACACATTGAATCGCGCTTTGAAGCATAAATATAACAGACACCGGATGTCCCCCGCCTCTTAGGCGGCGGGTTCCATTTTCGACCATCAGTGGTGGGTAACAATCCCCCCACTGATGCTCTCAGGAGCTTTGAAAAGCATGCAGCATGAAACGGGTTGGTTGGTATGAAGAGATTGGTAAGACGATCAGTAATTATTGTAATGGCGGTGCTGATGATCCTGCAGCCGGGTTTTGGTTTGCTTTGTTTTGCAGACGATGGTTCTGCAGCGGGCGCTTATGCGGATTTCACCGGCTTCGCAGCTGTCGAAGATATCGTTAATGATGCCGGAACTGCAGGAGTTGTCGATGCTAACGGTAATGATGGTTTCGGAATTGACGGTAATGATGTCGGAAATTCAGTTAATGATTTTGTTAATACTGACAGTGTTGCTGACCTGAGCGATATCGATGAAGATGTTGCTGATACGGACCGGCTGCTTGTGCTGGTTGAGGAGGGCACCGGGAATAAGGAATTGAGAGCTATTGCGGATGATTCCGGGGCCGAAGTCGAGAGGGTAAGTGATTTTGAAGACGGAACCAGGCTTGCGGCAGTTCAGATTGATCCGGACAACATGCAGGAGACAGCTGAGAGTCTTGCTCAGAATGATAAAGTGCTTATTGTACAGCCAAATTATAAGTACAGGCTGGAAGACACGACTGTGGGAAGCGTCGATGCCGTTAGTTCAGATGATGTAAACAACATCAGCAGTTCTGCTGCAGCGGAGAACGGCAGCGCAGGAACTGCGATTTTGAGTAATGATCTCGAATATATATATGTCGAAGATGTCAAAGCAAACGTATACAGTTTCAGGGACGGTACGGCATCTATAAGCAACGATAAATATCTGAAACTGCAGAGTTTCCTGACACAGCCGGATGCAAATATTTATTCCGGCAGTACTCTCAGAGGAACGGCAGCAGGATGCGCGGATTTTGTCGGTGCGTGGAAATCGCTTAAGTCTGTGCCCGGTGTTTCCAATGGGAAGGTGAGTGTAGCTGTTATAGATACAGGAGCGCTTATAAGACATCCTGACCTCAGAGCTAATATTAATAAGGATTTATGTGTAACCTTTAATGACGGAAAGAAGGGATCTTTCACGGAATGGGACGGATATGAGGACGACCACGGGCACGGCACCCATGTGTGCGGACTCATTGCAGCGGAAGTGAACAACAGTCTCGGAGTTGCCGGTACCGCATACAATAGGGCAGAGGTATTCTGCATCGATGCTACAAATAAGGAAGACAACTCATTATTCACCACTCAGAATATCTGCATGTCGATCGATTATGCCGTCGAACAGGGAGCAAAACTAATAAATCTGAGTCTTGGAGGCCTTTACAGGGATCTGCTGATGGAACGTTCTGTAAGTAACGCCTGGGACAAAGGCGTTCTCTGCATATGTGCCGCGGGGAACGAAGGATCCGATGCAGCTCAGAGTCCCGGAGATTCACCATGCGCGATCAGCGTCAAAGCAAATGACGTATACGGCAAGGCGACCGGTTCTTCCAACTACGGCCCGGACAAGGATGTTTCGGCACCGGGAAGCGGTATGTTCAGCACCTGTCTCAAGACGACGAGGGACAGCAGCGGGAAGCTTGTCCCGGAACTGCCTCTTACGCCTACATATGAATACAAAACCGGCACTTCGATGGCGACTTCAGTCGTGACCGGCACAGCAGTTCTGCTTCTCTCAGAAGACAGCAGCCTCACTCCGAGACAGCTCAAAAACTACATTTATACCAGCAGCGGACAGGATTCATATATGGGAATGCAGATAGAACCGGGATTCGGTATAGTCAACGCTGACAGAGCTGTGCAGAATCTCCATATGGGCAGTCAGGCAGTATCAGACATAATACTCAACAGGACATATGCCGAAGTCTGCAAGGGAGGCTCCGTCTCTCTGGAATTTGCAGTGCTGCCTGCAGAAGCGGGAAGATCGGCAGACACGGCAGTGTACAGTTCTTCAGATGAAAGCGTTGCAAGCGTCGATCAGTACGGAATGATCACGGGAACAGGAAAAGGTACTGCAGTGATCACCGTCAGCTGCGGAGGCAAAACCGCCGAATGCACAGTAAAAGTCCTGCCTGCGGAAGTAACGAATTTCAGCAAGAGGCCATATACAAAATCCGGATATCTAGAAGAGGATGACCAGACTGCGGTCGTGAAGGAAAATGACTGGGCTGAGTGGGAGTCATTTACTGATGTGTATCAGACAAAAATCAAATCTAAGGAGAAGCTGAAGATAGATCTGACGATGTATGGCATCGGATCTATTCCTTATCTGCAGATAACGAAAAAGGACGGTACGGTAGTTGCCGGCAGGATATGCAGGCAGAGCGGCAGTATAAAGGATATGGCTATGTCTTATACTGCCCCGGAAGCAGGTACTTACCGGATAATGGTGCTGAACAAGCCATACAGCGGCACGGGAAATCAGAGCATCAAGTACAAGCTGACAGTCAACTCGGAGATAAGGGACCTCCCGGATGTAAGTATCAAAAAGCCGGTCAGCGGTAAGAAAGCGGTCACAGTCAGATGGGCAAAGCTCAGCAAAGCCAAGCAAAAGAAAATCTCAAAAATACAGATACAGTACAGCACTTCGGCTGCATTCACATCGGGAACCAATAAGACCGTTTATGCCAGAAACACAGCGTCGTCAAAAAAGATAAGCGGCCTCAGATCAGACAAATACTATTACATCCGCATAAGAGGATATAAGAAAAGCAGCGGCGTAAAGCATTACTCAAAATGGTCAGAAACGAAAAAAGTCAGGACAAAATGAGATTGATCAGACGAATATCTTTTCTGTTTCGATGTATTTGATGAATTTGTTGAGGCTGTCTGTTACATGTTTTGCTGAATAGTGGAGTTCGAGGGTTTCGTTGAATTTGCCTTCGAGCGAGTATTCGTAAAGGTTGCTCTTGTCTTCGGGAGCTTCTTTTTTCAGCATTATTGCAAATCCCTGGGCGAGGTCGAGGAGCAGGCGCTGTTTTGCTATTGATTCGACTGTAGTGATCTTGCGGAATGTTGTTCCTATCGATTCATCTATTATCCTGCTGCAGTATTCGTGGTATGAACTTTCAGTAGCTTTGGTTATGTACGGCAGTTCACGGACGACATTTTGCAGAGTCCCGTATTGTTCAAGCGCTGTTTTGGAACAGTAGAGGCATGGCGCGCCGGAAAGAATTTCGACTTTTCGGAGTGAATTCTTGCGCGGTATTCCGAGCGCCAGGATATCAGGGATCAATATAGCGTGGATCTTTCTTCTGAACAGTCTGTCATACAGTTCGTCCTTTGTGCCAAACGATACCCGCATGCGAATGTCCGGATGCGCTGCCCTGAATTTCTCAAGAATAGTAAGATCGAAGAATTCCCCGTATATGCCAATATTCAGATCGTCGCCGCTTGCCTTGCGCACATGTCGCTTAAGATTATCATAATCCTTACTCAGTTCTTTAGCTCCGTTATAAAAAGTGTGTCCTGCCTCGGTAAGCGAACATTCACGCGTGGTGCGGTAAAAGAGCTTTACGCCGAGTTCATCCTCGAGCTGGGCGATGTATTTGCTCATTGTAGTCTGAGCGATATTGCATTTTTCGGCAGCCTGAGTGAAGTTCTCGCTGTTCGCAGCCGCAAAAAAGAATTCAAGTTTGCTTAGATCCATATAGTTCTCCGTATATATGTCTGTTAATGTCATGTTCGAACATTGCGCATGTAATCGTTTGTAGTATTCTATCACATTTATTATGAAATGGAATAGATGTTATATATTCACTAATATATTTCAATAACGAAGTTGACGGATTAGATTGATTAAAAAATAACAATAAGTATAATTGGATTGTACGATTATTCAGACATAAAGCGTCTCAGACACGTGAAGATCAGGCATGTAATTGGTATGCACGATGTATATATGCGAAGCAGCGTAATGATTTTGTCTGACCGCATATTTGGTAAAAAGATATGATAACACTCGGTATAGATATAGGTTCAACAACTTCAAAATGCGCTCTTCTGAGAGACGGCAGTGATATACTTGCGACCAGTCTCAGAGTGGGCGGACTCGGAACTGAAGGACCTGATGAAGCCATGCAGGAACTGCGTGAGAGTTCGGGAATCGATCTCAGCGCTGTAGACCGCACTATAATAACAGGCTACGGACGCAACAAATATGAGGGCGGCGACGGTGAGGTCAGTGAACTGACATGCCACGCACTTGGCGGCAGGCTTGTTTTCCCTGAGCTCAGAACTGTTATAGATATTGGCGGGCAGGACGCAAAGGTCATTTGCCTCAGTGAAAGCGGCAGGATGACAAATTTTGTCATGAATGACAAATGCGCTGCAGGTACAGGCAGATTTCTGGACGTTATGGCAAACATACTCAGGATGGATGTAAACGATTTCGACGAGGTAGCTTCGGGATCTGTTTCACCGGCGGCGATATCGAGCACATGCACAGTATTCGCTGAATCAGAGGTTATCAGCCAGCTTGCAAACGGAGTCGACAGAGCGGATCTGGTGGCAGGAATCTGCGGAAGCGTTGCTTCGAGAGTCAGCGCTCTTGCAAGGAGGGCAGGTGTTAAACCTCAGGTGTGCATGTCCGGAGGAGTTGCAAAGAACGGAGCTGTAAGAAGAGCGCTTGAAAAGAGCCTGGACACAGAGATAGCTTTCGACCCGAGAGCACAGTATTTCGGCGCGATAGGTGCAGCATTATACGCATACCGGCAGCTGCAGCAGTGAACTGAACGAAGCAGGCTAAGATAAACAGATTATTAAAATATCGTTAAAACAGTTCAAAATGCCGATGCAGGCGGTATTGCATCGATTCCTAAGCAGTTCAGAAACCGGAGCATAATACCTGAAAGGCTGTTTTGAACTTAATATATGCCACTCTGTATAGTGGTAATAATATATGTCTATTGAGGGAGGAAAGAAATGGCAGAAGAAGTCAAGAAGGCCGAAGAAGTAAAGAAGCCGCGCAAGCCGCTCGATCCTAATTCGGCGAAGTACAAGCTGGGAAAGATAGCGTCTGACGCGTTTGCCAACACTATCGAAGCTAAGAAGCAGGGCAAGCCTGTAGCATGGGTATCCAGTAATTTCCCTGTTGAGATCCCTGAGACTCTCGGAATCTGGACAGCTTATCCTGAGAACCAGGCAGCAGGAATCGCAGCGCGCGGCGCAGGCGAGCGCATGTGCAACGTAGCTGAGGCAGACGGATATTCAAACGATATCTGCGCTTACGCAAGGATAAGCCTGGCATACGCCAAGCTCAAGGAGTGCCCTGAGCAGGATGTAGCTATGCCTGATGTGCTGCTTTGCTGCAACAACATCTGCAACTGCATGATCAAATGGTACGAGAACCTCTCACAGGAACTGAATATCCCTATGATCATGCTTGATATCCCGTTCAATCCTGATTATGAGGTATCCGATGCTCAGGTCGCATATGTAACAGGACAGTTCTGGGATGCAGTTCACCAGCTTGAGGATCTGTTCGGACTCAAGTGGGACGACAAAAAGTTCGAAGAAGTCACGGGCTTCAGCTGCCGCGCAAGCCGTGCATGGCTCGAGGCAACCGCTCAGGCAAAATACACACCGTCTCCGTTCAACGGTTTCGACCTGCTCAACCACATGGCAGTTATGGTTACAGCCCGCGGCAAGGAAGAAGCAGGCGAGGCTATGGAAACACTGCTCAAAGAGTATAAGGAAAACCACGAAAAGGGCGAGAGCACTTTCCGCGCCGAGGAGAAATACAGAGTTATGTTCGAGGGTATCGCATGCTGGCCATACCTCAGAGCTACTTCGAGAGGACTCAAGGACCGCGGCATCAACATGGTAACAACTATCTACGCTGACGCTTTCGGCTTCGACTATAACTCTTTCGACGAAATGATCCGCGCTTACTGCAGCGTTCCAAACGCTATCAACCTCGAAAAATCCAGAGACAAGAGAGTAAAACTCTGCAAGGACAATAACGTAGAGGGACTGCTCGTTCACACTAACAGATCCTGCAAGCTCTGGTCCGGATTCATGGCTGAGATGAGCCGCCAGATCGGTGAGGAATGCGGTATCCCTGTTACAAGCTTTGACGGCGACCAGGCGGATCCGAGGAATTTCTCAGAGGCTCAGTATGATACACGCGTACAGGGTCTGATGGAGATCATGGAAGGCAACAAGGCCGATAGAGCAGGTAAGGAGGCGTAGTGATGGTAAAGGATATTCTTGCAAAATTTCACGAGGTTGCCGCATCGCCTCGCGCACAGATGGATAAATACATGGCAGAGGGCAAAAAGGTCGTACTGACTGCTCCTGTCTACACACCGGAAGAGCTGATCCACTCGATGGGATTCGTACCTATGGGAGCATGGGGAGCTGACATGGAGCTGAACAGGGCCAAGGAATACTGCCCTGCATTCCTCTGCTCAATCGTACAATCGATACTCGAGCTGGGAATCAAGGGAGCATACAAGGGCGCAAGCGCTATCGTTATCCCTTCGCTCTGCGACACTCTCAAGACTCTCGGCGAGAACTGGAAATATGCCGTAGATGATATCAAATTCATCCCTATGACATATCCTCAGAACAGGAAACCGGATTACGGCATCGCCTTCACAAAGGCAGGTTATGAGAGAGTCATCAGAGATCTCGAAGAACTGGGCGGCAAGTATGACGCTGCAGCTCTTGTCGAGTCAAACAGTATATATAACAAACACAATGCTTCGATGAGGAAGCTCGACGAGGTGCTCGCTGCTCACGCAGAGATCACTGCAAGCCAGAGAAGCGACATTTTCAAGAGCGCATTCTTCATGACTAAGGAAGAGCACACAGAGCTCGTTGACCAGCTGATCGAAGAGCTTGAAAAGACTGAAGGCACAGCTGCAAAACTGCCTGTAGTCGTATCCGGCATACTGACAGACGCTCCTCAGCTGAATGCTGTATTCGAGGAATTCGGAATGCATATCGTTGCTGATGATGTTGCTGCGCAGTCGCGTCAGTACCGCACAGACGTGCCTGAATGCGATGATCCTCTCGATGCACTCGCAGTCAAGTTCGCAAACATGGACAACTGCTCTGTACTCTACAACGTAAAGAAACCGAGAGTACAGTGGATAGTCGACACAGCAAAAGCTCGCGGAGCAAAGGGCGTAGTAGTCGTAATGACCAAATTCTGCGACCCTGAGGAATTCGACTATGTTATGATCAAGAAAGCCTGCGAGGCTGCAGATCTGCCTCTCGCTCTCGTCGAAGTCGACAGACAGATGGTACAGTTCGAGCAGATCAGGACAAATCTCGAAACATTCAGAGATATGCTGATGATGTAGATTATGTAATGGAGGAAAAACAATGAGTGAGAACAAAAAAGCTCTTGAGGGTGTCAAGGTCGTAGAGCTTGCGACATTCATCGCAGCGCCTTGCACAGCAAGATTTCTCGCAGACCTCGGCGCCGAAGTCATCAAGGTTGAGGCTCCTATGGGAGACCCGCTGAGGTACACAGCCGTTAACGAAGGCCGTCCTCTCGATCAGAAGGAAAACACTTCCTATGACCTCGAGAATGCCGGCAAGAGATGTATAGCTCTCAACCTCAAATCGGAAGAGGGAAGAGCTGCACTCGAAAAACTGATCGCAGATGCTGATGTGTTCATCTGCAACTGGAGGCAGGGACCTCTCAAGAGAGCAGGACTCGACTGGGATACTCTTCATGCAAAATACCCTTCACTGGTAATGGGTTATGTTTCCGGATACGGCGAAGTCGGTCCTGACAAGGATCTGCCGGGATTCGATTTCACAGCATTCTATGCCCGCGGCGGTATCCTCGGACCTCTGAGAGACAAGACAAGCACACCTATGCTGACTGTACAGGGATTCGGCGACCACCAGGTAGCAATGAACCTGGCTGCCGGAGTGCTCGCAGCTCTCTACAAGGCAAAGATGACAGGCGAGGGAGATCAGGTAATCGTATCGCTGTTCCACAGCGCTGTATGGGATGTTTCCCTGATGCTGCAGGCCAGCCAGTACGGTTCGGACAGCTGCAAGTTCCCTATGGAAAGATGGGAGAACGGCAACCCTCTGACTATGTGCTACCGCACAAAGGACGATCAGTGGCTGCAGATCGCAATGCCTCAGTACGACAGGCACTATCCTGTGTTCATGAACGCAGTAGGACATCCTGAGCTGGCTGACGATGCGAGATTCTATCCTCAGAAGAACCTCGTTCCGAACAGAAAGGAATTCTCTGCATGGATGAACGAACTCTTCCTGACAAAGAACTGCGATGAGTGGTGCAAGATCCTCGACGCGGCAGATCTGCCTTACGCAATCGCCCAGAACTGGGACACACTGCTCAAAGACAGACAGGCATGGGCTTCGGATATTTTCTACGAAATGCAGTACAGCAACGGAAACAAGCGCACGCTGGTAAGACCTCCTGTAATGTTCAAGGAGAACGGTCTTCCTGATTACAACAGAGGACCTTATCTCGCAGAGCACACAGAGGAGATACTCGGTGAGTACGGATACAGCAGTGATGAGATCGCAAAGATGATCGAGGGCGGCGCTGCAGCATCCATGGATCCGGCTCTGAGAGACTGATAATAACAACGGTATTGGGCAGTTGATAGCTAATAACCCGAACAGGAGGAATAATACAAATGAAAATCGCTGCTTATGAAGTAAGACCTGATGAAAAACCTATTATCGAAGGCCTTTGCAAAGAATACGGTATTGAACTCGTTTCGACACCGGCTAACCTCGATGCTTCCACAGTAGACATGGCTGAAGGATGCCAGGGTGTAACAATGCTGGGACAGAGCGACCTGTCCGACCCTATCATCGACAAGCTCGCTGATTTCGGCGTAACAGTACTCGCTGCACGCTGCGTAGGTTTCGACCACATGAACAGATTCTACGCAAGATCCAAGGGCATGCATATCTGCCACGGTTCATATGCTGCAAACGGAGTTGCCGAGTATACCGTAATGGCTATACTGATGTGCATCCGTAACTACAAGAAGGCACAGGCTAACACAGACGACAACGACTTCACACTGAAGGGCAAGATGGGAAGAGAGCTCAGATCCCTCACAGTCGGCGTCATGGGAACAGGAAAGATCGGACGCACTGTTATCCAGCTGCTCTCGAGCTTCGGATGCAAAATACTGGCATACGATGTATTCCAGAATGATGAAGTCAAGAAATTCGCTGAGTATGTCGATCTCGACACCATCCTGGCTGAATCCGATGTAATCACGCTGCACATGCCTCTCCTCGATGATACCAAGGGCGTTATCAGCAAGGAGAACGTCAGAAAGATGAAGGACGGAGTCGTTCTGATCAACAATGCAAGAGGCGAGCTCTGCGATGTTGATGCACTGATCGAAGGCGTTGAGACCGAAAAGATCGGCGCACTCTTTATGGATGCTTTCCCTGGCGAAGTCGGAATCATCCACCTCGGACACGATGCAGATATAATCAGAACAGAGGGAATGCCTTACTTCAAGCTCAAATATCTGCGTTCATTCGTAAACGTATACCACACACCTCATATGGCATTCTTCACACAGGAAGCCGGTGAGTCGATGGCAAGATGCGGAGTTGACGCTATTTATGAGCTGCTGACAAAGGGCGAGACAATCCACGAAGTACCTAAGAATATGTAAGATCTACGTCTGGCGCGTAAGCGGGAAGGAGACAAAACAATGATTTTAGACAAGAAACACGCCATGCAGCAGAAGCTGTTCCGTCAGTTTGCCGAGACGGAATTCACAAAAGAGCTGCAGGACGAGCTGGATACTACCGGAGCATTCAACTGGGATATCCACAACAAGATGTCAAAATACGGATTTATGGGAGTTAAGATCCCTGTAGAATACGGCGGAGCAGGCGGAGACTATCTGTCATACGTTCTGATGGACGAGGAGCTGGCTCGTCAGAACCTGGTTCTTTCGATCTATGCCAACACATCCAACTCTCTGGGAGGCGGCCCTCTGATGCTGGCCGGCTCGGAGGAGCAGAAGAAGCTCTATCTGCCGCAGGTAGCAAGCGGTGAAAAGATCATGGTATTCGGTCTGACAGAACCTGGCGCAGGTTCGGACGCAGGCGGTACCACAACTACTGCTATCGAGACAGAGGACGGTTATGTGATCAACGGACGTAAGTGCTTCATCTCCGGAGCTCCTGTAGCTGACTGGATCGTTATCTTTGCAAAGACAGACCTCAGCCAGAAGGGTTCAAGAGGTATCTCGATGTTCGTCGTAGATATGCATCTGCCGGGAGTTTCCCTGGGTGCTGACGAAAAGAAGATGGGTATCAAGGGATATCCTACCTGCGACGTAGTATTCGAGGATGTACATGTCGGCAAGGAATGCCTGATCGGACCTCTCAACAAGGGATTCCCTGTAGCTATGAAGACTCTGGACGGAGGACGTCTCGGAGTTGCGGCTATGTCGGTCGGCGTTTGCCAGTCGGCTCTCGACGAAGCTGTAAAATACGCTAAGGAAAGAAAGCAGTTCGGACGCAGGATCGCAGATTTCCAGGGCATCAGCTTTATGATCGCAGAGATGGCTGCAGATACAGAAGCAGCAAGACAGATGACTTATCACGCTGCCATCCTCAAGGATGCAGGCGACCCTGAAGCAGGCGTAGCATGCTCGAAGGCTAAGTTCTTCGCTGCAGAGGCTGCAAACAGGAACGCATACAAGGCAGTTCAGATCCACGGCGGATACGGATATATCCAGGAGTACAGAGTAGAGCGCATTTACAGAGACGCGCGCATCCTGTCCATATTCGAGGGTACATCCCAGATCCAGGAACTCGTTATCGCTAACAGTCTGCTGAAATAAGAAGGAGGTAAGAAACTATGAAAATAATGGTAACAGTTAAGCAGGTTCCTGATACCTCCGGCAAGGTAGCAGTCAACGAAGACGGTACTCTGAACCGTGCTTCGATGCAGGCGATCATCAACCCTGATGACCTGAACGCGGTAGAGGAAGCCCTTTCACTCAAGGACGAATACGGCTGCAAGGTAGTCGCATTCACAATGGGACCTATGCAGGCAGAGCCGATGCTGAGAGAGCTGCTCGCTATGGGCGTAGACGAGACCGTGCTTATTTCTGCAAGAGAATTCGGCGGATCCGATACATACGCTACTTCGCAGATCATCGCAGCAGCTATCGATACTTACGGAATCGATGACGACGATATCATCATCGCAGGCCGTCAGGCTATCGACGGAGATACAGCTCAGGTAGGACCGCAGATCGCAGAGAAGCTGCATCTGCCGCAGGTCACTTATGCAGGCGAAGTAAAGAAGGACGGCAACACTCTTACTATCAAGAGAATGCTCGAGGACGGATACATGACCATCAAGGTAAACACACCTTGCATGATCACCTGCATCAAGGAGCTGAACGAGCCTAGATACATGAACGTCAGAGGAACCATCGAGTGCTGGGACAAGCCTCTCACAATCATGGATTACAACGCTCTCAAGGATCACGAGCTGATCGATGCTACTACTATCGGTCTTAAGGGATCCCCTACAAACATCTACAAGTCATTCGCACCTCCTGTCAAGGGCGCCGGCATGATGCTGGAAGGCTCGGGCAAGGAAACTACCGACAAGCTTGCAAATATCCTTACAAGCAAGCACATCATTTAGGAAGGGAGGACTGACATGGCTTACAACAGTGCAGATATAGCTGCTTTCAAGAACGTATGGGTCTTTTGCGAGCAGCGTCAGGGCGTAATGATGCCTACAACTTTTGAACTTATCTCCGAGGGACGCAAGCTTGCAGACGAGCTCGGCGTAGAACTCTGCGGTATACTGCTCGGCGACGACGTCGACGGCATCGCTGCAGAACTCGGCGGATACGGCGCAGACAGGGTCTATGTTTACAACAGCCCTCTGCTCAAACACTATACAACAGATGCTTATACCAAGGTCATCGTTGATGCGGTAGAGGAATTCAAGCCTGAGATCATGATCTACGGCGCTTCCAATATCGGCCGTGACCTGGCACCGAGATGCGCTGCAAGACTTCACACAGGACTCTGCGCAGACTGTACTCATCTGGATGTCGACCTGAACGGATATATTGAATTCCTCAAGTCAGGTTCAAATCTCGATGTTGAGAAGACCAATTTCGAGACAAAGATGTTCGATGTAAACACCAACCTCAAGATGACACGTCCTGCTTTCGGCGGACACCTGATGGCTACAATCGTTTGCCCGAGGTTCCGTCCTGCAATGGCTACCGTTCGTCCGGGCGTCATGAAGAAGAGACCTTTCGATGAGGAAGGCGCTAAGAAGGTCGAGATCGTTCATCCTGATTTCGAGCTCACAGAAGCTGACGTACAGACAGAGGTCGTTGAGGTCGTAAAGGCTGCAAAGAAGCTGGTAGACCTGATCGGTGCTGAGTACATCGTTTCCGTAGGACGCGGTATCGCAAAGGATGTAGAGGGCGGTATCAAGCTGGCAGAAGAGCTTGCTGACCTGCTCGGCGGCGTTGTCGGATCATCACGTGCGGTTGTTGACGCCGGCTGGATCAGCGCAGACCATCAGGTAGGACAGACAGGAAAGACTGTTCATCCTAAGGTTTATATCGCGCTCGGTATCTCCGGAGCTATACAGCACAAGGCAGGAATGCAGGAATCCGAGTACATCATCGCTATCAACAAGGACGAGAACGCTCCTATGTTCGAGATCGCTGATTACGGAATCGTAGGCGACCTGTTCAAGGTAGTACCGCTGCTGATCGAATCGATCAAACAGGCTAAAGCGGAGTAATCCTGAAGACCGGTATTCATTGAGTAATCCTTTAAGTAATGCCGGAGGGGCAAAGATATACATTTGCCTGGGATGCCCGGGAGTGCGAGCCCGCGGAATAAACCCGACCGGCAGGAATCCACGGTTTACGGAATAGTTTTATAATGTAAGGGGCGGCCGCATCGGTCGCCCTGTTTTTGGAGATGAGCACAGGATTGGAGGAAACAGTTTAATGTCCTACAAAATATTTACCCTGAGTCCGGGGTCGACGTCGACCAAATGCGCTGTGTTTGAGGATGACAGACTGATCTTTAAGGAGAATATCAGTCATTCAGGTGAGGAACTTGCTCAGTTCCCGACAGTCAATTCGCAGCTTCCGTACAGGATGGATCTGATAATGGATAAGATGCGCGAACACGGCCTGAGTCTGAACGAAATGGATGCCTTTGCCGCATATTCCGGAGGCCTCGAATCGACGCCGGGAGGAGTTTTTCCGGTGAACGAAAAGATGCTCGAGGATGCGGCGTCCGGGAGGATAGCGGATCATCCGGCTACTCTGGGTGCGCAGATAATAGGTGCTTTTGCCGATGCCAGCGGCGTGCCGGCTTTTGTGATAAATCCGCCCGATGTCGACGAGCTTGATGATATAGCAAGAATATCCGGGATCAAAGGTATTTACCGTGAATCACATGTGCATGTTCTCAATCAAAAGGAAGTCGCCATGAGGATGGCGCAAGAGCTTGGCAAGTCATATAAGGACTGCAGATTTATCGTCTGCCATGTCGGCGGCGGGCTGTCCATAGCTGCCCATAAAGACGGCAGGATGGTTGATGCGAACGATGTAGTGAACGGTGAAGGGCCGATGGCTCCTAACAGATCAGGATATGTTCCTCTGCTGCCGCTGGTAAAGAAATGCTTTGAACCGGGCTGCAGCTACGGAGATATCAGGGGAATGGTTGCGAAGACAGGCGGACTCAAATCCCTGACCGGTACAGACAGTATGCGCGAGATAAAGTCCAGACGTGACAGTGGAGACAAATGGGCGGCATTTGTCTATGACGCATTTGCCTATAATCTGGCTAAATTCATCGGTTCATATGCATGCGTACTTGAAGGCAGGGTGGATGCCATCATAATGACAGGCGGAGTATCCAATGACGAAGACTTCATAGAGAACATCAGGAAATACGCCGGATGGATCGCGCCGATCAAGGTATACGGCGGAGACTTTGAAATGGAAGCACTCGCAGCCGGAGCGATAAGGGTGCTCAGAGGCGAAGAAAATCCGCAGGAATACACCGGTGTGCCGGTATTCAGCGGATTCGACTTCGAACCGGAAACGGTCTGACAACTATCTGCCTACAGTTTGATAACAGTCTTAAGTCGTACGACAAATGTGCGACAACCGGCCGGCACCGAGCCGACAGCAGTCTGACGATTTGTACGGTGATAAAGAGACTGCTTCACACATGACAGTGCGAAGCAGTTTTTTTTATATAAAAGCCGGATTGGACGAAAGCACCCATTTAATGGTAGAATAATAGAAATAAATGCGGTCTGACAAATATTTAGGCACATGCAAAAAAAGATGGAACGGAAATAAGTCGATAAGGCTTCATCTGACTTGTATATATAACGGATGCTGATGTTCCTTTATTTCTGATTTGTTTTCTGCAGATGTATGATATATTATCTGTATTATTAAAAAGAGGAGGATAGAACAATGTTAGAAAAAAAGAATTATCGATTGAAGAATTATCGATTGAAGAATGAAGAAGCGGAAAGCACAAAACTTGATGTTGATAAACTTGAACAGGTCAGTGGCGGTGTATTTTTCGATGAAGAAAACAGCTCATCAAAGGCTAAGACTAAAAAAACATTTATAATCGATTCCGAAAAACCGGATGAAGACAAAAAGTCTCTGAATATAAAGGTGATTGACTGAGTTTCATTGATCCGTTAAACAGATCCGCCAAACAGATAATTCTGCGAAATGAAAAAGGAAAATAAGACAATGTCAGGAATAATCAGAAAGCGTCTAGTAGTATCGATAATATCTGCGGCTATGCTTGTTGCCATGACGCCGGTGATTCCGTGGGTGTCGTCTGATGCCTTTGCCGGGAGTAGCACACTTGATGAGATAGCAAGGCAGTTTCAGGATAAGGACAAGGATCCGTATGCATTTACCTATACTTCGGGAGGAGCCGGCATAGAGGAAGGCGCTGACTATCCGGCGTCGTTTGATCTCAGGGAATCTGACGGTTCTGATGGTAAAAACGGTTATGTTACACCTGTCAAATTCCAGAATCCTTTCGGAAGCTGCTGGGGATTCTCGGCTATTTCTGCAGCGGAGACCAGTATTCTGGGAAACCCTGCAACAAGGGAAGGTTTCGATGCAAGAAAACTGAATCTGTCGGAAAAACATCTGGTATGGTTTACATACCGGCCGATCAATGATTCTGCAAATCCGCATGACGGAGAGGGACTTGTGACCTTCAACAATAAGCTTACATCCGCTGCGACTTTCAATATAGGCGGCAAACCTTTTTATGCGACTTCTCTCTTTGCAAGCGGAATGGGTCCGAATCTGGAAGTCAGTGGTTATGTAGACGGGAAGCCTGTCTATTTCGATGAGGCTGCATATCACGGCAAAAAGAAGCTGGTAGAATGCTGGAACAATAAAGTTTATAAAGAAAGCAGTATCCCTAAGGGAGTAATACCTTACTACTACAGCGAAAAGGACGACTGGTCGATCGACGGTGATTTAAGATTTGTTTCAGATTACAGACTCAAGGAATCATATATCCTGCCGACACCTTCAGGTAAATCAGGTAATCAGAGACAGGATGCTATAAATGCGATCAAGGAACAGCTTTATAACAAGAGAGGTGTAGAGATTGCATATTATGCTGACAGTTCTACACCTGCTTCAGCCAGCGGCAAAGAGTTTAATACAAAATATATCAGTCCTAACTGGGCACATTATACGTATAACAGCGGTACCGGTGCTAACCATGGAGTATCGATCATCGGATGGGATGATAATTATCCTAAGGAGAATTTTGCCCACATGATCAAGGGCTATTCCAAGGACGAAGCATATAAGCTCTCGACTCCTGAACACGATGGCGCATGGCTCGTCAAGAACAGCTGGGGCGCGGAGACAGAAGAATTCCCGAATAAGGGTTCCGGTAAGTGGGGATTACTTGAGGGAGAGGACAAGGCTCCATATAAGGCGAAAGATAATGCAAAGCATACGGGGTATTTCTGGCTGTCATATGATGACAAGAGCATGAGTATGATAGAGGCCCTGGAGTTTGATAAAAGCAATCTCAATGAAGAGTTTGTCCTGTATCAGTACGACTATATGCCGGTCAACACTGTTGATTCAGCTGTGACTGATGGAGAAGCAAAGATTGCCAATATATTCGAGGCAGAGTTTGAGTCCGGCCTGGAACAGCTGGCATTCCAGACAAAGGACAACAATGCAACCGTTTATTACGAGATCTATCAGATGCGTGACGGAGCCACAGATCCTACAGACGGTACTCTTCTTACTAAAGGAAGCGCATCATACAAGTATGGCGGATTCCATAAAGTCAATCTGCCAGGCGGCCTGGTCGTTACAAGAGGGCACAAATTCTCTGCAGTCATAACAGTTAAGACAAGCAACGGTAAATATGCAACCAGTGCTCAGACTGCTGTTAATAAGAGTTTTGCTAAAAGGAGAGGCACAATCTATTATGCTAACAGCGTGATCAACGAAGGAGAGAGCCTTCTTTATACTGACGGCAGCTGGAAGGATCTGTCAGATGCAGCGCTTCAGAGGAAACTGATAGGGGAGAATTATTATAAAGATTATTGCATAGATAATTTCCCTATCAAGGTCTATACAAGTGATGTGACTGATCCTCAGAGATTTGAACAGACCGGAGAGGATGGAACTGCATTCGGCAAGGGCGCTTCTGATAATGCGAACATATTTGCTGCGACAGAATGGAAATCAAACAAGGATCCGAATGGTATTAAACTGATCGACCTCGGCCTGAAGAGCAGCAAGCAGGCCAATACAAGCATTTCGCTCAAATGGAATGCTGTGCCGGGAGCTGTAAAATACATTGTTTACGGTGCAAAGAGCGGAGGAAGCTATCTTGACTTAGTAAAGATGACAGACGCAAACTCTTACAAGGTCAGTAAGATAGTATCCGCTAAGCTTAAAAAAGGCACATATTACAAATTCATGGTAGCGGCACTTGACAGTGACTGGAATGTTATCACGACCTCCGGAATAATACATGCAGGAACGACCGGAGGAAAAGCAGGTAATTATACCAAAATCAAGCTGTCCAAACCATCCAACGGAAAGCTGAGCCTCAGCAGCGGCAAATCGTTTACTGTTAAGGCAAGTGCATCCGGCAAAAAAGTACAGAAAAAGCTTGGACTGAGGTATGAATCTTCAGACTCAGCAGTTGCATCTGTAAACTCTAAAGGTGTTATAACTGCGAATTCAGCAGGAACATGTAATATACTTGTATATGCTCAAAACGGACTCAGTAAAACAATCACTGTAACCGTAAAATAATAAAACAGTAACAGGAGGAAAATGCAATGGCAGAAGAAAAGAAACTGGAAGATCTTAAGGAGATGGAAGAAGCTAAAAAGCTTGCTGATGATGAACTCAACGAAGATGATCTCGATGAAATCTGCGGAGGCGCCGACAGAATTCGCGGCAATAAAGTCAATAAAAGCACTTTCAAATAAAAATGGCTTTACATATTGTACTGGTAGAACCTGAGATCCCGCCTAATACAGGCAATATTGCCAGAACTGCGGCTGCGACTGACAGTGTACTGCATCTGGTAAAACCGCTTGGTTTCAGGCTGGATGAGAAAAGTCTTCGCAGGGCAGGACTCGATTACTGGCCGTATGTCACGCTTGAGGTGCATGAGAATCTGGAAGAATTCCTGGAGAAATATTCAGACAGGCGTATGTGGCTTGCGACAACAAAAGGTCCACGCTTATATACCGAGGCTGAGTTCAGGGATGAAGACATGATACTGTTCGGACGTGAAACAGCGGGACTTCCGAGGGATCTGATCGAAGCACGCCGGGATATGGCTATACGGATACCAATGAGCAGAGACACCAGATTAAGGTCTTTCAATCTGTCTAATGCCGCCAATATAGTGCTGTTTGAAGCGCTGCGGCAGCTGGGATTCCCGGGACTTGAATAGATAAGATAATCGGTCAATCATTTCATAATCATCCTCAATATGATGCGCCACAGACGATTCTGATAATGATGGGATACATGTTAGCTTCGTTCAGATGCCGCGCCGGCGATTACGCAAACTATTATTATAGCTGCACCGGCCATTCCGGCAGGTGAAAGTGTTTCACCCAGAAGTATGTATGAAAAGACTGCTGTCATCACCGGGCAGAGACTTTGAAGAAGAGAAACCGTGCGCTCACTGATTCTGGTTAGGGCAAGGTTCTGCATCAGGTAGCCCAGGAATGTGCACATAATGGCAAGGTAAATGATTATTGCCCAGGCGGCAGGCGTGGTATTGCTCAGGTGCAGGCCGCCTTCGAAGAAGGCTGCGCCCGCGAGGGCGAGGGCTGCGGAGCAGCCGGCCTGCAGCGCAGTCAGGCTTATCGGATCGATTGGCTCAGTTTGATCATCTGACTTAGCTATTTCACTGACTGTATTTTCACTGTCAGCAGATTTCGGATCTGTATGACTGTCGATTCCGAGGAATCTCTGACTAAGTACAAGAGTAACAGCCATGAGGATGGCTGCACATATAGCGACGATTTCTCCGATCCCGAATCCGGAAAGACCGCCGCGTACACATAGCAGATACATACCTGGCAGCACAAGGATCTGTATAAGGATCAGCTGCCATTTATAATGCTTTCTGAATAATATAAATGCAAATGCCGGAGTGATGATTACAGACAGAGACCTCAGAAACGCAACGGATGTTGCATCTGTCAGTGCGAGTGCGACATTGTTGAGAAGGTAGCTCATTCCGATGAACAAACCCGGGAATAACCATGTTCTTACCTGTGCAGTCTTCAAAGTATGAATGATGCGTTTACGGAACAGTATGAAGATCGTAATAAAGGCAATAGAATATCTTACTGACATCATGCTGTAGACAGGAGTGACTTCAAAAGCGATTTTTGATATAGGGTCGCCGAATCCGTAGACTGCAGATTGCAGTATGATAAGAGCCTCCGGCCATCCCGGACGATAAGCGGATACTCCTGTTCCTTTATTTGCAGATGTTTTATTTCCCGGCAACTGTTTATCTTTCATATTTTTTATTTATTGTGATTTCTAAAAACAGATTCATTCTTTCGATATATTGAACAGGTCAGTTTTTTTTGACTTCGATCGATGGACGAATTGCAATAATTAAGAGTGTATACCCGGCAAAGCTTGTATACACTTTGAATAAGTACATAATAGCATAATACTCGTAACAATTCAGCAATCGGCCGGCACAAAATACGGTTAGTTACAATTCAGCATTCGGCGAAGAGAAGATGCAATACACGAGTACGCAGCGCGTAGTTATATGTTAGAATAAAACACAGAGGATGATTCGCTTATCATTCAGGCGCTAATAAAAGGCTTGGACAGGAGGTTTTACAATGAAGAAGAGAATGGCAGCTATAATCAGCGTATTTATCGCAATTCTAATGCTCACATCGATCCCGTTTGTTTCATATGCTTCTTCCATAACGCTGGAAAAATACATCAAAAATGATAAGGAAGCATATCGCGTAATAAAAAATGAAGCAAAGGCCTACGGTGTAAAAATAAAGTTCAAAGGAAATACTGTTATCTATACTTATGACCTGAAAGGAAAGTTCTCAAAAAAACAGGCTTTTTCCGCATGCATGAAAAAAGCGATCAAAAAAGCACTGAAGAAAAACAAAAAAGAGTACACTGGTGAATGCAAAAAACTGCGCAAAAAAACAGGCATCAAGGGAATTAAGATAGTTGTACAGTACACTTACAAAGGGAAAAAGATTGTTTCGAGGACGTTTAAATAAGCCAAATGAGAGCATCAGTGGGGGATTGTTACCCACCACTGATGGTCGAAAATGGAACCCGCCGCCTAAGAGGCGGGGGACATCCGGTGTCTGTTATATAATCAGGAGTGTTTTGATATATGGATAAGGAACTGAGAAACAGATTTGTGGACATAGTCGCTGATTTTACCGCGACGACCGGTATTTATCTGCCGGACGATGTGGAAATGAAGCTGCGTGAGCTTGCAGCAGAAGAATCGCGGTCTGAAGCAAAAACGATGTATGAGTGCATACTGAGAAATATTGAAGAGGCCGCCGGGCTGGGAAGACCGCTATGTCAGGATACAGGTGTTCTTCAGTTCTTTGCCGGGGTCGGGACAGGTTTTCCGTATATGGATGAGATAGGATCTGTTATTAAAGAAGCCACGGTAAAATCGACTCTCGAAACACCGCTGAGACCTAATGTAGTAGAGCCTCTCGGCGAACATAATACCGGGACCAATGAAGGCTATGGAGCTCCTTATATACAATACGATCTGATCCCGGGCAGTTCAGATCTCAGACTCAGGCTTTATATGGCCGGCGGAGGGTGTTCCCTGCCCGGACGTAGCAAGGTGCTCATGCCGCTTGAGGGAATAGAGGGAATCAGGAGATTTGTCTATGAAACGGTTGTTGAATGGGGCGCGAATGCATGTCCGCCGCTGATGATCGGGATCGGACTGGGGACATGCGCAGAGACTTCAGCGCTGCTTTCCAAAATGGCTCTTCTGAGGCCGATCGGCACACATTCATCATATCCAAAAGTCGCGGAACTCGAGGATGAGATCCGAAGCGATCTTGACTCAATAGGAATTGCTCCTCTCGGATTCGGAGGATCGAAAACCGTTCTGGGAGTGAATATTGAGGCTGCAGGGCATCATCCTGCGACTCTGGGGGTCGGTATAACCACCGGATGCTGGGCCACCCGGCGCGGCGAGATCATTATACATGATGATCTCTCTGTTGATATCATTTCTCACAGACGGCTAAAGTCAGGTGACATCCGGTGTCTGTTATAAATATTATTTGAAATTATTATAAATAAATGCGTCTGAATTGCCGGTTTCGGCGGGAGAATGGTTAAGGCGAAAGACCTGAGAAAGTTTTTTTTGACTTCATCGGTGTCCTTTGCCGGAAAGGCGAATTATATAAATGAAAAAAATACTGACAACTCCGATCAGCTATGAGCAGATTAGAGATCTGAGGACGGGCGATACAGTTTATCTGAGCGGGATGCTGGCGACATGCCGTGACGCCGGTCATAAGCGTGTGCTTGAAGAAGGTATTATGCCGCGAGAATTCGAGTTCAGAGATGGTGCTATTTTTCATGCCGGCCCGATTGTCGGAACCGATGAGAACGGAAAGAAATATATGGTCTCGATAGGACCGACGACCAGCCGCCGAATGGAAAAGCTTGAAGCGGATTTTATTGAAAAGACCGGTGTAAGGCTGATAATCGGAAAGGGCGGCATGATGAAGGATACGGCCGAAGCCTGCAGAAAATACGGTGCTGTTCACTGCGCTTTTCCGGGAGGATGCGCTGTTGTAGCAGCTCTGGATGTCGAAGAAATCACCGGATGTGAATGGGAGGATCTCGGTATGCCGGAAGCCCTCTGGATAATGAGAGTGAAAGAATTCGGACCGCTTGTAGTGTCTGTTGATACCGAAGGAAATAATCTCTTCGATGAACGTAAGCAGCTGTTCAGACAACGTATGCACTGCATTTTGGGAGACGAGGTATCCTTGCCCGATAATTTGGATGTATGATGATAGCTATGTTATACTATGTTAAATAGGTGAAAAGATATGAATGATTACAAAGCCAGAAAACCACTGGCGGTTTTTTCAAACAGAAAAACAAGCATGCAGATCTACGGTTTGCCTGCTGTGCTCGGAAGGAATAACAACGAAGTAGATGCTTATATATTCCACGAGAGCATCAGCCGAAGGCACTGCCTTATTGACTGTGTTGAAGGACGTTTTGTTCTGCAGGATCTCGGGTCTACATATGGGACTGAAATCAACGGCACAAGGCTTGATCCTCAGAAAAAATACTATCTCAATAACGGGGATAAAGTGAAGCTGGGGAGTGTTAAGCTCAGCTTCAGCGCAAGCGAAGCTGAATTGATTAATTATATACAGCAGAACAGAAATCCTGAGAACGCCAATACGAGGGATACTGCTGACGGATCATTCCCTGAATATAAAAAGGTGTTCGTCGATGCCAGGGAGCTCAGCCCTTATGAATATGATGAGAGGGACGTAATCACAATAGACTGCGGACTTCGCGGCACATCCGGACAGACGAACTATTCAAGGGATCTTTATACCAAAGAAAAGAGTACGGATTTCTCCGGGTCAACAGGCGATGCCGGATCATTTGAGCACAGAACAAATGACGATAATCGTGAGCCTGAGAATGATCCGTTCAGAACACAGTATATCGAGATTCCGTATTCCGAACAGCTGGATGGAGATTATCGTAATTCCGGTGCTACCGATATGGAAGAGGATATAGAAGGTACTGTAATTCTGGATCATATCGGTATCCCTGATGCGGATATCTTCAATCAGCCGACCGGGCAGCCTGAAATCATGAAAAAAAAGCATATGCGGCTCACGTGGAAAAACCCGGAGTCGGGAGAGACAAAACAGGCTGATGCAAAGGCCTTTCCATACCGGATAGGAAGAAACAGCAGAGACAATGATCTGGTGCTGCCTGTAAAAGGTATAAGCAGAAGACACATTACGGTGCATGAGAGAGATGGTGAATTTTTCATAGTAGATGAGGATTCGACCAATGGCGTCAAGCTTAACGGAATAAAGATAGATCCCCGCCAGGAGACAGGAGTCTCTGACGGAGACCGGATCAGGATAGCCGGTACGGATTTAATTATTCAGATTACAGAGGAATGATTATGGAACTGAAATTTTGCGGAAGATGCGGGACAAAACTGGTAAATGGTGCCAGCTTTTGCGGAGGCTGCGGGGCGCCGATACCAAAATTTACACCTGACTCAGATTCTGCCCCGGCATCAAATAATGAATACAGATCAAATATGATGTCAGGTTCAGAACATGATCAGAACAGAGATCTGTCAGGAAGACTCAGGCAGTCGTTCGACAGCTATTTTAATCAAGAAGGTACCGGTCTGCTGGTCAATCAGAGAGTCACTGCTTCAGGGTCAGTAAACGGAAATGCAAATGTAAAAAGAGGTGAATTGTTCCTGAATTCTGAAGAAAAAAAGAGAGGATCGGTCAAGGTCCTTGATTTCGGGACGGGGCAGAGATTCAGCATTAACATTCCCCCGGGAATGAATGCCGGAGACAGCATAATAGTGAGAGGAACGGGACTGAAGGATCCGGTATTCGGGACTGATTGTGAGATAGAATTGACAGTATTCTGACCGTCGTGGTTTTCATAGAGATGCAGTTCACAGGAGAGCTTATTCATGAGTCTTATTTTATCGGTATATTCACAGAATGCATTCAAGGAATTCAACCTTCCGTCAATCAATAATTCTGATTATGAGATAACCATTCGCGAAGACTATTTCAGACTGACTGAGGACATCCATATCAAACTTGAAGTTATGGATGAAGTGTGGAAGATCAGGACCGGCAGCGGTTACAGGCTGTTTGTAAAAGAACAGGCATATGATAATGTTGAGCTGTCTGACAGACTGATGGTAAATATTGTTACTGCCGGGGGAGGCATGCTGACACTTATAGCTTCGTATGTCGAAGATCCTTTTCATGCGTTCAATAAATACCGTATAAGCGGTTTGAACGAGGTAACGATAGGCAGAGACAGAACAAATGATGTCGTATATGATTTCGGCGGAATGGTTGGACGCTCACATGCTGTAATAATACGTGAGGGCAACAGGGTCATAATACAGAATAAGAGTGCTAACGGTATATATGTTAATTCTGCGAGAGTTGACGGAAGCGTTGAGCTGCAGTTCGGTGATTACATCAACATAATCGGCCTGCATATGGTATTCCTCGGTTCTCTGCTTGCGGTAGATAATAAAGCATCCGCAGTAAGTGTCAATGACAGAAAACTTAAAAAGATAAATAAGTCCGAAATAGTAAGGACTGATAACAGAAATACGAGACTGATGTCTCCGGGCAAGACGGTTTACAGGAGATCGCCTAGATATGTTGAGGGTGTTCAGCACTCAAAGATAGATATCGAAGCTCCTCCGCAGCTGCCTCAGGAGAACAATCAGTCTTTATTTTTGACTATCGGACCAACGCTGACTATGGCGCTGCCTATGGCACTCGGCTGCCTGTTGATGGTTTATTCTTATAAGAGCTCCGGCACTCAGACTACCAACTCGCTTTTCATGTATTCAGGTCTGGTAATGGCTGTTTCTTCGGCATTGATAGGGGTGATGTGGACTCTCATCAACAGGAGCCAGCAAAAGAAAGCTGCGGAGGCTATGAAGCAGCTTCGAAAGACCAGGTATGAGGAATATCTGTCAGATAAAGCTGAAGAGATACGGCATGAATACAAACGGACAGCGCAGAGTCTGATCGATAATTATCCGGATGCGTACAGCTGTGTCGGATACGATGAGAATTCAATCGAACTATGGAGCAGGAACTCATCACACGAGGACTTTCTCAGACACAGGATAGGCATGGGCGATGTGCCGTTTGAGATGGAAATAAATGTTCCGGCCGGTAAATTCAGTCTGTTTGATGATGATCTGACCGATGGTCCTGCAATTATCAAATCTGATTATTCAATTCTGAGGAATGTTCCTGTTACGGTTGATTTGCTCAAACACAAGCTGATAGGAATAGTCGGCGGCAAAGGCAAAAAAGGAGCGATAGAAATCGCCAGGCTGTTGAGTGCGCAGATTGCAGCAAACAACTGTTATACGGATGTAAAGCTTGTATATATATATGATAACGGTAAATCATCAGATGCTGATGAATGGGATTTTGCAAAATGGCTGCCTCATGTCTGGGCTGAGGACAGAAATACAAGATATGTGGCTTCAAATCGTGAAGAAGCAAATGATGTTTTTTACGAACTTGGAAATATACTGCGTGCAAGGAGCGAGAACAGAGATCAGCATAAAAAAAGCGGCATTACCAAACCGTATTTCATACTCTTCCTCTCAGAACAGTCCATGATCGAAGGCTCTCTCTTCTCCAAATACATATTTGATGAAAATGATAATTTCGGTCTGACAACAGTGATACTGGCCGAAAGGTATGAGGATCTGCCTAACGGATGCGAGTTCATAATTGAGAATTCACAGACTTTCAAAGGCTATTATGAGACAGCTGCCGGAACAGGTCCTGATAAGGCTGTAGCATTCGATGCTGTTGACAGATTCAGTCTCGAGCGCTTTGCCAGAAAACTTTCCGGTCTTAAGGTGCTGGAAATCGAAACAGGCGGAGAGATTCCTTCGTCCCTGACATTTTTCGATATGATGGGGGTCAGCAGACCTGAGGATATTCCTGTAAGGGAATACTGGGCAAAGAGCAGGATATTTGAAAATATACGTGGACTTATAGGACAAAAGGCCGGCGGTGTTCCATGTTATCTGGATGTTCATGAGAAATACCACGGACCGCACGGGCTGATTGCCGGTACTACCGGATCCGGCAAGAGTGAGACTTTGCAGACATACATTCTGTCGCTTGCAATAAACTACAGTCCTGATGATGTTGCATTTTTCATAATAGACTACAAGGGCGGAGGAATGGCTAATCTGTTTGACGGTCTGCCTCACATGGCAGGGCAGATATCCAATCTCTCCGGCAACCAGGTTCAGCGCGCGATGATCTCGATAAAAAGCGAGAACAGGCGCAGACAGAGGATATTCAACGACAACGGCGTAAACAATATAAACGCTTATACAAAGATGTTCAAGAACGGCGAGGCAGCGATTCCGGTTCCTCATCTGTTTATCATCATAGATGAGTTTGCAGAACTCAAAAGAGAAGAGCCGGAATTCATGCGTGAGCTTATCAGTGTAGCTCAGGTAGGTCGAAGTCTGGGCGTACATCTTATTCTTGCGACGCAAAAACCAAGCGGTACCGTAGACGATAATATCTGGAGCAATTCCAGATTCAGATTGTGCCTCAGAGTTCAGGATAAGCAGGACAGTATGGATATGCTCCACAAACCGGATGCCGCTTATATTACACAGGCGGGAAGATGCTATCTGCAGGTGGGTAATGACGAGCTTTATGAGCTCTTCCAGTCAGGCTACAGCGGGGCTGCATATGATGCCTCAAATTACGAGGACAGTGCTGATGTAGCGAAACTTATAAATCTGCCGGGAAAGGTCGATATGACCGGAAACACTATAAGGCAGGCACACAGGAAAAACGCGGAAACAGCATGGGTGGAGGTTCTTCTTGAAGCGGCAGAACTGGCTTCAGCTTCGCTGCACTTCAGATCAGAGATTGGATCAAGTGATGCCGGCAATATACAGAATTCTGTCAGCCAGATATATGCGATACTCAAAGAGCAGGGTATTGATTACGGTGAGAGCAAATATAATACAGCTCGTCTGCAGGAATTCATGCGTACATACTATGAAATAGAATCCGGCGGAGAGATACCGACGGCAGAAACGATAATTGCAGTTTCGCAGGAACGGAACAGAAAACTGCCTCAGCAAAAGGAACACAGCGAGCTGGATGCTGTCAAGGATTATCTTCAGAAGACAGCTTTGGCGGCAGGTTACACCAGGAGACATCAGCTGTGGATGCCTGTTCTCAGAGATAATATCTGTCTGGATGAATTTGATGAATTCAGGGATACAGCATTCTCTTCAAATCATGCATGGTTAAAAACCGAAGGAGAATGGAATCTCAGGATAGTGATGGGAAAGATGGATGATCCGGAAAACCAGAATCAGATGCCGTATGTGCTTGATTTTGCGGAGGACGGGAATGTTGCGGTATGCGGTTCCATAGTCAGCGGAAAGAGCACCGCCCTTCAGACTATAGCTTATGCACTTATACAGAGATATTCTCCGGAAACAGTCAATATATATGCTGTAGATTTCAGCAGCAAGATGATGGCCGGATTCGAAAGCGCTCCGCATTTCGGCGGAGTCATGTACGAAAATGATAAAGAGAAGATATCCAAATTCTTTAACATGATAGGCAGTATCCTTGAGGAAAGAAAAAAGCTGTTCCACGGAGGAAACTACAAGCAGTATGTTCGTGTGAACGGCGTTACTCTTCCGGCGATATTCATACTGATCGACAATTACGGCGCTTTCAAGCAAAAGACAGATGAGGCCTTTGAAGAGATCCTTATCCGCCTTTCCAAAGAGGGTCTGAGCAACGGTATTTATCTGATAGTATCGGGAGGCGGATACGGAATCAATGAGATAACAGCAAGAGTAGGTGAAAACCTCAATACAGTGCTGACTCTGGCTCTTAAAGACAAATTCGAATACGCCGATCTGCTTCACAGCATGCAGATAAGTTTCCTTCCGGAGAGCGGAGTTAAGGGAAGAGGCCTGGCATACTACGGCAGCAGGATACTGGAATATCAGACGGCTGTTTCTGTATCAGCTGATAACGACTATGAGAGGATGGAGAAGATAAGAGCTGTCTGTGATGAAATGTCAGAGAAATGGCATGGAAGACGTGCCCGTCCGGTTCCGGAAATACCTGAAAAGCCGGTATGGGAAGTATTTTCGGGACTTGAAGAATACGAAAAGATGTCGGCCGGATACGGTCTTCTTCCGATCGGATATGACGAATCAGATGCATCAGTTTACGGAATACCGCTGGACAGCACATTCTGTTACGGCATATACGGCCAGATGCAGACCGGAAAGACAAATCTCCTCAAAGCCTGCATACTTGCTGCAATCGATAAGGATGCGGAGATCTGTATTGTGGACGGAGAGGAACATGAACTTGGAGTATTTGAAGACAAAGAAGGCGTGAACTATGTATCCGCCGATACAGAACTTGAGCAGTATCTGAGAACGGTGGTACCTGAATTCAGCGCAAGGAGAAAACGAAAGGACGAGCTTGTTGCTCAGGGCAAAGAAGCAGCTGCGATATTTGAGATCATGAGCAGCGAATTCAAACCTATATTCTTCTTCCTTCATGAGCTTGATCAGTTTATGAATATGATTTACAAATCCGAAATCAATCTTGCGCCTCTTTTCGAGAATGTTATAGGCAAGGGTTCGGGAAATAATATCTATTTCTTTGCAGATATGTCAGTCAGAAACAGATCCAATACAGACTGGTATGCTGCATATAAATCTTTCACAGGATACAGAAAAGGAATACACCTGGGAGGAAAGATCTCTGACGGAACTATTCTTGATTACGGTAATATGTCTTACTCGGAACAGAGCAGATCCTTAAAGACCGGTACGGGATATGTGATGGATGAAGAGGCTGAGAATACAATAAGAAGGATCGTTACACCGCTTGTAAAAGCATCGGATCTCGTATGGAAGGAACAATGATAGATCTTCTGATTTATGACAGTGATACGGATGAACAGCAGAGGCTCGGCAGACAGGCGCGGAATATGGTTGCTCTTCTTTCCGATGACAGCATAAACTGTGAATGCAGGCAGACTGTATCACAGATGGATTTATATCTCGAATCGGATGAGCCATATGATCTTTCTATGCTTGAGGTTTCTGATGATGAGGATATTGAGCTGACCAAAAGAGTACGTGAGGGCAGGGAACAGTCGGATATGATGCTTGTTGCCGATAATCATATATCTCCGATGCGGTATATGACTCCGGAGATCAGAGCGTGTTCGCTGCTGCTGAGGCCATATGATGAGAGCACGATGAAGAGTACGGTACAGGATTTCATGGCGGCTTTCTTCAGGAAAAGAACAGTTCCTGACAGCGATAATTCGATACTTATAGAGAACAGGGATGGAAGGACTGTAATACCTTATTCACATATTTACTATATAGAGGTGTGCGAGAAGAGACTTCTGTTCAGGCTGCGTGACAAAAAATATGTAAAATACGGTACTCTCGGAGAAATAAAAAAAGAACTTCCGGCCAATTTCGTTCAGTGTCACAGGAGTTACATATTCAATGCGGGATACCTCGACCGGATAAAACTGTCAGAGAACACGGTTTTTCTGCAAAATGATATAACGGTGCCGTTATCAAGATCATACAAATCATCTGTAAAGGAGTTTCTGAATGGACTATAAGCCTGCAGAAATGATAATGATAGAGGATAAAGAACTGGAGTTGCTGCTGGCAGCTGCCGGTATCAGTAAGTGGTACGGTATTCGTTCCGGATCGGGCGGTGTGGATTATGAGAATGACGGCGCTGTCAATGAGATACTGGCTCATCTGTATCAGAAAGGTCTTATAGACTGGCATGACGGAAAAGCAAAGATCGCAGATGTAATCAGGCCGGCTGTCAGAGTGATGAAAGAGGCTGTATCCTGCATCACAGTCAGTCGTACAGACAGACAGGAGGATCTCATTTGCTGCTATTTCGGATCGGGAAAGGCGGTTTGCATCGGAAGAGACAGTATGTCACCGGATGAACTTGAGCTATCTGTGACAGATGCCGGATTGTGGCCGGATAAGCTTAAAGCAGACTCGTATCTGCCTGAGGTAGCAGATTACCCGGATCTTTCTGATCCGATGAAACTGGGCAGCAGCGCAGCGGGATGTACAGGAGAACTGATTACTTTGCTGGAAAGGTACAATATCACGGACGGCAAGCTGACCGGCTCAATATTACTGTATGATGACGGTATGTACGGGCATTACGAGATGAAAAGCGACAGTGGAGAGATGCTCGAAAAAAGCGATTACAGACAAAAAGATATATTCAGGATTCTTTTGAGATGGGCGGGTGTTGAATTATGATAATGGTGGATATTTATATGCCGGCATTGGATCAGAGCTATGATTTTATGCTGGACGAGAATGCAGTTCTGAGCAATATAGTTCTCGAGGTAAGCGAAATGATAGCTAAGACTACAAAGAGCAGACTGACCGATGAAAATAACGGATTCGTACTGTATCATCCTGAAAAAGGAGCGCCGCTTTCTGAATCGAGAACGCTGTACGAGAGCGGCGTCAGAGACGGAGACAGGCTGATACTGGTGTAATCGGGACAAAAATGTGCATTTCAGAGCGATGAATGTGCATTTTACGGTAATTAATAAATAAGTACAGGTAAGCGTGCTACATTATAGGTGCAAAGGGAAACAGAAATAAAATCACAGGCAGAGAGTTATGATTGAAGTAAGACCGGACAGATGCTTTAAAGCATCAGAAGAAATGCGGCATACTGAACGGAGACTTCGGTATGAAGCTGAGAATATAGAAAGCGTATGCAGAGCACTCAGGCGGTACGAAGATGAATCAATGCATATCATTGCTGCCGGACTTGAGAAATATGCGGCGAATGTATTGAACAAATCCGAGACAACAGCAGTGCTGCATGTGATGCTGGAAAAGATAGCGGGGATATATACCCGAACAGAGAACGAAGTTGAAGATTATATAGATCGCGCGGAAGCGGTGAAAGCACCTGAATACGGGACAATGACGCCGGGATCCGCAGGACTTAAAGCAAAGGATATTTTCGAAGAATTCCGGGAGAGGTAAGATGGCAGATCTAATCAAAGTGAACACAAACAGACTCAACTCAGATCAGAAGGAGATAGGCGATCATATCAGGGCAATGCAGAGACTCGTAAGCGATCTGAGATCCCATAACAGTGCTCTTGACAGCATGTGGGACGGTCCGAGCAGCGATGCCTTCAAAGCCGCTTTTGAGAGTGATATCGCGGCACTCGAGGAGATACTGAAGGCACTGAGTGGAATAAACAAATACGAGGATAACGCAAGAAGCAAATATGATGCATGCGAGCAGAAGGTTGGGGAACTGATAGACCAGATAAAGATAAGATAGAGAGGTGCCAAGGTGAATATAACTGTAAAGGTCAGCACAGCGGAGATGAGAAATCAGTCCAATCAGGTGCTGGATGATGTAAGACAGATAGAAAGACACTGGGAACGTATCAGCCGGATTATCAACGGTACCAGAAATTACTGGGAAGGGGATGCCAGCAACGCGCATATCAGGATCTACAAGGATGTGGAAGGCGATGTGAATGCCATTATGGCAAGGTTGAAACAGAATCCGGTAAAGCTGCAGCAAATGGCAGGTGTTTATGAAGAGGCTGAGGCGGGTGCTGAAGCAGTGAGCAACAATCTGCCTACAGATCTGTTCTGACAGGAGGTAATATAAGCAATATGAAATCGAACTCACAGATACTGATGGATTTCAACAATGCCAAAAGGCAGGCAGCCAGACTCGAAGATGCTGCAAGATCAATACGAAGAGAATCAGGCAGAATGAGCGATTGCAGAAATGATGTTTCGGCAGCCTGGTCAGGAGACAATGCTTCAAAGTTCATTGCAAAGATGGGCATAGTATCCGAAGATCTCGAAAAGATAGCATCGAGTCTGGAGAAGACTGCTGAAGTCATCAGAAAGAATGCAAAAACGATGTACGATGCAGAAATGGAAGCCAAAAGAATCGCCGAGGAGAGGACGCATTTCAGCGGCGGAGGCGGCGGAGGCGGCGGAGGCGGCCGCGGGTTTTAACAATATTGCCGGAATAACATAGTCTATAAATCATTGTAATATATTAAAAAAACAGGAGGAAATCAAATGGCAAGCAGTTTTACAGTAACATCCCAGCAGCTTAGAGATAAGGCTGCAGAGCTGAGAAATCAGAACAATAATCTCAAGTCTCAGATAGAGAACCTGAGATCGCAGGAGAGTTCTCTCAATTCGATGTGGGAAGGCGAAGCGCGTCAGGCTTTTAAAAATGCTTTTGATCAGGATATTGCAAAAATGTTAGAGTTCATAAAAGCAATAGAAGCGTTTATAGTAGCTCTTATCAACATTGCGGAAGAGTATGAAAAAGCTGAAAACAAGAACATCAGCACAGCCAGTACAAGGAAATAACAGACGTAGATACCGGTGGCGGGAAACGATCCCGTACTGACGCTCTCAGGAGCTGATGCTCTCGGATAAAGTACTAAAAGATAAACGATTTATATAAGGAGATATAGAAATGAACGGAACATTAAAGGTAGATACCGCCAAACTCAGAGCAGCGGCAAGCGAATTTTCATCAACCAGCGCACAGATCAGGAACACTACAAACCAGATGGTACAGACAATAGGTCAGCTCAGCGGAACTGTATGGCAGGGAGAAGCTGCATCTGCATACACAAATAAATTCAGAGGCCTTGACGATGAAATGCAGAAAATCGACAAAATGATTCAGGAGCATGTACAGGATCTGAACGAAATGGCGTCGCAGTATGAAACAGCAGAAAGCACAAGCACACAGCAGGCATCTGCACTGAAGGTGGATATATTTTAGAAAGTCATGCAGTAAACTGGAAGATATCGCCTGAGTGAAAGTATAGGGATGGACAGACATGGAATTTAAAGTCAAACCGAATGAAATACAACGGCTGTCTTCAAACATTGGCAGCATCACAGCTGTAATAAGTGGTGTTGCTGCCAGTGTTGATTCTGCGGCAAAAGGTCTTCCGGATTCATCAAATACATACCAGATCATTTGTGAAAGGTTAAGTGAAATTCGATCCGGAATAGAAGAAACTGCGCAAACAACTGGCAGCATGGAAGCTGCGTTAAAGAATATAGCTCATAAATATCTGCTGACCGAAAAGATTCTGACAGCAATGACTCCAAATCACCCTTTTAGTGTTTCAGGACTTGGATCCATTTTTAACTTCAACAATTCTTTATGGCCGATTTTTAACTTCAACAATTCTTTATGGCCGATAGGAATAGCAGCAATGGAAGGCCTCACATGGAACAACATTTTTACAGGAGCAAGTGTAATTGGGGTGTCAACGGGCATAGGAAGTATCCATATTCTTCAGAATATGTTACATATCGGACAAGCTATTCCAGGGTTTTATCATAACGGGCATCCTATTCCGTTAGATAATAATCATCACGGATCATGGAATGTGTCTGCTTTGAACAATAATTATTCAACAGGCCTGGAAACAACATTTTTTGATAAAGACAGAAAAATAAATCCAAAAATGAAAGCTTATGCCAAGGATGAGTTTACTGCGTTTGGAATCAATTACAGTACCGGAACAGGTCCTATCAGCACGGAACTTGGAGTAAATGTCGGAAAAGCTGCTGTATCGGGACAGGCTATAGCGTCATTGTTTAGTAAAAATGGAGCTTTTTCACCTGCATTAGAGGCTAAAGCAAAAGCAGAAGGAACTGTATTAGAAGGTAAGTATTCTTCCACTGTAGGGGATAAGAATAATAATATCCATGCAAATGCGGAAGGGAAGGTTCTGACTGCTGAAGCCGAAGCCTCAGTAAAAGCATCATCAAAAGGGCTGGAAGTCAAAGCAGGAGCCGAAGCTTACGCAGCAAAAGGAAGCGCTGAAGGTGGATTCACCATATTCGGAATTAAGTTTGATGCTAAAATCAGCGGAGGTGCAGGAGGTGCTTCAGCGACTGCCGCAGCTGCGGTTACCGGGTCTTCTGTATCCGGTAAGATCGGAGCAGGATTAGGTCTTGGATTAGACTTAGAAATCGGTATAGACTGGAGTGGATTTAATTTAGGAATATGATAATGCTATGATGTTAACTATATACTATTTTTGAATGAAAAGGAGAGAAAATGGATAGAGAATTATTACCTTTAGGTTCCGTCGTATTACTGAAAGAGGGGGAGAAGCGCCTTATGATTTGTGGAAGAATACAAGCACAAGGCTCAGAAAATACAATATATGATTATTCTGCATGTCTTTATCCGGAAGGAATAATCAGTTCTGACAGCATGTATTTTTTTAATCATGATGCTATTGACAGAGTGTTTTTCATCGGATTTCAGGATGAAGAGGAACTGGCATTCAACGAGTTGTTAAAGGGACTTGGTGAACTGGAAATAAAGGATGGAGTAATTGTCGAAAAACAGAAATAGTTTATGAATTACGATTCTCTTGAACGCAAAATAGAATATGTTTTTCAGGGGAGATACGATTATCTGGGCAGATTGGGCAGCGGCGGAATGGGTACAGTCTGTCTGGTTCAGGGAAGAGATCTGATGCGCGGCAGGTATGCACTCAAGGTCATACATAAGCAAAGTCCTGAAAACAGGGATGTCGATGTATATACAGAGATACATACTCTGGAAGGATTGAGGCATCCGGGAATAGTATCGATATATGAGGCTGTTGAGGATGCAGATAACGTCTATATTATACAGGAATACATTAACGGCAGGAGTCTGGTTGAACTGAGAGATGATTATAATACTGTTGATGCCATAACTGAGGATACAGCCATGCTCTGGATGATCGATGTTGCTGATGCGCTCGCGTACCTGCATGGATGCGGCATCGTCCACAGAGATATCAAGCCGGGTAATATCATGGTGGATAATACCGGGTCAGCCAGAGTAATAGATTTCGGTCTGGCCAGGCGCATATCGACGCTCAGAAGAAGCAACGGCGTTACTGTCGGCAGTGCACCGTATTCTCCGCTTGAAAGACTTGAAGGAGAAGCGGACGGAGTAAAAACAGATATATATGCCTTCGGAGTGACATTTTATTCTCTGATAAGACGAAAGATACCTTCGGTAAGCGGAAGGGAAATCAACACTCTTCGAACAGGAAACAAGAGTGTTAAGCCTTATTATATGAATGCTTATCGAAGCATGATCGGTGATCTCGGCAACATCAGAAATGAGGGTCTGCGGGATATCATACGGGGATGTGTAGAAACAGATCCGCTTAAAAGGATAAGCGATTTTAACACCATACGTTACAGACTCAGAAGTCTGAATCAGGTCGAGGCTGTCCACACAGAAAAGGTCAGAACCGTAAGACGTTTCCATCGCAGCATGATAGCAGTGCTGCTCATCGGAATAATGCTGACCGGTCTCGGTCTTGTGCAGATGAAGCGTGATTATGATCATAGATTTGAAGACATTTTGACTAAGGCGGAAAAATCCTTCTCTGAGGCTGATTACACAGCAAGCGAGCAGGATGCGAGAGAAGCGATTACCTTTAATCCTGGAAGTGCGGCCGGATATATTGCCAAGTACAGGGCGGAGACATCATACGCTTATGAGATGAATGATGCAGCATCTTATGAGAAACTAATAAGCGAGACAGAGGATGATTGGAATAAGCTTCCGTCTCTTAAGGACAATCTGAATGCAGCAACATATCTTGCGAATGCATATTTTGAATCAGGTAAACCTGATGAGGCGGCTGCTGTACTGGATGACAGAGATGATCTGGAAGATGATCAACTGATGCTGCTGGGACAAGCCTGGTATGAAATCGGTAAGAATAAAAAAGCACTTTCATGTGTGAACAGGATAAGTGGTGACGTGCCTCAGAAATACTATCTTGAGGGGCTGATCAGGCAGGACACGGATCAGGGACAGGCGATAGAGGATTATGAGAAAGTCATAAATACTGAAGATACAGAGGGTGGATTTACCGATCTGAAAAGGAAGGCAGTGTCGCAGATAGCGCAGATATATATAGACAGGGGAGAATACAGCAGGGCAGCCGGAAGTATCAGCTCTGCAATCGGTGATAATGCTGCGCTTCAGAATAGTGCAAAGCTCAATATTATGATGATGGATTGCCTGTACAAAGCAGGAGATTACAGTTCTGCAATAGATCAGGCAAATCTTGTTACAGACAAATTCTCTAACCCCGGTGCATTTGCTGTCAAATGCAGCTCTCAACTCGAGACGGGAGACAGCAAGGGGGCTTTAGATACTATATATGAATGGGAACAGGCATATCCTGAAGATGCCAGACCACATGTCCAAAATGCTATTATTTTCAACAGGATAGCAGGCAAGGCCGTAACAGACAACGAACGCATGGCTGCTTATCCTGATTTTATCCGCGTATATGAACAGGAAAGAGAATGGCTGGTTTCTCATAATGAAATGAATGATGAATTCCGCAGTCTGGAAAGCCCGTATATGGAAGCGCGCAATATACTTTCGCAGATGGAGGCCGAATCATGACACATATTCTTGATTTCGTATCGAATATAAGTCACTATGCGGGTCCGGGCATGATAATGTTTGTGATCGGAGTCGCTCTTGTCGTTTTTGCAATTACAAGACTGACAAAGCAGAGAGCTGCAGATAGAAGCGTTACAGTTGCAGAATTCAACCGGCAGTTTTTAAATGATACGGGGTTCAGTATCTCAGATGTAGAGGCAGGTGAAGCCAGAAAACAAGCGGCTTCAAAACTTGGAATAGGTACAGACCGAAGGTAAGATATGGATTTAGAGAATAAAGAAATGACCAATGAGTCAAAAGAAATAACGGAACCAGCAGACACAACAGATCAGAATATAGAACAGAATACCGATCAGAATATTGATCCTAATATAGAAGATACCGCAAGACTCATGACTGCATATAAAAAAGGCAGTTCAAAAAAACGGATGGCGCTGATCATTGCAGTTTTGATAGCTGTAGCTGCTGTGGCCGGTATAGGCGGTTTTTTTGCAGTAAACAGCAAAAACTATGATAAGCAGCTTGTTATTGCCGAAAAAGCACTCAGAGAGGGAGATTATGAACAGGCAGAGACAGCCTATCTGTCGGCTGTTTCTATGAATAAACGCAAACCTAAAGCACGGGAGGGACTTGCTTTTACTTATGCGGTAGTCGGCAAATTCGATGAATCCAAGACAGAATATGAGAGTTTGTATGCAGATACAGGCGATGAGAAGTATAAACTGGCTGCAGCTGATGCAGGTGAGGAGAGAATTCCCGGAGACAGCAGCCTTGCTATATCTGGAGTATGGAGAGACATAGCACTTGAGGATATTCCCGAATATGATGAACTATATGAATTCCTTAAACAATTTTATCTTTTCAGCGCCGATATAGATGGCGGCAATGAATTTGACTGTAATGATGCATCGGACAGCTGGGTATTACTCAGTTTGGCAGCCGATGATTTAGTTGACTTTTCAAAATATGAAGATCTCGGTTATTACGATGATCTTTATGACGAAGATCATCATAAGCCTGATCCGAGAGGATGGTGCGAAGATAATTATTATATGGCAGATGATGGGGAAACAATCTATATGTTCTCTGAAAGACGGGCAGACGCTGTCGATTGGGTTGCAAAGAATATACTGAATCTGACGGATGATGATATAGCCTCAATAATAAAGAAAGAAGAAGAAAAAGGAAATCTTTATCGTGAAGGTGATTATTACTACAGTCCTTGTGTACGGACAGGTTTGTCATTGTGTGGAACTATAGTGCTTAATGCAAAAACAGATGGAGAAAAATACTGCATAGAATATGAAAGCGGTATAGATGGAGATTATGATGAAGAAGGCAATTATTCATATCTTGATCCGGATGATTCGTATTATCAGCATCACTATGCATTGATGGAACTCAAGACGATAGAGGATGGCAAGTATTGGTCTATGTACTACACCGGCAGGAAACTGCCGGGTGAAGTGAGTAATCAGAGCTACAGGCAAAAGGAATCAAAAGACAGTAAACAGGAAAGCATTAAGGATTCAGGAAAAGATTCAGGATCCGGTTCTAATTTGTTTGAAGAATTGTCTGATGTTGACTTTATATTTGCCAGCGGTGCGGGAGGCTGGAGTACCGAGCTGAATATCGATGAAGATGGTTCGTTTACCGGCAGCTATCACGATTCGGAAATGGGACTTACCGGTGACTCATACCCGAACGGAACAGAATATACCTGCAGTTTCAGCGGACAGTTTTCCGAACCCGAAAAGATCAGCGATCATGTCTACAGATTCAATTTAAAGAAGTTAGAACACGATGAAGCGGAACAGGAATACATCGATGACGGTACAAAGTACATTACAGCTGATGCTTATGGTATCGAGGATGCAAAAACGATCGAATTGTATCTGCCGGGAGCAGATGCATCAGATCTGCCGAACGGGTTCACAGACTGGATGAAGGGCGTTTGCTCTGATGATGAGTATAAACCGACACTAAAGATATACGGTCTTTACAATATTGAAGAGGAGACAGGATTCGCCGGAAGAAAGTAATGATTCAGGATCAAAAGGAGCGTGAGCCATGTATTGTACGAACTGCGGAAAGAAACTGGATGATTCAAACAGGTATTGCGTGTATTGCGGAGCAAAGCTGGATGTCCGCAGTTTTGATACTGCTCCGGATGAGGTATACCGTCAGAATCCACAGCAGACGAAGCCTGATGTGCCTCAAAACAATGCTCGGACGAATTACAGGAGCAGCAGTGTCGACTCAGGTTGTCTGATATATATAATAGGTGCAATAGTACTTGTATTAGCTGTTGCTGCTTGTTTTTATATTGATAACGGCGGGAATTTTCCTGGTTTTAATTTCAATATTGAAGGCAGCTGGGAGAATGACGGTGATGTCGAATTCGGTCAGATGGTATATGGTTCGACAGTTGTGTTTGACGGAGATTACTGCAATGTGGTAAGTCCTTCCGACACCTATGAATTCTATAAAAGCGGAGATATGTATACCCTTGAATGTACAACAATGTGGTTCGGTGATACATTGTCATTTGATGTTGAAGTTTTAGATAACAATAATATATATATTTACACAGATTCCGGAACAGTAGAATTAACGAGGATAGAATAGAATAAAGGAGAGCAACATGATTTGTCCATATTGCGGCAGAGAGAATGTATCTGACGGATTGTTCTGCAGCTATTGTGCGGCAAGACTTCCGGTTCAGACTGACCCGGTCATCGGTAAATCTGATGATGAAAAGACGATGATCATCAAAGAAGATGAATACGACGATGAAAAGACAGTAATCATCAAAGATGATGAACCGGACGATGAAAAAACAGTGATCATTAAAGATGATGAATTCGGTGATGAAGAAGAGGCTACTGTAATAATCAGTGATGACGATACTTATGTGCCTTCATTCGCATACAGCAGACAGGATAAAAAAACTGTACAGGAATCCGGCAGCAAAGATCATATAGTGAGTTATCAGTCAAATGCGGTATATGATAAAAGACAGACCGGTACAGAACGGCCGGAATGGTCGTCATCTGCGTCTGATGATGCACAGGTAGCGAGACTGAAGCAGCTTTTTGATGACGGGATTCTGACAAAGGAAGAGTATGAAAGAAAGCTGAGCACTCTGACCGGCAGACCGGTCATCAGCGATAATAATTCTTCAGAGTCTGAAGTGACTGCAGCACCTGTGATAGAAAGGCCTTCAGCAGAAAAAGCTCAGAAATATTGCTCAGGCTGTGGAGCTAAACTGGAAAAAGGGCTGTCATTCTGCACTCAGTGCGGAACCAGAGTCGCCGGCAGTCAGCCTGCAAATGAGTCAGATAAATCACAATCATTGTTTGATTCGGTTCAAAAGTCTGTTCAGTCTGTGATCAGAGCTGAAGACAGCCGGCCTGTTACTCATGAATATCAGAATCTCGGCGGCTGGCTGGCTGTTATAGCTTACGGAAATCTGATTGGTGCTGCGCTGATGCTGGTTCGGCTGATTATGAACCTGAGCGATCTCTCAGCAGTAAAATCAATGACATTCGGATATGCCGGAGGCATTACGAGTACTATTGCGGTGTTCCTTGTAATATTCTATGCTGCAGCTATAGCTGCAGCGCTGGGATTCTTTATGATGATACAGCGAAAAAACAGCGGTTTCCTGCTTTATTATGAGGTAGTGATGCTGGCCGCAGCTGGACTGGTTATACTTGCAGGCATCATAGCGGGTATGTCTGTAAGCTCAATGCTTGGATCGTTTGCCGGATTTGCAACCGGTAAATTGTTCGGAAGAGTTGTCGGATATGTATTATGTATTGCAATAGCACTTGCTATAGGGCTCTCTTATTTCAGCAAATCCGTAAGAGTCAGGACATATTTCGGCACTGACGAATATCTGCTGAAAAGCATTTTCTGCAAAAATATAAAGGCGCCTGAACCGGCTGTACCTGACAGAATATAGTCAGTCAACATATTTCCAATAACAAAAGAAAAGAGATCCATATGAAAGTAACAGGATGCGGTGCATCTCACAGAGGGAATTTAAGGGCACACAACGAAGACAATCTTTTTGTAAACGGAGCATATCGAAAAGATGTTACCGTTGATAATACTCTGTTTCGTGAAATACGAGAACAGGGTCCGTTTACATATGCTGTTTTTGACGGCCTCGGCGGCGGCGACAAGGGCGAGATCGCTTCGCTCATTGCTGCTGAACGGCTTGCCGCAGCAGACAGTTACGGACTGAACGGACGAATGGACAGCTATATTCTTGATGCACATAACTCGATAGCTGATTATTCACGCAAAGAGAAACTGTATGAGATGGGGACTACTATTGCGATGGTCAATATATCGGGTTCAGCAGCTCAGGTATGCAACATCGGAGACAGCAGAGTCTATCTCTGGCGATCAGGCAGATTGACACAGCTTTCTCATGATCATAATGTAAAGCAGTCTATGATAGACAGCGGAATAATCACCGCTGAAGACGCACGTAAGACGAACCGAGGAGGGGAGCTCACTCAGTATCTCGGAATCATAACTGAGGATGATATGGAGCCGGAGGCCTATTTTACAGACATCAGGCTGATGAACGGAGATGTCATACTGCTGTGCAGCGATGGTTTGACAAATGAGCTGGATGAGGATGATATAGCGGAAACAATAGAAAAAAATCGTGACAGAGGAGCTGAACGCACAGCGGTAACTCTTGTATGGAAAGCGGTTCAGGGTGCGTGCAGAGACAATGTTACAGCTGTAGCGATTTGCATAACAGAGTAGGTCTATCTCAGAATGACGATTGATGATGATCTTCCGCTTACATGCAATATATAGGTTGGTGCCGGAAGAAATCGGATTACAATTCCACTAAATATTATGGGTATATTTGTGAATGGGATCTGACTGATGACGAAAAAAAACAGCAGAATCAATAATAAGAAGAATCAGAAAATCATAATATTGATCATAGTATTACTGTTATTTAATGCTTTAGCTTTTTCCCTGCTTATTGTAAGAACGAACAGGTCAATAAAGGATAAGAATATTCAGAGCGGTATTTTAATAAGAAAATTGCTGGAGGCGAGTTTTTCGGATATTTCCGATGTGATATCTTCTGAGTGCGGCGATATTCTGGCGGCTGTTCATATTTATTCTCATCGGGGCGGGGCTGCAGGAAGGGAAGAAGAAAACAGTATTCCTGCATATGATTATGCCGTATCATGCGGATCTGTCAATATAGAGCAGGATGTTGTGACTTCAGCAGAGGGAACATTATATGTGTCACATAATCTTTCTGCTGCAATGATGACCGGAACCGGCAGATTATACTCCGAAATGAAAGATAGTGAAATCGATGCATTGACTACTTACGGGGGAAATCATATTGCCAGACTTTCGGAGGTTTTTGACAGATACGGTGACAGTGTATACTATATTATAGAAATAAAGGAAAATAGCAGCACAGCCGCAGATTCATTCGTTGATATTGTGAATGAATACGGTTATAAAGACAGGATCATTGTCCAGTCGCTATATCTTAATGTGCTGGAATCGCTTGAATCCGTTTTTCCGGAAATGAAAAAACTATATGTATGTATGAGTCAGGCGGATATCAATACAGGTCTAGCTTCTGATTGTGTGGATATAATAGGAGCAAGGATCAATTATATGACTGATGCCAATTGTGATGCTGCACACAGCCGGGGCAAAGAATTCAATGTATGGACGCTTGTTAATGAGGATCAGATAAGATCTGCAATTGACGTTGGCGCTGATACGTATTTTGCAGATGATACAGAAATGGCTTTTCGTGTAGAAAAAGAATACAGACAGAAGCAGAATCAGTAGAAGATGATTTATTCAGTCGTAACTCTTTGGTGTTATAGGTAAAAGGCATATGGATAAGACAAAAAAATATGAGACCGTTTTCGGGTCATGGAAAGTGGGAAAGCTGCTTGGCAAAGGCAGTTTCGGCAGTGTATATGAAATTACGAGAGAAGAATTCGGAAATACATACCGGGCTGCGCTCAAGATAATCTCGATACCGCAGGAAGACGAGGATATCAAGAGCCGAATGTTAGAGGGGACAGATCCTGAGTCTGTATCCGCTTATTATGATGGAGTTCTCAGAGAGATCGTCAACGAGAACGAGATCATGTCACAGCTCAAAGGCAACAGCAATATAGTCAGCTATGAAGATCATATGATCATTCCTCATGAAGACGGAATAGGCCATGATATACTGATCAAAATGGAATTGCTCACACCGCTCGTAGATTACATGCTTGAGCATACTCTTGATGAAAAGGATGTCATCAGGCTGGGAATCGATATGTGCAGAGCTCTTGAACTGTGCCATAATAAGAGTATCATCCACAGAGACATCAAGCCTCAGAATATATTCCTGTCTGACAACGGCAATTTCAAACTGGGTGATTTCGGTATAGCAAGGACTATAGAGAAGACGACAGGAGGCCTTTCCAAAAAGGGCACATACAAATACATGGCGCCCGAGGTATACCGCGGGGATGAGTACGGAACGACCGTTGATCTGTATTCGCTGGGCATGGTCATGTATACTTTGCTCAACAACAACAGATCACCGTTCCTGCCGCAGCCGCCTGAAAAGATTTCGCATAATATTGAAGAAGAATCGAGAGCAAGGAGGCTGCGCGGAGAACCGGTGCCGGCACCGGTGAATGCAAGTTCGGCGCTGAGTCAGATAATACTGAAGGCATGTTCATTTTATCCTCAGGACAGATTCAGGACAGCAGCGGAAATGAGGCAGGCTCTGGAATATCTGTATGAGGATTATGATGCGCGTATGGACGAGACAGTTCAGATGATCCCGGGATTTAATCCTGCTCCCGGAATTGATCAGATGTCCGATACCGGACGTATACCTCCTTACGGTGCTCAGCAGGCATACGCTTATCAGGATCAGTATGGGCATCCGGGAGCATCTGCCGGCCCTCAATATGTCGGACAGCCTTCATACAGGCAGACCGGATCTTATGGACCTGTAGATACACAGAGCGGCCGGAATCATTACGGATACGGACAGGCACCCGGATATACGGATCAGAATGGTCAGGTTTTCGGCGGTACGCAGAATGGATACTATCCGGCAGCGGGAGGCATGAAAGGACAGAATGGTTTTGAGCAGCCGGTCCATGTGGAATCCAAAAAGAGCAGACTGCCGATAATAGCTGCAGTGATAATCGGCCTGTTATTTATCGGTGCAGGTATATTTGTCCTGATTACCCAGCCGGGAATGAATAATGCCGATCTTTCTGCTCTGATGAAGGAACCTGTATTTACCGGATATGACGGGTTCGGAGTTGTATCAGAGAAGCCTGTTCTTGATGAAGCAAAGGTGAATGCTTTTCTTGACAAGATAAAAGATGAGACGGAGAGGGAAAATACCATACAGGTTCTGGAAACCGTAAAATACAAATGTGAGCCTGACAAATCTCTCGAAAATGATGACACTGTGATAATCCATGCTTCATTCGACAGCGATCTGGCTGAATCTCTGGATGTTACCGTTAAATCGATTGAAGATGAGGTGACAGTGAGCGGCCTTGCAGAACTGCCGGAATATGTAAAGAGCAGGGGAAACATAAAGATGTTCAAGGGACATTTGTATGAAGTGGTCGATGAATCACTGTACTGGTCCAAAGCCAAAAAAGCATGCGAGGAAAAAGGCGGTCATCTTGCTACGATCACGAACCGCAAGGAACAGGATTTTGTAGCAAATCTGATAGAAGAGCAGGGAAACAAGAAAAACTACTGGCTGGGCGCATCCGACCACGAACATGAAGATGAGTGGAAATGGATCACCGGAGAGACCTGGGATTATGCTAACTGGAGAATCAGACAGCCGGACAACAGGGATGGAGATAATAAGGATCATGATCAGGATTATCTTCAGATAAGCTGTGCATCATATGATCCTGACAGGTATATGCTTTGGTGGGATATGTGTGATTCAGGAATATCTGACCCGTACAAAGGTCCGCCAAATTACAAGGATACCGATTATTCAGGATATATCTGTGAATGGGATGGGATAAATGAAACAGAATAAAAGAAAAACTTCGAAATCCAGAATGATCAATCTTATCATAGTATTGATCGTTGTACTTCTTGTATTATTAACTTCTGCAGCCAGAATTGTTCAGCAGAGGCAGATCGAAAAAAATAACGGTAAAGGTACTAATACGGAGGAATCGGCAAAGTCGGGAGATCCGCTTGATACGCTGTTTTTTGTATCGGATTATCAGTATGAAAACGGATGGGATCAGCCGTCGGACACACTTACAGATGTGATGGATGCAGTAAAAGCAGATGGCAAGACGATAGATATGACTGTAGTTTGCGGAGATTACAGCAATATAGCCGGAAAGTACGATTATCAGATCGATCCTGATGAATCTGTAAAAGAGATTAAAGACATTTTCACCTCAGCATATTCAGATCTGGAAGATGAAGACATGCTCTTTGTACAGGGCAATCACGACCAAATGACATCATTGCTGGCTGAAAGTGGATTGCATGAATATGATGATTATCTGGTGTATGTACTTAATACCGAAAAAGACTTCCCATGGTCGCAGGGTAAGACACAAGGCTGCCTTGCTAAAGTCACGGCTGCGTCAGAAGAAATGAAGAAATGCTTTGATGAGCTGATCAGCGATGGTGAGACAAGACCGGTATTTATTGCCGGACATGTACCTCTGCATTTTACGGCAAGGACATCATCAAAACACCATACCGGAGATAATATGTATTCATCGCTGATATTCAATGTAGTGAATGATGCCGCAAAATCACTTGATATCATCTATCTGTACGGTCATAACCATTCCAAGGGATGGGACTGCTATATGGGCGGCAGCTCTGTATTCAAAGAAAAAGGAGATACTATCCTGATCCCCGAATACAATGAGATAAATATTTCAACTGACAAATATTCTGCCGAGACTCTGAACTTCACTTATCTGAATGCAGGATATACAGGATATTATATGAATTGCGGACCGGATGATCTGAACGGGAACGATGGTCAGCCGGATAAATATGATGCTGCTGACGAGACTCTGACCGGAACAACATTTGAAATATACAAGGACAGCATAGTCATAACCCGCTATTCAGCTGACGGTGTACATGAGCTGGGTCATGAAGGTGAAGCAAACCCATATAAAAACGGAATCGATAAAGACCTGATATCTTCCGAGTATTACGGCGAAGAGACAGAAAGTCCTCAGGAGTTAGAACTCCACAACGCGGAATAGCATAGATGAAAGAAAAGCTGAACGACAATCTTAAATCGGGACTGATGTATTTTTATATACATTTTGTGACTGAAATCATCTGTTTTTTTGCGCTTGAAAGATATATCGGGGACAGGCCGCTGATTTGGATCATCTTCCTCTCATACGATATGTTTGCATTTGTTCCGCAGGCAATAATCGGACGATTCAGTGACAGATATCCTAAAATCCCGCTTGGGACTGCAGGAATGGTGTTGCTTGGCGTTGCAGCAGCGGCTTTTGATCATATAAAAAACCCGTTTGTTTCGCTGGCTATATTATGTCTGGGCAACTGTCTGGTGCACGTAAACGGTGCCGAGGCTACACTGAGAACTGCTGATGGAAAGCTGTCCGGCAGCGCAATATTCGTTTCCGGAGGATCATTTGGCGTTGTAACCGGAAGGATTCTCGGGAAGACTTCAATGTCGTTCCGATTGCTGATCATTCTCGCTGCTACAGCATTGCCCCTCACGATTTTAACCCGGAAATATATACATGAAGAATCCAAACTGTTTTCTGAACAATGCAAACCCTTCAGATATGCTAAATCCGGAGTTGGAAAAGAGCTCGTCATAATCATGTCGGTCACGATAGTTGCAGTTCGGGGTTTTATGGGCTATGGCATTCCGACTTCATGGAACAAGACCGTGATGCAGACTGTATTGCTGTTCTCATTTATGGGAATCGGTAAAGCTCTGGGAGGGATATTTGCTGACAGATTTGGATTCAGAAAAACTGCAATGCTCAGTACTGCATTTGCAGCACCTCTGCTCATGGCAGGAGACCATCATATGACAATATCACTGTTAGGTGTGATGTTGTTCAGCATGACTATGGCGATTACTCTTGGCATACTGGTTTCTGTACTTACTGAGACACCCGGTCTGGCATTCGGGCTTACTACTATAGGATTGTTTATTGGTACGGCACCGGTATTCTTTTTTAAGTTTATTACTCTGAAAGCGAACTGTATAATGATAGCGGGATTGAGCATAATATGTCTTGTATTCATGTGGATAATAATCAGAAAGGATGAGGCTGATGAATGATTTTTTCTGGCATCAGGACAGTGCATTTTTGGAGATTGTGAAAAGTCCTCTGATGATATTAGGCATAATTTTTGGTGTAATGATAGTGGTTACCTCAGTGTTAGTGATTCGTTCGATTGGTGAATCTGATGACAATTGAACAACTCCCTCTGATAATGATCAGAGCCCTGACGATCACCATTGTGATTGAATGTTTAGCAGCATGGATACTCAGAGTCAGAAACAGGCATGATCTGACTGTGGTGGTGCTTGTAAATCTGATGACCAATCCGCTGGTTGTATCGATAGGTGCCGCAGTGCTGGTATTTGCCGGACGGGATATGCTGATGCCTGCAACGCTTGCGATGGAAGCTATCGTTGTAATAGTGGAATGTATGGTTTACAGTAAGACCATAGATACAGAATGCAATGCTTTTGTGTTATCACTTGTATGCAATGCTGCTTCATACATGATCGGTGAGATACTTAACAGACTGTTCTTCTGATAATGGATATAGGGGAAGGTGATATTATGAGTGCTATATTTCATATGGTTAAAAGAGCGGCCTGCGGGGCTTTGTGCATTTTATTTTCAATGATACTGATAGCGGGCTTCATGGCTGCCGATGTTTCATATGCGGATATGGGTTTACCGGACGAACCTGAATATACAGTTGTAACAGGTATATATGGCACAAATTACTTCAAAGGTTATGATCACTATGATTCAAGGAAGGTGGACGGGACCCTGTACGGCGGCCAGACTTTTTATGTCTGGGATGATAGCTATGATGATGTTTATATGGGAAGTACAGATCCTTCTTTTGAACCGGGCAGCACCGGAGATTTCATATTTATTTATAAAAGTGAAACAACAAGCTCGTCGGAATATGTATCTCCTGAGGTCGGTTCTGAAACTGCCGAGACCTGTTACGCTCTTTCTACCGAAGAGCTGAATGTCATGTGCGGGCCGGGCTATGGATTCGAACGGCTTGAAGTATTACCGGAAGGTACATATCTCGAATATGATCGCACATATAAAACAAATACTACATGGGTGTATGTTACGGCAAATGGTGTGAGCGGCTGGGCAAACGGAGATTATCTCCGGAAGACCAGAAAATATGAAGAGGAGGAAGAGGAACCGGAAGCCTCAGATATTGATACAGAGGATGAATACGGTGAGTCCGATAATATTACATATGTCGAACAGAAACCGGATAAGAACAAGAGCAGAATGATAAAAGGAATAGTGCTTATCTGTATAGGCTGCGCGATTCTTATTGCAGCACTTGCAGCATATCTGCTGAGCAAAAAGAAAGATGCTGCCCGTAAACGCGGATTCTGAATCTGATATTCTTATTTCCAACGGTCTCGCATAATTATCTGATTAATAACTGTATTTAGTCATATGAAAGAAAAGCCGGCGATGCTGCTGAGCATCATATGTCTCTTATTCATGTGGATAATAATCAGAAAGGATGATAATCAGAGTCCTGATGAAAATGCGTAAATTCTTTTCTGATCATAAATAATTTTTTTAAATCGGGAGATAAACTGTGGAAGAGTATAGAAAGTATGAGCCTTTTTTTGGATCGTGGTATCTGGTAAAATTGCTGGGACGAGGAAGTTTCGGCAAGGTTTTTGAGATACAGAGAGAGGAGCTGGGTGTCACTTACCGGGCGGCACTCAAGATCATTTCAATTCCTCAGGATGACGAAGAGATAAAAGACAGGATGGTCGAGGGCACGGATATTGAGTCTGTTTCTACATATTACGAAGGCGTCCTGAGAGAGATAATCAATGAGAATGATATCATGGCGCAGCTTAAGGGAAACAGCAACATAGTCAGCTATGAAGATCATCAGATTATCCCGCATGACGATAAAATCGGGTATGATATCCTTATCCGTATGGAGCTGCTGACACCTCTTGTAGATCATATGCTCGTAAGCAGTATGGAAGAAGAGGATGTGATAGATCTTGGAATCGATATGTGCAGAGCTCTGGAGCTTTGCCATAACAAGAACATCATACATCGTGACATAAAGCCTCAGAATATTTTTCTTTCGGACAGCGGGAACTACAAGCTCGGCGATTTCGGCATATCCAGAACTATTGAGAAGACGACCGGCGGTCTGTCCAAGAAGGGAACATACAAATACATGGCGCCGGAGGTGTACCGCGGTGATGCATACGGCCGGACTGTAGATATTTATTCTCTCGGAATAGTGATGTACAGCCTGCTCAACGGAAACAGATCGCCATTCCTTCCGATGCCTCCCGAAAAAGTAACTCATAATGATGAGGAACAGGCGAGGGTACGTCGTTTTCGCGGGGAGCCGCTCCCTAAGCCGGTTAATGCTTCGGAAGCTTTGTCATCCATAATACTCAGAGCCTGTGCATATCGCCCGGAAGAGAGATTTTATACTGCATCGCAAATGAGACAGGCTCTTGAATACCTGAAGAACAATGATCCCGAAGCTGCGGATATGACTGTTCATATGTTCAGCGGAACAGTAGATCAGCCATATGATCAGTTTTATGCATATCCGCAGTACGGCCCGCTTCCGGGAGATCAGCGTCAGACTTACGGATATCAGAATCAGCAGGGCTATGCTGCACCCGGTATGTATCCGGGACAATCCGGGCGGCAAACCGGACAGTATCAGTATCAGATGCCGCAGCAGCAGGCATTTGATGAACCGGTTGATCTGAGAGCGATGAACGGTGATAAACAGGAAAGACCTGCGTGGCTTATCCCGGCAATAATAGGACTGGCTGCAGTTATCATATTCGCCGGATTGTTCATGATATTCGGCAGAGACAGCGATGTGAAAGATGTTCCTGTTAATGAAGAACAGAATCCTGCCATTCTTGAAAATGCCGGCGATGTAATTGTCAAATCGTCCGACTGGGACTGGGATTCGGCTATATATGATGCAAACAGCGGTTTATACAGAGTAGATGCTATCCTGTGGATAAAAAATAATTCGGACAAGCCTGTATGTGCAATTGAATTCAATGTCGATTCCCGTAAGGGCAATCGTATTGAAGATGCAAAGGAAGCTGATATGCCGCTTATAGCATATGGATATGTCGAAAGCGGAACGACAGCTGTTATGCTTGGCGAGGTCTGGACGCAGCATGATAAGATCCGTCCGGACGATTCTTCATATGAGGTTATAAGGGCGTATTGCAATGATGAACTGGACGATTATATAGTTCCTTCAGGAAATGTGACAGATAATTACGGGCCGAACAACGATTATTATGATATATCCGTAGATAATCCTAATGACAGTGAGGTCAACGAAAATTCAAAGGTTGTCATGATCGCTGTCAAAAAAGGAGATCTTTTGGAGTCCGATGCTACAGGTCATCTTAACAGATCTATTCCTGCAGAGACTTATTCAGATATACATGAAAAAGCTTTCGTAGATCCGAATCTGTATGAAAGGTATCAGGATATGAGTGTGTATGTGATAGATGTAGATCATTATGATATAGAGAGGATCACGGATGATCAGCAGGATGAGGATGAACAGGCGGAATAACAGTATCAGAAGGATTAAAAAAGAAGAATGAAGAGAAAGGCTGTGAAATTCGTAATAATCATAATAGAACTGGCAGCAGTGCTGCTGGCAGTGATGTTTATTATGATGAATCATCGTGAACCGGGCTGGCATACAATCGGAAATAAGGAAATTTACTATGCCGACAGCAGCGGCAGGAAAGCCACGGGATACGAGATCATAGATGGCAAGCCGTATTATTTTAACTGGTTTGGTATACCCGCCGATAAAGGATGGATAGAGATTGATGGTAAACTGTACTACTGCACAGATAATGGTGAACTGGCGACCGGCTGGCGCTATATAGACGGCAAAGCGTACTATTTTTATCAGAAGTCCGATGATAAAGGAGAAGGTTCAAGAGGTGCGGCAGCAAGTGATTTCACTACGGCAGGAGGTCTGTACATACCAGAAGCCGGTTATATCGACGGAGATGAAGGAAAGGCCATAGGCTATGCTGTCGACGTGCTGAACAGATTTGGCTGGAATCTGAGATCAGCATATAAATACTCTTCTTCACTCAGGTTTGTGTCCGCGCCGGATGAACAGTATGGATACAGGATACATAAATGTGCTCTGCAGGGTTTTGAACACGGCGAAGGGAATTGTCTGGCATGGTCAGGCTCGTTCTGTGCTATGGCAAAGGTTCTCGGATATGACTGCAGGCTTATATGGGGATCTCTGAGATGGAAGGGTGAAGATCATGTTCACGGATGGACTGAAATCTGGGAAGCTGACGGGATACATGTTTATGATCCGAGAAAAAATGAGGGAGAAGATTTTGCAGGCTTTGATGTTCGATACGGACAAAAGGGATCATACAGATACAATGAAGACAGTAAGACTTATTTAAAATGGTAGGAGGAACAGCAGACAATGAATGTTGAAAAATACGGGGAAACAGATAGAAAAGACATATTAAAAAGAATAGTCTGTATGCTGATGATGCTGGTGATCTTAACTGCCGGGATATTCGTGATGTCAGGATGCACCGGAGAAAAAGAAAACAGCGGTGACGGAGAGGAACAGGAACTCAGAGCAGCAGACCCTATGACGGAAGAGGAAATTGAAGCTGATGATTCAGAAGGATGTGTTGAGGATTCAGAAGACCTCCTCTATTGATGCTGCTGACAGCAGTATGAAGCGGAACAAGATACCTCAGCTGTCGGTTATGCGTATAATTGCTTGTCTGGCAATTGTTGTGCTGCATACGATGTTTGCAGTATCGGGATATTTCAGAGACTCGATATCTGCGGGGGATTTACTGGTCTCAAAAACTATTGAGAATAATATGATGTGGGCTGTACCGCTGTTTCTGATGGTCACGGGAGTGCTGCAGCTTGATCCGTCGAGAGAACTGACACTGCACAAATTGTACGGGAAATATGTAAAACGTGTTTTCGGTTCTCTTGTGCTGTTTTCATTTGTGTTCAGGATCTTCGATATGATAATGGATCATGAAGTTTTTACTGTTCCGGGCCTGCTCTATGCCATGCTCGAAATGCTGACATCTAAAGGCTGGGGACACCTCTGGTATCTGTATCTTCTGATCGGACTCTATATTTTTATGCCGTTTTACAGAAAGATCGCAGAGTGCTGCTCCGACAGGGAACTCCGGTATCTGTGCGCAGTATACATAGTATTTATTTCTCTGATACCGCTGATCGAGACTTCCGGGATCAACATTGGTTTTTATATAGGAGAATCACTGATATATCCGCTGTATCTGTATCTCGGATATATGATACATAATGACAGACTGCACATCCCGGCATCCGCTGCATGGGCGGCATTTATTATCTCAACGGCGCTGATAATCTTATTTGATCTGATGAAATACGGAGGCGGGGCGGCAATCCCGGATTTTGTGTTTGGTTATTCCTCGCCTCTTATAATCATCCAGTCTGCCGGCATCTTTACACTGCTTGACAGAATCAGTATATCCGGATCCAGTATCAGTATATCCGAATCGGCCATATTCAATTCACTGGACAAATGTACATTCGGAATATATCTGATACATATGATCTTCATACGTCTTATCTTCAGATACATGCATTTTGATCCTTTTGAGATGCTGCCGGGATTGACATTCCCCCTGTGTATAGCCGGAATATTTCTGATCTCATTTGCTGTTACACTGATATTGCGAAGAATCCCGGTATTCAGGAAGGTGTTGTAACAGGATATACGATAATGCATTTCGTACTTAGATGCATAACATACCGTCCGAGTGTTGATTTGTAATTGCTTATGTTAAAAAAACACAAATTTTAGATGATGATTTGTGGAAATGCATAACGGATTGTTGTATCATTAGAGCCGTACGAGCAGCCACATCGCGGCATAGGGCTACACAGCGTTCGATGTGTAAGTGTGCTGCAATGCTGCATTGTTCCGTCCGGATCCGGACAGGGACTTTATCAACACAATAAAGGAGAATTATATGAATTTTGTATTTATATCACCGAACTTCCCGCAGAACTTCTGGTATTTCTGTGACAGACTGAAAAATAACGGCGTGAATGTGCTCGGTATCGGCGATGCGCCGTACGACGGGCTTTCGGATGAACTGAAGTCCGTTCTCACTGAGTATTACAAGGTTGACACACTTGAAGATTATGATGAAGTATTCCGGGCTGTTGCTCTGTTTTCTTTCAAATACGGCAAGATCGACTGGATCGAATCAAATAACGAGCACTGGCTGGAGCTTGATGCACAGCTTCGCCGTGATTTCAATGTAACTACAGGGGTGCAGCCGGATGAGCTCGAACTGTGGAAGAGCAAATCGGCGATGAAGCCGGTTTACAGAGAAGCAGGGATACCGTCTGCACGCAACCACCGCGTAAGCGGTTTTGAAGAAGCCAGAGCTTTTATCGATGAGATAGGAGGCTATCCGGTATTCGCTAAGCCTGATATAGGCGTCGGTGCAAATGACACATGGAAGATAGATAATGAAAGACAGCTGGAGGCTTTCTTTGTTGAGAAGGCTGATGTTCCGTATGTGATGGAGGAATTCGTTGTCGGAGATATTTATTCGTACGATGCGATAAGCGATTCCAACGGAGATCCGCTCTTCGAGTCTTCGTTTATCTGTCCGAATGTAGCAGAGTCGGTCAACTGCGGCTATGAAGTCCTGTATTATGTGACGGCTCAGGTGCCGGATCAGCTTCGTGAACTCGGACGCAGGGCTATCAAAGCCTTTAAAGTACGCAGCAGATTCACGCATTTCGAATTCTTCCGCCTGACACAGCCGAGAAAAGGTCTCGGGGATGTCGGGGATTTTGTCGGTCTCGAAGTCAACATGAGACCTGCCGGAGGATATACGCCTGACATGATCAATTTCGCTCATTCCACTGATGTATATAAACTCTGGGCGGATATGGTATGCTCGGACAGACGCTGGCTGCCTGATAACGGAATGGACAGATACTGCGTATTTGCCAGCCGCAAAGATGCATTCACCCATACGCATACCCACAATGAGATCCTTAACCGCTACGGCAGCCGTATAGTTCTCTGTGAACGCATGCCTGATATTTTTGCGGCGGCTATGGGAAATCAGATGTATACAGCGCTATGCGATACAATAGAAGAGGCGCGCGAGTTTGCGGTTTATGTCCTGGATGAACAGGCAGAGATTGCCAATCCTACCATATTCAGGGAGCAGTAGAGATCAAAGATCAGGCTGTAAAGAGCGTTATCTGTATTTGACAGGCGGCAATGCCGGATGGAACTGTGCCGCTGTGTTTGCATAGAGGATTGAGATGAATCTGATTTCGCAATACAGGGGAATGAAGCGGGAAGTATATATCCTGGCATTCGGGCGGCTGGTCACGGGGCTTGGGGCTATGATCTGGCCTATGATGACTCTGATCCTCAGCCGCAAGATGGGCATTGATGCAGGACGCATTTCGTGGATACTTGCTGCCGTGATGATATTAATGGCTCCGGCAGTTTATCTGGGCGGCAGACTTGCGGATATTACCAGCAAGAAGTATACAATAGTAATACTTGACCTTATTTCCGTCGTATGTTACGGGGCGGCCGCTTTTCTGCCAATGAGCCGGGGCGTTATAGTTCTGCTGTTTACAGGTTCTCTTTGCCAGAATATGGAGCATCCTCCATACCATGCTTTGATCAGCGATCTGACTCTGACAGCCGACAGGGACAGAGCTTTTTCTCTGCAGTATCTCTGCGCGAATTTCGGGCTGCTGCTTGCTCCAACCGTTTCAGGAATATTATTTGTTGATCACCTTAATATCGTTTTTCTGATCAACAGTATTTCGATATTCAGTTCTGTTGTACTTATATTTTTTGGCGTCAGGGATACAGTTCCTCTGATTGAAACCGATCAAACATCTGTTTATCAGAAGGGGCGCAAGGGTGAAAGTGTGATCACGGTGCTTAGAACCAATCCGGTTATCATACTTTTCATCCTGGTGATGAGCGGCTATTTTGCCATGTACCAGATGTACACATACCTGATGCCGCTCGATATTTCTGCCATCCACGGAGACCGGGGAGCACTTATTTACGGTTCGGTAACAAGTGTCAACTGTCTTGTGGTCGTAGTTTTTACACCTGTCATAAACAGACTCGTGGGAGATAAGCCCGAAACTGTGAGGATAATATCAGGAATAATGCTGCTTTTTGCGGGATTTCTGATGTTCCTGTTATTTATCAGTCAGATTCCGGTCTATTATATTTCAATGATAATTCTTACTATCGGAGAAGTACTGACGCTTACATCAGAGAGTCCGTACATGTCAAAGCGCGTTCCGTCCACGCACAGAGGAAGAGTCAACGGAGCATATACGTTTATAAGGACGGCTGTAACAAGCATAGTAACGCTGATCGCAGGGGCCATGTACTCTGCCTTCGGTTCAATGACAGCATGGATCTGTATGCTGTCACTCACGATCGGATTCATAATGCTGGCGGTATTAATGGACAGGGCCGACCGTAAAGCATATCCGAATCTGTATGAGACCGGAGTACAGGCGCGGATACAATAGTTTGTGACAGATATCGGCGGATTTTCGGATGCGGCGATATATGAGATGGAATAAAAGTGCGTGAAATGGTATGACAGGGGATCAACCTCTGTCATGTTTTGATTGGAGATAATTCAGCTTATGTATTGAAATAAATACATGATTGTTAGCACTCTATGTAGATGAGTGCTAAATTTTTCTTTACAATTGTATTTCTTTGTATTATTATATGTATGTAAAAAGAAACAGTTAAGAAAGAGGGAGTCATAACTGACGCCCGTTTACAGTCAACTACCCCCGCTTAGATGCTGACGCATCTTGAAGCGGGGGCTTGAAAGAGCCTTCGTTTCAAGATCTCAGTCATCCGAAAAGGAGTAGTTGAGCAAGAGCGTGATGCATCTCACACTGCAGG
>CACYHR010000006.1 GCA_902774265.1 uncultured Eubacteriales bacterium
ACAGGAGGAATAAGCTGTGCAGGAAAAAACACTTGAAGCTATCCACAGAGCCATAGTTCTCGTAACAGACGAGATTGGTAAAGTAATTATCGGAAAAGACGATGTAATCAAAAAAGTAATGATGGCAGTGATCGCCAACGGACATGTTCTGCTGGATGATGTACCGGGTGTAGGAAAGACTACACTTGCAGTCGCACTCGGAAAGGCGCTCGGTCTTGATTATAACAGAATACAGTTCACACCGGATGTACTGCCTTCGGATATCGTAGGTTTTTCCGTATTTAATAAGGAAACAAACAAATTCGTATATATGCCGGGAACAGTAAACAACACGAATCTGCTGCTGGCCGATGAGATCAACCGTACCTCCAGCAGGACGCAGGCCGCTCTTCTGGAGGCAATGGAGGAAAAACAGGTAACTGTGGACGGAGCTACATACAAGCTCAAGGATCCGTTCATCGTAATAGCTACTCAGAACCAGGTGGGAACAGCAGGCGCACAGATGCTGCCGCATGCACAGCTTGACCGTTTCCTGGTAAAACTCTCTATCGGATATCCTGACAGAGAGGCTCAGATGAAGATAATCGAAGAAAGACAAAAGACCGATACATTTGAAGACCTGCGTAAGGTTATGAGCCCTGAGCTGGTTATCTCCATGCAGCAGTCTGCGCTCGGAGTAACACTCAAGGATTCACTGGTCGAATATATTACTGATCTTGTTGAAGCATCGCGCAGCAACGAGAATATCAGTCTCGGCATCAGTCCGAGAGGTGCGATCGCAATCAGCCATATGGCTAAGGCCTGTGCTATCATGAATAAGAGAGATTATGTTACGGCAGATGATATTCGTGATGTTTTCTGTGATGTCTGCACTCACAGGATACTGCTCAGCCAGAAGGCAAGAGCGGAACATATGACCGCAAGATCTGCTCTGGAAGGAATACTTGCAGATACAAAGCTGCCGTTCAGTATCTGATCACAATAGCGCAATATGTGGAAAAGACGTTTATCCTGGCTGATAATAATAATAGCAGCAGCGTTTCTTTATCTGTTTTGCAATGAGTCGGTAACACTGACACTGCTGCTTGTCTGTCTGCTGTCACCTGTAGTGTCAGCAGCGGTTTTGCTGTTTTCTTCAAAAAAAGTCAGGGTCAGATTTGACAGTGCAGAAGTAAATGAAGAGAATATAAGATTCAAGATCGTTATAGATAATTCAGGAATAATGCCTACCTCTGAGATAGAGATACCGGTAGCGTGCACCAATCTCAGGACAGGTGAGACAGACAGCGTAACGATCAACGGTTCTGCCATGAGTAAAAAAGACAGAGCTGTATTTATAGAAACATCCGGAAGACATGCAGGACGATACGAACTTACCGCAGATAATGCTGTGGTTATGGATCCGCTACGTCTCTGGAGCAAAAAAGTACCGGTGGATCAGAAGCTCAGTCTGACGGTAATGCCGAAGGTCTTTGAAATGAGACTGTCTGTTACGAACAGCGCGGCGTCGATGTTTGATTCGGATCAGTTTTCACGCTCACGCAAGGGTATAGAACCGGGCGAAGTGAGAAACATCAGGGAGTATGTTCCCGGAGATCCTATCAAGAACATTCACTGGAAACTATCCGAGAAGACTGACAGACTTCTTGTAAAGGATCTGGAGCTTCCGGTCACGGATCAGATCATAACAGTGCTGGATACATTTACAGACGGGAGCATCACAGCTGAAGAGATGGATGCCATAGCTTCTGTTTATGTATCTGTGATGCTGGCTCTGCTGACAGAGGGTCTGGAGTTTTCCGCCGGCTGGATCGATCCGGAGAGTTCACGGCCGGTCATAAAGCGGATAAGGACAGAGTCGGATTTTATTGCAGCATCAGGACAGTTCCTGGCGGTTCCGGCTATGTATCAGGATGCGGCAGTAGATCTTCTGGGACGCGAGCTGCCTGAAAAAAGATTTGCACATATAATCATGGCCGGTTCACAGATCCCGGATGATATTAATACACTTGCAAACGGAGGACAGGTGACATTGCTGCTGTGCGGAGGCGAAAGCAGCATGACTGCCTCGGAAGGCGCTGAAATTATTGGATTTGGAGAGGATTCGTTCGAGGACGATCTTGCAGAAATAGAGGTCTAGATTGAAGCTCATTAATCGTGATAAGCGCGAGAACAATGATTCCCTGAGCGCTGCAAAGGAACAGCTTAAAAGGGAACGTGAAAAGAAGCGCGCGATCAAAAAGAATAATAAAGCGGCAGCCAAAGCTCAGAAAAAAGCCGAACGAAAGACCCGCAAAGAGAATCGTGAAAAGCGTGTCAGATTCAGCAAATCCTTCCCGTTTATAATCGTAAACAGGAAGAAAAGCGCGGCTACATACCGCTTCATTAAAGTAGAAGGGATTGAAAAGGAGCAAAGGCGGAGAGAGCTTATTACGGATGCAGCCTCAGCCGTGGTTATCGGAGCGGCTATGAGTCTGTTCCTTACTCTTTCGAACAATTACATGCTCATTCCTTTTGTTCTGCCGGGCGTTGCGTTATTCTGCCTGTATACGATGCTCGGAAACAGGATACCGGGATATATCAGACAGATAATTGTTGTTTCGTTTCTTATGATAGTTCTTTTTGCAGTAGTTATATTCAGGAACTATTTCAAAGACGGAATGCTGCTTATAATGAATGATATATTTTCTGTAGCTGAAGAGTATCAGGCGTATATTTACAAGAGATACAATATTTCAGGTGCGGGTTACAATCATCCTGGTCTGAGCATGTATATGACTGTTGCTGTTCTGTCGTCTGTGACAGGACTCATACTTGCGGCGCTGCCTAAGGCATGCAGGAGAGCTGTAGATGTACTGGCTTTTGTTGCTGCGGTCGGTGTCGTGGCATATTACGGTATAACTCCTTCATGGATATGCACAGCAATACTTGCTGCTGCCATGATAGTTGCTCTTTGCAACGGCAGACTGGTTCCTACATGGCCTCTGATACTCATTGCAGTGATTCTGTTCGGGGCGTTTGCCCTTGCAGATCCGGGCGAGAGCAGCCTTGTCAGGGGTGCTAATGAATATCTGAGAGATATGTTTGCGTATCATACAGCATATCTGCCGGATTATGAGGAGATCGATACAACTCAGCCTTATATCGGAGGAGATGACGGTACAGAACCGCAGAGCATGTTCGCAAATGTACCTCATATCGGCAAAAAGAAACTGCTGGGTGTTTTTGCCGGTATAATAATTCTGGTAATCGTTGCAGTTGTTATGATTGTACATCTAAGGATCTCATCGAGACGACGGCTCAATAAAGCCGGTATCAACAGCGAGGATCCTGTAGTAGCTATCAGATCCATGTTCCCGTATGCGATGAGGTGGCTGAGACTCAACCGGGGAATAGATATTTCCAACAGGCCGTATTCAGAGCTTGTACCTCAGGTAAAGGATCATATGTCGGGCTCATATTCTTCAAAGTTTGAGGAAATGCTGAAGTTATGGCAGATCGCCGCGTACAGCGATCACAAGATTACTGACAGAGAGCGCGACATCATGAGAGATTTCATGGATGAGACTATAAGTATTACCAAGGAAAGGCTGAAATTAAAGGATAAACTGAAAGCGAGATTCAGATATGCACTTTGATCACAGTAAAGTATTCAACACATTCAAATATATTGTTCTTGCATCGCTGGCTGTCATGATGGTGTTTACTTTCAGTGCATGCAGATACCGTCTGACCGAGGATTCATATGCAAACATGACTGCCGAGGATGAGGACGGTACTGTTCGTGAGACCTATGATTACCTGATGGAAGATCTGGAATATGACGGTTCTGCGACGCCTATCTTTACGGCAGGCAGATCGCATCAGCAGGTTGAGAATCCTTTCTATGAGGAGCCGCAGCCTTTCGTTGATGATGAATTCCTTGATCCTGAAGACGCTGAAGAAGAAGGCGATGAAGAAGGAGAAGACGGAAGTACTTCTTCGACTTCGACATCCACAATCAGTACTCCGTCCGTCAGACCGGCAACGTCCTCGACAACATCGAACAAAATCACGGTAAAGCTGGATCCGACCGGAGGAAAATGCACGACTGCGTCGATTACGGTAACTCCGGGACTTACTTATGGTTATCTTGCGACGCCGACACGCAAGGGATATGAATTTAAAGGGTGGTACAGTGAAAAGAAAAAAGGAAAAAAGATCACTTCAACCACTAAGGTAACCAAAAAAACCGATCACAGCATTTATGCTCACTGGCAGGATCTTAAGACTAAGAAATATAAGATCACTCTTAATCCTCAGGGTGGAAAGACAAGTCCTAAGACACTCAAGATGAAGACCGGGTCTGTTTTCGAGGATCTTCCTATAGCGACCAAGGACAATAATGCCTTCACAGGATGGTATACATCTGCGAGCGGCGGTGAGGAAGTCACTAACGGAAGCAAATTCAAGGGCAAGGCTGACACTACAATATACGCTCACTGGCAGGATGCCCTGGAATACTGGACTGAGAGGATAGAAACTGATAACAGTGAAATCAGAAAAGCCGATATAGTGACATATTACTATGAAGACAGCGACGGAGATGCATTATCCGGAGATGATATACTGTATCATTTCAAAGGCGATAACATAGTAAGTGAAGATTCAGATGTTACCGACGACTGGATAATAGATCAGAATCCGAGCATAATCATAAAGGCTGTAAAGAATATGGATGATCAGGAAAAAGCTCTTGAGGAGCTTGAGGAGAGACTTCCTGAGTATGCCGGACAGATTTTCATAGTATCTGCGGATGCGGCAGACGGAAAGGAAAGAGTCAGAGCATATTATACTCTCTGGCTGAGTTCACAGATTCCGGGATATGTGTCAGCATTCGGAAATGAGGATCTGGACAAAGCTGCAGTTGAGCTTGATGTAGATGTTAAGTGATGATCCGCAGCAGCATCGATAATACCAAATAACAGACCGGCAGTCTGCCGCATATGAACTGTGCGATTAGCTGCCGGTCTTTTATTTTGCTTTTTCAGCTGAGAAATACCATATGTATCCAAGCTTTACCGGATCATTGCTTTGAAGTCTGCAAACCGGATCCGGATTTGCGTAGGATAACGATACTGATGATTGCCAAAACAGCGGCTGCAGACAGCCACATAGCTGCTATTGTCAGCGCAGCATCTGCAAATACGGCTTCCTGCATTATATTGATAAGATTGTCTTCATCCGGATAGAGTATCCACAGGTCGTTATCAAAGAAAATATGATGGAAGACTGTGAATACATATGTAAAATCGATGAAACTTATAACTGCGATAATGACAGAGATCACAGCAACAACAGCAAGAGAATACAGATAGCCCTTTGACATGATGTATGCGAATGATAATGACCGTCCGGATTCCGATATATCATCGCCGGATCTCTTCTTTGACAGCGAGAGATAGATTGCAATGAGCAGCACGATAAGCAATATAAGAGATATAGTGCGTGCATTGTACGCCGCCATAAAGAGATTCCTGCAATCGGCCAGATGAAGTTTTTCGCGCTCCGTAAAGAACGGTGCGGTATTGCCGTCAATTGTCGCCTGAACATTATCAAGACTGTCGATCCTGCCAATACAGTAATCCAGCATCTGCTCAGTAACATAAACAGCATCATCCATAGACATCTCACCTCTGACATACTGAGGCGTATTATACTTGGTGTACTCATTGCGCCACCAGTCCGGTATCCCGAAACAAAGTATCTGAGTAGCGGTCAAAAGCAATATGAAAAGAATGAGCAGACCGCATATCACAGCGGCAAAGATTTCTTTTTTATTATTATTCTTTTTCGTATTCATAAGCATTCTATCGAAGGAGCAAGGTCGGCGAAGCCGTAAATTATTGATGAGACCATTATAAGCAGTTTTGCATTATTTGGCAAACTTTAATGCTTTAAAGCGCGAAAAGGTATATACTATACATTAATTGAAGCTGAAAAAAAGGATCGGAGGCAGGACAATGATCACGGATAGAGAGAAAAAGAATCTGCAGCAGTTTTACAGAGCTGTGCTCGCAATTGAGACAGAAGAAGAGTGCCGCAAATTCTTTGATGATGTAGCTACTATCAAGGAGGTGCTTGACCTTTCGTCAAGACTTGAGGTTGCCCGTCTTCTGGATAAGGGAACTGTTTTCAGCGAGATAAGCAGATCAACAGGAGCGAGCTCCGCAACTATCAGCCGTGTCAACAAATGTCTGACATATGGTGAAGGCGGCTACAAGACTATATTGAACAGAATAGGTGATTGATCCGCTAAATTCGTTCTTCACTGGTTATTCCAGAAATTCCGGTTTTCTGAGCTGTCGCGCAGCCGGCTCTTTAGCCCCGTGTATCTCTCGTCCGCGCGGTTATTGCTTACCATATAATGTATGCACCTCGGGTCTCCTACAAGCAGAACAAGGCGTTTGCCTCTTGTTACCGCAGTGTACAGCAGGTTGCGGGTCATAAGCATAGGCGGAAATCTCCACATAGGCATTATGACTACGGGAAATTCAGATCCCTGGCTCTTGTGCACGGTTACTGCGTATGCGAGATCAAGTTCTTCGAACATCTCGCCGCTGTATGTGATAAGCCTGTCATCAGACCTGACTGTCATAGACTTGCCGATTGTGTCGATGCTTTCTATAGTTCCCATATCTCCGTTGAAGATGCCTTCACCCTCGTTCCAGTCATCATCATGCCATTCGGCAGAGTAATTATTGCGAAGCTGCATGACCTTGTCGCCGAGTCGGAATGTTCTGTTGCCGTAGTTCAGCTCAGGCTTGCCTTCCTCTGCAGGATTGATGACCTCCTGAAGAATGGAGTTGAGACTCGGAGCACCGAGGGCGCCTCTTTTGGTAGGTGTCAGAAGCTGGATATCAGCAGCCGATCTCACAAAATCATATCCGCGCTCAAGCCTGCCTGAGACAAGTTCTTTTATCAGATCTATTACAGACGCTTCATCATCTCTTCGCAGCATGAAAAAATCACTGTCGCGGCTGCCCTGCTCGGGCATTTCCCCGTTATTTATCCTGTGGGAATTCGTGATTATTCTGCTGTCCTCGGACTGCCTGAATATCTCGCGCAGTCTGGTAGTGTGGATGCATTCGCTGGCGATAACATCTCTTAGAACATTGCCGGCTCCCACTGCGGGCAGCTGATCGGCGTCGCCGGTAAATATCAGTATGGTTCCGTCTTTGACGGCTCGAAGCAGACCGTCCATCAGCATGATATCTATCATGGATGCTTCATCGATTATTATTACCTGCTGCTCAAGCGGGTTTTCCTCATCGCGTCCAAAATCCAGTACGTCTTCATCATCGGAATAGACATATTCGAGCAGTCTGTGAATCGTCATGGCAGGTTCCCCTGAGGCTTCCTCCATGCGCTTTGCTGCTCTGCCGGTAGGCGCGGCAAGTGCAGCAGTCATATCCAGTCTTCGGAATATCCTTACCAGAGTGTTGATTATAGTAGTCTTTCCCGTGCCCGGACCGCCTGTAATGATCGAAACATTGTTTTTGAGGCATGCTGCGACCGCAGCTCTCTGCTCGTGTGAGAGGTATATCTCGCCGAAATCCATCGCCATATCCGATTCAGCATCATTTATGAGGTCATCTATATCAGCCGGTACAGCCATACGCTGCGCATCTCTTATACGCATCAGATTATAAGCGACGCGCTGCTCTGCATGGTAATAGCCGTACAGATAGATCACTTTGATATCATCTGCGGTATCTTCCTCGAGTTCACCGTTGAATACAAGATCCCGCACAGAGTCCCGAACCTCTTCACGCGTGATATCGAGAAGAGCTGCCGTCTTTTCGGCAAGCATCTCCTCCGGCATAAGAGTACTGCCGCTTACAGCCCAGTTCCGCAGTATATGCCTGATACCGCTTTCGATACGGTATGAGCTGTCATGCGCGAATCCCAGCTTTTCGGCTATTATATCCGCCTTTGGAAAAGTCATGCCGCGGACATCCTCAACAAGCATAAAAGGATTGTCTCTGACGACTTCAACTGATTCGCTTCCGTAGAGCTTATATATCCTGACTGCATCGGACATCTCTATGCCCATTTCACGCAGCTCTATCGATGTATTTGCGAATTCCCGCGATTCGAGAAATGATTCTGTGATCTTTGCCAGTGATTTCGGACCGATGCCGTTAATAGCAAGGAGGCGGTCCGGCTGTTCCTCGATTACTTTCAGCGATTCCTCACCAAAAGTATCAACGATCAGTCTGGCTGTCTTCGGACCGATACCGCGGATGTTTCCGGCTGTGAGGAATTCAAGTATAGCATCTTCGCCTTCGGGCAGAAGCTCCTCAAAGCTTGTGAAACTGAACTGCTCACCGTATTTTTTGTGAATGACAAAACGGCCTTCCAGCCTGTACTTTGTACCGGTCTTAGGCTCGGCAACAGAACCTGTTGCCGTGATCGAACCTTCATCGGTATCAAAGACCGCAACGGTATAGCCGTTTTCGGGATTGTTATATATTATTCTGGAAAATCTGCCTTCCTTCTGCATAGCTGTTTGCACCGGATCATGTGTCAGAACGTCTTTTTATAGAGTCTGCGGTTGTCAAGTGTGAATACCTTTTCACTGAAGGAACCCGGTTTAACATATCTGAGAGCGTCTTCCATATCGAACATTTTTGCATCTGTCATGTCGAGATAGTGCAGCATCTCTGCTTCTGGAAAGAGAGGCTTTTTAGGACTTCCGAAATCAGGCTCGTAGTGATGCGAGAGTGACATATGCTGCAAAAGCAGGCATTTTTCATCGCTTATACCGAGTTCTCTGCATCTGTCACCTATAGTGTGAACTCCCATAACGAGATGACCGAGCATCTTGCCTTCGAGCGTGTATTCCGGAACTACGCCGTTCTCATCGGAGTCAAGCTCGTTCAGCTTCTCGATGTCGTGAAGTGCAACTCCTGCCAGCAGCAGATCTTTGTTGAGATTTGTATAAACCTCGCATGCGCGTTCGCCCATCATCATCATTCTCTTGACGTGGTAGAGAAGCCCCGCGTATTCTGCATGATGATTGCTCATCGCAGCAGGCCAGTACATGAGCCTTTCTTTTTCTCCCTCATAAAAACTGAGGCAGAGAGATTTCAGTTCCTCGTCTTCGAATGCATTTATGCGGCTCACTATATAATCGTACATGGATTCAGGTGATTCAGGAGCAGCTCTGAAGAAATCCGATCTGTCGTAGGTATTCTCCTTGGCCTGTCCTTTGATCGTATCTATGACCAGCTGGTTTTTGCCCTGATATTCCTTGCATCTCGCGACAACTGTAATTATCATGCCTGCGTTTATCTTGCTGTAGGCTTTCATTTCATCGGGAGTCAGTGACCATTTTACAGCCTGAATATCTCCCGAAGCGTCACCGAGTGTCATATACAAATGGTGTTTGCCGTTGTTTCCGTCGCGTATATCCGCGTTCCTCACCAGAAATCTGTCTTCGAATCTGTTCCCTTCGTCAGGGCTGAGATCCTTTATAAAAAATGGTTTCATCAATATCCTCCGTAATCTAGCTGCAGGTCAGTGACCGGCTCTTTATAGTGTCCGTACAAGTATAACACAATTACGGCCGGCTATGTTATACTTAGGCGGTGAAGAAAGTGCAAACGGGATAACAGGAGGATGTTGAAATGATGGATTTTGATGCCGGAAAAGCGACTGAGGCTACAGTCGAATGGATACGCGAATGGTTTGAGAAAAACGGAAAGGGATGCAATGCCATTGTCGGTATCAGCGGAGGCAAGGACAGTTCTATTGCTGCTGCGCTCTGTGCCGAGGCACTTGGAAAAGACAGAGTGATCGGCGTTCTGATGCCTAACGGCGAGCAGTCCGACATAGATATGGCAAAGCTGCTGGTGGAACATCTTGGAATAAAGCATTATATTATAAATATAAAAGGAGCTTTTGACTCGCTGATAGCGGAGCTCGGAAAAGCAGGCGTTGAAGCGGGCAAAGATACGATAATAAATCTGCCGCCACGGCTTCGGATGTCCACTCTCTATGCTGTCGGGCAGAGCTGCAACGGCAGAGTTGTGAACACATGCAATCTCTCCGAAGACTGGGTAGGTTATTCGACACGTTACGGAGATTCAGTAGGTGATTTCAGCCCTCTTTCATGCTTTACAACGGATGAGATAAGAGCCATGGGCAGATATGTCGGCCTTCCGGCAGTGCTGGTAGATAAAGTACCGACAGACGGTCTCTCGGGTATGTCGGATGAGGAAAAACTCGGCTTCACATATGAAGTGCTCAACAGATATATACGCACGGGAGAGATAGATGATCCTGCGACCAAAGAACGAATAGACAGCATGCATGTCAGGAATCTGTTTAAGCTGAGATTCATGGACTGCTTCAAATATGACGGAGTTAAAACTGCCATATAGGGCGGGCTGCATTGCTGGATATGCCTGACACAAGATATAACAGACACCGGATGTCCCCCGCCTCTTAGGCGGCGGGGTCCATTTTCGACCATCAGTGGTGGGTAACAATCCCCCACTGATGCTCTCAGGAGCTCGGCGTCGCTCGCTCCAATCAAGCGAGCTTGTTGTGGTTGAAGCAGAGTGGAAAGATATCAGAAAAGAGAACCTTGGAAAACAACACTGATAAGAACAGATCAAATACTTATGACTGCATAATAATCGGAGGCGGAGCATCCGGGCTGATGCTGGCTGCGGGACTTGAGTGCCGCGGCCTTATTCGCGGTCTCATAATCGAAAAAACATCGCGGCCGGGATCCAAACTGCTCATGAGCGGCGGCGGCAGATGTAATATAACTCACGGAGGATCCATCAAAGAGTTTATTAACGCTTACGGTGATGATGCAGGGCTGAGACTGCGAAAATGTCTATACCGCCACAGCAATACAGAACTGACAGGCTGGCTTGAGGAAACAGGAGTGGGGCTTGCGGATGAGAGCGGTCAACCTGTGTATTCGTATGACCTGAGTGAAGCCGGCAGGATTTTCCCTGCCTCAATGAGGTCTGCTGATGTGCTTAATGCCTTTCTCAGGGCTGCGAAATCTAACGGATGGGAGTTACGCACAGGTAAAACGGTATGCGGGATCGAAGCCGGCGAAGAAGATGCCGAAAACGCATGGACTGTGCTGACGGACGACGGATGCAGCTATTATTCGCGCTGTGCAGTCATCGCTACGGGAGGTATAACATATCCAGAGACAGGATCTGACGGATCGATGTTCGGAATTCTGAGAGGATCGGGCATTGGGATCAATGGACCGCGCCCGGCTCTTGCACCGATAAATGTCAAAGACTATCCGTATGAGGAATTGAGCGGTATATCGATCCCGGATGTCACGGTTACGGCTTTTGCTTCAGATGCAGCATACACATGTAAGGGCAAAGCTGCGCGCATGAACGGAGACCTGCTCTTTACACACAGAGGTTTTTCCGGCCCCGTTATACTCAATATTTCACGATATGCAGAACCCGAGCAGCTGATAAGGATAAAATACAATAAAGAATTTAACGAGCTGCCTCGCCGTATGCGAAAGATACTCGAAGACAGATCCAGAGGATCGTCCGGCGATATACGCACTTCAAAGCTTGCAGGGCTGCTTGATGCAGATGATTTCACTGTTGAATCGGTAGACAGGCGGGGAATGGTTACAGCAGGAGGGATATGCCTTGAATGCATAGATATGGCTACAATGCAGATAAAACCCGGACTCTATGCTGTCGGCGAAGCTGTAAATGCTGACGGCATCACGGGCGGCTACAATCTGCAGATGTGCTGGTCGACCGCAATGACAGCAGCAGACAGCATCAGGGAAAAAATATATTAGTCCGGGTTTTATCCGTATCGAAATGAGCTGTTTAACAGACTCAATGAATAATATGACGATCAGGTGAATCTGTGCAAAGGATACTTCACAGCCGGACATACAATATGGTAGTAAAATTGGCTAAAGAGCCGTTAATGCTGCCATTTCTTTTTTGTGTTCACATACTGTGCACAGAGAGTCCGTCATGCATGGCGCCGGTATGAAGCAGAAAAAAAGAGTACAACAGGGAGACCGGGAGAAATGATGATAAGAGCATTTGGCGCTGCGGCGCTTGATCTGGTTTATCCGAAGGGACTATACTGCATTTGCTGCGGCAAGATTACAGATGACAGCAGAACATACAGGCTGTGCGGGGAGTGCATGGACAGCATGAAATGGATAGGCGGACGCATATGCGAAAGATGCGGCAGACCGCTTGCTGATATCAATCCTTATGATCAGTGCTTTATATGCAGGCAGCATAAGCATCATTTTGACAGCGGTTATACATGTACAGCCTACAGCAGATGTGAGAGAGCAGTAATATTCTCTCTCAAATACGACGGCAATGCGGATATTGCTGATACGATAGGAGAAATCATGTATGACAGGATGACTGTGGAATTCAGTCCGGATGAGCTGTACGGCAAGTACAATATGGTTCTGCCTGTGCCGATACACAGACACAAGCTCAGCTTAAGGGGTTTCAATCAGGCGGGTCTGATAGCTGATTCCTTTGCATCTCGATCAGGGATAAAAGCAGATCCGTACATACTCAGAAGAGAGCGCGAGACGCGGATGATGAGATCATTATCCCCTCAGGAAAGACGTGAGAATATACGCGGGGCGTTCAGTATAAGGGAAAGAAGGCGGACTGATGTTTCCGGAAAATCGATTCTTATCATAGATGATATCTACACGACAGGATCGACCATAGATGAGATAGCGCAGGTCCTCAAAGCTGCCGGAGCCGAGAGAGTGGATTTCCTTACATTTGCAGCCGGATCAGATATGCTGAAATCGTAATGCGCATCAGCACACGGCCTGATAGAAACTATTTTGCGGTTGCCTTCCTGAGTGAATGGCGATAAAATGATTCCCGGACTTTGAATAATTGCAGATTTACGGAGGTCGTTACAGATGAAGAAAAAACTGATGCTTATTACACTTATCGCTGTGCTGGCTCTTGCGGCACTGACGGGATGCGGCGGCAATGATGCCGGCGATACAGAAGAAACGACGGATACGGCGGAGACAGAAGAAACAACTGAAGCAGCAGAGGCGGCGGATCCTATCGGCATTCACCATGCCGAGATCGATATAAAGGACTATGGTACTGTAAAGCTTGAACTTGACGGTGATACCGCACCTGTCACGGTTCAGAATTTTATGGATCTGGCAAACGACGGATTTTATGACGGACTGACATTCCACCGCATTATTGATGGCTTTATGATACAGGGTGGAGATCCCAACGGTGACGGAACAGGCGGATCTGACAGGAATATCAAGGGTGAATTCGCATCTAACGGTATCAAAAATGATATTTCCCATAAAAAAGGCGTCATTTCCATGGCGCGTGCACAGGATCCGGACAGCGGCAGTTCGCAGTTCTTCATCATGGTTGAAGACGGGGATTATCTGGATGGTGATTACGCAGCATTCGGGCATGTAACAGAAGGACAGGACATAGTTGACAAGATAGCGGCTGATGCAAAGCCTCTGGATGACAACGGAACCATTGATAAAAAGGATCAGCCGGTGATCGATACGATCAGGATCACAGACTGATCGGTCTGTTGCAGTAATTGACAGCTGTTAACACTACCCGTTTTTTCTCAGCAGGAAGACCGGGTTTATTGCGCGGTATTCAAGATCTGAGGTATAATATACTAACTGTATTATACGAAGGGAACTATACAAAAATGAATAAGAAACATTTTACTTTGATTATGATTTCTGTAATGGCATTTGTTATGCTTTTCTCTGCTGTGAATGTTTTTGCTGCAAAAGACAAGATTATCAAAGTATCATCGAGTACATATGTCAGCGTGGGCTGGGAAAAAAAGCTTAATGCCTCGGCAGGAACTGCTCTGAAATATAAAAGTTCCGACAAATCTGTTGTGAAGGTAACGCGCGATGGCGTAATCAGGGGCGTAAAAAAAGGAAACGCTAAGATCACTGTTACTGCTGCGGCTAAGGGTAAGTACAGGACTGCAAAAAAAACCGTCAGTGTCAGCGTTGTTGATCCTGCATATAATAAGAATGTGCTGATAGAAGGCGACAGTATACAGGCAAAAGCGGGACAGCATATTTATTATGCCTGCCGGCAGATGCAGGCTGCTTCTGTTACTCTGAATGCCATAGGCGGCGCGTCACTGGGTTATAATCCTGACAGCAGGGCAGGATCGAACAGCGTTTATTACAGGATCAGCAATATGACCGATGAAGAACTCAGGTCATTTCATATGATTTTTATAAGCGCGGGCACAAATGACTGGAACAGCAAAAAGGCTGATATAAAATGCGGCGATCCTGATTCCAAAGACCCTGCATCGATATGCGGTGCATTGAATCTGATACTCAAAAGGATAAACAAAGTAGCGCCTAAAACTAAAATAGTAATCGAAACGCCTGTTCACAGATTCAAATATATTGACCCGGATACAAGGGAAGTGTTTCCGGGCACTGACTGTGATCAGACGAGGAACAGATATGACTGCACACTGCAGGATTTCAGGGATGCAATGAAGAGTGTAGCTGCGAAATACAAAAACACTTATGTTGTAAACGGAGAGAATATCACCACGGCAGAGGAAATGATGTCTCCTGATTTTACAAGTGACGGTCTGCATCCGAAGCATTATTACGGGAAAAATATTCTGTCTGTGCGATTCACAGAAGAATTAAACAGAGTAATGGGCATGTAATTTTGAAATTCGTATCTTTATTGCATAAGATACTTGTGCTAAAATAATATCTCAGCCCCGGCGGGCATGTTCGTGGTTGAAAGTCCAGGCCAGATACGGGCAAAGGGACCCACGTAAGCAGTTTGCAGAGACAGCTGTGATCATGGCGTATCTTAGATGTAAGTCCTCCGGAAACCGGGTTAAGGCGAGTGTGGGGTCAAAGACCAGGTCGAGTGTTTGCCGGGACTATTTTTTCTTTAGTACACTTGGTGTACACAAAATCGATTGCGGGTATGTTATAATGGTCTCAGGTATTCTAACAGCTTTGCTGCAGGGAAGAGACCATTGATCTCCGCAGGCAGGGCTGCTGCGATAGAATGGTCTCAGATATTCTTACAGCTTTGCTGCAAGGTAGAGACCATTGATCTCCGCAGGCAGGGCTGCACAGAATACTCTTAACGGCTGTGCCGTTATATATATATGTAAGGAGGTACTGAAAATGAAGATTCAGATTTCGGCAAAGAATTACCCTATGAGCGACAAACTCAGCGGATACATTGAAAAGAAGCTGGGCAAGCTCGATAAGTATTTCAACGAAGACGTAACCGCCAATGTAGTTGTGTCAAAGCAAAGAGAGACACCTAAATTCGAAGCGACTATCAATGCCAAACAGGCTGTTTTCAGAGCCGAGCAGGCTAATGACAGCATCTACGATGCGGTAGATATGGCTACAGATAAACTTGCCAACCAGATGAGCAAGCTCAAGGGCAAGCTCGAAGCAAGATATAAAGAGAATAAGGCGTTAAAGCTTGAATTCATACCTTCACCGGAGGATGAAGAATTTGAAGAGGAACTTGATATCGTCAGAAGAAAACAGGTTGAGCTTTCACCTATGGTTGCCGAAGAGGCTGTGCTGCAGATGGAAATGCTCGGACATGATTTCTTCGTATTCCTGGATATGGATACTGATGCTGTCAGCGTTGTTTACAAACGTAAAGGCGGCGAATACGGACTTATTGAAACAGACAGATAGTTTAAATCTGTCATATGACAGGCTTGAAAGGACGTGAGCATGAGTCATAGCGACTGGGATCCGGATGATTTTCTGGATTTCGACTACGGCAGGCCGGTGCCCGGCAATAGAAATCAGCAGGGCGCAAAGACCACACAAAAAAAAGAGAATGATGATTTAAAGCTCTATGAAGAGCTGAGACGGCAAAGTAAACAGAAGGAACCACAGCCATATGATCCGTATTTTCACCATGAAAAGAACGGATCATATGGTGTGCCTCAAAGCTGGTATGAGGTGCAATCCGGGCAGGCTGCAAACGGTTTCGATCCGGCCGGAAAGTCCGGATCGGGTAAAAAGGCGGGCAAAAAGTCCGGACAGGCAAAAAATGCTGAAGCGCGTAAATCTGCTGATGCAAACCGCCTGAGCAAAAAAGAAAATGCTGCTCTTAAGCGTGCACAACAGGAAGCTTATGACAGATATCGCAGCAACTATATAAAGTCCGGTGCAAAAAAGTCGGCTGCTAAGGCGGGCTTTTTTACAAAAAGCCTTTCTGTGATTTATTTGCTTGCTTTGATTGTGTTCGGAGCAACAATAACGATTATGGATGTTATGCCTTTGGGTATGATGATAGCCCTGTATGTCGTTCTTGGACTGCTAAGTACTATAATCGTCATACAGCTGAGAAAAAACAATATAAAAAGAGGGGTCAGAGTGATCGCGTCGTTTGTATGTATCTGCCTGATAGCTGTTTACGGTGTAGGTACGGCATATGCATTGGGAACGCTTTCATTCCTTGACTATACATCTGTTGAAAATGATAAACGTGTTGCATCTATTACCAAAGAGCCTTTCAATATGATGATCACGGGAATAGATGTCAGAGGTACGGTAGATGAAGAAGGCCGCTCCGATGTGAATATGGTGGTTTCCGTCAATCCGAACACAGAGCAGATTCTGATGACGTCGATACCGAGAGACTATCAGATTTATATGCCTGACAAGGACAACGCGATGGATAAGCTCACGCATACGGGGTTTTACAGCGTTGATACGACCATGGGAGCAGAGGAGGAACTGCTTGATACCACGATCAACTACTATGTAAAGGTCAATTTCACCACCGTCATGATGTTTATAGATGCGATCGGCGGAATTGATGTTTACTCGGAATACGAATTCAACCCTGTCAAGCGCAGCTGGTGGACTGTCAAAAAGGGATGGAATCACATGAACGGCAGGCAGGCTCTTGCTTTCGCACGTGAAAGAAAGGCTTTTGCCGACGGGGATAATCAGAGAATAAAGAATCAGCAGGCTGTATTTGAAGCTATGATAAAAAAGGCTACAAGCAGCAAAACAATACTGCTCAGTTATAATAAAGTTCTGTCAAACCTCAGAGATTATATAGAGATGAGTTTCAGCTCTGCAGAAATGAGAGCGCTTATCAAAATGCAGCTGGCGAAGAATCCTCAGTGGAAAATATATAAAAATACTATCCGCGGAGGAGACGGGTCTTTGCCTACATATACGACAGGAAATATGGCGTGCTATGTAATGACTCAGGATGAGGAAAGCATAACCAATGCCAGAGACCTCATCAGAGCGGTTATGAATGACGGAACACTGGCAAAAGACGATGACAAGAATGTCTATGTCAAGGATCCGGGTGTAAGCGAAGAAGATCCGGATGTAAGCGAAGAAGAGACAGAAGGATAGATACAGATACTAAAGGGGAAAATGTTAGAGAATCTTACCGGGCTGATGATGAGCATAAAGATAACGGATGTCCTGGACATAGTTATCGTTGCATATCTCCTGTACGCGGTGTTTGGTTTCATACAGGAAACCAGAGCACAGCAGTTGTTCAGGGGCGTCCTTTTGATTCTGGGATTTTTCCTCTTGTCGGAGCTCCTTAATCTGAGCCTTCTTAACTGGCTGCTTACAAGACTTATTACTGTAGGTCTTCTGGCTGTTGTTGTTCTGTTCCAGCCGGAGATACGAAGAGGTCTTGAACAGATTGGCAGGAGAGGAGTCATTTCATCGCAGTTCCGTGATCTGGGCAAAGAAGAATTATACGCAACGGTGCACAAGCTGGTTGACGCGGTCGATGATTTTTCATCGACAAGAACCGGTGCTCTTATGGCGATCGAGTGCGAGACCATGCTCAATGATATAATAGAGACAGGCGTGGTAATAGATGCGGAAATATCGGTTCGTCTTCTCGGCAATCTGTTTTACGAGGGATCGCCCCTGCATGACGGTGCTGTCATTATAAGAGGGATAAGAGCATATGCAGCGAGCTGCGTTCTGCCGCTTACCGACAGGAGCAATATCGGTAAGAATCTCGGAACCAGACACAGAGCCGGCGTCGGTCTCAGTGAAGTATCTGATGCTTTTGTAATAATTGTTTCAGAGGAAACAGGAGCGATATCGGTAGCGAGAAACGGAACTCTGAGAAGGTTTCTCGATCTCAAGACACTTGAGAAAATGCTCCTCGATATTTATATCCCTTCCGTGGAGAACAAGAATCTGGTCTCCCGTATTCTGAAGGGAGGCAAGAAGGATGACTAGCAGGAATCATAAGGTATTCTATTCAATTATTTCTCTTGTGATTGCTATAGCAGCGTGGGTATTCGTGGTCTATAATTATGATCCGATGACTACTGTCAGATACAAGGATATACCTATTGAGTTCGATGGTGAAAGTACTCTTGCGGGCAGAGGATATGCTGTGTCTGAGGCGAGCCGCGATAAGATAAGCGTCAGCCTGCGTCAGCGCCGTGTCAATACGAACAGGATCTCTGCAGATGATATTATTGTTATAGCAGATGTCAGCAATGCAGTAATAGGTGAAAATGCTATTAACCTGAAGATAAACGGTCCTGACGGAACGAGTGTCGTTGATTCCGAAGTTAAATCTGTCACGGTAGAAATCGAAGACGCTGACAGCAAAGATTTGCCGATTCTCGTAGAATACAGCGATGCTGATAATGACGAAGCCGAGCCGGTAACGACGGATATGACTGCATTGACGACCAGGATCGTTGCGGCTGAAAGCGTGATCGATAAGGTCGAAAAGGTATCTGCAACGCTCTCGTATAACGATGTAAGTGCCAAGAGCCGCAGCTTTACGACATTCCTTACGGCATTGGACAGTGAAGGTGAAGCAGTGCCTCATGTACAGATGTACCCGAGCAGTGTTACTTACAGGGCGACTGAAGGCTCGGTTAAGGAAGTAAGACTGAGCGTTGATACGGTTTCAAAGGGCGACAGTTCATATAAGCGTACATATTCTGCTCCTGAAACAGTAATAGTCAAGGGCCCGCCTGATCTGATCAAAGATCTTATTCAGATCAGGACTCAAAAGATAAATCTCAACTCGTACTACGAGGATACGGAAATCGATGTGCCATATATTCTGCCTGAGGGAGTCGTACTTGCAAATGAACAGGAACCTCAGACTATAAAGATCAAGGTCAGGAAAATAAAAGATAATGATTAGCATATTATGCAAACAGCCGGCTTATGAGCCGGCTGTTTGTTTGCGCTGGTTTTGCGTGTCATACTGTCTCTTAGTCCCATAGATTCATCGGATAAGTTCCGTTTGCTTTGAGTTCAGCGAATTTTGCAACTACATAGGGCTTGTCTTCTTTGTATGTGACGCCGAACCATTTATCAGAGGAATTGAGTACTTCGTATACAGCTGATCCCTCAGCTATCTGTTTGTTGATAGGAGTCTGTATATAATACTCGCCTTTCTGCGGATTCTTTTCCAGTATCTTTTCGAGAGCCTCTGAGAAACCCTTTTTGAGAACATCCATGTATTCGAGTCCGAATCCCCAGAGATTCATGGAAACAGGTGCATCGGAAGGTATGACAATACTGCTGCCGTCAGGAAGAGTGTCTGTGATAGTACCGTCGGCTTCTTTGGCAATCTTGAGATGTTCAACTATATCGGTGAGCATGCCGTCGGATGCCTGGCAGATGCCGCGGGAAACTGTCCCGTGCTCAGACAATGTTTTTTCTACTTCGAAGCCGACCATGCAGTTATGCGTAGCATCAGCCTTTGTGGTGAGATATGTGTAAATCTTTTTGAATCCCTCTTTGCCGTAATAGTCATCGGCGTTTATAACGGCAAACGGAGCATCTATGATATCGCGTGCTGCGAGTACGGCCTGTCCGGTTCCCCATGGTTTTGTCCTTCCTTCAGGCAGGGTGTAGCCCTCAGGAAGATCATCGAGTTCCTGGAATGCGTAGTGTACTTCGTATTTTCTGCCCGCTCCGGGATTTATGTGTTCTTTGAAGATCTCTTCAAAATCATGCTTGATAATAAAGCATACTCTCCTGAATCCCGCTTCATATGCATCGAACAGGCTGAAATCCATGATTATATCACCCTGATCGCTGATCTTATCGAGCTGCTTGTTGCCGCCGTATCTGCTGCCCATTCCCGCAGCCATTACTACCAGTATAGGTTCCATTTATTTATGATTCTCCTTTCTGATTCACTAAATGCGGATACAGCCGTAACCGGTCCTTCGATCACTGTTTAAGCTTATTCCGCGTATCAGTTGTTTTTAAAGAGCGGCATTCAGACGTGCTCTGACTTTGTCTTCGCCCATTATCTGCTGTATAGCCCAGACATCAGGAGACTGAGCTTTTCCCATAAGAGCTATTCTGATAACTGTGCTGACATGCCCCACATGTCCCTTGTATTCCTCCGGATGTTTCTTGTAATCCTTTGGTTTTGCCGCATATCCGAGATCTGTCGCGATCTCTCTGATCTTGCCGAACCATTGCTCGTTGTCGTCGCTGTGATCATAAGACTCCAGATACGCCCTGAGTATGGATTCTCTGTCTGCAGCGGCTTCGGCCGGATATTCATCTGTAATGCAGAAAGCTTCATCAAAGAAATATCCGATAAAATCCATGATCTGTCTCGCATAGATAAGATCGGCTCTCGGTCTGGCATCATGCCTGCCGAGATCGAGTATGCGTGCGAGAAGATCCATGTCCTCAAATACATATGAGTATTCAGGGGCGAATTCTTCCGACCATTTGCGAAGCCATGATGCAAGCTCTGAAGCATCTGTCCTGAGCAGCGTATTCTTACTGACGTCATTGAGCTTATCAAGATCAAAAAGAGCCCCGCTGCTTGACATCTTTTCTGTTGTAAATTCGAAATCATCTATCGGTGCATCCGGATTCTCAATACGCCATTCCTCATAATTGGAATTGAGGATGGTGAGAAGATACTCTCTGACTGCCGCAGGATGATATCCTTCCTTTCTGTAGAAATCAAGTGAAAGCTCAGGATCTTTTCTCTTTGACAGCTTGCGTTTGTTTCCGTCTTCGCCGATTTTCATAAGCTGGGCCGTATGGCAGTATACAGGGAGTTCCCATCCAAGATCCTCAAACAGCTCAACATGTATAGGCAGGGATGGAAGCCACTCCTCTCCTCTGACAACATGCGTAGTCCTCATCAGATGATCGTCGACAACATGTGCGAAGTGATACGTAGGTATTCCTGTCTGTTTGATTATTACCACATCCTGGAAATTATCCGGTACTGACAGTTCTCCTCTGACGGCATCTGTTACTGTATGCCTTGCCGTGTCTTCGGCTGATGCGTTAGGAACGCCTCTTGAACGAAGTCTTACGACAAAAGGATCGCCTGCCCTGAGGCGTGATACGACTTCTGCCTCGATATCGGGATCGCTATCCCAGTTCCTGTATTTTGACCATCCGGCATATATTCCCGGAGACAGCTTCGCAGCTTCCTGCTGCTCCCTGATGTCAGAAATCTCATCCTCTGACAGGAAGCAGGGATATGCAAGGCCTTCTTCGAGCAGTTTTTTTGCGAATGTCCTGTAGATATCACCGCGGTGGCTCTGAGTATAGTCTCCATAGCTGCCGACGTCTCCTTTTTCGGTAACACCTTCATCAAAATTGATATCGAAAAATGAGAGAGATCCAATGATAGTCTCTACAGCATTCTCTACAAAACGTTTGTCATCGGTATCCTCTATCCTGAGGAAGAACACGCCTCCGCTCTGATGAGCAAGACGTTCATCTACAAATGCTCCGTAAAGATTACCGAGGTGTATGAAACCGGTAGGACTCGGACCGAGACGTGTAACCTTCGCTCCGTCAGGCAGATCTCTCTGCGGGTACATACTCTCGTATTCCTCAGGCGTGTGAGGAAGAGATGGATATATGAGCTGAGCTAATTCCATGTTATTCATAAGTTTTAAGCGCGGCCACGGCCGCTTTTCTCCTTTCTGATTTAGCCTATCAATTATAGCCCATAATTCATATCATTTGCAATGATGAGGCGCCTGCATGCCGCAGGGATTCCCTGCCGCGCGTTTTTAACTTGTACTGGATAGATGTTCCCGATAATGGTAGAATACACGGGAATAGTCAGCGTAACCGCCACAGGAAGTGTTTTGGAACAGGAAATTGTAATAAAAGAAGTAAGAACGAAAGCGGAGAGGATGACCTTCGTGGATTTTCCAAACCGCTTTTATCGACATGATCCGCACTATGTACCGTCGTTTTTCGGTGATGACATGGCTGATTGGGATGAAGATAAGAATCCGGCCTTCGAATACTGTGAGGTCAGGTCTTTTCTCGCATACCGCGGTGATGAAGTCGTCGGACGGATCGGCGCTATACTGAATCACGCTGCCAATGAAAAATGGGGTACAAAGCGAATGAGATTCTCTCAGGCGGATTTTATAGATGAAAGAGCCGTGTCATCGGCTCTGTTTGGCGCGGTGGAAGACTGGGCGAGAGAGAAGGGTATGGATGCGGTCCACGGACCGCTCGGCTTCTGTGATCTGGACCGTGAAGGCATGCTTGTGGAAGGCTTCGGCCGCAGGAGCATGTTCTATACTTATTACAATCATCCGTACTATGCAGAACATCTGACGGAGCTTGGTTATGTCAAGGATGCCGACTGGATAGAGCATCTTATCCCGCTTAACGGATGGGATGATCCGAATTATATCAGACTCAAGAGGATATCGGATGCTATGCTGAGAAGGACCGGCTTTCACAAGGTCGGGATAAAAAGCAAGCGGGATATCAGGCCGTATATACGCAAGGCATTTGAGCTTGTTAACATAGCATATGCCGATCTGTACGGTGTCGTTGAACTGAATGAAGCACAGATAAACAAATATACAAACAAATTTCTTCCGCTCGTCGACCCGGATTACTGCTGCCTCATAGTCGATGATAATGACGATCTCATGGGGTTCGGAGTCGGGGCGCCATCTGTCTCCGATGCCATGATAAAGAACAGAGGACATCTTTTTCCGCTCGGATGGATCCCTGTGCTCAGAGCGCTCAGAAAGAATGACACGCTTGATCTCTTTCTGATAGCCGTAAGACCGGAGCTTCAGAAGACGGGAGTTAACGGGATCATTATGGAGCATCTGTTTACAGGCTGCAATAAGAACGGAATAAGGCATGCTGAAACAGGCCCTCAGCTTGAACTGAATACAAGCGTACACACTCAGTGGAAGATGTTCGGAATAGAACCGCATAAAAGACGCAGATGCTTTATCAAGAAACTGACAGCAAGAGGTACAGACGATGAATGAAAGGTCGATGTCGACAGCATATCTTTTAAAACGTTTCTATCCGTATTTCAAACCATATATGCACATACTGATCTTTGATCTGCTGTGCGCGGCATTTACCGGCGCATGCGATCTTGTGCTGCCGCTTATGGTCAGATATATTACCAATACAGTGACGTCAGATCCGGCAGCTCTGACTATGGAAATCGTGATCAGGATCAGTACTGCTTATATAGTGCTCAGGATAATCGATGTGATGGCCAACTACTATATGCAGAACACCGGTCATGTTATGGGGGCATACATAGAAACTGACATGAGGCGCGATCTGTTTGATCAGTTCCAGGAACTCTCATACGCATATTACAGCGGGAACAAGACCGGACAGCTGATTTCACGAATAACAACGGATCTTTTCGATATAGCCGAATTCGCGCATCACTGCCCGGAAGAATATTTCATAGCTGCTGTGAAAATAGTCGTGGCTTTCATAATACTGCTGCGTGTAAATGTGATACTGACTCTTGTTGTTTTCGCAATGATACCGCTGATGCTGTTCTTTGCCATGAAATACAGGGTAAAGCTTCGCAGAGCGTTTAAATGGCAGCGGAGCGAGCTGGGCGAGATCAATGCTCATGTCGAGGATAGTCTGCTTGGCATCAGAGTCTCAAAATCTTTTGCCAATGAGGATGTCGAACAGAAGCGTTTTGAGGAAGGCAACCGCAGATTTCTTACGACAAAGAAAGTCAGTTACAGGAATATGGCGGGATTCCGCAGTGTGACCAGACTCTTTGACGGACTGATGTACATAGTGATCGTGTTTCTCGGATCCGTATTTCTCATACAGGGACGCATCAACGCCGGCGATTTCGTAGCATATCTTATGTATATTGGAGTTCTGCTCGAAGCCATACGCAGGATCGTTGAGTTCACGGAACAGTTCCAGAAGGGTATAACTGGTATAGAGAGATTCGTCGAGGTTATGGATACACACATCGATATTGATGACGAACCTGATGCCATAGATATACCTGATGTCAGAGGCGATATAGAATTCGAGAATGTCTCGTTCTCTTATAACGATACAGACGGGACCGGTGATAAAGCGTCCGGCAGCGTGCTCAGAAATATCAATCTCAGGATCAGGAGCGGCGAAAATATCGCCCTGGTCGGGCCGAGCGGTGCCGGAAAGACTACTTTCTGCAACCTTATCCCGAGATTTTATGACGTGACCGAAGGAACTATCAAAATCGACGGTACAGATATCCGCAGATACAAGGTTCGTTCTCTGCGGTCAAAGATCGGAATGGTGCAGCAGGAAGTATATCTCTTTTCCGATACAGTAGCCGCGAATATTGCCTACGGGCGGCCCGGAGCAACACTCGAAGAAATACGCCGTGCAGCCGTTCTTGCCGGTGCGGACGAATTCATAAATGAGCTTCCCGACGGGTATGACACATATGTCGGAGAACGCGGCGCCAGGCTGTCAGGCGGACAGAAACAGCGTATCAGCATAGCCCGCGTATTTCTCAAGAATCCGCCTGTACTCATACTCGATGAGGCGACATCAGCTCTTGATAACGAGAGTGAATACTATGTACAGCGGTCGCTGACCGAGCTTGCAAAAGGCAGAACCACAATTACCATCGCTCACAGGCTTTCAACTATAAGAAATGCCGACCGCATCATCGTTCTGACAGAGGACGGCATTGCAGAGGAAGGAACGCATGAAGAACTGATGGCAATGGAGGGAGGAGTGTATGCGGCTATGAACTCGATCATCCTCTGAACGGCTGAGGATCGCGCATAGCTTTGTCAGCGCACCGGCTCACGTACTCACTTACTAAGAGTAAGCTCCGTGCGCTCACCGTCACGCTTTCGCGCTCTGCATCGATCCTCAGCCGTTCAGTGTCAGCATGGAGGATCGCGCGTAGCTTTGTTGGGGCGCCGTATCGCGCATAGCTTTGTCAGCGCACCGTAGCAACATTGTGACGGCGGCCTTACCTAAAATGTCAATATGCGAAATAATCTGCTTATCATCAGTTATAGAGCCTCGCGGAGGACCTAGTCTGACGCTTCGCTTGCGACGGCCGGTCCTTAGCCGCTCGCCTGCAGCCTTCTCGCAGCACTCTTAGCGGCTCCTCCAAATTCTCTGTCTGTCGCTGCCTTAAAGTCTGTGAATTGTAATTGCTTCGTTGAGTGCTGATGCGCAAATGTATTTCGGATGGTGTATACTGGAAACCCGAAACGGCTTTTTAAAGGAGAGAATATATGAATTTCAGTAAGAAAAACCTGGATAAGATCATTATGATCATTGTCGGCAACCTGAGCTATGCTGCCGGTGTAAACCTGATGATCAACCCTATACACCTGTACAGCGGCGGATTTACGGGTATTGCCCAGCTGATCAGAACTTTTCTGCTGGACTTTTTGCATGTTCCCCAGATAGGTACGCTGGATTACATGGGAATCATTTATTTCATGATAAACGTGCCTTTCTTTATCATGGCCTACAGGGTCATGGGACGAAAATTCCTCATCAGCACCGTTATTTCAATCGCGATGTCGTCACTATTTCTGGCGATCATTCCCGTTCCGGCTGAGCCTTTAGTCAGTGACAGGATGATGGCTTCGCTGGTCGGTGGTCTGGGGTCGGGATTCGGAGCAGGACTCGTTCTCAGGGCAGGAAGTTCGCAGGGAGGCCAGGACCTGATAGGGGTCTGCCTTGCCAAGACGCATCCTGACTTTAAAGTAGGCGCAATAGGGATAGTGATCAGTATCTGTATTTACACTATCTGTCTTTTCATGTATGATGTCGAGACAGTTCTTTATTCCATCATCTTTGCGGTGATGACAGGTGTGTTTATTGACAAGGTCCATGTGCAGAATATCAAGATCAACTGCATGATATTCACCAAAAAAGAAGGGCTTGCTGAAGCCATAATGAAGGATGTAAACAGGGGCGTAACGACCTGGGAGGGAGAAGGAGCCTTTACAAAAGAAGGTTCGCACATACTCGTTACGGTTATATCCAAATATGAAGAACAGCATCTCAGAGAGGTCATCGCCGGTATAGATCCCGATGCGTTTATGATAATTACGGACAGCGTAAGAGTTGCCGGCAATTTCCAGAAGAGATTCACCGACTGACGGGATCCGGTCAGCAGCTCTTGATGATAAGCAGGGTATTTTGCTTTTTTGAGATTCCTTGCTGTTCACTGAATTGCAGACTCTGCTCCGTTAAGATAAATAATATTCTGTATTATTCAGAAAAAATTCACTTACATGTGTTAAAATAGACAATACTTATGATTGTATTCAAGATATTATTAATAATACTGATCTCGGCGCCGGTGGTCGGGCTGGGATGGATCCTGTATGCTCAGGTGAATAAATTCGTAAGACGAAAGAATGCGAAGGAAAAACAGTTAGCGGCCGAAATCAGAAGGAGGCGCGTATGAGCATGGATCCATCGGAAACGAAGAAAGGCCTTTTTGTCACTCTTGAAGGCGGTGACGGAGCCGGCAAGACGACACAGATCAACAATATCGAAAGGTTCTTTGAGAAAAAGGGCCTTGTTGTTGTGCGTACAAGAGAACCGGGCGGCACAGAGATAAGCGAAAAACTCAGGGATATCCTTCTCGACCGGGAGAATGGCTCTATGGAGGCTGTGACTGAGATGCTGATCTATGCAGCTGCAAGGGCACAGATAGTCAGAGAACTGATCATGCCTGCACTGAATGAAGGAAAAGCAGTTATATGCGACAGATTTGTAGATTCTTCGATCGCCTATCAGGAATATGGAAGAGGTCTCGGCAGTATAGTAGCTGAAGTAAATGAGATAGCGACGGGGGGACTCAGACCTGATATCACATTCTGGATGGATATAGATCCCGAAAAGGGAAAAACCAGAGCATCCGGCGCTCGTGAACCGGACCGGCTGGAGCTCGAAGCAATGGATTTTCATTACAGGGTATATGAAGGGTATAAAAAGATATGTGAAAACGATGCCGGAAGGGTCAGGAGAATAGACGCATCTCTTCCGGTGGATGAGATACGCGATATAATTTACAGTTATCTGGAGGAATTGTGCGAGTCGAAGGGTCGGAACTGAACAGACTGATAAGGGATATAACAGACGGTGCAAGAGCTGCGCATGCTTTTATTACAGAGGGAAGATCCGGCAAAGCGCGGGATTCCTTTGTGAACAGCCTTATATCCGGACTCGAATGTACTGCGAAGGATGAGAAGCTGCGTCCATGCGGCTGCTGCCCGACATGCAGACAGATCGCAGCATCATCATGTATGGATATAGTCCGCATGACAAAAACTGTATCGAAAAGCGGAAATGCTTCGTACAGAACAGATGATGCAGCAGCTTTTATTGAACGGCTCGGCATGGGTGCATACGGCAGATTTCTGATAGGAGTGATCGATGATGCCGACAGTATGAGCGAGGTGGTGCAGAACAAGCTTCTTAAGACGCTTGAAGAACCTGCAGACCGGACGATACTGATACTGGCTGCAGCAAACAGGGATGCGCTGCTGGAGACCGTCAGATCAAGATGCGGAGTGATCAGAGTGTGTGAGTATACCGGCCCGGATGAAGAGGAAATGCAGACGGCTGCCGCTATTTCTGAAACGGCTGATATCTTCATGGATCAGGGAAGCAGGTTTTACAGATTCAGAGCTGCACTTGACAAAAATATAAAAAATAAAAATGACGCCATGTGCCTGCTTGACGCTATAGAGGACAGGGCGGAATCAAATATGAAAGAAGGGGTCTCTCCTGTATATATGGCGGAGCTTATAGGTATGGCGGAGACCGTAAGAACGGATATAATGCGTGAAATGAATCATAACAGGGCGCTCAGGAGAATGTATCTTGAGTCGCATTAAACAGGAGGATAAAAAATATGGTAGAGATAGTGGGCGTAGGCTTCATGAAGGCCGGCAAAACATATTATTTCGATCCGGGAAATACAGAATTTGAGCTGGGAGATATGGTCATAGTTGAGACTGCAAGAGGACTTGAACTGGCACATATTCTTATCCCGAACAAATCTATCCCGGAGGAAGAACTCGTAGCGCCTCTCAAACCGGTAGAGCGCAAGGCTACTGATGAAGATCTGAGAAAATACAAAGAAAACCTGGGCAAAAGAGATGATGCCATGCGTGTTTGTGCGGAAAAGATCGCAAAGCACGGACTGGATATGAAGCTTATCGATGTTGAATTCATGATAGACGGATCGAAGATAGTGTTTTATTTTTCCGCCGACGGAAGAGTGGATTTCAGAGAACTCGCAAAGGACCTGGCGGGATATTTCCGCAATAGAATCGAACTGCGCCAGATAGGTGTCAGAGACGAAGCGAAAATGCTCGGAGGAATAGGTATCTGCGGAAGGCCGCTGTGCTGCAGCAAATGGCTGCACGATTTCCATCCGGTATCGATCAAAATGGCAAAACAGCAGAATCTGTCGCTGAACCCTACCAAGATATCGGGTACATGCGGAAGACTCATGTGCTGTCTCAATTTTGAAGACAAGACTTACAAAGAACTGCGAAAAGGCATGCCTAAGGATAACGAGAGAGTAGAGACGCCGGACGGACTTGCCAAGGTCGTAAATGTCGATTATTTCAACGGCAGGATCAATACGCGAGGCATAGAGATAGATCCGGATACAGGTGAAGAGATATTCTCGCAGGAAATCAAGTCTTTCACAAAGGATGAGATTAAACGCAAGGGAAAGAAGGGGAAGCGTGCCAATGATGCTGCAGACGATGATCTCGTTGATGATGCCGAGCTTCGTGCGCTTGAAGAACTGATGAGTGATTTCTGATGGATGATGCAAATGAACGCATAGATGACATCGGTTTCGGAGGGCTGAAAGTTATTCAGAGCAGAGAATTCGGATATGGATTGGATTCTGTTCTCCTTGCAGCCTTTGCGGCCGGAGAAACCGGCGCCAGAGCTATTGCTCCGGGGTCTGCCGCGGCCGATCTCGGGACCGGAAACGGCATAGTTGCCTATATACTTTCACACAAGGTAAAGGATCTGCATATCACAGGCTATGAGCTGCAGCAGCCGGCATATTCGAGGGCAGTCAGAGCTCTTGATCTGAATATTCAGGCAGACAGCACTCTGAAGGACAGAATAGGATTCATCAACTGTGATATCAGTGAAATAAACGGAATGGAGGATATGGATGCTGTAGTCAGCAACCCTCCGTACTTTCGCAGGCAGGGGGCGATAGCAAGTTCATCTGAGGAAAGGTATCTGTCGAGGCATGAATCCACTGCGGATATAAGAGATTTTGCGGATAAAGCCGCATCCATGCTCAGAAGAGGCGGCGGATTTTACATCGTGCACAGGCCGGACAGACTTGCAGACATCATCTCTGCAATGAGATCCGCGGGAACAGAGCCGAAATACCTGCAGTTTGTCGTACCAAAGGAAGGCGAGGCGCCGAATATAGTTCTTATATGCGGTATAAAAGCTGCCGGACCGGAGCTTCGTGTGCTGCCTCAGATAACCGTGCATAAGCATGGCGGCGGCTATACCGATGAAGTGCTCGGGTTATACGGGAGATTATAACGAGTATGTAACAATTCAGCATTCGGCGGATCAGTCACAATTCACGGCTGTAAGGAAGCGACAGACAGAGAATCTGTAGGAGCCGCTAAGAGTGCTGCGAGAAGGCTGCAGGCGAGCGGCTAAGGATCGGTCGTCGCAAGCGAAGCGTCAGACTAGATCCTCCGCGAGGCAAAGCCGACGAACTTAGCACTCTCGGTGACGGAAGCCTTCTCTGGATGGCGCTGCATTACAGTCTATGAATGATGATTGCGCAGATGTATTTCGCTCAAATGCATCATAGAATCGGCCGAGTGCTGAATAGTAACGGCGGCTGACCGGGATCTGTAATAAAGATTAATTCTGCAATGTACAGCAGTGCGTTTTTCCTATATAATAGATTAGATAAGAAGGCGGCCTATGTTTACTGTGGCCGGGATATTGTAGAAAAGGAGAAAGTCTATGATTACAGTAAGTGTAAAAGGCGTTCTGATCGGTGTTCTGCTGATAGCGCTGATAGTGCTGGTAGTGTATCTGATAATCCTGGTTTCAAATGTCACGGATACCGTCAAGAAAACAAATGCGATACTTGACGGCGGCACTGCTGTAGCTATCAGTGCAAAAAACAAAATCGATGAAGTCAATACCTCCGTTAAGGAAAGGGTAGACAAGGTCAATAATGTTGTGGACACAGGAGTCAGCACGGTCAAAGGCGCAGCGGAGAAGGTAACTGTTGCCGCAGATAAGGTCACTGGCGTTGCGGATAAGGTAACGGGCGCGGTCAGGCATACCGTGTAGCACAGGATAAGGAGGGAAACAATGGGTTTGACAGTTAATCAGGTACTTGTTATATGCCTCATCCTGGTGCTGATCGCATTTGTCGTTGTCGTTGCAAGACTCGTCAGTCCGACGCTTGAACTGATAGCTAAACTCAAAAAACTCAGTGAAGACGCTCAGAATGCAGTTGACAGTTCGATGAACATAGTCGACATGACGGGGAACAGCATTATAGAAGCAGCCAATGCAGTAGTTGAGGATACATCACCTATAATCAAGACAACAACAGCTGCAGCAGCCGGAGTGCTGGGACTTAATACAGTGACCGCAATCGTACGCGGTGTTACGGGCAGGAGTCTGATCCTTTCGACTATAGCTAACAGAAGAGCCGCCAGACAGGCCCGCAAGGAGCTCAGGACATCGACACAGCTGCTCAAGCAGGTAAATAAGCAGGCAAAGTTAGAGCAAAAGGCAATAAAGAATGCCAGAGTGACGGCTATCAAGGCCCGCAAAGCCGAGGAAAAGGCTGTAAAGCGCGTGGATCGCAAGCTGGTAAGAGCAAGAAGAAAGGCGGAGCTCAAAGGGATCAAAGCCGAAGAGAAAGACAGGCTGAAAGCGATCAGAGCTGCAAAAAAAGCCGCTGCCTACAGAAAGAAAGCGGCACAGCAGGCGACAGAAAGACTTAAGAAATCCGAGAGAGTCGCAAAGGGAAAAGCTGCCGCAAAATTGACGAAAAAAATCGTAACAGCAGCTGCCGCAAAAGCAGTAGATAAAGTTTTCGGCATTGACGGCAGTGAGGATGACAGCTTTGATTAAAAAGCCGTACAGGAAGCATAATACAGACAGCAAAACAGATAATCGGAGTTCAGCACGCGGATATATCCGCATACTGAGCTGTAAACTAAAATAGATTTTCAGGAGATATTTAATGGCAAAAATACTTGTCAACAACAGCGGACCTCTTCACGGAGAGGTCGTAATAAGCGGCGCAAAGAATTCGGTTCTGCCGCTTCTGGCCGCGACATTGCTTACTGAGGAGACCTGTATAATAGAGGATACTCCGGATCTGGTAGATGTAGCGGTGATGAAAAAGATGCTGACGAACTACGGGGCACAGATAGATGATTCCGAACCGGGTGTCATCAGAGTTTCTGTACCTGAAATCATTTCCTGCGAGGGAGATGCCGATCTCGTTCAGGAAATGAGGGCGTCGGTTTTCACTATGGGACCGCTTCTCGCAAGAGCAGGCAAAGTCATAATGCCTATGCCGGGAGGATGCACCATAGGCAAGAGACCTATCGATCTGCATCTCAAGGGCTTCAGAGCACTCGGAGCAGAGGTTGTTGAGGACCATGAAAATGAAAAGGTCATAGTTTCCGTAGGTGAAAAGGGCCTTACGGGTGATGTGATATATCTGGATTTCCCGAGTGTCGGAGCAACCGAGAATATACTCATGGCAGCGACTCTTGCAAACGGAACGACTATCATAGAGAATGCGGCAAAGGAACCTGAGATCATCGATCTTGCCAATCTGCTGAACAAGATGGGTGCAAGAATAAAGTATGCCGGTACTGACATGATCAGGATCGAGGGTGTGGACAGGCTTACAGGCTGTATACATGCCGTTATTCCTGACAGGATCGAGACGGGAACATTCATGCTTGCAGCTGCTATCACAAGAGGGGATATACTTGTAAAGAATGCGCTGCCGGGGCATGTCAGACCTATCATAGCTAAACTCAAGGAGTGCAATGTGGGCGTAGATGTCACTCCGGAAGGCATTTATGTTGATGCCCGTGACAGGGAACTCATCGCTACAGACATAAAGACTCTGCCGTATCCTGGATTTCCTACGGACATACAATCGCCGTTCATGGCATTTCTGACAACTGTAAAAGGTCAGAGCAAGGTACGTGAGACCGTATTTGAAAACAGGTTTATGCATGTTGTCGAACTCAACAGAATGGGTGCCGATATTTCAACGGAAAACCGTGAGGCGATCGTCCCGGGCGGAAAGAAACTCAGAGGTGCGAAGGTCAGAGCTACCGATCTGAGAGCAGGCGCGGCAATGGTCCTTGCAGGTCTTGTCGCAAAAGGTACTACAGAGGTCAGTGAAATACATCATATAGAGAGAGGCTATGAGAATTTTGTAAATAAATTCAAAGGCCTCGGAGCAGATATAATGAAGATAGAACACGATTGATTCTGATGATTCACAGGAGGTAGGACAATGGCTGATATCCAGTATCTCAGAGTATCTCAGGCTTCTGGCTGAAAAATATCCGAATCGCAGAGCTGCAAGAACAGAGATAATCAATCTCAGGGCGATCCTGGCTCTGCCAAAGGCGACTGAATTCTTTCTCAGCGACATACACGGAGAGTATGATGCGTTCCAGTATTTCGTAAGATCCGGCTCCGGAATGATAAGGATGAGGATCGATGAATTATTCGGCAATCTGCTGACTGTAAAGGAATGTGATGATATTGCTTCACTTATATACAATCCGCAGGCAGAGATAGCCAGACGCAAAAAGAGTGAAGTCGATTTCGACGCATGGTGCAAGGTAGCTATCAGAAGACTGATTGCTATCTGCCGTGTCGTTTCCAACAAGTATACGAGATCCAAGGTAAAGAAACGTCTTCCTAAGGCTTCGTCATATATCATGGATGAGCTTCTCTTTGCTGATGATGTACCTGACAGACACAAGTATTACGATGAGATCATCGATACTCTCATCGAATACGGAGCTGCAGAGGTGTTCATGTCGGATCTGACTGAGACTATCAGCAATGTGCAAAATCCCACATGATCATGGACTATCTGATGGCCAATCAGGGCGTGGATATACAGTGGGGCAATCACGATGTGCTCTGGATGGGTGCAGCCTGCGGCAACAGATGCTGCATTTCCACCATAATCAGGATCAATGTCAGATATAACAATTTCGACATGCTCGAGGTAGGATACGGATTCAATCTGAGACCGCTGGCATCGCTTGCGGAGAAGATATACGGTGATGATCCGTGCGAATTCTTCAAGCCGAATCTGCTCGAAGTCAACAAATACGACCCTATCCCGCCTGAACTTGCAGCAAAAATGCACAAGATGATCTCGATCATACAGTTCAAGATCGAGGGGCAGGAAATACTCAGACATCCTGAATACAGGCTCGATAAGAGGAATCTGCTGCTCAATATCGACTTTGAAAAAGGCACCGTCATGGTGGACGGCAGGGAATATCCGATGAGAGATATGAATCTCCCGACTATCGATCCGAAGGATCCGCTGAAACTGAGCGAGGAGGAAGAAGAAGTCATGGTGGCTCTCGAATCCTCTATAATCAATTCAGAGAAGCTTCAGAAACATATCGATTATCTGTTTTCACACGGTGCCCTGTACAAGGTGATGAACGGAAATCTTTTCTATCACGGTTGCATACAGCTGGATGAGAACGGAGAATTCAAGACCATCACTATAGACGACGGCAAATACAAGGGAGCTGCCTATATTCGAAAACTCGATGAGATGATCCGTGAAGCCAGGTTCAATCCGCGTGACGGCATGTCATCTGCCGATGCGGCGTCTATCATGTGGTATCTATGGCTGTCAGAGGATTCGCCTCTGTTCGGAAAGGATAAGATGACGACCTTCGAAAGGTATTTTATCGAAGACAAGGCGACTCACAAGGAAAACAAGGTGCCTTACTACAGGCTGATGGATAAAGAGGAAATGGCGGACAAGATACTGGAGGATTTCGGTCTTGATCCGAAAAAAGGAAAGATCCTCAACGGTCATGTGCCTGTCAAGCTTAAAGACGGCGAAAAGCCTGTAAAAGCAGGCGGCAAGCTCTATGTTATAGACGGAGGAATATCAAAGGCTTATCATAAGACGACCGGAATAGCAGGCTATACTGCGATTATGACGTCAAAACACATGTATCTGGCCGAGCATAAGCCGTATGAACCTCTTAATGAGGACGGTACACAGGTATTCCACAGACCGGTCATGCATCTTGAGGATACTGTTCCGGAGAGAATAAGGATCAGGGATACGGACACGGGAGTAGAGCTGCGCGAGCAGATAGCCAATCTTGAAGAGCTTCTTTATGCATTTAAGAGCGGCAGCATCAAGGAAATATATTGATACTGTAGACTGATACAAATCGGAAAGGCGGAAAAATAAAATGCTTTCAAGAATACTGGGAGGCGTACTGTTAGGAATGTGCATATGGTATATACTGCTTTTGTACAAGAATAACAGGAACAGACTGTAGGAGAATAACTGATGGCTAATCATCTGATGGAGCTTGCGGTAATACCGGGCTTACTCATAATAATTTACGTTTACGGAAAAGATAAAGTAGAGAAAGAACCTAAGGGACTGATCATAAAGCTGATGTTTTTCGGCGTTCTTTCCTGCATCGCGGCCGGTTATATCGAAGCCTTTGAGGATTCGCTGCTTCCGGAATATCCGGCGGGAAGTCTTGAATTCGCCCTTCAGACATCATTCCTCGAAGCAGCGCTTGTCGAGGAACTGGTAAAATACACTGCGCTCAGGACCGGTTCATGGAAACATCCTTCGTTCAACTACAGATTTGACGGGATTGTTTACGGTGTATCCGCGGCAGTGGGTTTTGCCATATACGAGAATATTATGTATGTAGCTTCCTATGGATTCGAGACTGCGGTCGTAAGGGCGTTTACTGCAGTTCCGCTGCATGCGTTCTGCGGTGTCTTTATGGGAGTGTTCTACTCGTATGCCAAAAAATCAGATATACTGGGGCAGAACGGCAAAAGGAGATTATTTACATTCCTGTCGCTTATCGTACCTATGCTGATCCACGGTACATATGACACTCTGGCATTCCTGAATACAGAGGAATCGACATTTATGCTGCTCGGACTGGTAGTTATACTCTATATTACTGCGATCAGTACTATCAAAAGGCTTTCGAAGGCTGACTTTGAAGCGGGATTTTATCCGAAAGCCCGTTTCATAGAGTATGATACGGATCTATAGAGCAAGAGGTACTGCATGATAAGAGGCGCGGCTTGATATGCACGAATTAAGCATAGTATTTCATGTAATAAAGCAAATCGAAGAACTGTCTGAAGAGAACAGTCTTACTGAAGTCAGATCAGTCACTCTTCAGCTCGGAGAGGTGACAGGTGCTATCCATGAGGATCTCAGAGACTGCTGGGACTGGGCGGTAAAAAGGACAGATATAATGAAGGAATGCGAGCTCGAGATCGAGGTCGTCCCGGCTCTTACTTACTGCGAGGACTGTGATAAGACATATCCGACCTTACAGTTCGGGAAGACATGCCCGCACTGCGGTTCGGGCAATACATATCTTGTGCAGGGCCGGGAAATGATGATCAAGGAGATAACGGCCTGCTGAAAGAGCAGCATAAAACAACAGGAAGAATCATTAATAATGGCAAAGAAAAATAAGATAAGCAAAATCTACTGTGAGCTTAATGATGAACTCACATATCTGTATAATACGGGCAAACTGTATTATGCATACCGCAGCTTCGGAGCGCATATTGCGGACGGGGGCGTTCGCTTCACGGTCTGGGCCCCTGATGTAAATGCGGTCAGAGTAAGCGGTGATTTCAATGAATGGGATCCGTCTGATGACAGATACAGACTGGAGGAATCGGGAACATCCGGAGTATATACCGGATTTATCGAAGGTATCGGGGAAGGAGCTCTGTACAAATATGATATAGAGCTGAGAGACGGCAGACATATCCTCAAAGCCGATCCGTTCGCATTCGGCTCGGAACTCAGACCGGGCACCGCTTCGGCCGTTGCTGATACAAACTACAGATGGCATGATTCAAAGTGGATCAAAGCACGCGAAAAAGCTGTAACATTTAATGCACCGATGAATATTTACGAGGTGCATCCGGGATCGTGGAAAAGGCATCCTGCATCGGAGGAGGATGAGGACGGCTTCTATACATATGAAGATCTGGCGGAAACGCTGGTTCCGTATGTCAAAGAGATGGGATATACTCATGTCGAGCTCATGCCTGTAATGGAACATCCGCTTGATGCTTCATGGGGATATCAGGTGACCGGCTATTATGCTCCGACGGCAAGATACGGCAAGCCTTCCGGCTTAAAGCATCTTATAGATGAGTTCCATAGGGCCGGGATAGGAGTAATACTCGACTGGGTACCGGGACACTTCTGTCCTGATGAGCAGGGGCTCGCCTCTTTCAACGGCGGCTACCTCTACGAGTGTGAAAAGCACCCGGACTGGGGCACATATAAATTCGATTTTGCAAGACCTCAGGTACGCAGCTTCCTTATTTCCAACGCAATGTACTGGTTCAGCGAGTTTCATGCGGACGGAATCAGGGTTGACGGAGTCAGCAGCATGCTGTATCTCAATTTCGGCGTAAGCGATCCTGCAAAGCGCAAATTCAATAAATTCGGTGAAGAGGGTAATCTCGATGCAATAGCTTTTCTCAGAGAACTGAACGAAACGGTGGGCAGAGAGATAAAAGGGGTATTCACTGTGGCAGAGGAGAGCACCGCGTGGCCTCTTGTGACGAGACCGCCTGAGGACGGAGGACTCGGATTCCACTACAAGTGGAATATGGGCTGGATGAACGATACTCTCGAATATATGAAACAGGATTATCCTTTCAGGAAATATCACCACAATAAACTGACATTTTCGATGACATATGCATACAGCGAGAACTACATTCTGCCGCTTTCTCATGATGAGGTGGTTCACGGCAAGGCTTCGCTGATAGGCAGGATGCCCGGAGATCAGTGGAGACAGTTTGCCGGTATCAGGCTGCTCAGCCTGTATCAGATGACCCATCCCGGCAAAAAGCTCAATTTCATGGGTTACGAGAATGCGCAGTTCATCGAGTGGAGAGAGTATGAAGAACTGCAATGGTTCCTGCTGGATTACGAGAATCACCGGAAATACCATGATTATATAAAAGCGCTCAATCATTTATACAGTGAGCACCCGGCGCTGTGGGCAAACGACAGCGACTGGGAAGGGTTCAGATGGGTAGATGCCGATAACAGTGAACAGGGCATATATTCCTACCTGAGACTGAACAAAGATAAAAACGGAGACAGCGACAGTGATGAAACATTGCTGGTCGTTCTCAATACGGATGTACAGGCCTACGAGGAATTCACCATAGGGGTTCCTGAAAAGGGATTCTATAAGGAGATATTCAACACGGATTCGGGCGAGTTTGCCGGGAGCGGCGTTGTGAACACGCGTCAGGTCAGGGCAAGGAAAGAACCTGCGCACGGCATGCCTTACTCTATCACAGTAAGGATACCTGCACTCGGCGGCTGTATATTCAGAAAGAAGTAACTTATAACAGAAGGGGATTATATGATAAGGACCAAAGAAGAATTTAAACATGAATTTACCCGTGTAGCAAACGTGATGTTCGAGAGAGATCCGGAGCAGCTGGATGCGGGTGATAAGTACGCTGCGCTCGCGAGGGTCATGAGCTTTGAAGCTGCACAGAGAGTAGAGTACGAGGATGCGAGAAACGGCGTTTCCGCAAAAGACCAGAAGAGAGTATATTATTTCTCCATGGAATTCCTTATCGGAAAGCTAATGGAAAACTATCTCATCAATCTTGAGATCCGTGATATCGTAGAAGAGGGACTCAGAGATTTCGGGACAGAGCTGGATGAGATTCTTGAGGTCGAGAACGATCCGGGACTCGGAAACGGCGGTCTTGGCAGACTTGCGGCATGCTTTATCGACTCTATGGCAGCTCTCGGCATCAGAGGCGACGGAATGGGACTCAGATACAAGTTCGGCCTTTTCAAGCAGAAGATCGAGAACGGTTACCAGATCGAGCTGCCTGACGCGTGGCTCGACGGCGGATATATCTGGGAGACCGCAAGACCATATGAATCAGTTATCGTAAAATTCGGCGGCAGAGTCGAAAGAAGACTCAAAGACGGAGTCATGGAATATGAGCATGTGGATTATTCCACGATCAGAGCCGTGCCTTACGATGTTCCTGTATTGGGATTCGGCGGCAGGACTGTCAACACTCTGCACCTCTGGGATGCTCAGCCTGTACACGATACCATTGATATGACACAGTTCAACAACGGTAATTACAGCGAGGCGATGAGGGAAAAGGCCAATATCGAGGCTCTTACCAGCATTCTCTATCCGGATGATACAAACGGCATAGGCAAGAGACTGAGACTCAGACAGGAGTACTTCCTGGTAGCTGCCGGAATGGGAATGATCATCAAAGATTACAAGACTCTTTACGGCAATAAAGAATGGGACAAGCTGCCTGACAGAGTGCAGATCCACATCAACGATACCCATCCGACAATGTGTATCCCTGAACTCATGAGGATACTGATGGATGAGGAAGGTCTCGAGTGGAATGACGCATGGAAGATCACAAAGGCGACTATTTCGTTCACCAACCACACAGTACTTCCTGAGGCTCTTGAAAAATGGCCTATCCAGCAGTTCCAGGATCTGCTGCCGAGGATCTATATGATTATTGACGAGATCAACAGACGCTGGCAGGAGAGTCTGCCGACCAAGATCGACGACTATAATGTTCTATCGAGAGAGACTTCCGCCCTCTGGGACGGACAGGTCAAGATGGCGAACCTTTCCGTTATAGGAAGCCATTCGGTAAACGGAGTATCGGCACTTCACAGTGATATTCTGACAAAGACTGTATTCAGCAAATTCTATGAACTCGATCCGAAGATCTTCAACAACAAGACAAACGGGATCAGCCACAGAAGATTCCTGATGCAGGCCAATCCTTCACTGACTTCGCTGATCAACAAGACTATCGGCACGGATTGGCATACGGATCTCGATGAGCTCAAAAAGCTCAACGCGTATCTTGATGACAAGGCATTCCTCAAAGAATACGCAGCTTCAAAGAGAGCCAACAAGCTGAGACTGGCTGAGTACATCCGCAAAAATATGGAAATAGATGTCGATCCTGATTCCGTATTCGACGTACAGGTCAAGAGGATGCACGCATACAAGAGACAGCTGCTGAACGGATTCAAGATACTCGATCTCTATAACAGACTCAAGGAGAATCCTGATCTTCCTATCAACAACTATACATTCATCTTTGCGGGCAAAGCCGCTCAGGGATATGTATTCGCCAAGGAAGTCATCAAATTCATCAACAGCCTTGCTGATATAGTTAATTCAGATCCTGTAGTCAGCAAGAGGATCAAGGTCGTATTCATCGAGAATTTCTGCGTTTCCAACGCGCAGCTGATTTATCCTGCCGCTGATATCAGCGAGCAGATCTCAACTGCAGGCAAGGAAGCCAGCGGTACGGGCAACATGAAATTCATGATGAACGGAGCCGTCACTCTCGGAACCATGGACGGCGCCAATGTTGAGATCAACCAGCTTGTCGGAGACGACAATATGGGCATATTCGGATACTCATCAGACGAAACCGAGAATTTCTACATACACGGCGGTTATTCGGCACGTCAGTGCGTTGACAGCGATCCAAGGCTCACACGCATGACATCACAGCTGGTGGACGGATTCTTCAGCCGCTGTGGTCAGGCATTCTGGGGCATACACGATGCTCTTATCAATGCTAACGATGAATACTTCGTGCTGGGAGATTTCGATTCATATGTAAAGGCTTGGGAAAAGATGGATAAGATATACAGCAACAGGATGAAGTGGAACAGAATGTCCCTTGCAAATGTTGCGAATTCATCCTTCTTCTCCAGCGACAGGACCATAAAGGAATACGCAGAAGACATCTGGCACGTTCTGTAGTGAATGACTGTGACAGGGGTCAGTCCCCTGTCACATAAGTGTGTTAAATCTTCAGATCCGTTAAGACGGTTTTGAGTTTTATAATAGTTAATTCTGACACCTATAAGGAGGCGAGTGGTAATGAAGAAAAAGAAATGTATTGCAATGCTCCTCGCAGGTGGACAGGGTACGAGACTGGGTAAGCTTACATCAAGCATTGCCAAACCGGCGGTTTCATTCGGCGGCAAGTACCGTATCATAGACTTCGGTCTGTCCAACTGCGTCAATTCCGGAATCGATACCGTAGGTATCCTTATCCAGTATAAACCTCTTATTCTCAACAGGTATGTCGGTACCGGTGAATCCTGGGATCTCGCTGTTGCCGACGGCGGAGTACATATACTGCCACCTTATGCGGGTGAAACAGGTGGAGAGTGGTATGAGGGAACAGCCGATGCTATTTTCCACAATATAGATTTTATAGATATGTATGACCCTGAGAATGTTCTGATACTCTCGGGTGACCATATCTACAAGATGGACTATAACAAGATGCTCGAGGCTCATGAGTCCAGAGAGGCAGACCTCACGGTATCTGTTATAGAGGTTCCTATGGAAGAGGCAAGCCGTTTCGGCATCATGACCGCAGACAAAGAGGGACGCATCACCAAATTCTCCGAAAAACCTAAGAATCCTGACAGCAATCTTGCATCGATGGGTATTTATATCTTCTCGTGGAAGGCTCTTCGAAAGGCTCTTCTTGAGGATCATGAAAAAGAAGGTTCGAGTCACGACTTCGGTAACGATATAATTCCTAAAATGCTCGGTGAAGGAAAGGATATATTCGTTTACAGATTCGAGGGATACTGGAGAGATGTCGGAACAGTCCAGAGCTACTATGACAGCCAGATGGATCTGATGGACAATGTGGAGAATATAAATGTATTCACAAAGGACAGCAGAGTGTTCTCCAATTCAAACATATATCCGCCTCAGTATCTCGGACCGAATGCAAATATCAGCAATTCGATGATATGCAACGGCTGTACTGTATACGGCGAAGTGACTCATTCGATACTGGGATCCGGCGTAGTAGTCGGAGAGGGCACAGTGGTGGAGGATTCGATAATCCTTCCTAACGCTGTGATAGGCAGGAACTGCCACATCACAAATGCTATAGTCAATGAAGGCGTAACCGTGGATGACAGGACAGAGATCGGCACAGCCGACGGCGATATCGAAGTCTACGGCAAAGCGCGTCTGTCGATTTAACAGGAGGGAGGCGATACTATGAAAACGATAGGATTGATTTCCGCAAATTATCAGGGCAACAGATTCGGTGAACTCACTGAGAACAGGACTCTGGCCTCGCTTCCTTACGGCGGCAGGTACAGACTCATAGATTTTGCTCTTTCAAACATGTCCAACTCGGGCATCACAACAGTAGGTATTATCGCACCTTACAATTCGGGATCTCTGATCGACCATATCGGAATCGGTAATCCGTGGTCGCTCGGCCGCAAGAACGGCGGACTTTTCCTGATGCCTGGTACTGTGTATGGCGTACAGGCAGAGGGAACCAGATTCCTGCTCAGAGATATGCTGGTAAACCAGGATTTCTTCAGGAAAGATGATGCCGACTATGTAATCGTTACAGCGAGCAGCGATGTTTATAACATGGATTTCAAACCTCTGATCAAATATCATGAGGCAAACGGCAAACCGCTGACAATGGTATACACCAAGGTACCAAAGGGCGAAAAAAACGTCGGATTCTTTATGGATATAGATGAGGAAGGCACTGTAACATCCATCAAAAAAGACGGAAAAGGCTGGTCCAATTATTTCATGGACTGCTTCATCATCGACAAAAAGTTTATGCTGGATTTTCTTCAGTGGTTCAAGGCGCTCGAGCATATGGATCTGTTCGAGATCGTAATGAACAATATGGATTTCATGGAAATCGGCGCATTTGAGTTCAGGGGATATCTCGGCAAGATCAACACTGCAAAGGATCTGCTCAAGGTCAACCAGGATATGTGTGACTACGGCGTTCGCAATGAGGTATTCTGCAATCCTGACAGAACCATATACACCAAGACTCAGGACGAGGCTCCTGCTTTCTTTACGACAGGTTCTGATGTAAGGAACTCGATTATTTCCGCAGGATGCAGGATAGAGGGCAAGGTCGAGAACAGTATAATATTCAGAAGCGTCAATATCGGAAAAGGTTCCGTAATACGCAACAGTGTTATCATGATGCACTGCGACATTGGTGAAAACGTGGTTCTCGAAAATGTTATCGCCGATAAATATGTCAGGATAAACAACGGAGTCAAGATTTACGGCGGCGATGAGGACACACCGATCATCATCGGCAAGAACGAGACTATTTAAGAGTCTTAAGGAGAGCTTATGGCAAAGACTAAGAAAAATGTATTATTTGCGGCTTTCGAGGCGTCTCCGTTCATCAAAACGGGCGGTCTCGGTGATGTAGCAGGGGCTCTTCCGGCTCATGTCAAATCAGATGATTTTGATGCGAGAGTAATACTGCCTCTGCTCGGCAGCATTCCTGAAGTATACAGGAAAAAAATGAAATATGTGATGAATTACGAAGTCCCTCTGGGCTGGAGAAAGCTTTACTGCGGGCTGTTCACGCTGCGCATGGGCGGTGTCACATACTATTTCCTCGATAACGAGTACTATTTCTACAGATCATCAATATACGGAGAGTTCGATGACGGGGAGAGAGTTGCATTTTTCTCAAAGGCAGTGCTTGAGACCGTTATGCATATCAGTAAGAATTTCAAGCCTGATATCATCCACTGTAATGACTGGCATACTGCTCTTATACCTGTATATCTGAGAGAACACTATAATGATAACGATCTGTACAGAAATATCAGGACAGTATTCACCATACACAACCTCAAATTCCAGGGGCAGTACAGCAGGCTCATGGTCGGGGATGTGCTTGGATTACACGATACGCCTGCTGACGGTCAGATGAATCACGACGACAGTGTCAATTTCCTGCAGGGGGCAGTTATCTATGCAGATGCCGTAACAACGGTAAGTCCTACATATGCTGATGAGATCTGTTCCGTTCAGTACGGAGAACGTCTCGAGGGACTGTTCAATTCACGCAAATACAAATTGTTCGGTATCATAAACGGTATAGATACAAAGAACTATGACCCGATGACAGACCCGAATATTGCGGTAAACTACGGGCCTGACAGTATAGACAAAAAAATTGAGGATAAGCTGGCTCTTCAGAGAGAACTCGGTCTGACCGAGGATCCTACCATTCCGCTGTACGGAATGGTCAGCAGACTGACAATGCAGAAAGGTGCGAATCTCGTTGCCGAACTGCTTCCTCAGTTCATGGAAAGAACCATGCAGCTGGTCGTCCTCGGTACAGGTGAATACATGTATGAGAACGCCATAGGTGATTTCGCATATCATAATCCTGAGAATTTTGCAGCGAGGATCACATTCGACGAATCTCTCTCAAGACGCATATACGCGGGCTCGGATGTATTCCTGATGCCGTCGCAGTTCGAACCTTGCGGACTTGCACAGATGATATCCATGAGATACGGTACTCTGCCTCTGGTAAGAGAGACCGGCGGACTTAAGGATACAGTTAGCGGATACTGGGATGTCGGTGAGGAAGCAAACGGATTCTCATTCAGGGACTTCGATATTGAAGGACTCAGAAACGCAGTCGATCTGGCTCAGAATATCTGGTATGATCACCCGGATATCTGGAAAAAGATGCAGAGCAATGCTCTTGCGATGGATTTCAGCTGGGACAAATCGGCCGGAGAATACAGAGAGCTGTATAACTACATACTCGGGGAATAGGAAATAAGCATTCAGCTTAAACAGCGCAATTGAAATCATAAGGCGGTTTATCTGCCCGGCGGACATCGGCTGTGACCCGTCCCGGGAACAGATAAACCGTCATTTTTGCTAGATACCGGTATTGGAAACAGATATTTGGAAGGAAAAGACCTAATGAAGATTTTTCACGATTCTCACAGCACTGAATACAGAATGCCTTTCGGTGCAGCCGAAACAGCATCGGATGTCACGATATCGATCGATATCACGGACTGTGATCTCCGGAGTGTAATGTTCGGCATGTGGCAGGACGAAGAGGGCAGAGACAGCTGGCAGGAGATGGAAGAGACATCGGACGGCAGATATTCGGTCACGGTAAGGATGCCTGATACCGGCACTCTCATCTGGTACGCCTTTGCTGTCACATTCGGCACAGAAGGCGGAAACAGAACTATTTATTACGGAAACAATGCTGAGAGGCTGGGAGGGACCGGCTGCATATATAATGCCGATCCTGTGCCTTATCAGATTACAGTATACAAAAAGGCAGATGTTCCGGAATGGTATAAGGACGGCATAATATACCAGATATTCCCGGGCAGGTTCGCGCGCGACAATGACTGGGAAAAACGCTGCAGAGATTCGGCAGATGCTCTTGCGGAGAGAAGAAGCGATACAAAGAGGGTCATAGAATATGACTGGAACAAAGAAGCCTATTATGTTAAGAACGATGAAGGTGAGGTAACAGAATGGCCTCTTTACGGCGGAAGCCTCAGAGGAATAGAGGAAAAGCTGGATTACCTCAGATCGTTGGGTGTTACGGGTATATATCTCAATCCCGTAGTTGAATCAGCGTCAAATCATCATTATGACACATATGATTATATGAAGGTGGATCCTTCGCTCGGAACAAATGAGGATTTTGAGCATCTCGCAGAGACTGCAAAAAGCCGCGGAATAAAGATCATACTTGACGGAGTGTTCAGTCACACCGGCAGAGACAGCATTTATTTCGGCAAATACAGCAGCGACGGCAGCGGAGCATATAACGATCCTGATTCACCTTATCGCAGCTGGTATAAATTCGATGAGAGCGAAGCCTGCGGCTATAAGAGCTGGTGGGGAGTCGAGGATCTGCCGGAAGTGGACGAAGAACAAGCCGGCTTCAGAGAGCTCATAAACGGTGAAGACGGAGTCATCGCAAACTGGATGAAAATGGGCGCATCGGGCTGGAGGCTGGATGTCGCGGACGAGCTGCCTGATTCATTTATCAGCGAACTCAGGGAAAGGGTCAGAAAATGCGATCCGGACGGGCTTCTGATCGGAGAGGTCTGGGAAGATGCCAGCAATAAGATAAGCTACGGTGAGAGACGAAGATACTTCATGGGCGATGAACTCGACGGAACCATGAACTATCCTCTCAGGACCATGCTGCTTGATTACATCAATTATACTATCGGTTCCGGCATGGCAGGCAGAAAACTGGAGAGCCTCAGGGAAAACTATCCGGAGGAGAATTTCTATGCGGCGCTCAACCTGATAGGTTCGCATGACAGAGAGCGTATAATAACTTCGATGGCAGCTGCCGAGGACCGTCCGTCGGCTGTAAGAAAGGTCAGGCTTCTTTCAACTCTTCAGTACGCTCTCCCGGGCGTCCCGTGCCTTTACTACGGCGATGAGGCAGGCCTTGGCGGAGGAGCGGACCCTGCAAACAGGAGCTGCTTCCCGTGGGGATCAGAGGATCCTGAACTTGAATACCACTACAGGATGCTGGGCCTTATATACAGGGAACATCCCGCACTGGCCGGAGGCGGGTTTACCATGCTTTCGGGCAGATACGGAATAGACGATGATATTTTCGCATTCGTAAGAAGCGGCAGTGATGAAACGATACTGGTGCTGGCAAACAGGAGCTACGGTCCGGCCGATGTCGATCTCAGCGGGATCAGTGAGATTGGCGGAAATTATGCTCTTGAGCTGCTGACATCAAAAGAGATAAAGATGACAGACGGCGCGTTCAAGGAGCCTGTGCATATGGAAGCTCTTTCATCAAAGATCATATGCATACTCGGATCTGCGCCGGATGAATATCTCAGGGAAAGAAGCGCCGGAGTCATATGCCACATAAGCTCGCTCGGAAAACCGGTAATGGGAAAGCCGGCGAGAGATTTCATTGATTACCTGGCTTCGGCAGGCATGAAGATATGGCAGATGCTGCCTGTGAATCCTGCAGGAACCGGAGATTCCCCGTACAGCAGCGGGGCGGCATTTGCAGGAGAACCTTCATTCATCAACTATGATGAGCTGCCTGACGAGAGCGGATTTGAAGATTTCCGCAGGGAAAACTTCCACTGGCTGCATGCCTACGTCGCTTATACCATATTAAAGGAAATCAACGAAGATGCAGACTGGCAGGAATGGCCCGAAAAAGAGCGAGATGCCGATTCTCAGGAGATATACAGAAGGTTATCGGCTCTCTATGCGGACAGAGTGCTTAAGCTTGAAAAGGAGCAGTACTGGTTTTGGGCGCAGTGGAAAGAGATGCGTGAATACGCCAATTCGCACGGCATAAAACTCATGGGAGATCTTCCTATGTATATGGCCGCGGAGAGTGCGGATGTCTGGGCAAACAGGGATATATATCTTATGGATGAAGACGGCAGACAGAGAGTGCATGCAGGAGTGCCGCCTGATAGTTTCAGCTCTGACGGGCAGGACTGGGGCAATCCGCTGTATAACTGGGAAAAGCTCAGAGAAGACGGATATGACTGGTGGCTCAAAAGAATAAATCAGTGTGCCGAAAGGTTTGATATGCTCAGGATAGATCATTTCAGGGGCATGTCCGAGTACTTCATTATCCCTGAGGGCGGCAGTCCGGCAGACGGATACTGGCAGCACGGTCCGGGAATGGATTTTTTCAGAGCCATCAAAGCTTCTCTTGATGCCGGCGGCCATGATATGGAGATACTTGCGGAGGATCTCGGACATCTCGATGCAGGGGTCATGAATCTGCTTAAGCTGGCAGGATTCAGCGGGATGGATATATGGCAGTTCTCAGCTGAGGAGATGGAGAAGATGCCGGCCCCTAAAGCGGAAAAGAGAGCTTTTTACACCGGTACGCATGATAACGATACACTGAAATCATTCCTGGCAAAACTGCATCCTGATGCCGATGACAGGCGTGTCACGCTTCAGGCGCTTACTGATATAGAGAAGATATATCAGAGCCCGGCAGTTCTGGCAATGCTGCAGCTGCAGGATATGTTCCTGCTCGGAGAAGAAGCGCGCATGAATGTTCCGGGAATCGCAGAGGGAAACTGGACGTGGCATATCCCGGCAGAGACTGTTCAGGAAGCATGGCCGGACGCATCGGAAAAAGCCGCATGGTTCAGAGCCCTCGCACAGAGGACAGGCCGGCTGCAGTCAGATAATATTTCCGAATAAAATCGCAAACCATTTACAGGAGGAGAAATAAATGCAGGTCATACCTAGCGATGAGAGGACGGAAGCCCTCTCAAGAATTGCGGAACTGCTCGATCCGGGCAGCTTCATGGAAATGGGAGAACACATTTCTGCGAGATTTACCGAATTCTATCATCCGGATTCGGTTGTCGAATCAGACGGTGTTGTTACAGGATACGGAACAATAGGCGGAAATCTGGTCTTTGTTTTTGCGCAGGACGCAGAAGTCATGGGAGGAACCTTCGGCGAACAGCACGGGCGCAAGATCGTCGATCTGTACGAGCACGCCATGAAAGCCAACGCTCCGGTGATCGGACTGCTTGACTGTGCAGGCTTTCGTATAGAAGAAGGCATGGACGGACTGTATCAGTTTGCCAAGCTGTATAAGAGACAGACAGAGGCGCGCGAAAAGATACCGCAGATCATGGCGGTGATCGGACAGTGCGGAGGCGGGATGTCTATTGCCGCGGAGCTGGCTGATTTCGTCTTTATTGAAAAAGACAAAGGCAGCATCTTTGTGAATCCGCAGGGTGTTGTAGCTAATGCTATCGGAAATAATCCTTATGTTTCCGCAGTAGATGACGGGACATATGAATGGAGTGAGATCGTTGAGAGGATAGGCAGACTGGTCGAGCTGCTGCCGATGAGCAGCGCATTTACACCTCTTATCAAAGAGGTCAGCGACGAAGAACTCAACCGAAGCTGCCCAAATCTCGGCTATATGGCAGGTGATGCCAGATCGATGCTTGCCGAGCTTTCGGATGACGGATACGTACTCGAGACCAGTCCGGATTCGGGACAGGATATGATAACAGCTCTGATACGCATTGCGGGTGAAACAGTCGGTGTTGCCGCATGTAATGAGGTTGACGGACAAAAGCGAATAACCTCTGAAGGCTGTGACAAGGCGGCCGCTCTTATCGGGCTGTGCAGCCGTTTCAACATTCCGGTTCTCACTGTAACCGACACGGAAGGATATCAGACGACATCAGAGAACGAAAAATATCTGCCTAGTTCTGCAGGCAGACTGCTGAGATCCCTTACAGAAGCAAAGGTGCCGAAGATCAATCTCGTTACGGGATCTATAGTGGGCAGTGCATACAGTCTTCTGAATTCAAAGGGCCTGAGCGCAGATTATGTCTTCATGTGGGAAGGCGCGGATGTAAGTATCGTAGATCCGCGTCAGGCTACGGAGGTCATATTCGGAACATGGTCGCCTGAGCTCGAGAAGCAGTACCGTGATACACAGTCAGATGCCCTTGCTCTTGCAAGACACGGATTTGCAGACAAGGTCATATCCGCCGAAGATTCGAGAAAATACATCATAGGCGCACTGCAGACATTTATTAACAGCAGGTAGGTGATCAGATGAGTCTGGGAGAAATAATCAGGATAGCGCTTACAGACACAGCGCTGGGAATGGGAACGGTTTTCCTCATACTGATATTCATATCGGTATGCATATGGCTGCTTGGGATCGTGTGCAGAGAGAAAAAACCTGCACAGGAGGCAGCCGGGGCAAAACCGGCTGAAACAGCTGCCGCGGACGGAGAGATCACGCCTGAGCTTATAGCGGTCATAACGGCAGCTATCCATCAGTCGATACGCGATGAGTGCGGATCGGATGACGGAGATGAATATATAGTCAGAAATGTACGGAGGGCAACATGGAAACATACATCGTAAGGGTCAACGGAGTAGAGTATGAGGTAGAGGTAGAGAAAAAAGACGGAGCGTCTTCATCCAAGGCGGCATCTGCGGAGCCTCAGACAAAAGCGGCAAAGACTCCTGCCGCAGCATCCGGAGCGAGCGGTGAACCTGTCATCTGCGGAACTTCCGGAAAGGTCTTCAAGATCGTCTGCCATGCGGGAGAACAGGTCAAAAGCGGAGATACCGTTATAATTCTCGAGGCCATGAAGATGGAGATACCTGTAGTTGCTCCTAAATCCGGAACTGTATCACAGATAACCGTAGCCGAGGGTGAGATGACAGCATCCGGTCAGACCGTGGCATATATATCTTAGGAGGCCGGAAGATGGGAGAAACACTGTCAAATCTGGCTCATCAGACTGCATTTTTCAGCCTGACGGCAGGCAATGTCATAATGATTGCTGTCGCGCTCGGGCTGATGTACCTGGCAATAGTCAGGCAGTATGAGCCTTTGCTGCTTGTTCCGATATCCTTCGGAATGATGCTTGTAAACCTGTATCCTCCGATAATGGAGGAAGGCGGTCTGCTGTACTATTTCTTTATGCTGGATGAATGGACCATACTGCCGTCGCTGATATTTCTCGGCGTAGGGGCGCTGACCGATTTCGGACCGCTTATCGCCAATCCGAAGAGTTTTCTGCTCGGAGCGGCAGCACAGTTCGGGGTCTTCGGAGCATTCTTTATGGCAATGCTGATAGGATTCGGCCCGGAACAGGCCGCCGCGGTAAGCATTATCGGCGGAGCTGACGGACCGACCTCGATATTTCTTGCCATGAAACTCGGACAGCGTCAGCTCATGGGACCGATCGCTGTCGCAGCATATTCGTACATGTCTTTAGTACCGATCATACAGCCGCCTATCATGAGGGCGCTCACAACAGAGAAAGAGCGCTGCATCAAAATGGAGCAGCTCAGAGAAGTTTCAAAGAGAGAACGCATACTGTTCCCGATAATAGTCACCATAGTCGTGTGCACATTGCTGCCTTCGACAGCTCCGCTGATCGGAATGCTGATGCTCGGAAATCTCTTCAGGGAGAGCGGAGTGGTACGTCAGCTGCAGGATACTGCATCCAATGCGCTTATGTACATCGTAGTCATTCTGCTCGGTACATCCGTAGGTGCTACGACGAGCGCGGAAGCATTTCTGAATCTTAACACTATCAAGATAGTCATACTCGGACTGGTAGCGTTTGCATTCGGAACAGCGGCCGGAGTGTTATTCGGCAAACTCATGTGCAGACTGACAGGGGGCAGGATCAATCCGCTTATCGGATCCGCGGGAGTATCCGCGGTGCCTATGGCTGCGAGAGTGTCACAGAAAGTCGGCGCAGAGGCGGATCCGACCAATTTCCTGCTGATGCATGCGATGGGACCTAATGTTGCAGGAGTTATAGGCACAGCAGTCGCAGCAGGCGTATTTATGGCGATATTCGGGGTATAGAATTAACAGATACAGAGGATGAAATGACTAAGAAACTTAAGATAATGGAGACTGCCATCAGAGACGGGCAGCAGTCGCTTATAGCTACCAGAATGCCTTTCAGCGATATGGAGCCTGCGCTGGCTCTTATGGACAGCGTCGGTTACGATGCTATCGAGTGCTGGGGCGGTGCGACCTTCGATTCGTGCATCAGATTTCTCGATGAGGATCCCTGGGAAAGACTCAGGAAACTGAGAGAGGCTATGCCGAATACAAGGCTGCAGATGCTCCTGAGAGGGCAGAATATTCTGGGATACAGACACTATTCGGATGATGTCGTCGATTATTTCGTCAAAAAATCAATAGATAACGGCATCGATAATATAAGGATCTTCGATGCGCTCAACGATGTCCGCAACGTCAGGACTGCAGTCAAAGCGACAAAGGCGTACGGAGCGCATGCCCAGGTGGCAATGTCGTATACGATAGGCGAGCCGTATACAGCGGAATACTGGAAGGATCTGGCTCTTCGCATACAGGATATGGGTGCTGATTCGATCTGTATAAAGGATATGGCGGGACTGATGGTGCCGAATGCGGCAGCAGAGATGATAGGCATGCTCAAGGCGAATATAGATATCCCGGTTCATCTGCATACACACTGCACCAGCGGTGTTGCTCCTATCACATATTATACAGCCGTACTGGCAGGGGTAGACGGTATCGATACTGCGATATCGCCTTTCTCCGGCGGGACCAGCCAGCCTTCAACAGAGGTCATGGTCGAGACCTTCCGCGGCACGGAGCACGATACAGGACTCGATATGGGCAGGCTTGAAAAAATAGCAGCTCATTTCCAGAACGTAAGAGACAAGGATATCAAAAGCGGCCTTATGGCTACCAAGGTGCTCGGCACGGATATCAAAACGCTGATCTATCAGGTCCCGGGCGGTATGCTGTCCAATCTGATATCACAGCTTAAGGAGCAGAATGCAGAGGATAAGTATATGGAAGTGCTGCAGGAAGTGCCGAGGGTAAGGAATGATCTCGGCATGCCTCCTCTCGTTACTCCTTCCTCGCAGATCGTCGGTACGCAGGCTGTGCTGAATGTACTGCTTGGTGAGAGATATCAGATACTTACTAAGGAAGCCAGAGATCTGCTGATGGGAAGATACGGATCGACGCCGATGCCTATGTCTCCTGAACTGCTTGCAAAGGTCGATAAGGATGAGATCATAACATGCAGACCTGCTGATCTGCTCGAACCTGAGCTTGCAAGGCTCAAAGAGGAGGTCGGAGAGTACAGCGAACAGGAAGAGGATGTACTGACTTATGCTCTCTTCGGACAGGTCGCCATGGAATACTTCAGAAGAAGAGCGGCTCTCAGGAACAAAGTCGATCCTGATGCTATAGATATGAAAAACAAATCATACCCGGCATAGAGGTAAAAAACGGGTAAATGAGTGGAGGTTGGAAAATGCTGAAGACCATTGGAATACTTGGAGGAATGGGGCCGGCTGCAACAGTCGACCTGATGAACAGAATAATAAGTATGACCGATGCGGAATGCGATCAGAATCATATACCTATGCTGGTCGACAACAATACGAGGATACCTGACCGCACAGAGGCCATTCTGCACGATGGAGCAAGTCCGGTACCGGAGATGCTTGCTTCAGCTAAGAGACTGGAAGCAGCCGGTGCGGATTTCCTCGTGATACCGTGCCATACAGCTCACTATTTCATTCCTCAGATCAAGGATAAGATAGGCATACCTATTCTGGACATGCCTACTGAAACAGCAAAGCTCTTAAAGATCAAGGGTGTGAACAGGGCATCCGTACTTGCTACAGACGGTACTGTGCAGAGTGACCTGTACGGCGCCGCACTGGAACGCATGGGAATACAGACGGTCTATCCGGACGAAGAGCAGCAAAAAATAGTAATGTCCCTTGTCTATGATTTCATCAAAAAAGGTATTACGGACGCTTCGCGCATGCCGCGCAATGAGATCATGGGGATAATCGGAGATCTGAGCGGTAAAGGCGCCGAGGCACTGCTTCTGGCATGTACCGAGCTCCCTATAGCGTTCAGCATGATGGGACTCAGATCAGAGGCTTTTGTCGATCCTACCATAGTGCTTGCAAAATCAGCTATAAGGATGGCCGGAGCGCATCGCCGGAAGGAATATAAATAGTACGGGGGAGACGGATGACAGTCATCTGTCTCCTCTGTTATTCGTCAGCGGCTGAATGACAGAGAGCGAACGATCAGAAATGAAAGATTCAGAAATGAAAGATGAAAACAGACTTGAGTGGGAAGAGATAAAGTCCGAACATATCGTTCAGGATGAGTGGATAGATTTTCGGAGATCTGCGTACAGATTTCCTGACGGTCAGGTCTTTGAGCCTTATTACAGCTACAGCCGCAGAGACTACGTAGTTATAGTAGCTGCGGACGAAGACGGGAATTATATTTGTGTCAGACAGTTCAGGCACGGTATTAAAGAAATTACTACTGAATTTCCCGCAGGCGGAATAGAGCGAAGCGACGGATGTGAATACGGACCGGATATGTTTGCAGAGGAGGCTCTGGATGCAGCAAAGCGCGAGCTCATGGAAGAGACCGGCTATATTTCGGATGAGTGGAGACACCTCCTGACCATACCGTCAAACGCGACTATAGCGGACAACTATGCAGTGATATTTGAAGCGCGTAACTGTAGGAAAGCCGGCAGTCAGTCGCTCGATGATACGGAATTTCTGAATGTAAAGCTGCTGAGCCGCAGTGAGATCAGTGAGATGATAGAGGCAGGAGAATTCCAACAGGCCATCCATGTAATGGCGCTGCTGCTCTCTGAGCAATGATCGCGCTTGTCGGAGCAGAGATAAAAGCCGTGCATGCGTCGAAAACTGTGCTGGCGCCTGATACGGTCATAGCCTGATACAGGCCGCTTGCACCTATGATCACTCCTGATACGATAGCAATGATGATCGGGGATCTCAGCATGTTCATGACGAGTTCCCTGATATCTGCTTTTTCATCTCCATCCATGGATAAGAGTATTCACGCTCTGATCCGTAAAGCATGGTAAACAGAGCATATCCGAGCATTCCCGCTTCGAATCCCGTCGTAAGGAAGGGAACAAAGCGGGAACGCCGGAAGCGCTATGTTTACTGCTACATTCTTGAGTGACTGTACGCCCTCCCGGGAAATTATCTCATTTTTTCTACAGATTACCCCTATCCCCAGCATTATGATTACCGGGAGGACCGTACTGCTCACTTCGAATATTTGCATAGTTTATTTACCCTGTCCGTAATAAGCATTCTTGCCGTGCTTTCTCAGATAGTGTTTATCGAGAAGCTCCTGTTGTATATCTCTGTGCTCAGGATTGAGCATAAGCGCATGATAATCCATGAATGCGACCTCTTCCATAACAACTGCGTTATGTACTGCATTCATAGGATCGGTTCCCCATGCAAAAGGTCCGTGAGAGTAAGTCAGAACTCCCGGGACAGCGGCTGGATCTTTGCCTTCAAAAGCCTCGATGATGACTTTGCCGGTTTCCTTCTCATACTCTCCCGAGATCTCTTCTGCTGTCATAGGACGCGTGCAAGGAATGTCTCCGTAGAAATAATCGGCGTGTGTAGTACCCATTGCAGGTATAGCCATGCCTGCCTGTGCAAAGCTTGTCGCCCAGCGCGAGTGTGTATGAACGATGCCGCCGCATTCAGGGAATGCTTTGTACAGCTCAACGTGAGTAGGTGTATCACTTGATGGTTTCCACTTGCCTTCTACGACCTTGCCGTCGAGATCGACAACGACCATATCCTCCGGCGACATGCCGTCATACGGAACGCCGGATGGTTTGATAACAACGAGGCCGCTCTCTCTGTCGATACCTGAGACATTGCCCCAGGTGAAGGTGATAAGACCGTATTCAGGAAGCTTGAGATTAGCTTCGCATACTGTTTTTTTGAGTTCTTCGAGCATTGGAATCTCCTTTATAAAATTGCTTGCTGTAAATATATTATTTCTCTGTAGGTTTCCTCTTAAATTGCGCTGACAGCCGCTGTCTCCACAGGCAGTGCCTTTCTGTATCTTGTCAGGAAGATGTTGAATCCTGCGATGTCCGATTCTTCAGCCATAACAGTATTTACGGATGATCCTGCGAATACTCTGTTGTCGAGATAGTCAGGAAGTGATTCACCCTCTGCTTTGTTCAGCATGTATGCAGCAAGCAGCGCGATACCGTAAGGACCTCCTTCTCCTGCTGTTTCCATGACAGATACAGGGGAGCCGACAGCAGCGGAAAGCATGCGCTGTCCTACCTCCGGAGTCTTGAAGAAACCGCCGTGTCCGTATAGTTTATCGACTTCCACGCCTTCGGTCTGCGTAAGAATATCCAGTCCGATCTTGAGAGTGGCAAGTGCAGACAGGATGTGTGTCCTCATAAAGTTGGCAAGCGTAAAGTTCGAATCAGGAACCCTTACGAATAAAGGCCTTCCGGCATCGAGATCTGTAACGCCTTCACCTGAGAAATAGTTAAAGCTCAGAAGACCGCCGCAGTCAGGGTCTCCTTCGAGAGCTTTTCTGAACAGCATTGTGAAAAGCTCGCCTTTATTCTGACCGGCACCGATCATTTCAGCAAATTCGCTGAGAAGGTTCACCCATGCATTGATATCCGATGTGCAGTTGTTGCAGTGTACCATTGCAACAGGGGAGCCGTCAGGTGTAGTGACCATATCGATCTCACGGTGAACACCGAGTTTTTTATCTGTAACGATCATCGCAAAGTCCGATGTTCCTGCAGAGACATTGCCTGTGCGGACACGTACCGAATTGGTGGCAGCCATACCCGTTCCGGCATCACCTTCGCAAGGACATACAGGGATGCCTGCTTTGAGTGTGCCGCTCGGATCGAGGAAACGAGCTCCTTCCTCTGTGAGACAGCCCGCGTTTTCACCTGCAGTCAGAACCTCAGGCAGTATATCTCTCAGTTTCCATCCGAATCCGCTTGTTGAAAGCAGAGCATCGAACTGCTGGACCATGGTTTCATCATAGTCGAGCTTTTCCGAATCGATAGGGAACATTCCCGATGCTTCTCCAACACCCATTACCTTGCAGCCTGTCATCTTCCAGTGGATGTATCCTGCCAGAGTCGTCAGATAGGCGATATCTCCGACATGGCTTTCCTGATTGAGGATTGCCTGATAGAGATGGGCGATGCTCCATCTCTGCGGGATATTGAAGCCGAAGAGTTCTGTCAGTTCCTCAGCTGCAACACCTGTAATAGTGTTGCGCCATGTGCGGAACTCTGCGAGCTGATTGCCGTCTTTATCAAAAGGCAGGTATCCGTGCATCATTGCGGAAACGCCGATCGCACCTACTGTGTCAAGTTCTGTTCCGAACTTTGATCTGACATCCTCGCGCAGAGCTGCATAGCAAGCCTGTACTCCGGTATGGACTGCCTCCATCGAATATGTCCATATTCCGTCCACCAGCTGGTTTTCCCATTCATAATCGCCGGATGCTGCAGGGATATGATTCTCATCGATAAGGACTGCCTTGATTCGTGTTGAGCCTAATTCTATTCCAAGTGTAGCTTTGCTCAGATCCATTTTGTGTTCTTCCTTTCCATGCATTTTAGCTTCGGATCCGTCAGGATCCTTTTAGTCCGTCAAATTATAACATCGGCAAAAATAATACGACAATGTAATAATTTAACGGATATATGGAACAATTTACATATTTATTTATTGTTCCGCGCATGATATTGACTATAATAATAGAAATAGCTTCATGTATATGAATATGCATTGACTTCAGAAAGAATGAATAAACGGATACGGAACAGCATACTTCTTCAGCTGCTATGCATAATACTGATAATCCTTCTGGTATTTACCGGGTCTCTTATCGTGTCACAGAGATATATTTTTGACATGTCAAAAGCGAACTCCGAAACCCTGTGTAACAATCTTATGGATCAGATCAATGAATCCCTCACTTTTCACAGAGACAGACTGCGCTATCAGGCGACATATTTTTTCAGAGATCCGGAACTGAATGATAATGAATTTAATGCGGATGATCCATCTCAGTCCATGAGCAGTCAGCTTCTTCATCTGTATTCCCAGATCACAGCACAGAACAGGGATGTAATAGCTATGATGCTGTTTGACAAAGACATGAACGAAGTAGCGCATCTCGGCCGTAACGCCAAGCTTCCCCAAGACAGGATATACCTTCGTACCGCAGAGGATTTTGACGCTGGACATTATCTCGGCAATGACTTTGACTATAATTACGCATATTATTATCCGATCTATACCACCGTTGACGGTAAACTTGCAATAGACGGAATGTGCGTGTTCATCATGGAGCACTGGGTTATCGACGGAAATATACGGAGTATTCTGGCCGGCCACAGCGCAGCTGCCATGCTGAGCGATTCAAAGATCTCTGAGCTTGCCGTATATAAAAGCGGTGAGATAGATCCGGATATTACTATGAATGAGATTAGTAATGATCCGGCATACATATACAAAGAGGGTGAGTGGGATAACGGTATCAAGGTTGCTGTTGCTGTCAATATTTTTGCCAATACCGAGGGCAACCAAAGGACAAGAACCCTGGTGATACTTGCGTATTCCGTATCGATACTGCTGATGCTGCTGCTGATAGGCTATTCATATTTCCGCATGGCAAAACCTATCGATCAGATCACGGAGTTTATAAACCGGGCAATACGAAACCCTGATGAAAGGCTGAATATGCACAGAACCGACGATATCGGTGTCGTAGCGTCGAGCCTTGACAGGCTTCTTGATGAAAACAAACGGATGATAGAAGAACTTAAGACCGGCAAAATCACATTGTACGAGACAAAACTGGCGCGTCAGAAAATGGAGATACTGGCTTACAGGAATCAGATCAATCCGCATTTTCTCTATAACACTCTGTCGTGTATGAGAGATATGGCTCTGATACATGATGAGGATGATATAGCTGATATGGCAATGTCTCTTTCGGATATTTTCAGATACGCTGTAAAGGGCAGCAATATAGTGACATTCCGTGACGAAGTGCAGTATATAGAAAAATACGCAAGCATCATCAACTACCGGTTCTCCGGCAAGATATCCATAATCACCGATATTGCAGATGAGGTGCTCGATAAGCCGGCTATAAGATTTCTGCTGCAGCCGCTCGTGGAAAACTCTGTCTTCCACGGTCTGGAGGAGTCGGTCGAACCCGGCTATGTTTCTACTAGAGTCTTCATGAACGGCGGAAGGATAGAGATAGCAGTAGAGGATAACGGAGTAGGAATGGACGAGGACACGCTGGAAGCTGTACGGGAGATGATAGACGATCCGGGTGAGAGCACCAGCATAGGTCTGAGCAATATAGTGCAGAGACTCAGACTGTTTTATGATGATGAATACACTGTCACAGTAGACAGTATAAAAGGAGAAGGAACCAGTATAGTAATATCTCTGCCGGACCACATCAAAAAATAGTTCGGATAAAGGTGGCATAACGAACTGAACGCAGGAGGAGAGGAAACATGCTGACGGTATATATTGCTGATGATGAAGTCTGGATCACACTGGGACTGACCAAACTTCTCGAGAAATCAGGATTTGACATATGGGTCGTCGGAACAGCAAATAACGGTATTACGGCCAGAGAGGAACTGGCTGAATTCAAGCCGGATATACTGTTTACTGATATACGCATGCCCGGAGCGACCGGACTGGAGCTGCTTCGCGAAATTCCTGATATTTCGCCATCAACGAAAGTAGTGCTGATATCGGGGTATGCAGAGTTTTCATATGCACAGGAAGCGGTGCAGCATCATGCATATGACTATCTGCTCAAACCGATCAAAGAGGAAGAGCTTGCCAGGATACTGAGCAATGTAACTGCAGATGACAGCGGGGAGAAAACCCCGGAGGGGAAGAGTGTTCAGGTACCGGAAAGAATGATTGACCGTGTCATCAATGATATAAGGGATCATTATACAGAAGATATACAGCTCACCACTCTGGCCTCAAAGTATACAGTCAGCATAGCGAGACTGAGTACGGAAATAAAAAAGAAGATCGGCATGACTTTTTCTGACTATGTGACTCAGCTTCGTATACAGAGGGCCAAGGAACTGCTGTCGGATGATTCAATGTCTATCAGTGAAATCGCTGAGATAGTCGGATATAACGATTATTTCTATTTCATCAAAGTGTTCAAAAAAGTCCAGGGAATATCACCGAGCAAATACCGCAAATCTCTGCAGGAGTAGCTGCAGGGGCAGGACTGACAGAGGGCAATTCGCACTTCAGGGACCGGAGATCAGCTTCGGCTCCCTTTTTTCATGCAGGCAAAAATTTTTACCAAAAAACGAAAATGAGTCGATACCTTTGGAAGCATCGATGCAATATCATACGAATAGGTCAGGGCAGACTGTATGGCTCTGGTCACAAAACAAAATTCACGGAATGTGCGGCCTTCAGCTGCACGATATGTAAATGGAGGAAGAAGATGAAAAAAAGCAATATTAAGAGGATGCTGGCTCTCTTACTGGCAGTCCTGATGGTATTTTCGCTTGCAGCATGCGGTGGCGGAAGCAGCGAATCTACTGAAGAATCTACTGAGACAGAAGCTCCTGCTGATGGAAAGATCAAGATCGGCGTTTCCATCTGGAGTTCCACAGACGTTCTCGGCTCCCAGTGCAAGATGATCATTGACGAAGCTGCAAAAGCACTCGGCGTTGAGGTTCAGTATGTAGACCAGGGTCACGTATCCGAAAAGGTAACAGCATCTGTTGAGCAGCTCTGCGCAGCAGGATGCCAGGGAATCATCATCTGCAACAGTTCAGATACAGAGATGGCTTCCGCAATCAAGACATGTAATGACAACGGCGTATATCTTGCACAGTTCTTCCGTATTATAAGCGAAAAAGACAGCGCAGATATCTTCAAAGCAGCAACAGATTCCCCTTACTATGTTGGAGCTGTACATGAGAACGAACCTGAAAACGGCGAGAAACTTGTTCAGATCCTTCTCGACAAGGGCGACAGAAACATCGGTCTCATCGGCTGGGAGCAGGGCGATGCTACATGGCTCGGCAGATGGGAAGGCTACAAGGCCGGCGTAGAAAAGTGGAACAGCGAGCATCCTGATGATAAGGCAACTCTTTCTGAGCCACAGTATGCAGGTACTTCTTCAGAGGGCGGCTCCAAGGCTGCAGAGGCTCTGATGAGCGCTAATCCTGATCTTGATGCTCTTATCCCTGCAGGCGGCGGCGGAGATCCGCTCCAGGGTGCTATCGCAGCAGTTGAGCGTGCAGGCAAGACAAAAGACATCGATATCGTTTCCACAGACTTCCTTCCGGATCTCGGAGAGAGACTTGAGAACGGCAGCATGGCAGGCGAGTCCGGCGGACACTACTGCGACCCACTGTTCGCATTCATGGCAGTATACAATGCAGTGAAGGGCAACTACACAGGAATCGAAGGCAAATTTGAAGATATTCCGTTCCCTTACCTGTATGTATCTTCACCGGAAGACTATGCAGACTATGAGAAATATTTCGTAGATCAGCTCCCGTACACTGATGAAGAACTCGTAGAAATGTCAGAACTCGACATGGAAGGCCTGAAGGCAAAGGCAGCATCATTATCGATCGAAGATGCAGCTGCAAGATCCGGCAAATAGGATATAAGTTACTGGGGGACTATCTTTCGGGGTACTTTACCGGGGGACAGTCCCCTTCGATTATCTGGATGACAGCGGCCGGTATCGTGATAAACGACACCGGCTGTCTATGGCTAATGAAAGAGGTGGATTAGATGGTTTCTGCTGACGAAACTAAAGTAAAAAAAGGCATGTCCGGAACCGTAAAAGGGTATCTGATCCTTATTGGACTCGTTGTCCTCTCATGGGCAGTTTTCAAAGTCCTGACTCCCGGTAATTTCGGTTCACCTGCCAATCTCCTCAGCTATTTCGAGGCATCACTCCTCGCGGCTGTTGGAGCTGTAGGATTTTATTTCGTAATGGTAATGGGCATGTTCGACTTTTCTATCGGAGCAAATATTATGCTCTCCGCGATAGTCGGATGTGTTTTCGCAACACGCTTCGGAATGGGTTATGCCGGTCTCATCATAGGCAGCATTCTGACCGGTGCGATCGTTGGCCTTCTCAACGGATTCTTTTATGTAAAACTCAGGATCCCGTCAATGATCGTTACGACAGGTCTGGCTCTCATATACGAATCAGTTGCGAACTTTATAGCAGGTGGTGTGGAACAGACACTTCCATCCAACCTGAGAGCGCTCGGCCAGATGCCGGGCAACCTGATTCTGGCTGTACTTGCTTTCGCGGGTGCATATATTCTGCTTAACTACACCAAAGTAGGAACATATACATACGCTATCGGAAGCAACGAATTCGTAGCCAAGAATATGGGTATCAATGTCAATTTCTACAAGGTGCTCGCATTCATCATAAGCGGAGCATTCTTCGGAATCATGGCTGTACTGACTATCAGCTATGGTTCATCAATGGTAGCTGTTACAGGTATGGCATCAATGAGCCGTAACTTCGTTCCGACAATGGGCTGTTTCTTCGGCCTTGCATTCAAGAAATACGGAATGCCGCTCCCTGCTATCATTATCGGTGAGTTCGTTATCAACATCATATTCTTCGGATTCATCGCACTCGGAGCTCCGACAGCTATTCAGGACGTTATCACAGGACTTGCACTCCTTATCGTAGTAACAATGACTACTAAGGTAACAAAGGGCGAGATTGTTAAATAGGAAGGAGAAGTACAATGAGTGAAATCAGATTACAGGTTCAGGATGTGTGCAAAACCTTCGGTATAACAAAGGCCCTGAATCATGTATCGTTCGATATCAATAAGGGCGAGGTTCATGCGCTGATCGGTGAGAACGGTTCGGGCAAGTCAACACTTACTAATTCGCTTACGGGAATCTACCAGAAGGACAGCGGCAAGTTCATTCTTGACGGTAATGAGATCCATCCGAAGAATCAGGTAGAAGCCAACAACGAAGGCGTATCTATCATCGTTCAGGAACTCGGTACCCTTGACGGACTGACTGTTGCGGAGAATATCTTCCTCGGACACGAAGAGCGTTTTGTCAAAATGGGAATTAAGAACACAAACGCAATGAACCGCGAGGCGAACGAGCTGCTCAAGCAGTACGGCTTTGACCGCATCAAGGCTTCGGACATGGTAGAATCATATAATTTCGAAGACAGAAAGCTGGTAGAGATCGTCAAGGCTACATATTTCGATCCTAAGATCGTCGTTATCGACGAGACGACAACTGCACTTTCGCAGGAAGGACGTGAAGAGCTCTATAAGCAGATGAACAGTATCAGAGATAAAGGCAACACTGTCATATTTATCTCTCACGACCTGCCGGAGGTTCTCCGCATGTCCGATACCATAACTGTCCTCAGAGACGGTATATACATCGACACAGTAAAGAGTGCGGATATCGACGAGGAAGGACTCAAAAAGCTGATGGTCGGCAGAGAAGTCACAGGTCATTACTACAGAGCAGACTATGGTGAAAAAATCTCTGACGAAGTAGTTATGTCAGTCAAAAATGTCAGCGTTCCGGGACAGATACACGATATCAATTTCGATCTCCATAAGGGTGAGATCCTCGGCTTCGGAGGCCTTTCGGAATCAGGTATGCATGAAATAGGCAAGGCCTGCTTCGGCGCTTCATTCGACAGAGAAGGATCAGTCACACTCGCTGACGGAACAGAGATCAACGATATCCCTACAGCTATCAGACACAGCATAGCTTATACATCAAAAGACAGGGATAACGAGTCTATTGTTCTTAATCAGAGCATAAGGGAGAATATCTGCCTGCCTTCACTCGATGAGCTTGCAAACAAGATGCATCTGCTCAGCGACAAAAAATTAAAGGATTTCGCTAACGAGCATGCAGCTGCGATGTCGACTAAGATGCAGAGCGTTGAACAATTTGTTTCGGACCTCTCCGGCGGAAACAAGCAAAAGGTCGTTCTTGCCCGCTGGATCGGTAAGGATTCGGATATTCTTGTTCTTGACAGCCCTACCCGTGGTATAGACATCAAAGTAAAACAGGATATTTATCAGCTCATGGACAGAATGAGAAAAGAAGGAAAGTCAATAATCATGATTTCCGAGGAGCTGATGGAGCTTATAGGTATGTGCGACCGTATCATAATCATGAAGGACGGTGCGATAAGCAGCGAACTCATGCGTGATCCGGAAATGGATGAGAATTACCTCATCGCAAGCATGGTATAAGGAGGAGTGGTCATGGCAGGAAAAAATAATATAGCAGCAGACTCGAAAGAGCTCGCTCTAAAAAAACAATCCAGAATGAGCCTTATCCGTGCGGCACTGCCAATCGTAGGACTCGTTGTAGTATTCCTTGTATTTAATATACTCACGGGCGGCGGTCTGTGGGCAAGCAGAAGTCTCGTACTCAATCAGGTGTACGTTACAATGATTTCTGCAACAGGTGTATTCTTTATTATGACAATGGGCGGACTTGATTTCTCCCAGGGATCGATACTCGGTATCGCTTCCATCGTTGTATGCCTCCTGAGCGGAGTCAACATGGGACTGGCTGTAGTCGGCGGTATTGTCGCAGGAGCAGCTATCGGCGCGATCAACGGATTTTTCTATGTAAACAGGAAGATCAAGTCCTTCATAGTTACAATATGTACGATGTTCCTCTTCCGCGGCTTCATCAAATACATGGCGTCCAATTCGCCTGTAGCCGCAGATATGAAGGTATATGATTACGATACTACAGCTCTCAAGCTCGGACTGACACTGGCTGTACTTATTATCGGATATGTAGCATTCCGTTACACCAAGTTCGGAGTATATCTCAAGGCTATAGGTGCAGGAGAAAAAGCTGCAAAATTCGCGGGTATCCGCACAGACAGGATGAAATTCCTCATCTACGTACTGGCAGGTGCTATTACCGGACTGGCTGCTTTCGTAAATATCGCAAAGAACGGTTCGGCTACAGCTAATGTAGGTAACCAGCTCGAAACTCAGATCCTCATCGCTCTCGTACTCGGCGGAATGCCTATCTCCGGCGGAGCCAAAGTAAGATTTGAGAATGTAGTTGTCGGCGCATTGTTATATACTGTACTTAACAACGGACTCACCATGATGGGTCTTACAACTCAGGCAATGCAGCTCATCCAGGGCGTAGTATTCCTGATCTTCGTAGCTATCTTCGCAGACAGAGAGAGCCTGAGCGTAATCAAATAACAAGCACAAGCATTTTTTAGAACAACAGGAGTAACGAATAATGAGCAAACTATATTTTATTCCGGGTTCACAGGACCTGTACGGTGAGGAATGTCTCAGACAGGTAGCTGCAGACTGCGCCGAAATGACAGCATTTCTCAATGAGAAGCTCGCGGGAGTTGCAGAAGTAGTGCTCATGCCTACAGTAGAGACCTCGCGTATATGCGTAGAGGATATGCGCGCTGCTATGAATGATGATGACTGTGTAGGCGTTATCACATGGATGCACACATTCTCGCCTGCAAAGATGTGGATCAAGGGACTGCAGATCCTGCAGAAACCTCTTCTGCACCTTCACACACAGGCTAACGAAAAGCTTCCTTATGACCTGATCGACATGGATTTCATGAATCTCAATCAGGCGGCACACGGCGACCGTGAGTATGGTTTCATTCTTGCCAAGATGAATATCCCTCATGAAGTCGTAGCCGGATACTATAAGCACGATCATGTTATCGCACGCATCCGTCAGTTTGCAGAGGTAGCAAAGGCTGTTGCGATGTCAAAGGATCTGACAGTTGCAACATTCGGAAACAACATGCGTGATGTAGCTGTAACAGACGGTAACCGTCTCGAGGCTCAGATTAAATACGGATGGGAAATCAAATACTGGGGTATAGGTGAGATCGCTAAGCTTGCTGACGAAGCAACAAAAGAAGAGATCGATGCCAAAATGGATGAGTACACTTCAAAGTACATCATGGACACCGACAATGTAGAGGCAGTACGTCAGCAGGCAGCATACGAGATCGCTTTTGAGAAATTCCTTGCAAAGAATAACTGCGAAGCATTTACAGATACTTTCCAGAATCTCTTCGGAATGGATCAGCTCCCGGGAATCGCAGCACAGAATCTCATGGCCAAGGGCATAGGCTTCGGACCTGAGGGAGACTATAAGATCAGTGCTCTCTCAGCAGTACTCATGAAGATGGCTGAGTGCAGAGAAGGTGCTACTGGATTTATCGAGGACTACACATACGATCTGACACCGGGTGCAGAGCTCGAGCTCGCATCACATATGCTTGAGGTCCCTGCATCCTTCGCAAGAACACAGCCAAAGATCCAGGTACATCCACTCGGCATAGGCGGCAAGGCGGATCCTGCAAGACTGGTATTTGATTCTGTAACAGGCGACGGAATCCAGGTCACACTTATAGACCTCGGTGATCATTTCCGCATCGTATGCGCAGACATCGAGCTTGTAGAGGTACCGCATCCAATGCCAAACCTCCCTGTTGCACAGATCATGTACAGACATAAGCCGAGTTTCGAGATCGGAACAGCTGCATGGTGCTATGCGGGCGGAGCTCATCACTCTGTAGTATCAACAGCGCTCACAAGAGAAGATATCGCTATGTTTGCACGTCTTACAGGCACAGAACTCATCACTATCGGCGACGACACGACAGAAGCTGATCTGAGGAAATTCTTTATGAAATAGTTTTCATTATAAATAAGAACATATATAAAGTAATTCTTTATTATTCCTCCATATAGCCAGGGCATTGACTGACGGAACAATTGGTGCATGTTCCGTCAGACGATGCCCTGATTTATCATTTATTATTTGGGATTTCCGTGAATTTATGTTAAAGTTAATTCAGCATAATTTTATAAGCATGAATAACTGAAACGGAGATAAAAATGCAGAGAAAATTATCATTTAAATCCGTCATCACATTGCTTTTGTGCGCAGTGATGATGTTTACAATGATGCCTGCAGCGGTTTTTGCCGCTGACAGCAGCGTAACGGATAAGACTGTAACACTTACTGAAGGCGATGTTGTAAAGAATTTTGTAAAGATCGGTACGGCATGTAAATCTGCTGACGAATCTGTTGCGTGGGTAGACGAGAGCGGCAGCCTGAACGCCCTTAAGGAAGGATCGACAGTGATCACTGCCGGTTCGGGCAGTTCTGCGATGAAATACATTGTGACAGTGAGCGATTACAGCGACGGCTCGGATGTAGTCGGACGGCTCAAGCTGATTGTACGCTGTGATGATGCCGAACAGTTCGCCGGAGGACACGCATATCTGCTGTTTACATCATACAAAGACGGACTGCAGATAAATACAGACGATCTGTATTGTGCATATGATATATCCGACCGGTATTACAAGGATATCAGGGAGAGTATTGCCAATGGTTCAAACCACAGAGGAACTGATGCAGATAAATATTTCAGTTATACTGATGATGCAGATACAATGGTCCTTGATCGCGGAGAACTCGTTACAATAGGAATGTACCGTGATTTTTCCATGAGTATGAAAGAGCTGATGAATGAATCTCTCAGGAACAGCTCTCTCTGGGCAGGTATACGCAGGGAAGGAAAGACCGCAGTGATCGAAAAAATATTCGGTCTTGCAGGCGGCGGAGAGAACTTCACTGAAAAATCATTCGATAAGGTCATTGCTCTGATCGGAAGACTGGGACTGGATTACAGTAAATGGATGGACGGAACAGTAAAGGGCGGAGTCTGCTTTAACAGAGAACTGTATGCCCAGAAACTGTCTGAGGATCAGTATGAGAATGTTTCATATGCAGTGGATATAACGCAGAATCAGCTCGACAGTCTGGCCGGAACACTCGGAGGCAGACTTGATAAGTATTCGCTGTTCTGCGGCAACAGCGCTACACTTGCTGCAGATGCGTGGAATGCATCTGTGGGAACAAGAAACGGCAAAGATACGGCGTATAAACTCGAGGCAAAGGACAGATATGGCAGAATTCAGTATGATTCGCCGAACGGACTTAGAAAGAGTGTGATTTCAAGACTGCCGGGATACTGGCTCAATAATTCTACCGCTGTGGCCGAACCTGATGCAGGATTCAGGGACAGCACAGGATGGGTATATGTCAGTGCTCCTGCGAAACTGAGCGGAGACGAGCCGGGGGCAGGATCTGAAGGAATTCTGAGAATATCCGTAAGCGGCGCCGAAGGTACGGATATTTCTACAGAGATATATACTAAAACTGACGGACAAAAGCATGAAATAAGTTCTGAAACAGTTCTTACCGAAGGGACAAAGATCTTTATAAAGCCATCCTTCGGTACGGATGTAACAGATTCGGATACGCTGTTCAGATATGCTCTTGCAGACATAAGCATGAACGGCAGCTCTGTGTTTGATGATGAACATTACGATGCGGCTGAAGGTGCATATTATGTGCTGATGCCGGATAATAAGAACTCAAAACTGAATGTAAAATATGCTGAGGCTGAACTGAAGGCCGTGGGAAGCAAGACGATACAGCTGGCGATCGGAAGCACTCTTGATATAGCTGATCAGGCTGAACTGATTCTCGGATCAGGCAGCAGTTCAAATCATATCAGATGGGGAATAATCGGAGACACTGCATCCGCAGATGTGCTGAAATATACCGATAAGACTCATCGCATCCTCAAAGCTTCTGCTGAAGGTGAAGCTGATATATGGGCATATGCTGACGGCAATGATCACATTGGTCTGATGTTCCATGTCGAAGTTTACAAAAACTTCAGAAACATGGTCAGGATCACATACAATGACGGCGGCGCACTTGACATCGTTATAAGCAGCGGTAAAGACAAAGGTAAGATCATTCCTGCTTCCGGATACCGTATTCCGAAGGGAACAGTGATCGGATTCAGTCCTGCGCAGACAGATGGTAAAGTACTTGCAGCTCTTACATGCAATAAAAAACCGGTGGCTGCGGGAAAAACATGGAAAGCTGTCAGGAATACAGTCGTAAGGTACAGGATGGCAGCGGCTGCAGTCAAGGGAATGCCTTCGACGGTAAAACTCGCAAAGAAAGGTGACAAATATCAGCTGAAGGCGAAGACAAGGTATACAGAAAGACTGATGAAGCTGCGGCCTGTTTATGACAGAAGCATCAAGTATGTTTCATCTGATCCTCTGGTGACAGTATCAGAAAAAGGACTTATTAAGATAGCCGGTGATATTCCCGAGGGAGGAAAAGCTGTTTACGTAACAGCATATGCAGGATCCGGTAATTACAGCGTAAAAGCTGAATGCAGGGTGATCGTAGGCGATTACAAAGGATCGCGAAAGGTCGGAAAGCTTACGATAGTAGCTCGTCCGATATTGAAAGAACAGATGGTTGGACATGGCTGGATGCATTTTAAAGCGTATGAAGATACTAAAATGAATATCAGCTATTACACATACCATAAGCCTGCGTACAAGTTTGTCAGCCTGGTACATGACTACGAAAAGAATCCGGATAAATACGATTCCGATCCTGTTTTTTATAATGATGACGCGCTTAAGATAAAAGACCGCGAATCGTATTTTGATATCGATTACAATGGAAAGCATTCAGATCCTGAGCCGGTCTCGGTCAAATCCGGTGACAGCATCAGCTTTACGAATTATATGTATGATGACGATGCTATTACTCCTATAATCAATGCCCTGGCAAAAGGTGAAATCGCTACGAGTACTGAAGCGGCTGAACTGATCAGACAACTTGGGTATTACAAGGCAGGAAGCGAACTGTTTGACGGTGAGAAAGCATTTGACGGACTGGTCGGGACATTCAGAGAAGTATACAGATCATCTCTCGCAGGTCATAACACGGCTAACGGTGAAGTCTTAGGTGGTATGAGTATCAACCGCGAATCATATAAGGCATTTACGCAGAATTATGTTCAGACACCGAATAACAGCTATTCGGTAGAGATCACAGCAGATGAACTGGCAGTTTTGTCTCAGTATCTCGCGGATCCTGCCAATAATTACGTTTCGCCATTTGTAATGAACTGCACTTCCGGAGCGACAGCTATGTGGAATCATACGCTGGCCGACAGACCTCAGTTCAGGGTCAAATCAGATCCGATGAAGTTCGTAAATGATCCAAGCGCTCTCTACATTGACCTGGAAAGACTGAATCTTCAGAAGCTTGACGGAGAGTTCAACAGGAATTTCATCAACAGGATAGTTGGTCCGGCTGCAAAATGATATATACGGGCCGCAGCAGGGATTAAACTCCGGTAAGAGATTCTGAATGTATAATATGCTTAAGCAGGCCTGATCCTGCAGACCTGTGAGAATTATCAATATTGCTAAAAAAAGATATAGTGAGAAGCCGGGATTTACAAAAATTCCGGCTTCCTGCTACGATGCAGCCGACTGAGGCTGCTGTTTTTTGTTTCTTAAGAAAATCGTAATAATTATGATAAGGAGTTCTTAATATTCATAATTTAAGATACAATCAGAGGTTGAAAGGAGTAAGTCATGGAGAGAAGCATTCTGATCGTTGATGATGATAATGAAATTGCTGAAGCAATAGGGTTCTATCTGCGCAGCGAAGGTTACAAGCCTGTCATAGCGCTTGATGGGATCGAGGCGCTGAACATTATGCGGGACAATAACATAAGCCTGATCATAATGGACGTAATGATGCCGGGACTCGATGGCATACAGACCACCATGCGCATCAGAGAGGAACACAACATTCCTATCATCATGCTTTCGGCAAAGTCTGAAGACTACGACAAGATAACAGGCCTGAATGTCGGAGCTGACGACTATATGACAAAACCTTTTAATCCTCTGGAACTTATTGCGAGGGTCAGATCTCAGCTCAGGAGATATAATCAGCTGGGAAGCTCTGCTGAGGCTATCGGGGCCAATATATACAGGAGCGGCGGCCTCGAAATCGACGACAATGCGAAGTCGGTCAGTGTTGACGGTGAACCGGTATCACTGACTCCGATCGAATACGGCATATTGCGCTTCCTTACTGCAAGTGCCGGCAGAGTCTTCAGTATCGAGGAAATCTATGAGAATGTGTGGAAGGAAGAAGCGTACAGTGCGGAGAACACAGTAGCAGTCCATATACGCCGCATCAGAGAGAAGATCGAGATAGACCCGAAGAATCCGCGCTACCTCAAAGTCGTCTGGGGTATCGGATACAAAGTAGAAAAATACTAGAGGTTGATCGATATGGAAAAAGAATTAATGCCAAATGAAATTTACAGCGAAGACACAGCTGAAGAAGGAACTGAATGCGCGGCTGATGAAGGTAAAATTGCAAATAAAGGGCTGTATGTATTGCTCAGCATGCTGGTCACGGCTCTTGGTACAGCAATCGGGATCCTTGGCTCGGTGACAGTCGGAGTAGCTCAGCTGACAGATGCATCGAATTACTCTGAACAGGAAATGGAATTTGAAAGCGAAATGGAATATGCCGTTTCGTGGTTAGCAAAATTTTCCGGAAAGCATGTTCAGGAAGATTTTATCAGCAATGGGATAACCGTAATCATATTAATGTCTATTGCAGCCCTGATATCTCTGATAATGCTGTGCGTCATGAGCGGCCGTTTCCGCAAAGATGAGAACGGCAAACCGGTCATGAACCGCTTTGACAGAATATGGAGCGAAATACATATCATGGTGATGGCAGGCGCATCTGTCGGAGCAGTTTCTCTGGGGATTCCGATCATATACCTGATCGGCGCAGACAATAGTTTCGGATTGATAAAGCTTGCCGGGATTTATGATCCTGTAGTCAGGAATGAGTATTTCTTCAAAATACCCAACAACACAGTATTCTGGTACTGTACGGCAGGAATGGCGGCTTGCATCTGGATCGCCCTGGTCTGCCTTATCACATTAGTGAAGAAGATAAAGGCGGGAGAACTGATCAACAGATCTCTTCTGGGCAGGATACTCGATCTGCTGGGCTGGGGCGCAAAACAGACAGAAGAGGGTGCAAAGAAGGCCGGAGCAGGACTCAGGAGCGCAGCCGGGAGCATACGGAAATTCTCGATCCCCGCGGACAGTGACCGAAACGCAGCAGGCAAATTAATGGTGAAATACTGTGTGATACTTCTGGCATTGATCGTTTTACCGGAGCTTGCGGGAACTTTCTTCAACAGCATTTTTGTATTCCTGATAGCTGAACTCGCGGCTGTAATTGCAGCGATAATATTTGTCATTCGCAGGATCGGGAAGCTGGCTGAGATAAGGGCAGGTATAATTGAAGTCAGGTCAGGAAATCTTACCTATAAAATACCTGTGGATGAAGATGAAAACGGACCGAAAACCGATCTTGATAAGATGGCATCTGATATCAATCATATATCCGAGGCGACTAATGCCGCTGTACAGAACGAGATAAAGAATCAGAGACTCAAGACCGATCTGATCAGCAATGTTTCACATGATCTAAAGACCCCGCTGACATCAATGATCAGCTATCTGGATATACTGGAAAAAGAAGGGCTGGACAGTGAAGAAGCACCTGCGCATCTGGATATAGTCAGGGAAAAGACGGAGCGGCTCAAGACTCTGACCGAGGAATTGTTCGAGGCGGCAAAGGCATCGAGCGGCAACATCCCGTGCGAGATAGAGAAGATAGATCTGTCTGCACTGATAGATCAGTCCCTCGCGGAAATGGGAGACAGACTCAGCAGCAGGAATCTTGATATACGCAAAAAGATCAGCACAGATAATACTCTGGTGATGGCTGACGGTAAACTGCTGTACAGAGTGCTCGAGAATCTGCTAAGCAATATAAGCAAATATGCTCTCGAGGGCAGCAGAGTTTATATTGATGTTTCAAAACCTAAGCTGCAGCACTTCGGATCAGCCGATGAGTCTGATAAACTCCTTCTCGAAGTGAAAAACATTTCCAGAGACGAACTCAATATATCACCGGATGAACTGATGGAAAGATTCACGAGAGGAGACAGGTCGAGAAATACCGAGGGATCAGGCCTGGGTCTTGCAATCGCAAAGGATCTCACAAACCTCATGGGAGGAACATTTGACATAACAATAGACGGCGATATGTTCAAAGCATCAGTGCTTCTGAATGAAGCATAAACATGCAGACTAAGAACCCACCACCCGGAATCTTCAGACAAGTATGTAGTTCTTTTTGGACAATCAATGTATACTTGGTTATAATCAGTATTGTGGTCCTGATCAGCAGAAAAGTAAGGGAGGAAGGATATGGGGACGATCATAAAACGATGGCTGGGCGCAGGGCTTGCATTTCTTCTTTTGTTCACACTGAGTCTGCAGGAAACGGTTGTATTTGCAGCGCCTTTGGAGTCTTACCGGGCGGAAGGAAGCCCGGCGCTGCTTTCTTCGCAGGAAGAAACGTCGGAGCAGGCGGAGCGCACGATCCTGCTGTATATGTGCGGCTCCAATCTGGAAACAGAGGCGGCGCTTGCCACGCTGAATCTGAAGCAGGTGCTCGGTGCAAAGTTCAGCCGGGAAAACAAGGTGCACGTTGTGGTGATGACGGGCGGCGCCGAATACTGGTGGCTGGATGAGGACGACTGTGTGATCCCGGAAGGGATGATGCCAAACTACTTTGATGATACGGAATATAACCGCATCTGGGAAGCCTTCGGATCGGATAAGGCAAACGAGTCGATGCGGAGCAAGCTGGTGCTGCTGGACGGCGACGGCATTACCGGAGACGGAGAAAACGCGAAAGAGGCATGGGACGAACTGATGTCCGACCCGAAGACACTGCGCGCGTTCATCAATTTCGGAGCAGAAAGGTATCCTGCGAAAAAATATGACCTGATACTCTGGGATCATGGCGGCGGACCCGTCGACGGCTTTGCGGTGGATGATTACTGCCGCGAGCTCGATACCATGTCTCTTCCGGAAATCCTTGATGCGCTTTCTGATAACCAGGTGACAGCAAAAGGCGGAAAGTTTGATCTCATCGATTTTGACGCATGCCTGATGAACAGCGCGGAACTGAACCTTGCACTGGCGGATTATACGGATTATTACATTGCCTCCGCAGAGACGGAACCGGGCTACGGCCAGGATTACCGGGGTTGGCTGAACATGCTCGGGGAAGCTCCTGAAATGAGCGTTCGCGCATTCGGCATGAAACTGGTGGAGGATTTTATCGCGTTTTATAAGGACAAAAACGGAAACGAAACCGATTACGGAACGCTGGCGCTTGTCGATACTTCCAAGCTGATCAACTCGGGGTTTGCCGATGCAGTTTCCGAACTTGCGGACGTATTAAGGGCGCAGATCAATACACAGGATGCTCAGAACGACTATATGTATTATGATGAGCTGGACGCAGCAAAACGTTCCATTCAATACGGAAAACCGGATACCTATTACCGGGATCTGGGAAACCTTGCCTCGCTCCTTGCTGTGACCAACAAAGAAGTATCCGCAAAGAGCATTGGAGAGGGCGGCTATACAAAACTCAATGATTACGCCGGTGTTTCGGCTAAGATCCAGAGCATCTTAAATGACCCAAACATCATTTACAGCAAATACAGCGAGAGTCTGGTTTCGGAGGAGCCTGTGGTACTGATGGATGAGAATCAGGAGCTGCAGTATAAGAAGCTTAAGCCGAGCGGCATGTATATCTATCTTCCGGCGGTCCGTGACAGCGATTACGCGCTGGAGTATCTGGAATCGGTCACGGCTTCGCTTCCATACATTAAGAATGAAAAATCACGCAACGCTCTGCAGAATTATGCGAAAACGGCGGCGCAGTATGCACTGATGGCAGATATTGGCTTCTACATTTCCTTCCTGTATGAAATCGGCACGCCGTTGGATGAGATCAATTATGACTATCTGAAAGAGTATCTGGAGGACAGCTATCCGGAAGGCGCTGAAACCGAATGGGAGAAACGAATCCTGAAAATGGCAGGATACATTACTGAGAGTCAGGAAGAGGCGGAGCAGTGGATCCGGGGGATCATCCGGCAGCAGACCTCCGATTTCATTCAGCCGGAGAATATTACGATCGATTCGAATCCGGACAAAAATTCATTCCGGATCGAAATCAAAAATACTGCCAAACGAGCGATCGAAGCTGTGAAAGCAAAGGTGATCGCGGAGCTGCCCGCAGTGCAGGCGTATCTGGAGGATGCTCCGGACGATGATTATTCCCGTGGCTATCTGGCCTATCTGTATTCGCGTTATCCGGAACGATTCGACTGCAGCATTCGGACAGTTTACGGGATCCGGGATACCGGCGATCTGGGAATAGATTATGCTGTCGATTCGCTTGACACCATACTGGAAAAATACCGGGACTGGTACCTGAAGGATGGAAGCGTCTGGTATCTGGAAGATAACGATCAGACGGTTCAGGCCGTTGAGGATGCGGAAGGGAAGTATCATGCGGTCAAAACGGAACCGCTCAGCAAAAAACAGATTATGGCTTACATGATGTATCCGGATCCGAATAAAAAAGACGGGACGATGAAAAACGGCTATCTGGTGTTTGAACCGGACGGGGATGACTGGGTGCTGTCTAAGATCAGCCTGACCGGATATGAGGGGGACCGACTGATCCCGGTGAAAAAGCTCAATGAGCCTCTCAAGGGTGTTACCATGAGCTTTTCCGTGAAAATAAGCTCGTTCTATCTTACCCTGATCCCCATGTCCGAAACCGCGTTTACGGTTTCGCCGGACACCGCCGGTTCCGTGAAACTGCTTACCACCGATATCAGCAATGTGCCCGATATCCGGGATACGAACGCAGACGGAAACCCGGTGAGCCGGAGGATCGTTGTGTCCGATATCTACGGGACAGAATGCGATGTGAGTGTGCAGATCCCCGGCGGAAATCTGGTGGATGTTAAGGATCTGTCGGTGGAACCGGTTGTGTATAACGGAGGGGAACAGGGACCGAAGCTTATGTATAACGGTAAGGTCCTCAAAGAGAAAACCGATTATATCTGGTATAAGTCAGACGATACTAAGGCTTATAAAAACGCGGGAGAATATGCTGTTGAGCTGATCGGAAGAGGCCGCTATATCGGCCGGTGCAAAACAACCTATTCCATTCTGCCTAAGACGGGAACGCTTTCGGTCCGTTTATCCGGAACCGCCTTTGTCTGTAACGGGAAGGTGCAAAAGCCGGCTGTGAAAGCAGTGAAGATCGGAAATACGGTGCTTTCCCCGGAGGACTATGAGGTGACGTATCAGAATGCCGAATCGAAAAAGGTCGGGATCTATACGGTGACCGTGACCTGCAAGGGCAATTACAGGGGCTCCGTGAAAAAGACGTATCGGATCATCCCAAAGGAAACGACTGTGGAATCTCCGCAAAAGGAGGATCAGGCAGCGGCGGACATTGTGGCAGAACTGCTCTGTACGATCCCTGAGGATGTCACAACTGCAGCCAAAGAACAGGTAGATGCCGCAAGGAAAGCTTATGATGCCCTGACTCCGGCTCAGAAAGCACTGGTCGATCCAAAGCTCGCAGACAGACTCGAAAGGGCAGAGGCATACATTGCGTCAGTCTGCAAATACAATGACAAGGTTAAGAAGGCCAGGGTTAAGAAAGTCAATATCAAGTCTGCCAGGGCGAAGAAGGGCAGAAAAGCTCTGATCACATGGAAGAAGCAGACCGGAATCAGCGGATACCAGATCGTCTATAGCACTTCAAAGAAGTTTACCGGGAAGACAACTAAGAAAGTCTATGTGAGCAGGAAGACGACCGGGAAGAACCTCAATAAACTCAAAGCCGGCAAGAGGTACTATGTCAAAGTAAGGACCTGCACATTAGTGAAAAATCCGACAACAGGGAAGAACGAGAGGATCTACGGCAGGAAGTACTCTAAAGTAAAGAGATTCAGAGCAAAGAAATAATATCAGCAAGATGATCTTTGAGACGGGTTCTCATCCCTTCAGATCTTACGCATAACAAAACGGACGCGCTCTGGCGTCCGCTTTGTTATGGTGCGCCCGTAGGGATAATCCCGCCGTCAAGGATCTTAGATCGGCTGCGCCGACGCATTCGCGTCCTTGACTGCGGTTTTCCGGGCGGCTCATTATTATACGCCCGGATACGAACCCCCGGGTTCTCATCCCTTCAGACCTTACGCATAAAAAAAAAGACGCACTTCGGCGTCCGCTTTGTTATGGCTAAAGTGAATAGAAACAACAATATCTGAATATCGTCGAATTTTGCATCGGCACATGGCAAAGAAGAATCGAATCAAAATAATGTTTGTCTACCAAATTATTTTGCCGAATACCATTTTCTACACTGGCAGCTCATATCTTTTAGGCTGTGCTGATAGCATCTTTACAAAATCATATCCACACCTATTACAAGTTCTCGTTAAAGGTCTAGTACAAATAATATGTCATAGCATACGACTGCTCCTATAGGTGATAGTAATGGGGGGATTATCTCCGCAGATGCTTTAGCATTAATATGCTATACTACAATTAAAAGTAAATCCAGGTATTTATAAGTAAAGGAGGGTGGCATGAGAGACAATAAAATGCATAGTCATAGAAAAATGCCCGAATTACTATTAATATGGTCGTTTTTTCTTATATCTTTTTTTTCAATGTCTTTTATTGTATATGGTGAGTGTGATCATGTTTTAAATAATTCCTGTAAGGACTATAAATGTACATATGTGGATGCAAATCATCATCAAATCTCAGGTTATTTTGATAGCTGTGGTGAGTATGTGAAGATGCTTGCTGATCACAAATTATCCAGTAATATAAAATATGTAGAATATAATGATAGTTTTCATAAGATAACAGGATATTGTGGAAGGTGCGAATCTTTCAATGCAGAGCAGATCGAGGCACATAATTTCCAAGAAAAACCAGAATGGGTTACATACAAAGATCAAGGTAAAGTTAATGATAGATATCATGGAAGAATGTTTAAATGCGCAAATTGCGGTAATAAAAAAGTAGTTGATGAAGAACATTCATATGGTCCTTGGAAGGTAAGTAAAGAAGCTACATGTGCAGAAACTGGCTTAAAGATAAGACCGTGTTGGCATTGTGAATATGTTTTGGAAGAAACTATACCGTCAACGGAAAATCATAAATGGAGTAGCTGGGTAATAACTAATAAAGGTAATTGCTTGACAGAGGGACTAAAGGAACGTACTTGTTTGACATGCGGCAAGGTTGAAACTGAAGCAATACCTGTGATTGGCGCGCACGATTGGAAAAACTGGAAAACAGTAAAAGAGCCTACGGTTTTTGAAACTGGGGAAGAAATACGCACTTGTTATAACTGTGAAGAGTCTGAAACAAGAGCAGTAGAGAAAATAAAAGCTTATGCGAAATTTAAGAAAAGCTGCTATACCTTGACTGCCGGGAAAACATTGAGTCTTTCTTCCAAGGTGCAAAAGGGTAGAGGTGATTCAGTCAAGAAGTGGAAGTCGAGCAGAAGAAAAATTGCTACAGTCTCAAGTTCAGGCAAGGTAAAGGCGAAAAAGAAGGGAACAGCAAAGATAACTGTTATCCTAAAATCTGGGGAAAAGGCTACTGTTAAGATCAAGGTTAACGAAAAAAAGAAAAAATCTAGCGGTGGAGGAGTCGTATACTGGGTAGACAATGGATCTGTTTACCATTACAGCATTAACTGCCCAACGCTTGCAAGATCCACAAATATCCATTCCGGTACTATTGCGAAGAGTAGAAAAAGCAGAGCATGCAAAGTCTGTGGATAATTTAGATAAACTATTGATACTGTAAGATTTGTTCATATGTGAGGTATTGCTTGATGAAAATCGGGGTTAGAAAACCTAGTGTCAAGAAACGAATAAAAGCCAGGACAACTGGAAAAATAAAGAGAAAGATTAAAAAGGCTACGAATCCCTTTTATGGTAAAAAAGGGATGGGGATGATAAAGGATCCTAAAAAGTCTGTTTATAATAAGGTCTATAGAAAGACCACTGTCAGCGTTGATGATTTGTTCAAAAGTAAGCCGGCAAAGAAGAAGAAAAAATCATATAAAAATAATACATATGCCAATAAGAGTAAAGCATATAGAGAGATACAGCGTCCGTATGAAACAAAACAACTACATAGTAAGGATAATGTTGCAGGCGATTGGGAAACTAAAATCGGTTGTGGTGGCTTGCTGGCTTTATTCATCGGATTTTGTTACCTTTTCTCAAATATCCCTTTAGGTATATTGTTGCTGTTATTGGGTATATTATGTGTATTCATTGCAGGTAAAATCCAAGCCGCAAAAGAAAAGAAATCTGAGGAAATACAAACTGAATATGTAGTGTATCAGGAGCAGAATTATCAGAATGTAGGCTCTGTTCAAGATTGCTGCGCTTTAGACGAATCATCGTTCGACATTGGCGATGATACTGCTATAGATAACGGGTCGGAGAATGATTTAGATAAGAGCAAAGAAGAGGATTGAAAAACTTAAATTAACAGCTTTTATAATTAGCGCGGATTTAAATAATCAATGTTTTATATTGAATCTAACAATGACTGATTTGATACATATGAAGATTAAAGATATTATTAAAGAGAAAAAGAGTAAGAATCAGCCAGTAGTTGTTGAACTGACCAGATATTTCAATTGTCCTGTTTGTGATCATGTCGTGCAGACCGGAGATCACGTTTGTCCTTATTGTGGAGCGATGTTTGATGATATAGGCAATATTGTATCAAATCCGACTGTAGACAAAATCAAGTATTTCTTCAGGAGAAAGAAAGCGGCTGTTATTGTTATTGCGGCTCTTGTTGCAAGTATGGCCGGAGTGGATGCCGGTGTTGACTATATGACAGCCTTTTCCGTACCTGATGTTTCCGGAATGACTGCTGTAGAGGCGCAAACCACGCTTTATAATGCCGGGTTTGATCCTGATGATGTTTCATTTTACTGTGATGAAACCTTATCTGACTCTGATGTTGAGGATGGAGAATATGAGGTCATATCGCAGTCGGTGCCTGCCGGTGAGAAGGTTCATTCTGATGACGGGATCTTTCTTGAGTGTAATGATATTTACAAAGAGCGTACTGAGGCTATAACAGCCTGCAGATATGAAAAGGCTGAAGAGGCTATCAGGACCGCAAAGCAATATGATTACACTTATGAACTGACAGACATTGCTAAGGACAACGGTTTTGAGCAATCATATCGTGAGCTGTCTAATGTAGAAAAGAATAATTTCTATGTATATGAAATAGCTTCCATCTCAGATGATGATAGATCGGTTATTTTCAAAGTCGACAGCAAAAAGAATATTGAAAAAGAGATCTCACGATTATTCACAGGCTGCGTTGATGAGCATGTTTCCGATGCTAAGGACATAGCAAAGTCGTTGGATTTTGAAGTCGAGTGTAAGGACTATAATGGTTCATCGGCCAGTGCAAATTCAGACCGTGTGATCATTGGTCTGGAGGATGTGGATTTTACCGATAAATCAGTTGTTTTGAAGACCGATACAGAGCAGCATATCGAAGATGTAAAAATAATAAGCACTCTTAAGGACAAGATTCCTTATAAGGGACTTAAAGAAAGATATATTTCGGATACAGCTGTAGGTGACTACGATCGCTCAGAAGACAGCGACGACGATTATGATCTGGGTGATGTTGAAACTGCATATTACTGGATGTCAGATGACGGCAAGTATGATGTCCTAAAGGTAGTATGCAGGAATGGCACTGTCAGAAAGGTCGGTAAAAAGTATAAGAAGGTATACTGGAAATCATCACTGCCGGATTTCTCTGCGGATAAGGATGCATATGATGCGGAGGTTGCGGCAAGAGCTGCAGCCAGGGCTGCAAAGAAAGAGAAAGAAGCAGCCAGAGAGGCGGAAAAAGAAGCCCAGGTCTGGATCCCGAGGTCAGGGAGCTGTTATCACAGCAATGAGTATTGCAGCAATATGAAGAATCCTACAAAAGTATCTCTCTCAACGGGCAAGAGCATGGGATACAGAGCTTGTTCAAAATGCTACTGATAGATTCGGAAACTCAGATAGTCAATGAAATATAATTTCAAAAGAAAAAGCAAATACAGAAAAATAGTCCTGTTGTCCCTGATGTTGATGGTATTAGGGGCAATAGGTTTTATTGCATTTTTCAGTTTTGATGCTGATATTGAGACAGGCAATATAAGAGAGAGTATCGGGATTAAGTCTGACCTGCTGTCGTTGCAGTATGACGGTGATATATCGGTAGAAATCAATGAGAATCGTCCCGTATTTTCAGATGAAGAACTGGAAACTGCGCAAAAAGGGTTTGAAACATACTCAGATCTTGATGAAATAGGAAGGTGTGGGACAGCAGAGGCGAGTATTTGTACCGAAACAATGCCGGCTGAAGGTGAGAAAAGAACCGGCATGGGATCCGTGTATCCTTCCGGCTGGCAGGCAATCAATTTTTGGAGCAGATGTCACTTGATAGGATGGCAGCTTTCTGCAGAAAACGCCAACGAGAGGAATCTTATAACCGGAACAAGCAGACTTAATCTATCAGGGATGTTGCCTTATGAAAATAAGGTCGCAGAATATATACATGAACATCCCGGGAATCATGTATTGTACAGAGTAGAACCGATATACGATGGAGATGATCCTGTTGCGTCAGGAGTGAGCATGCAGGCCGAGTCAGTTGAGGATAATGGAGAAGGTCTGGCTTTCAATGTTTATGTGTTCAATTTTCAACCTGGATATATTATCAACTATAGTAAAGGCACGGTCGTTGATGATCCGGATCACCAAACAATTATAACTATCGAAGATAAGGTCGAAGAATACACAGGTGAACCGATAACTATCGATGATGCAGTTGTTGAAGGCAGCACCGGCGATGTAAGATATATCTATTACACTGACGAGGAAGCCAAAATAAAGACTACGGAGAATGATGGAGCCTTTAGCAATGGGGCAGCTCCGACAAAGCCAGGGATATATCGTGTCAGGGCAGTTGTTGCCGGGGACAATTGGTATCCTACGGCTGCAAGTAACATAGCGATGCTGGAAATTGAATAAGCAGTGATTGTGCTGATCTGTCGTGTGAATGATAACTTGCTTTAACTTAGGGATATCATCTGAAATAGACTTTCAATTATGTCACTAAAATTATAAATGTAGAATAATACTGAGGAGGAAAGGTTTTTATGAGTTTGATTGGTAACATCCTATGGTTCATATTCGGAGGCTTTCTAAGTGGATTGTCTTGGATCTTTTCCGGGGTGATATGGTGCATAACAATTATAGGGATTCCCTATGGTAAACAGTGTTTTAAATTTGCATCCCTCTCATTTTCCCCATTTGGAAAAGAAGTTGAGTACGGAGGAGGCGCAGTCTCAACAGTGGTGAATATTGTCTGGCTATTATTCTTTGGAATATGGATGGCTCTCGGAAATATGATGATCGGAGTGTTGTGGTGCATAACAATCGTAGGCATCCCGTTTGGGAAGCAATTTTTCAAGATTGCCAAATTATCGCTGACTCCGTTCGGGGCGAGGGTAATATCAAGGTAGATTTATAATCACTTAGTATCTGAGATGTGAGAATTTAAGATGGAGAGATCTTTGAGTTTGTGGATATGGTGTAATGAACGGCGGTAGCAATTGCCCGTCTTTTTTATGCTATAATAAAACGCTTGGGTCTAAGAAAGGATTTTCAAAGGCATGAGAGCATTTGAATTTAGAAGATATCTAGTTTCCAGGAATTATTCTGAAGCCGATATCAAAACTCATATTGATAATGTCCGGCATGTTGAAAAGGCCATTGATAAAACTGCTGATAATATACCATCCAGGGAATCCGCAGAGAGTCAAATCAAGTGGCATGTTTTTCCGTGGAAGAGGAAGGACCTGCTTGATTCTTTAAGCATATACTTGTCTTTCAAAAGTTCATATCGTGCACCGTCATTTGTAAAAATTAAGAAATTATATAAAGAATGTCCGGAATGTGGAGGCCAGACACCTCTTGGATCTACATTTTGCAAGAATTGCGGTGCCGCTATTGGCAGAACCCAGTTTTTTCAAATAAATGCAATCTATGATTCCGTTGAAGATAAATGGAATAATCACAGGGTTGTTGTAATAACAGTTGCTGCGGTGATAGCGGCTGCGATCATCGCAATCGCTTTTAATATCATAACAGCCTTCTCGTTATTTGATGTAGTTGATAAAGAGGCCAAGACTGCGTATGAGATGCTTGTTGAGTCAGGAATACAGGAGAATAAAATCTTATTTGAGTGTGAAGGCGAAAGTATCGATAAAGATGTTGCATTACATGGAGAGTATGTAGTCATTTCTCAGCTCCCGGAGGCTGGTGCAAAGGTGCATAAGTCATCGAGAGTAACGCTTTCTTGCAAAGATTTGTTTGCAGAGAGAACATCTGCGATCTCAGGTTGCAGATATTCATCTTACGATGACGCAGTCAGCACAGCAGAAAAGTATGGGTATAAATGGAAAACGGAAAATGTTGACGGAAGTAGGGAAGACCGAGATCAATACATCTTTTCAGTGGATGATCAAAATGACACCGATAAATCCGTTACATTTGTTCTTGATTCTAGAGAGCATATTGAAAAATGGATAAAAGATGAGGCAAAAGATTATATTGGCAAGTCTTTTTCTAAAGTCAAAAAGCTGAAAAAAGTATTAGGCTGCGCTGTTGAAGGCTTAGACTATTATGATTATCCGGTAGAATTTGAAGATGATGAATATATGATTACAGGTTTTAATAGCTTCAGCTTCAAGGACAAAAAACTGATTTTTAATGTGGACTCAGAGTATCATCTTGAGGAACTTGATTATATCGAAAAACTAAAAGACAAGATCCCTTTTAAAGGAATGCCCGAAGACTATATTGATGATACAGGTGCAGGAGAGCATACAAGTGAGTCAGATGATGAGGAATCTGGTACGACAGAATATATCTGGAAATCAAAGGATGGTAAATATGATGTATTGAAGGTCATTTGTGAAGATTACGAAGTGACAGAGGTTCATAAACTATCAAAAGAGATTTTCTGGAATAATGATCTCCCTGATTATTCTGCAGATGGAGATGCATATTATGCCGAGCAGGAGAGAATAGAAGAAGAAAAAGAAGCTGCATTAAGAGAAAAAGCAGAAGAATACGCAACTGAAGCAAGAGATAGGATGAGTGTATTCTATACAAGATCAGGAACTTATCACATAAGCGGCTGTGGAGATTTGATGCAGGCTAGCTGGAGCGGTGAGACAACATATGGTGTTGCAAAGAACAGGTATCATGCCTGCATGCACTGTAATCCAGATACTTATTGCGAGAGATCATTTGATGATTTTGTCAGTGAATACATGAGAAATCATTAGGATGAATAGTTTGAGGAGAAAGGCAAATGAATTCACTGAAATGTCCTAACTGCGGCAATATAGTAGTGAATAACTCTAAATATTGTGTGAAATGTGGATCGTATTTAATCGACAACAAGGAGTTCATAGATTCAGCTGCTGATGATGTTAATCGTGAAAAGCAACAATTGTTGGGGGATATTTATTTTTGCGTTTCTGATTCGGTCGATACGTCATTAAAGAAGTCTTTGGATGCGATCGCAAAGAAAACTAAATATGTTTACGACTTGATTTTAAAGAGACCTTATATGTATGAAGATGCAAGGCTGCTGATTTCCAGAACTATGTATAAGACCCTGTGCCAGGTATCGGAGTTAAGCGACCTTCAACGAAAGAAGATAGAATATAGGGCGCAGTTGGCAACGGTAGAGGATTGGCTCGAAAAATATCAGAAGGTTTTGGATGAAATTACTGATGCGCTGGTAGAACAGGGAGTAAGTGATCTGGATATAGATATTACAGTTTTAGATTCAAACGATACTGTTGAGTTCTTTTTGAAAGAGTAGTTTTAATTAATGTGAATTGACTGTACAATATGTGTTAATAAACATTACTGTACTGTTGCAATTGTTTATCGTATAGGAGTGAATGAGGATATAGAGCAAGAGATTTCAGAATGATGTTTTGAAAAAGTTAATGGTAGTATTATGGACCATCCCGCAGTTTTCCGAACTAAGGAAATCAGCAAAATGATCTTGCTGATTCGGCTTTTAAGAGTTTCAGATACATCAGATCCTTTTCTGAACTTACATCTTTGTTCGACAGTGATCATACCTTTGTATTTCAGTTTCGGATTTTATGTCCAATCAGTCAGGAATTAGGAAATCGCTTTCAACAGTTTGTCATTTCTGAACTATTCAAAAAACTTGCTAAGCACCACTTATGCGTTTAGGGTTTGACAGAGCAGAAATGATTAATTATCAAGAGTAATAAGGAGAGCATACATATGAGAAGAAAAGCTCTCTTTTTTGTTGACAATTTTATTTAATAAAAAAGAATGTTGACATATAAAATTTAAAATGCTACACTGTCATAGTCAACAACTGAATACGATAAATATGATTGTTGACAAATATACAATGTGCGGAGGTGCTGAGAATGATGACAGGAGATTCAAAACTAAAAATGTATAATGGATTGAATGTCACTTTTGACAGTGATAAATACAGACTGATGATGCCGTATTCGGATAAAGAGTATCCTGTGGGCGGGCTGATCTGTGAGTACCTGAGGCTGGCACCGGCAGATATCAAAAGGATCATCATGGAATGTGAAAGCCGGGAGAAGGAAGCGAGCGAAGAGAATTTCATTGATGCTTTTATGCAGTTCACTGAGCGGCTGAATGCCGAGCTGCCGCCGGTGACAAGTGCTATGATCGCGCTTGAGTTCTTTGTGACGGCCGAAGACTGGTTCAGTGCCTGCCGCTCAGACAGAAGAGCTGAGTTTATCAGATTGCTTGAGTCCGGATCAGATGACAGTGCCAGAGCGTTTGTTCTGCAGGATTCCGGTTGCTCTGAGTTTGGCGGAGATTCTGTACTGCAGCTGCTGCTTTCCTGCTACTGCGGATTTATCAGTAAGTATGCTGTTACAAAGTCGATGTTCACCAGACTTATGGAAAGTGATGAGATCCGGGATGATGAGCATGAACGCAGCATAAAGGTGCTTGTGCCTTTGTACAGAGATTATATGGATATGCAGCACATTGACTACAGACTGGTGCTGACAGACAGAGGACTTGAATCCCTGTATACGGTAAAATCGTCTATCTCGCTTCTGCTCTTTGAGATGGCTCATTGTATAAATGGCGAGGTAAACATACAGAAATGCAGGAACTGCGGAAATTATTTTGTTCCGGAAGGAAGATCCAATACTGTTTACTGCTCATATCCTATCCGGGGGGATCAGGGTAAGACCTGCAGGGATGTGGGCGCGCAGATAGCGAGGACAAATAAAGAGAAGAATGATGCTGCTACAAAAGCGTATCGGAAGGTATATATGCGGTACAAGCAGAATTTGAACCGGCATCCGGACGATACTGAAGCAGCGGCAAGGTTTGACAAACTGACAAACGAGGTTCGAGACTGGAGAAAAAAGATGGCGCAGGATGAAGCGTCCGAAAAGGAATTTTTGGAATGGCTTGAGCAGTTTTGAATGGAGGTAACCAGATTGAGAAAAGCGATTCGGATCCTGAGCAGCAGCAGACCTACCCCGCCGCGATTCTGTGACGTACCATCTCGGATCATCATTCTGCGGAGCATCTTATCTGCAGATTTTTTTGTGTCCCACCGCCCGGGTCAGTCACGGGGAGGAACTCATGATATGAGCAATCTGATGTCACTGTGCAGATCATGCCATAATAAGATCCACCATGAGATGGGCGACAGATGATGCGGAGGGGGCGTAAAAATCTCCACATTGTATACAACAGGACAACGGCGCACAGTATCGCAGAGAAAAATCGGAATTCAAACGGGGTATTAAGGCAGAGGGCTACTTTCAATGATAGTTTCGGCATGCTAAACTAAAGTTGCATAACTGTTTTTTCGTGAAGCTAGTGTTAAATTGGAGGATATTGAAGTGAGAAAAGTCAATAAAATTCTGTCACTAATGCTCGTGCTGCTTATGGCTTCGTTCGCACTTGCAGGATGCGGAGGAGGAGAGAAAAAAGATAGTAACGCCAATAGTGATAATACTAATTCCAAGCCTATTGCTATTGATGAGATCAAAACTATTGGTGACGCGTTCGAAGTCGCGCCTGAAGATAGTCAGTGGGCGGTATATGATAATAAAGTCATATTTGTGCTCCAGTCTGGGGAATCATATTACAGATTTATAGCCGATATATCCGAAGCAGACCAACAGGCTTATATGGATATCGATTACAGTGATCCGGATTTTGAAGCAAAGCAGCATGCTATTGTCGATCCGCTCGTGATAACAAAGACTGAGGAACTGACAGATCAGATTTTAAGCCAGGAGGAGCTGGATGCTCTTATCGGCAAGACAGGCAAGGAACTTGCAGATGACGGCTGGACATATCAGGGCAGTTATAACCTGGAAGACATGGAAGTCTGGATGGATAAGGGACCTTTCGAGTATTCT
>CACYHR010000007.1:0-4695 GCA_902774265.1 uncultured Eubacteriales bacterium
AATAGGGTAGAGTGATGGTTTCCCATCACCCTCCCATTGCACCGTACGTACCGGTCAGGTATACGGCGCTACATCAATGTAGAATCAAGTATTAACTCAGATAATACGACAACGGATCGATCAGTCCCGGTCGATCTTTTGTTTTGCGTCCGAGGATTTCCGGGTTCAACAGAAGGTTGATGTCTCTGATGGTTGCCATCCGGTACCATCCTTGTCTTGCATTCGCGACCATTAAGAGTCGTTCGCTCTCGAATCCGCCATTTATTATTCTGTTCAGTTTTATCAGATTCTTGAATATCGCCTTAGGCTTCTTCCACTGCTTGAGTATCACTACTCTCACCTTGTGTCTGAGCCATTGTCCGTATTCATCGAGAAAGCCTTTCATACTGCCTATCCGGTAGTAGTTTATCCATCCTCGAATGAGCCAGTTCAGCTGCATAAATGTGGACTTTATCGTCCTTGCCGCCGCCTTCCGTCTGCATAGTATCGCACGGGTCTTGTCATACAGCCTTTTCTTGCGGTCGTCCGCAGGTCTGCACTTCCATCCAGCTTTGCTCTTCCAGAATGTGAATCCCAGAAATGTGCTTTTGGTCGGCCTGACGACTTTGGTCTTGGTGGCACTCACTTTCAGCCGGAGTTTGCGCTCCAACCAACTCGTGACAGACTTCATGACTCTGTTTGCCGCCATTTCACTTTTGACGAAAATATTGCAGTCGTCAGCATATCTGACATAGCAAAGTCCTCTTGATTCGAGTTCCTTGTCGAGTTTGTCAAGGTAGACATTAGATAGCACGGGACTGAGGGGTCCGCCTTGAGGCACACCTTCCTCGCTCGGACTTGTCAATCCGTCCTCCATGACTCCTGCTCGTAGAAACTGACGAATCAGACGCAGTGTTTTCGCATCATTGATGCGTTCTCTGAGTATTGAAATCAATTTGTCATGGTTCACAGTGTCGAAATATTTTTCGATGTCGAGGTCTATCACCCACTCGCATCCCTCGTTGAGGTATTCGAGTGCTTTTCCTATTGCCTGATGGGCATCTCTGTTCGGTCGGAATCCATAGCTGTTCTCAGAGAAGTACTTGTCGTACCCGAGTGACAGTATTTGTGCCACCATCTGTTGTACTACTCTGTCGACTACTGTCGGAATCCCGAGCGGTCTTTTCTTGCCATTGGCTTTAGGTATGTAGACCCTTCGTACCGGACTCGGCTTGTATTCGCCTGCACGTATCTGAAGCTTTATTTCGTTTCTGTGCAGGGCAAAATAAGCGTCAAGTTCATCCACCGTCATTCCGTCAACTCCGGCGGCACCTTTGTTTCGCTTGACTGCCCTTATTGCTTCGTCGATATTCTTGTCCTGTAATATCCACTCAATTAATTCCACTTGTTGCTCCTCTGTCTGTTCGTAAAGCTGTCGGAAATCGTCCCGTCTACCTTCTGCCTCCGCTGGCTTACGTTCCTGCTTGTTGGACATATTCTCGATTTCGGACTGTTCCGACCTTGCTTACAGTGATTTGCAATACATTGACATTAGACCCTTCCCCAGTGGTGCTCCGGGATACTATGGTCTCAGCTGACTCCTGGGTATAAGCTTTTTGTCGCACGTGCTATTGCACGCTACCCAGGCCTCCCGGGGTAAGACACAATTCTTTCACCGCACAACCTCCGGATTTACTGTCTTGGCGTTACGTTTACCTTTAGGGCTTCGGTCTGTTAGGCAACCTTGCCCGCCATTTAGCCTCATATCCGGTTTCTGTTCGTAGGCTCCTCGGCTTTGCTACACCACTTCCTCCCCCGTCGCCATTGCTGACACCGGCTTGTGGTTCGCTACACTTGGCGGTAAATACCCGTGACGGGACTTTCACCCGTTAGAACTGTGCCATGCCCGGCACACCTAAAATACGGGGACCGGCAAAGTGCTGATCCCCGCAGATATCGGGCTTTCCCCGAATTCAGATATTAAATTTTCGATAATCTGTTTTAAATATGCCGATTATCCGAGTGTGTAAACAACGGTTACAGGTGTTTCCGCAGCAGGAACCTTAGCTCTGTTGACTTTGGATTCCTCTGTGTTGTATCCATATGCCTCGTTGGATACTGTTCCGATCCAGCAGCTGAATGTGCATGTGATGCATCCTGTCTGGTTGCCGCTTGGGCTGAGAATGAAATTATTGATGTTTTCCTTGCATCCGCCGAATCTCATATCAGCTACGTAAGGTTCTGTCTCTACATCTGCAGCTTTTACGATATCCTTAGTCGGTGTCTTTACATGATCGAAGAAATCAGCCATCGTGTAGGATGTTTCGCCGGCAACAAAGCTTACATTCAGCTTCTGAGCATCAGTTCCGAGCTTAGCTCCTGTCTTTGGAGTTCCGTCCTCGTTAAATGCATCAGATTTATTGAACTTGTCATATGGTTTTCCGCCGATAGCCATGAGTCCGTTATAAACATGGAGTGGCAGTGTCTTTGTATTCAGCAGTGCTGCTTTTGCATTGCTTCCATTCTCGTTAACCAGAACATGGTGTGTCAGATCCGCTTTATCAGGATCGAGTACATCATTGGTCTTGAGCATGAGCAGTTTGCCGTCCGGGCCGTCTCCCTTTGTTACCCATGCAGGTACTGAAAGGCTCTTTTTATCTGCAGAGATAGTAGCGAAATTCTTGCTCCATGTATTATTGAATCCGCCGATCAGATAAGTGACCTTGCTCATATCCGCTCCGGAAGCCTGAAGAGCTGCCATAGCATTTTTTGCAAGCATGTTGCCTGATACGCAAACAAGTACCAGTCTGTCAGTAGCAGTATCTGCGATCATCTTGTCATATTCAGTTTTGATAGCTTTTTTCTGATCTTCTGTGTATGGACTGCTTACTCCGCACTCTGCAGCTCCAGGTACGTATCCGCCGGAAGCCTTATCGCCTCTTACGTCGACGAGATAGTCTGTGTTCTTGATATCTTCAGCTTTGATTCCGTAGCTATCCCATTCAGCCTTGGTCATGTGTACGAAGTCGTGATCACCGATCTTAGTGCAGGTGATTGCATAATCGAATTCGCCCGGTTTTGTAAAGTCAGGGAGTCTTTCCTCGTTTACCTCAGCAGCAGGATAGCCGAATGTATTGCACTTGCCCCATGACTGTGCAGGTTCGAATGTGACATCACGTCCAACAGCGAGGACGATTCTGTTGTTGTCAACTCCGCCCCAGAGAGCTTCTGCCTTCTGAAGTACCGAAGCCTTCTTTCTTGCTTCTTCAATCGGCATACCTTGATCAGTATATGTTCTTGCTTCTTTAAGAACATCTGCCGGATCAGCATATACCCAGCCTGTTCCAGGCAGATAGAACTCAGTCCAGCAGTGCTGTCCGCCTGATGCGTTATCGTTCAGTCTGATACCGAACATCTCTCTTGAAGGTACTCCTGCAGCGCGGCAGAGTGCAACATATGTCGAGTTGATATCTGTGCAGTGACCGCCGGATGTGCCGCATTCATTGTATGCCTTGATCAGTTCTACAGCATTTCCGTATCCGCAGCCCTGTACTTCGAACTTATGACCGTTTACAACTTCGCCGTTGTCGATTCTCTGGAAGTTTGCAATGATCCAGTCGTAGATCATCTTAGCCTTTTTGAGTGTGCTGGCTTCATTTCCAACGATCTTCGTAGCAAGTTCCTGAACTACAGGATCGCTTGTCTTTACATACTCGGATTCATATTCCGATCCGCCTTCAATATACTTCTCTGCTTCGTCAGAGTTTACATATGCGGTATCATCTTTAAGATCAGAGCGTGAGACTTCTACTCTTGTTGCGTCGAAATTGAGTGTTGCTACTCTCTCTGCAGCAGGAGTTTTTGCGCTCCACTTGATGTAGAGCATTTTATTCCCGTATTCCTTGTCCGTAGTGATCCTGGATTCAGCATTTCCATCTACAGAATATCTAATATTCTCGATTGTCTGATATTCATCACTCTGTGGAATAGGTACCCATGCTTTAACTACGCTTCCCTCAGCATATTTGGACATGTTGAGATATACGTTCATTGTTCTTGCCTTAGCCTCGCCTAATGTCGCAGGAACTTCTTTAACAGCACCTTTTACAGTGACCTTTATGCTGGCTTTAGCTTTTTTGTTCTTTTTGGAAACAGCTGTGATAGTAGCTTTTCCGACTTTCTTTGCTGTGATGACACCCTTGCTGTTTACTGTAGCAACCTTCTTGTTGCTGGATTTCCATTTAACAGCCTTAGATGCCTTCTTAGGTTTAACTGATTTTACCTTTGCCTTGAATGTCTGCCCTACATGCAGGGTCTTACTTTTTGCATTCAAAGTAATTTTCGTAGGTTTCTTTGCCGATGCCGCAAATGACTGGTTCATTGGCACTACTGAATAGGTGAGCATGATAGCGAACGCCATCATCAGAACCATGACCTTGCGCATCATAGATGAATTTCTGGTCATTACCTTTCCTCCATTAAAATACCCCAATAACTAACATGTTTATTTTATCAATCTTTTATACATCTCTAACAATTGATATCGGCAATACTAACCGTCTCTGTTATTACAAAATCAAATAATCATGCTGATTTAATTATTCATCACTTAGTTTTCTTATAACAGACACCGGATGTCCCCCGCCTCTTAGGCGGCGGGTTCCATTTTCGACCATCAGTGGTGGGTAACAATCCCCCACTGATGCTCTCAGGAGC